>JADFSP010000010.1 GCA_022560695.1 Pseudomonadota bacterium
GGATGCGTTTTTGATTTCATTTACGCCCCGCTCCTTATGCAGAAAATCGCAGTTTGATACCCGAGTACCAGACCGTGTTTTCTGCATTTTTCGCGTTTTTAATGCCTTGATTTGCTTAATGTTTTGGAGGCCGTTTTTCGCCTTTTTCGCTTTAAGTGGCAAAGTCTTGGTTTTGCCAATCTTGCGAATTAGCTGCTTTAGCGTGAGGCAATCGGACTTGCGGAATCTGCCAATCAATCGGAGGCCAAATGTGTCCGGTATCCCGGTCCTGGTATCTGGGATCAGAAGCAACTTCGATCCGCTCGACGTCATCAATCCGCGAAATGCGGCATCAATGATGTATTCGAGAATGTGATCGGTGATTAAATCGCCATTGTGAAAGGCGATGTATTTGCCCGCTGTTTGGTTTATCATGTGCGTGTTCCAAATCTATGGCTCGTTCTGCGTCAACAGAGCGGGCCTTTTCTTTGCCCGCTTGAGCCGTCTGCAATTCCCGTACCGCAACCCCAACCAACAGGTCAGCCAGGGCTTTTATGTGCGGGTCTAAATTCAAAGCGCGTTAGCCAGTCGTTCTGCGTCTTCAAAAGAAAGCAAGCATCGGCCTGTAGGCGTGCGCTTCGGGTCAATGATCCCTTGAGCGACCAAGTATTTGATGCGTTTGCGGCCAGTTTCCCGGCTAACGCTGGTCGCCTCAAATACTCGAAGGTCAGGGACGATTTTCAGATTCCTGATATTCACAAGATAATCTCCAAAACGGTTGATTCCGCTGATACGGGTGTAGTATCATGATTACCCGTTACGGAAGCAATACGGCAAAAATGGCTGACGAACCGTTACATAGTTATGATGGCCTCGATATTGGTGCTTGGGCGAATCAAGACCCTAAAGGAGTGGCCAGGGGTCTTGTGGCTGCTGCTAATCAAGGTGATCCATTAGCGTTGCGTTGGGTCAGGAGACTGGTAAAGCACCGCGTAACTGACTCCCTGCTTGCCGATGTTGATCGCATTGTGCGGGGCGATCTATGGAGCGCTTTTCTTATCTTGGAGCCGAGTTCTAGAAAGTTTGTGTGGAGATTGCGGCCCAGACGCGATTCTCTGCAAGACCGCGAAAAAATGTTTGGCTGGATGGTCGCTTGGCTAGTGACTGTGGACGCCATTGATGGATTGAAACGATGTGCTCTTAAAGACTGCCGTAAGTATTTTGTAGGTGGCCCACGCGCCAAGTGGTGTTCTGAAAACTGCGGGTCGAAATATCGTATTCGGAAAAAGCGAAAATTGGACAGAGAAAGGCAAATGCTATGCTAGTTGCAATTTACTCTCGATACTCAACCGACCTGCAAGACCAGACCAGCATCACCGGGCAGGTCGCAAACTGCGAAGACCTAGCCGCTCAAAATGGTTGGACTGTCGTTAAGCGGTATAGCGACGAAGCGATAAGCGGCAGCGACGACACGCGGCCCGGTTATCAAGCCTTGCTCTCCGACTCTGAGGCGGGAAGGTTCGACGGCATCTTAATTGACGAAACAAGCCGACTGACCCGGCGACCGGGCGAGTTACCCCGACTACTCGAAATATTAGATTTCCGCAGTCAATGGCTAATGGACTGTAAGGGCTTCGATAGCCGCCAAGAAACCGCCGCCCTACTCGCCGCTGTGTATGGCGGCATAGATTCGCTGGAACTGTCCAAGATCAAAGACCGGACGCACAGGGGCCTACGGGAGCGACACAAGGCCGGGTTTTCGGCGGGCGGCAAGACCTACGGTTACACGACGGTGCCCATTGACCCCGACGACCCGCAATCGAAAAAAAATACGGTCGTTGTCCCTGAGCAAGCCGAGATCGTTGTAGAGATTTTCACGCGCTACGCGGGCGGGGAGTCGCCGCGCGCCATTGCCAACGAACTGAATAGGCGCGGCGTACCGTCGCCCGGTTCGACTTGGAAACGGACCAAGCGCCGGGCGAAGGGCTGGACTATGAGCGCGCTAGTCGGCACGGCGAAAATGTATACGGGCATACTTCGCCGGGAACAGTACATAGGCGAAATCGTTTGGAACCGGCGCAAATTTAAAAAAGTTCCCGGTACGTCGAAGCGCGTTTGTGAACTTCGCCCGGAGTCGGAGTGGATCAGGATTAAGCACCCCGAACTACGCATTATCGACGACCTACTTTGGCAGAAGGTACAGGCACGACTGAAAGACGCCAGAGACAAGGCGCACCCGAATACGCTAGCCAAGCGGGGCCGTCCGTCGCGCTACCTGTTGTCGGGCCTAATGGTCTGCGGGGAGTGTGGCGCGAATTACATCATGCAGGACACGCGCGCCTATGGTTGCTCCGGGCATACTGCCGGTGGCAAGTACCTTTGCAGCAATGGCGTACGCGTTAAGCGGGAAGTGGCCGAAGCGGCGCTACTGACAAACATCAAGAAGCGGCTACTTAGCGACGAAATGACCGCCTACGTGGAAAAGCAATTTCGGGCGGCAATTCGCGCAATGGGGGCGCGGGACGACGGGGCGAAAATCGAAACGGAGCTAGCCGGGATAGTGCTCAAGATTGGGAAGGTCGTGGACGCTATCGAAAGCGTGGGCATAAGTGACAGTCTCGCGGAGCGCTTGCGCAAACTGGAAGCCGAGAAGCAAGACGCCGAAGACCGCCTACGAGCCGCCCAGATAGACGCGGAGCCACTAGACGCCCTGCCCGACCTTGTACCGGCCCTAGTGGAACGCTGGCGCGCTCTCGTTGCTGATTTTGAAGGTTTGGCGTCGAATCCCAACGCGGAGCCGGGCGAACTGGACACGGCGCGCAGCCATTTACACGCCCTACTCGGTCAGGTCACGCTAATGCCGATAGACGGCGTTCTGTGGGCGCATCCGAGCCTAAAAGCGAAAGGGCTTACCGAAGCAAGCCCTTTGCCTTTAATTCTGGTAGCGGGGGCAGGATTTGAACCTGCGACCTTCGGGTTATGAGCCCGACGAGCTGCCAGACTGCTCCACCCCGCATCGGCAGGAGCGGGATAATACAAACATGATCTGGCCAATACAAGCGGAAACAGGGCTCGAGCCGCGATTTTGAATAAACTTCGGTTCGACCCCACTTTTCAGCCGATTACCTGGAGGCACAGCACCCAGAGCCAGCCCGGCATGATGCCCAGCGCGAGCACGGCAACGCCATTGAGGCTCAGTACGAGGCGCGTGTCGGCGCTTGACTGCAGCACCGCCTGGTCTTCCGCTTCCTCGAAATACATGTACCAGATGACGCGCAGGTAGTAGTACGCGCCTATCACGGACGCCACGACCATCAAGACAGCCAGCCCGACGTAATTGCCATCGAGAACAACGCCGATCACATTCAACTTGCCGAAAAAGCCGATGAACGGCGGTATGCCCGTGAGGCTCAGCATCAGGAACATCATCATCAACGCGAACCACGGGCTTCGTGCATTGAGTCCCTTGAAATCGGCTAGATTCTCGGCTTCGTAGCCGCGGCGGCTCAGCAGAATGATAATGCCGAATGACCCGGCCGCCGCCACGACGTACGTCAGCGTATAAAAGAGTGCTGCCGCATTGCCCTCGTCGGTACCGCAGAAAATCGCGAGCAAAATGAAGCCAACATGTGCGATCGTCGAATACGCCAGCATGCGCTTGATGTTGGTTTGAGCGATGGCGACGATATTGCCGACGAGCAGCGACAAGACCGCGATCACCATGATCATGTCGGCCCAGACGTCGTGCAGGCCTCCCAGAGCGTCCACCAGTATGCGCAAGGTCAATGCCAGCGCCGCCAACTTGGGCGCCGACGCAATGTAGAGCGTCACTGGCGTCCGCGCGCCGTGATAAACGTCCGGGAGCCACATGTGAAACGGAACGGCGCCGAATTTGAAGCCGATGCCCACGATGACGAATGCCAACCCGAACCACAGCGGCAGGCTATTCAGTTGCGGATCCAACGCGATCGCCGCCGCAATCCGATCGAACTCGAGACTGCCGGTAACACCGTAGATCCATGAAATGCCGTACAGCAACGCACCCGACGCGATCGCCCCGAGCACAAAATACTTCATGGCGGACTCCGCCGATGTAACATTGTTTCGATCGATGGCGACGAGTGTGTATTGCGACAAGGCCAGTGTTTCCATGCCGAGATACATCGTCAACATGCTGTTGGCGGAAATCATGATCATCATGCCGAGAAGCCCGATCATCCCAAGCACGTAATACTCGCCCTTGTGTATATCGTTCGCACGTAAGTAATCGCGCGCATACAGGAACGAGATCGCTACAAACCCCGTGGCGGCGATCTTCAGCACCTGCGATAGCGGATCGCTGACATAACTGCCGCTGAAGATAACAATGCGTGCGTCTGGTGCAGTCGCGAGCAGCGACCAGAGTGTGATGCCCAGTGCCGCCATCGACATCCAGAATGTCACGACACGATGCTCATCATCCACAAACAGGTCCGCCACCAGCACCACGCAGATCAGAGCCAGAATGGTCATCTCCGGAAGGGCAGCAATGTAAGTCATCCAGTTCATAGCAAGACCTGTCAGAGCTTCGAGTGCCCTATTCTCTCGATCAAGTGTTCAATCGTGGCATTCATCATGTCCACGAGCGGTGCCGGCCACAGCCCGATGAGCAACACGGAAACTGCCAATACGCCCAACACAATAAACTCGCGCCGGTTCAGATCCTTGAGCACGGACACTTTTTCATTAGCAACGTCGCCATAGATCACACGCTTGATCATCCACAGCGTGTACGCAGCGCCCAACACCAGTATCGTTGCCGCAAGAAACGCGAACCAGAAATTCGCTTTAAAGCTTGCAATAATGACCATGAACTCGCCGACGAAGCCCGAGGTGCCGGGCAAGCCGGCGTTTGCCATCGCGAACAGCACCATGAATGCGGCGAACACGGGCATCGTGTTAGCGACCCCACCGTAGTCCGCAATCTGCCGGCTGTGAACACGGTCGTACAGTACGCCGACGCACAGGAACAGTGCGCCCGAGATCAGACCGTGCGAAATCATTTGCACCATACCGCCCGACATTCCGAGCACGGCACCGCTGTCACCTTGTATCCACCAAAACAGGAAAAAGCCCAGCGTAACGAATCCCATGTGCGCGATGGATGAGTACGCGATAAGCTTTTTCATATCCTGCTGCATCAGTGCGACGAAGCTGATATAGACAATGGCGATCAACGACAACGCGATCATCATTCCGGAAAAATACGCGCTGCCATCCGGGACAATCGGCAGTGACAAGCGCAGGAAGCCGTAGCCACCCATTTTCAGCATGATGGCCGCCAGGATGACCGAACCGCCCGTCGGCGCTTCGACGTGGGCATCCGGCAACCAGGTGTGCACCGGCCACATTGGTACCTTGACCGCGAACGCCAGCAAGAACGCAATGAAGATCAGTTTCTGCGCCGTCATACCGATCGGCACTTCCATGAACACGAACAGGTCGAAACTTCCGGTCAGCCGGTACAGGTAGATGAACGCAACCAGCATCAGGACAGAGCCAAGGAATGTGTACAGGAAGAACTTCAGCGTCGCGTACACACGGCGCGCGCCGCCCCAGACACCGATGATCAGAAACATCGGTACGAGCATCGCCTCCCAGAAGACGTAGAACAGCAGGCCGTCCAGCGCCGAGAAAACGCCGATCATGAGGCCTTCCAGAATCAGGAATGCGGCGAAATACTGCGCCGGGCGCACCTTGATCGTGTCCCATGCGGCAATGACGACGAGCGGTGTAATGAAAGTCGTCAACAGAATCAGCGGTGCCGATATGCCGTCGACGCCGAGGTAATAGAAAACATTGAGCGACGGTATCCATTCCACGCGCTCCACGAATTGCATCACCGCAATGCTGTTCCTGAATCCCGCATACAACTTGAGACTGATCAGAAATGTCAGCGCCGAGACGATCAGCGCCGTCACGCGCATCGTGCCGCCCCATCCGGAACCCTCGGCATGGCGGTCGCCGATCGCAAGCAGCGCAATGCCGCCGAACACCGGCAACCAGATCAGAATACTCAAAAAGTGTTGTGAAAAATCCATGACTGTTGCCGGGCTACCTCAACCAGATGAGCCAGCCGAGCAACATCGTCAGGCCGATGATCATTGCGAAGGCATAGGTGTAAAGATAACCCGTCTGCAACTGGCGCATGACGCCGGCCAGCCTGCTAACGGCATTCGCGGTGCCATTGACGAGTATCCCATCGATCAGGAATTGATCGCCCTTCTCCGAAAGCGTCCTGCCGATGGCGCGGCCACCTGCCGCAAAGCCCTTGATGTAGAGATCGTCGAAGTAGTACTTGCGGTCGAGAAGATTGTAGAGACCCGACAGCTTGTCTTTGATCGTTGCCGGAATATCCGGGCGTTTGACATACAGGAACCACGCCGTCAATGCGCCACCCGCGGCGAGCCAGAATACCGGTGTTTGTACGGCATGCTGCACCAGTGACAGGCTGCCATGCCAACCCGCACCGATTTTCGCCAATACGTCATGGTTTCCGGCAACGGCGATGGCATCGCCGAAATAGTTGCCGAACAGGACCGGCTGGACCGTGTACCAGCCGATGATGGCCGACGGCACCGCGAGCATTACCAGCGGCACAGTGATGACCCAGGGCGTCTCGCGCAGATGTGATTTGATCTCGTCATCCATGCGTTCCTCACCGTGGAAGACGAGGAAGAACAAGCGGAAGGAATACAACGCTGTGACGAATACGCCGAGCAGCACGCTGAGGTACGCGATCCAGTACACAGCACCCTGCCCGTGCCAGTGCGAATCCCGTACGGCCTCGATCAACAAATCCTTGGAGAAAAATCCGCTGCTGCCGGGAAAGCCGATTAACGCGAGCGTGCCGACCAACGCAGTCCAGTAGGTGATCGGCATGTACTTGCGAATCCCGCCCATCTTGCGAATATCCTGCTCGTGGTGCATCGCGATGATGACCGAGCCCGCCGCAAGAAATAGCAGCGCCTTGAAAAAGGCGTGCGTCATCAGGTGGAAAATTGCGGCACTGTAGGCGGATGCGCCAAGCGCCACGGTCATGTAACCGAGCTGCGACAGTGTCGAATACGCAATGACACGCTTGATGTCGTTCTGCACGATGCCGACCAGTCCCATGAAAAACGCCGTGATCGCGCCGATGATGATGACAACGGCCAGCGCCGTCTCGGACAACTCGTACAGCGGCGACATGCGCGCCACCATGAAGATACCGGCCGTCACCATCGTCGCGGCGTGGATGAGCGCGGAAATCGGTGTCGGACCTTCCATCGAATCCGGCAGCCAGACATGCAATGGCGCCTGCGCCGATTTACCCATGGCGCCGATGAACAGCAGGATACAAATCACGGTCATCGCGTTCCACGGCGACCCGGAAATGACTTCGATGTCTTGTGCGGCGATTGATTCGGCGCTCGCAAACACGGTGGCGTAATCGAGCGAGTTGGTCATGAACACGATTGCTGCGATGCCCAGGATAAATCCGAAATCGCCGACGCGGTTTACGAGAAATGCCTTGAGATTGGCGACAATGGCCGTCTCGCGCTTGTACCAGAATCCGATCAGCAAGTACGACACGAGGCCGACCGCTTCCCAGCCGAAGAACAACTGCAGGAAGTTATTCGACATGACGAGCATCAGCATCGAAAACGTGAACAGCGAGATGTAACTGAAGAAGCGCTCGTAGCCGGGATCGTCGCGCATGTAGCCGATCGTGTAGATATGCACCATCAGCGACACAAACGTGACGACGACCATCATCAGCGCCGTCAGCCGGTCGACCAAAAATCCGACTTCCATGCGAAGCCCATCGGTGACCGCCCAGGTATAGACATAAAAATTATCAACGGCGCCACCGTCGATGACCTGATGCTTCAGGACAAAAACGGACAATGCGAACGACAGGCCAACCGCGAGAATCGTGATCCAGTGTGCGCCGGCGCGGCGAAGTTGCTTGCCGGAGAGGCCCGCGACGATCGCGGCCGCGAGCGGCGCCAGAACGATTGTCAGGTAGTAGTTATACATCGACAACTAGCCCTTCATCGTATTGAGCTCTTGTACATTGATGGAGCGGCGGTTGCGGAACAACACCACGAGAATGGCAAGGCCGATGGCGGATTCAGCCGCGGCCACGGTCAATATGAAGAAAACGAATACCTGGCCCGTGTCGTCGCCCAGATAACGCGAAAACGCGATGAAATTGAAATTGACGGCCAGCAACATCAATTCAATGCACATCAGTATCAGGATCAGGTTGCGACGATTGACGATGATGCCGGCGATACTCAGGACGAACAGCATGGCCGCGAGTGTCAGATAGTGCTGCAGACCGATCACGACTTTT
This sequence comes from Pseudomonadota bacterium, assembly GCA_022560695.1. Classification (GTDB taxonomy): domain Bacteria; phylum Pseudomonadota; class Gammaproteobacteria; order Steroidobacterales; family Woeseiaceae; genus UBA1847. Next base: position 8,360 of record JADFSP010000010.1, read on the forward strand.
TCTCCGATTTCATTTTCACGATACGAACTCGGTCCTCGCTGCGGACTGCAACCTGTTCTGCGATCTTTTGTACTTTGAGTCCCGGGCGTTTGCGCATCGTCAATGTGATCGCCGAAACGATGGCCAGCAGCAATATGACAGCCGCGATCTCGAAGGCGTAGACATGCTCGGTATACAGCACCGACCCCAACGCCTTGGTGTTGTCATACCCTTCCGGATAGGCAACAAACACGCCGGGCAACTCGGCCAACTGGCCTCGCAACCAGATCAATTGCACGAGTTCAACCACCATGATCAGCGCAATCGCAATAGCCAGCGGCGCATAGCGAATGAGACCGCGTTTCGCGGCCTCGATATTGACTTCCAGCATCATCACGACAAACAGGAACAGCACCATGACGGCGCCGACATACACCAGCACGAGCACGATCGCGAGAAACTCCGCTTCCGCCATGAGCCAGAGGATGGCGCTATTGAAGAACGCGAGAACGAGCAACATGATCGAGTGCACGGGATTGCGTGAAAAGACCACGCCCAGCGCAGCGGCAACGAGGATCGCCGCATAGAAATAAAAGAGTATGGCCTGAAACAACGTCGCTCTTCCTACTGATACGGCGCGTCGGCCGCCTTGTCAGCCGAAATCATGGCCTCGTACTTGTCGCCGACCGCGAGCAGCTTGTCTTTCGTCATGATGTTCTCGCCCGGGGCCTCCATGTGGTACTCATGAATGCGTGTCTCAACAATGGCATCGACGGGACAGGCTTCTTCGCAAAATCCGCAGTAAATACACTTGAACAGATCGATGTCGTAACGCGTCGTGCGGCGCGTTCCGTCCTCGCCGACTTCGGACTCGATCGTAATCGCGAGCGCCGGACACACCGCTTCGCACAATTTGCATGCAATGCAACGCTCTTCGCCATTCGGATAACGCCGCAATGCGTGCAGTCCCCGAAACCGATGTGATTGCGGGGTTTTTTCCTCGGGGTATTGGATCGTCACGCCCTTTCTGAAGAAGTATCGCAGGGTCACGGACAAACCTTTGAATAGCTCCCAGAGGGCAAATGTCTTGAGGTAGCTTATCGCTCGATTCATCGTCCCAGGCCTGCCGTCAATTTGCCAGTCCGGACCACGGTCCGACATGCATCCAGGCCATCGCGCCCTCTACGAATATCCAGATTATCGTCACCGGGATAAATACCTTCCATCCCAGGCGCATGATCTGATCGTAGCGATAGCGTGGAAATGTCGCGCGCAGCCAGAAAAACGTGTACATGAAGAAGCAGATTTTGGCAAACAACCAACCGAAACCGCCGTGGACCAGCCAGCCCAGCACTTGCACGTCTTCAAGGAAGGTCCAGCTTTCGAACGGTGATGCCCAGCCGCCGAGAAAAAAGATCGCAGTCAACGCCGATATCAACACCATGTTTGCGTATTCGGCCAGGAAGAAAATCGCGAATGCGACACCCGAATATTCAACATGAAAACCCGCGACAATCTCGGATTCCCCCTCCGCGACATCGAACGGCGCTCGATTGGTTTCGGCAAGACCGGAAATCCAGAAGACAAAGAACAGCGGCAACAGTGGGACGATGAACCAGTGGCTGACGCCTCCAGCCTGGGCATCGACGATGTCGCCGAGGTTCAGGCTGCCGGCCGCCATCAGCACACCGACGAGTGCGAAGCCCATTGCGATCTCGTAAGCGACAATCTGCGCGGCGGAGCGCATCGCACCGAGGAACGCGTACTTCGAATTCGACGCCCAGCCGGCGAGGATAACGCCGTAAACACCAACCGACGTCAGGGCCAGCACGTACAACAACCCGGCGTTGATATCAGCAATGACGAATGTGTCGTTCAGGGGGATCACGGCCCAGGCCGCGAGCGCCGGCGTCAGCGACAGCAATGGCGCAATGATGAACAGGAAGCGGTTCGACTTCGACGGGATGATGACTTCCTTGATCAGCAGCTTCAAAACATCTGCAAACGGTTGCAGCAAGCCGAACGGTCCGACGCGATTTGGACCTATGCGCCCCTGCATGCTGCCAATGACCCGGCGCTCGAAGTACGTTGAATACGCGACCGCCAGGATGACGCCGACCGTGACGTACAGGATTTTCCAGGTAACGATCGTCACGTACTGCACCGAGGCTGGCAGCCAGTCCCAGATGTCGACGATGAAGCCCGGAACCAGGTTGCTCATGAGGATTCACCATCTTCGCGAGCTCGACGTGCCTCAGCCGTCATCTGCAACGCGGGTGCTCGCCGTACCAGGCCGTCAACGGAGTAAATCGGTACGTCAATCTCACGCGCCGGATCGTCCGCGCCATTCGGCCTGGCTATTTTCCCTTTGCCGTTGTATGTGTTATCCGGCTTGATGTCTGCCAGTTGCCCCTCGATCTCATTGCGCACGTCTTCGCTCGTGACGTAGTCGAAGTTTGGCGCATCCAGCAGGTTGCCGATCACGCGCAATACTTTCCACGCGGGTCTGGCCTCACCAACGGGATTCGCGACGGCGGCAAAACTTTGCCATGTGCCAGCGACGTTGATGTAGGTACCGGACGTCTCGGCGAATGTCCCAATCGGCAAGAGCATGTCCGCTGCTTCGAACAACGCGTCCGATACAAACGGTGTCAGGGCGACAACGAATGTTTGCTTCCCGAGTTTTGCGACCGCGTCATTCGTTGCGTGCAGATCCGCATCGGGCTCGACATTGACGAGGATGACAGCGTCGAGTTTGTCCTCCAGCATTTCGCCGGCGTGCTTTCCCGACGTCTTGCGCGGCTTCCCGCCCGGTAATCGATGCGGCAACAAACCCGCCAGATGCGCACCGGCACTGTTCGAGCCTTCGGACAGGCTGCCAGTCTGCGCGCCGGTCAAGCTCGCGATCGCTGCCGCAAGCGCCCGGACGGCCGAATAGGCATTGTGGCGTCGTGCGATGTTGCCGAGCAACACGAGACCGCTGTCCGCCGTCTTTAGCGACCCAGCCACTTTCTTCTGATCTTCGTCCGGCTTCACGCCCTTGCAGATATCCGCAACGGTAGCCGGCAGCGCCTTGCGGCCCGCGGCTGCCACGGCGACACCGGCGAGTAACTGCACGAGCCCGGCTCCCGACAGGACCGCCGTAGATGCAAAGAAATACTCGTGCGCACGACTGTTTGCAAAACTGACGTTCGCACCGGCCAATGCTGCCTTGCGAATGCGATGCGCCAATATCGGCGCTTCTCTGCGGATGTTCGATCCGACAACGAAAATCGCATCGCGTGTTTCCAGGCCCGCGATATCGCAGCCAAGCCACGGAAACACAGGATCACTGTCCTGGTCGGAAAAGTCACGTTGTGCAATTCGGTGGTCGATATTCGCCGTGCCGATGTGATCCGCAAGCCGTACCAGGAGGTGTGCTTCCTCAAGCGTGACACTCGGAGATGCCAGGATGCCGACCTTGTCTCCGCTCGCAGCTCGGAGTGCATCGGCGACATGCGCTAAAGCGTCTTCCCACTCGATGTCGCACCAGGTACCACTCCGTTTGACTTTGGGCCGAGTCAGCCGGTCGCGGCTGTAAATTCCTTCGTAGCTGAATCGGTCGCGGTCGGACAACCATGTCTCATTGATGCTTTCATTATCCCTGGGCACGATGCGTTTTATCGTGCCGCGAAGAGTATGGGCATACATGTTGGATCCGACGCAGTCGTGCGGCGACACAGTCGCTTGCTGATCCATCTCCCATGCACGTGCGCTGTAACGATACGGCTTGTTGTTGAGCGCACCAACCGGGCAAATATCGATGATGTTCGCCGACAGCTCGTGATCGACACTTTGCTCAATGAACGTGCCGATCTTCATGTCTTCACCGCGCTCAGTGGTTCCGAGTTGCTGGATACCGGAAATTTCCTCGCCGAAGCGAATACAACGCGTGCAGTGAATGCAACGCGTCATGTCGGTTGATACCAGCGGGCCGATATCCTTGTCCTTGACGACGCGCTTGCCATCGTTGTAGCGCGAGACACCACGGCCATAAGCCATGGCGAGATCCTGCAACTCACACTCGCCGCCCTGATCGCAGATCGGGCAATCGAGCGGATGATTGATCAGCAAAAATTCCATGACCGCTTTCTGTGCGGCGATGGCCTTGGGCGAACGCGTGAACACCTTCATACCTTCACTGACCGGTGTTGCGCAGGCTGGCAGTGGTTTCGGGGATTTTTCGACTTCGACGAGACACATGCGGCAATTCGCCGCGATACTGAGTTTTTCGTGGTAGCAAAAGCGCGGAATGTATACGCCGATAGCATCGGTCACCTGGATGACCATCTGGCCTTCGCGGGCTTCGACGGGCTTGCCATCAATCTCGATTGTTACGGTGTCGTCACGCATTGCAGCCTAGGCGGCAATCCCGGGAGCATCATCGACGATGCTTCTACCCTGATTGCGAATCATGAACTCGAATTCCTGGCGATAGTGTTTGAGAAAACTTTGCACGGGCCACGCGGACGCTTCGCCAAATGCGCAGATAGTATGACCTTCGATTTTGTTCGCGACGTCCAGGAGCTTGTGCAGGTCGTCTTGGTGGCCCTTGCCGTCAACAATTCGCGTCAACATGCGATACAACCATCCTGTGCCCTCGCGGCAGGGTGTGCACTGGCCGCAGGACTCGGCCATGTAAAACCGTGAGATTCGGCGTAAAACCCTGACCATGCAAGTCGTGTCATCCATGACGATCACCGCACCGGTGCCGAATGCCGACCCGGCTTGTTGCAGCGACGTGTAGTCCATCGTGCAGCCCATGATGCTATCGCCGGTCATGACGCGTACGGATGATCCTCCGGGTATGACCGCTTTCAATTTGCGCCCACCGAGCATGCCCCCTGCAATCTCGAGCAGGTCCCTGAACGGGATACCCATCGACAATTCGTAGTTGCCCGGTTTCTCCACGTGTCCTGACACGGAGAACAATGCAGTGCCACCCGAGTTCTCCGGCCCGAGCCCGGCAAACCAGGCCGCACCGTTGCGCATGATCGCCGGAACACATGCGAGGCTTTGCGTGTTGTTGATGGTCGTCGGTTGGCCATAAAGTCCAAAGTGCGCCGGAAACGGCGGCTTGAAACGCGGCTTACCCTGTTTGCCTTCGAGCGACTCGAGCAGCGCCGTCTCTTCGCCGCAAATGTAGGCACCGGCGCCAACGAAGGTATGCAAATCGAAATCGATGCCCGTGCCCTGAATATTCCTGCCAAGCAGACCGGCCTCATAGGCGTCTTTGACCGCGGCCTCGAATCGCGGAACCGGCTCATCGATGAATTCGCCGCGTATGTAGTTGTATCCCACGGTCGCGCCCATTGCGTAAGCGGCAATCGCCATGCCCTCGATGACCGCGTGCGGGTTGTAGCGCAACACCTCGCGATCGTGACAGGTGCCCGGCTCGCTCTCGTCGGAATTGCACACGAGATATTTCTGCACCGATGCGTCGCGCGGCATGAAACTCCATTTCAATCCTGTCGGGAAGCCGGCGCCGCCACGGCCACGCAGACCCGATGCCTTTACTTCGCCGATCACCTCGTCCGGTGTCCACTTGCCGGCGAGCACTTTGCGCCAGGCTGCATACCCATCATGTTTTTCGTAGACAGGGAGCGTCCACGATTCGTCCGAACCGAAAGTATTGAAGCAAACGAGATTGTGTTCGTAGGCCATCAAGCAAGACCATCCAGAATTTCGTCAACCTTCTCTATCGTCAGGTTTTCGTGGTAGACGTGATCGACCATCATCATCGGCGCTCCGCAACAGGCCGCGAGGCACTCTTCTTCGCGTTTCAGGTAAATGCGGCCATCCCCGGTGCTATCGCCGAGGCGGATGCCCAGCTTCGCCTCGACATGATCAACGATGTCGTCCGCGCCTCGAAGCATGCAGGAAATGTTCGTGCAGATCGCAACATTATGGCGACCCACAGGATTCGTCTGAAACATCGAATAAAAACTTGCCACCTCGTAAACCTGAATGTTTGGCAATCCGAGGTACACCGCCACAGCGTCCATCGATTCGATCGTCAGGTAGCCTTTGTTCTCATGCTGCACGGCGTGCAATGCAGCAATGACCGCCGAGCGTTCTTTTCCCTCGGGAAATCGTGACTTCCAATGTTCAATCTCGTTAGTGACGTAGTCGGAAAGCACGCTTGCTTCGCTCATCGGTCCACCTCGCCGAACACGATATCCTGGGTGCCGATCACGGCGACGACATCGGCAAGCATGTGGCCCACCACCATCTCCGACATGGCGGACAGGTGTGCAAAGCCCGGTGCACGAATCTTCACGCGAAAGGGTTTGTTGGCGCCGTCGGAGATCATATAAATACCGAACTCGCCCTTCGGATGCTCTATGGCTGCATACACCTCGCCGGCCGGAACGCAATACCCTTCGGTGAACAATTTGAAGTGATGAATGAGCGACTCCATGTCGTCTTTCATCTCGACGCGTGGTGGCGCGACGATTTTCCGGTCATCAGACATCACCGGTCCCGCGTTCGCACGCAACCAGTCAATGCACTGCCGAATGATGCGGTTGGATTGACGCATTTCCTCCACACGCACGAGATAGCGATCGTAGCAGTCGCCGTGCACACCCACCGGAATGTCAAAGTCGATCTGGTCGTAGACTTCGTAGGGTTGCTTCTTGCGCAGATCCCATTCGACACCGGATCCGCGCAACATCGGGCCGGAAAAACCCAGCTGCGCCGCACGCTCAGGGGAGACCACCCCGATATTCACAGTCCGTTGCTTCCAGATTCGATTGTCCGTCAGCAGCGTCTCGTATTCGTCGACGCAGCCTGGAAACTTGTCGGTGAACGCCTCGATAAAATCCAGCAGCGACCCCTGCCGGGCCGCATTCAGGCGGGCGAGATCCTTCTTGCTGCGGAATTTCGATTCCTGATACTTGGGCATCTCGTCCGGGAGGTCACGATATACACCGCCCGGCCGATAATACGTTGCGTGCATACGCGTGCCCGAAACCGCCTCATAGCAATCCATCAGATCTTCGCGCTCACGGAAACAGTACAGAAAAATCGTCATCGCGCCGATATCGAGGCCATGCGCACCAAGCCACATCAGGTGGTTCAAAATGCGGGTTATCTCGTCGAACATGACGCGGATGTACTGCGCCCGAATGGGCGGCACGACGCCCAGCAGTTTCTCGATTGCCATGACGTAACTGTGTTCATTACACATCATCGACACGTAATCCAGTCGATCCATGTAGCCGATGCTTTGGCTATACGGCTTGGACTCTGCCAGCTTTTCCGTCGCCCGATGTAACAATCCTATGTGCGGATCGGCATTTCGAATGACCTCGCCTTCCATCTCGAGAATCAGCCGTAATACACCATGAGCCGCCGGGTGCTGCGGCCCGAAATTCATTGTGTAACTCTGAATTTCAGCCATCAGCCCCGTCCTTGAGATCCTCCGAATAACGATCGTCATCGCGAATCACACGCGGCACGAGCGTCCGCGCCTCGATGCTGACGGGTTGGTAGGCGACCCGGCCTTTGTCGGCATCGTATTTGACCTCGACATTGCCGATAAGCGGGAAGTCCTTGCGAAATGGATGGCCAATGAAGCCGTAGTCCGTCAGTATCCGCCGCAAATCCGGGTGGCCGTCGAACAGGATGCCATACAGGTCGAAGGCCTCGCGTTCAAACCAGTTGGCCGAACTCCAGACATCGACAACGGACTTGACGACCGGTGGATTGTCCACGCCGGTGAAGATCCGCAGCCGCAGACGCGTATTGTGCTGCAATGACAGCAAGTGATAGACAACGGCGAATCGCTTTGGCAGGAATTCGTCGGCTTCATCCAGAATGACTGGCTCGCGCTCGACGCCGCGGCTGAATCCGCTACCCGTCGCGCTCTGCGTCGTCCACTCGACACTGCCAAAGCCCAGGTAGTCGACGCCGCAGACGTCCATGAGCATCTCGAAACCGAAATCGCTTTCGTCGCGTAGCGCCGTCGCGATACCGATGAGATCATCCTTGTTCAGCTCATAGGTCAATTCGCCACAGATTGATTTGACGCGCGTCATCTGCTCGCCGAAGCGCTCGCCTATGCGAGCGGCCAATGTCTCGATACGATCACTCATGTTTTGTCTTATCTGGCAATTGTGCTCGTACGGCGAATCTTGTTTTGAAGTTGAATCAGCCCATAAATCAGGGCCTCTGCTGTCGGTGGGCAGCCCGGAACGTAAACGTCGACGGGAACGATGCGGTCACAACCGCGCACGACTGCGTAGGAGTAATGATAATAGCCGCCGCCGTTCGCGCACGACCCCATGGACACGACCCAGCGTGGCTCCGGCATCTGGTCGTAAACTTTTCTAAGTGCGGGCGCCATCTTGTTGGTCAGGGTTCCCGCGACAATCATGCAATCGGACTGGCGCGGACTCGGCCTGAAAATGATGCCGAATCGATCGAGGTCGTAACGCGACGCGCCCGCCTGCATCATCTCAATGGCGCAACAGGCCAGGCCGAAGGTCATCGGCCAAAGCGACCCGGTTCTCGCCCAGTTCATCACAGCATCGACCTGGGTGACGACAAAACCCTTCTCTTGCAGGCTGTCGCCCGCGGCCTCGGGTAGCACTGTGTTCGCTAATCCCAATCGAGCGCCCCTTTCTTCCATTCGTAGATGAATCCGATCACGAGGATCGCAAGAAAAATTCCCATCGAAATGATGCCGAATTGGCCGACCGTGTCCAGCGACACCGCCCAGGGAAACAGAAATGCGATTTCGAGATCGAAGATGATAAAGAGAATCGCAACCAGGTAGTAGCGGACGTCGAACTTCATACGCGAATCATCAAACGCCTCGAATCCGCACTCATAGGGCGACAGTTTTTCGTCATCCTTGACGCCTGTTCCAATCAGGAATCCCAGCGCCAGAAGCAACATGCCGATGCCGGCCGCAACGCCCAGAAAAATCAGAACCGGAAGGTATTCTTGTAGCATTCTTGCCCAATGAGTAGACGCTTTACGGCGCCAGTGTGCCTGCGTTCCATTGTATCAGTGTGGCGCACAGTGAACACTCTCTTTGGCGATGAGTTGCGGCGTTTTGTGGGCGGCTGCAGCCCGCGCAAAGAAAATGCAGCAAGCGCCGAGCATCGCGTCATCCACCGTTTTGAACGCACACCAGGACGAGGTCGTGGCCGGCAGGAGGGATTGGTGCTCTGGGCGAGACTCGAACTCGCACGGCTTGCGCCACTGCCCCCTCAAGACAGCGTGTCTACCAATTCCACCACCAGAGCGTTGCCCGATGTTCGACTGCCGACAGGAACTACTGGCCCTCAGTTTCGACCTGTGTGTTCTCGTCGTCGAGCGCCGGCAAATCACCGGCAACGTCAATCGGTTCCACGGACGGCATGTCGGATACCGGTAAGGCAGCATCATCTGCGGAGTCATCTGGCTCGGACGTTTCGACGGCAGGAGCGCCTTCCAGCAGGCTTGACGGCACTGCCGTGGACTGCTGGGTACTCAGGTACGCCAACGTCAGGCTGCTCGCAAAGAAAGCTGTCGCCATGACGGCCGTCGCGCGGGAAAAGAAATTTCCCGATCCGCGAGCCCCGAATACCGTTCCAGACGCACCGGCCCCGAATCCGGCGCCCGCGTCCGCGCCTTTGCCGCGCTGCAACAGCACCAAAACGATGATCAATACCGCGATCAGTGTATGCGCTATCAGTACGATTTTATGAATAGTGTCCATCAATTCCTCAATTCTGCGCTGCCGCACCAGCAATCGCCAAAAAGTCGGCTGCCTGGAGCGACGCACCGCCGACCAGCCCGCCATCGATATCCTGCATCGCGATCAAGCCCGCCGCATTGTCGCCTTTCATGCTGCCGCCGTACAGTATCTGCACGGTCGCGGCGACGGCTCGATCCTGCTTTTCCAGGACCGCACGTATATGGCGGTGCACATCCTGCGCCTGCTCCGGACTCGCGGTTTTGCCGGTGCCGATCGCCCAAACCGGCTCGTACGCGATAACTGCCGAGCCAAATGCCGCTATGCCCGAGGTACCAAGCACCGCGTCGAGCTGTTCCTCGGTGACGGCATTCGTTCTGCCCGCCTCACGCTCCTGCAGCGTCTCACCGATGCACAAGATCGGCGTCATCCCGGCGTCGAGCACGGCCTGAAACTTGTTTGCCACCTGGGCGCTCGTCTCACCGTACAATGTCCGGCGCTCCGAGTGCCCGACGATGGCATAACTGCAACCGATATCCCTGAGCATTGCGGCGGCCACCTCACCCGTATGCGCACCCCCGGAGTGCTCGGAGACGTTTTGCGCGCCGAGCGAGACCTTGCTGCCGGCGATTTGTGCCGCCACCGCCGAGATGTACGTAAACGGCGGGCAAAGCAGCAATCTGACGTTGTCAGACACCGGAACTGCCGCAAGGATATTTGCGACCAACTCCGCGTTGGTCGCGCTGTCGCCGTTCATTTTCCAGTTGCCGGCAACCAGGATCTGACGCATTGCGATTTATCCGGAGGATTAAAAAGGCGCGCAAGGATACCGGGGCTAACCAAGCAAATCAACGCAAGATCGGGGCCGGCTGCGCACTGATTCGATTGCCCGGCGCAGTCACGCAATAAACGATCAGAGGTTTCCTAGGTCGCCGCCTCTTCGACCACAGCCGCCAGGCGCTCGGCAAGTGTCCGGACGAGCTCTTTGTCCTCGCCTTCGACCATGACACGAATCACCGGCTCGGTGCCCGAGGCTCGCAGCACGACCCTGCCCGACTCCGCCAGCTCGCCCTCGACTTTGCTGACGGCGTCACGAATGGCGGCTGACTTGTCCGGATCCATGCGCTTGTCTGTGCGCACATTGAGCATCGTCTGCGGATACTTCGGCATTCCCGCTGCAAGTTCCGACAGCGTTTTGCCTGTCTGCATCATGATCGCCAGTACCTGCAGCGCGCAGATCAGGCCATCACCCGTCGTCGTCTGATCCAGCACAATCATGTGGCCCGATGTCTCACCGCCAATGATGCCGCCCGTTTCCCTGAGCATTTCCAGGACATATCGGTCACCAACGCGCGCGCGACGGAACTCGATATCGTTCGCCTTGAGCGCATGCTCAAGGCCGAGGTTGCTCATTACGGTTCCAACCACCGGACCGCGCAACTTGCCTTCCCGTTGCCTGGCCGTCGCAAGGATGTACAGCAGCTGATCGCCGTCAACGAGTTCTCCTTGTTCATCAACGAGTACGACACGATCGCCGTCACCGTCCAATGCCACGCCCACGTTGGCACGCACCGCGGGCACTGTGAGCTGCAGCAATTCGGGCTGCGTCGATCCGCAGCCGTCATTGATGTTACGGCCATTCGGCGAGCAGCCGATTGGAATCACCTCGGCACCCAGATCCGCAAGCATTCGTGGACCAACTTTGTAGCCCGCTCCATTGGCGCCGTCGAAAACGATCTTCAGGTTCTCGAGATTCAGGCCATCGGGCATTGTTGCGGCGCAGAATTCCTGGTAGCGCACCCGGGCTGAATCAATGCGCCTTGCTTTGCCCAGCGCTTTCGATTCGAGTGTGATCGCCGGATGCGAGAGATTGGCTTCAATCGCCCGCTCGACAGCATCGGTTAACTTCGAACCGGCCTTGTCAAAAAACTTTATGCCATTGTCGTAATAGGCGTTGTGGGACGCGCTGATCACAACGCCGAGATCGGCCGAAAATTCCTGTGTCAGGAACGCGATTCCGGGCGTTGGCAACGGACCCAGCAACAGCACATCGGCACCCGCGGCGACAAAGCCAGCCTCGAGTGCAGACTCGAACATGTATCCCGACAAGCGCGTGTCCTTGCCGATCAGCACCGTGCCGCCCGTCGGCACCAGCACCTGCGCCGCGGCACTTGCGAGGCGCATCGCGAAGTCAGCCGTCATCGGGTCGGTGCCGACCGTCCCGCGTACACCGTCTGTTCCAAAGTATTTGTTGCTCATCGCCTCTCGCCTGCCTCCATCACGGCATCGGCAACCCGTAATGCGTCGACTGTTGCCGCAACATCGTGCGCACGAACAATCTGTGCACCGTGCATCACAGCCAGCACCGCTGCCGAAATACTGGCCGGCAATCGCTCGTCGACGTTGCGCCCGGTCAGTTCGCCCAGCATCGACTTTCTCGACAACCCGACTAACAACGGCCGCCCGATGTCCTGTAACTGCCGCAAATTCGCAAGCAACTCGATGTTGTGCGAGTGCGTCTTGCCGAAACCAAAACCGGGATCGATGACGATCAGGTCCTGGTCCAGTCCCGCGTCCCGGCATTGTGCCACGCGCTGGCGCAGGAAACTGCCGACTTCGACAACGATATCGTCGTAGGTCGGCTCATTCTGCATCGTGCGCGGCATGCCTTGCATGTGCATCAGACACACCGGACGCTTGAGCTCAATGGCCGCCTGCAGCGCACCGTCGGCTTGCAAAGCACGAACATCGTTGATCATTGCGGCGCCAGCAGCCACGGCGGCGCGCATGACGTCGGGCTTGCTGGTATCGACGGAAATCGGCGTGTCGACAGCGCCGCGGATCGCCTCGATGACCGGCAAGATTCGATCGAGTTCCTGCTGTGCGTTGACACTTCCGGCACCCGGCCGGGTCGACTCGCCACCAATGTCGATGATGGCAGCACCGGCGGCCGCCATTGACTCCGCCTCGCGTAGCGCTGCATCACGGGCGACAAAGCGTCCACCGTCCGAAAATGAGTCGGGTGTAACGTTCAAGACCCCCATGACCGCGGGACAATCGAACTCTAGCGTGCCCAGTTGCAACATCGGGATATTGTCGCAGGAATTTGCGACCACCATGAAAAACGCCGGCAGCGCCGGTCGCTCAGCGGGCGTACTGGGTCATTTGGTTGAGACCGCTGCTAATGCTCGCTTGCCGGCCCGCCGATCGTACCGGCAACTTCGGCCTCGGGGCTGCTCGGCTTATCGCCGGAGTCCGACGTTTTGGTCGAATCGTCCCAGTCTTCCGGTGGCTGGGGCTCGCGGCCTTCCATGATGTCCTTGATCTGCTTGCCGTCAATGGTCTCGAATTTCATCAGCGCTTTAGCCATGGCATGCAGCTTGTCGATATTCTCTTTCAGAATAGCCTTGGCCTGTTGATAGCTTTTATCGATAATGAGCCTGACCTCTTCGTCGATCGCGTGCGCCGTGTCGTCGGACACTTGTTTGTGCTGCGTGACCGAGTGGCCGAGGAAAATTTCGCCTTCCTCCTCGATGTAGGTCAGGGGACCAAGGCGCTCGGATAATCCCCACTTGGTCACCATGTTCCGGGCGATTTCCGTGGCACGCTCGATGTCATTGGCCGCGCCTGTTGTAACACCAGCGCTGCCGTTGATCATCTCTTCCGCAACGCGGCCGCCGAACAGGCCGGCTATGCGGCTCTCAAGACCCTGACGAGACACACTGTAGCGGTCTTCCTCGGGCAGATACATCGTCACGCCGAGTGCCCGGCCGCGCGGGATAATCGTGACCTTATAGACGGGATCGTGGTCCGGCACCAGGTAACCGACGATTGCATGACCGGCCTCGTGATACGCGGTATTGAGCTTCTCTTGCTCGCTCATCACCATGGAGCGTCGCTCGGCGCCCATCATGATCTTGTCTTTGGCCCTCTCGAATTGCTCCATGCTCACCACGCGTTTGTTGCCGCGCGCCGCAAATAAAGCCGACTCGTTGACGAGATTGGCGAGGTCGGCGCCCGAAAATCCGGGCGTGCCGCGGGCAAGGACCTTGGGATCGACGTCGTCGTCAAGCGGCACTTTGCGCATGTGAATCTTGAGAATCTGTGTCCGGCCACGAATATCGGGCAACGGCACAACGACCTGCCGGTCGAAACGACCCGGGCGCAACAGTGCCGGATCAAGGACATCGGGACGGTTGGTCGCCGCGATGACGATGATGCCCTCGCTGCCTTCAAAGCCGTCCATTTCGACGAGCAACGCATTGAGCGTCTGCTCGCGCTCGTCGTGACCGCCACCCAGACCGGCACCGCGATGCCGTCCGACAGCGTCGAGCTCGTCAATGAAGATAATGCACGGTGCTTGTTTTTTCGCCTGATCGAACATATCACGGACACGCGATGCGCCGACGCCGACAAACATCTCGACGAAATCCGATCCGGAAATCGTGAAAAATGGCACCTTCGCTTCACCCGCGATCGCCCGCGCCAGCAGCGTCTTGCCGGTGCCCGGCGGACCAACCATCAACACGCCCTTGGGAATCTTGCCGCCCAGGCGTTGGAATTTGCTCGGGTCTTTCAGAAATTCGACGATTTCAGCGACTTCCGCCTTTGCCTCGTCGATGCCCGCAACGTCCGCAAACGTCGAGCCGACCTGGTCCTCACCAAGCAATCGAGCCTTGCTCTTACCGAACGACATAGCACCGCGCCCGCCAGCGCCGCCCTGCATTTGCCGCATGAAGTAGATCCAGACACCGATCAGGAGCAGAATCGGGAACGAGTTGATCAGTAGTTGCCCGATCAGGCTTTGGCTTTGCGGTTCGACCGCCGTAAATCGGACGCCGTTCTTCTCCATCAAGCCAATCAAATGGCCATTGTCAGTCTCGGGGCTGATCGTGTAGAACGAGAGCGGTTCACGTTCGCCAAAACGAATGCGCTGTCCTTCAAATTCGACCAGTGCCACCCGCCCGGAACGAACTTCCTGCAGAAAATCTGAGTAGTCTTTCGACTGCGGTTGCCCACCGCTGACACCCGACAGTCCTTGCACCACGGACAAGAGCACCACGATGATGACGATGAAGACAAGGATATTTTTCGTCAGATCATTCACATTCGCAATCCATGAGGAGATGGCAGGAGGCCAGGGAATTTAGACAGATTCTAAGCATTCGACATTACTACAATTGGTAGTTTCTCGCTACCAAGTACACCTCACGGCTTGCGGGCCTCGAGGCCTTTGGCTTCATGACTTTGACGCGTTGAAACTTGCTGCGCGAGTCCGTGACAAACGCGTCCGTACCCTGTCCCTGAAACAACTTGCAGACAAAATCACCGTGGGGTTTCAGCACCTTCCGGCACGCATCCAGCGCCAGCTCCGCCAGGTACATCGCTCGGGGCTGGTCGATGACATTGTTGCCGCTGATATTGGGTGCCATGTCGCTCATTACAAGGTCTGCCCTGTCCGTGCCGAGGATATCCTGCAGCTGCCCGATGACGTCCTCATCACGAAAGTCACCCTGAATGAATTCCACGGCCGGCAACGAATCCATGGGCAGCAGGTCCACGGCGATGATCCTGGCGCGCTCCTTGAGTTTTCGGCTGACGTACTGGCACCAGCCACCCGGCGCGGCGCCGAGATCGACGCAGATCATACCAGGTTTGAGAATTCGCTCTTTTTCGTCTATCTGTTCGAGCTTGTACACGGCCCGCGATCGCCAGCCGTCCCGACGCGCCTGCAGCACATACGGATCGCGCTCCTGGCGGTCACGCCAACTACCGCTGCCGTGTCGTGGCTGGTTCACAGAGTCATCCGCAGCTGCAACACATCGCGCCGCGTCGCGCTGATACACTCGCCACGCATGACATTAAGCGCACCACAGAAGAAATTCCTTCGGGGCCTCGGCCACGCCCTCCAACCGCTGATCATGGTCGGCGAAGCCGGGCTATCGGACAGCCTTCTTGCCGAATTCGAGTCAACAATCGCGCTCCATGAATTGATCAAAATTCGCGTTCGCGCCGGCGATCGCAGTGCCCGACATCTTATCATCGACGAACTATGCACACGCCACTCGGCAGAGCTCGTGCAACGTACCGGCAACATGGCGCTGCTTTACCGGCGAAACCCGGAGCAGACGAAAATTTGCCTGCCGGGCAAGTGACGCGAGCGCGAGACCTGCTCAGATATACCGGACTTCAATGACCTCGTATTTTTTTTCGCCACCAGGAGCTGCAAACGTCACTATGTCGCCTTCATTCTTGCCGATCAGCGCACGCGCAATCGGGGAGGTGTAGGAAATCATCCCGGTCTTGATATCGGACTCGTCCTCGCCGACGATTTTGTAAACGATTTCCTTGCCGGTGTCCTCATCGAGCAGTTCGACTGTCGAGCCGAAAACAATCTTTCCCCTGGCATTAACAGTCGTTACGTCGATCACCTGCAAATGCGACAGTTTTCCTTCGAGTTCCTTGATCCGCCCCTCGATGAACCCCTGCTGGTCTTTGGCGGCGTGATACTCGGCGTTTTCCCGCAGGTCCCCGTGCGCCCGTGCCTCGGCGATCGCACTGATCACGGCAGGACGGTCAACGGCCTTCAATTGCTTGAGTTCATCCTGCAAAAGTTGGTGACCGCGCAGGGTCATCGGCACCTTGTTCATGCCACCACCTCATTGTGCAAATCCTGCAATCGATTCACATCACTGTCGTCGAGATGTTCGATCGCCGTGCACGTTGCTGTCGCGGCCCCCAACGTCGTGTAGTACGTAACGCCCTTGCGCACTGCTTCAGCACGAATCGACAGGGACTCATTGATCGCCTGCTTGCCTTCCGTCGTATTGACGATCAGGTCGATTTCTCCGTTCTTGATCATATCCACGATGTGCGGCCGGCCTTCACGAACCTTGTTCGCACGCCGGCATGATACACCGGCGATAGCGAGCTTCTGTGCTGTTCCGTGCGTAGCAATCAGTTCAAAGCCGCGCTCTATGAGAATTTTTGCCAGCTCAACGGCATTGTCCTTGTCGCGGTCGCGCACACTGAGTAATGCCACACCCTGGCGCGGCAATACGACACCCGACGCCAATTGTGCTTTGGCGTACGCTTCGCCAAACGAACGGCCTGTTCCCATGACTTCGCCAGTGGATTTCATTTCCGGGCCAAGAATCGGATCGGCTCCCGGGAATTTAATGAATGGGAACACCGCTTCCTTCACCGAAAAATATTCAGGGACACGCTGATTAACGTAATTCTGTTTCTCGAGCGACTCGCCAACCATCACCCTCGCGGCAATCTTCGCGAGCGGTATGCCGATAGCCTTCGACACGAACGGGACGGTGCGCGATGCCCGTGGATTGACCTCCAACAGGTAAATGACATTGTTTTGAATTGCAAACTGCGTATTCATCAGGCCAATGACGTTCAGCCGTCTCGCCAGCTTGACGACTTGCTCGTGCAACTGTTTTTGCAGGTCATCCGATAAAGTGAAAGGCGGCAGCGAACAACCGGAATCACCGGAGTGCACACCGGCCTGCTCGATGTGCTCCATCACGCCGCCGATCAGTACTCGCTTGCCGTCACAGATACAGTCGACGTCTACCTCGGTTGCAAGATCAAGAAAGCGATCGAGAAGTACCGGGCTGTCGTTGGAAACCTGGATTGCGGCATCCATGTACGCCGCCAGATCCTCTTCGTTGTGGACAACCTCCATGGCGCGGCCGCCAAGCACATAAGAGGGTCTCACGATGAGCGGAAAGCCGACTTCGGCACCCATTTTGACGGCTTCTTTCTTGCTGCGCGCCGTGCGATTCGGCGGTTGCTTCAATTCCAGCGACTCCACCAGCTTCTTGAATCGCTCGCGATCCTCGGCGAGATCAATCGACTCAGGCGACGTGCCGATGATCGGTGCGCCGGCCGCCTCGAGCTCGCGTGCCAGTTTCAACGGCGTCTGTCCGCCGTATTGCACGATCACGCCGCGTGGCTGCTCCTTGTCGATGATCTCCATGACGTCTTCGAACGTCAGTGACTCGAAGTAGAGACGGTCGGAGATGTCGTAATCCGTGGAAACCGTCTCCGGATTGCAGTTGACCATGATCGTTTCATAGCCAGACTCCCTGAGGGCCAGAGCCGCGTGCACGCAGCAGTAGTCGAATTCGATGCCCTGCCCAATGCGGTTTGGGCCGCCGCCGAGAATCATTATTTTGGGGCGATCCGTGGGCGCCGCCTCACACTCTTCCTCATAGGTGGAATACATATACGCCGTTGTCGTCGCAAACTCCGCCGCGCAGGTGTCGACACGTTTGTACACCGGCCTGACATCCTGAGCGTGGCGCCGTTTACGAATGTCCTTCTCGGGGACGCCCAGGACGTCCGCGATCCTCGCGTCGGCGAACCCCTTGCGCTTCAGACTTCGCATCATCGTCGCATCGAGCCCGGCGATACCCTTCTCACGCAGCGCTTTCTCCGTGTCAACCAGGTCCGCAATCTGCGCGAGAAACCAGCGATCTACGCCCGTCAGCTTGGCAACGTCCGCAACTGAAAAGTCATTTCGCAGCGCATCGGCGATGTAGCGGATTCGGTCACTGCCAGGGATACGCAGCTCTTGTCGCAAGCGGTCGCGCTCAGCCTCAGTCGAGGCCTGTGTTATTTCATCGAGTCCGGAAATGCCTATCTCGAGGCCGCGCAAAGCCTTCTGCAGAGACTCCTGAAAACATCGGCCGATCGCCATGACCTCGCCGACGGACTTCATCTGTGTCGTCAGGCGATCACTCGTCCCAGGGAATTTTTCGAACGTGAAACGCGGTATCTTGGTGACAACATAGTCGAGCGTCGGTTCGAACGACGCCGGAGTCGCACCCCCCGTAATGTCGTTGCGAAGCTCATCCAACGTGTAGCCGACCGCAAGCTTGGCGGCGACCTTGGCGATCGGAAATCCGGTTGCTTTCGACGCCAGCGCCGACGAGCGCGAAACGCGCGGATTCATTTCGATAACCAGCACCCGGCCATCGTCGGGATTGACCGCGAATTGAACGTTGGATCCACCCGTGTCCACGCCGATCTTGCGCAACACGTCGATCGACATGTTCCGTAGTCGTTGGTATTCCTTGTCAGTCAGGGTCTGCGCCGGCGCGACTGTGATGGAGTCTCCTGTATGCACGCCCATCGGATCGAAATTCTCGATCGAACACACGATGATGCAGTTGTCGTTCTTGTCGCGAACGACCTCCATCTCGAACTCTTTCCAGCCGAGCACCGATTCCTCGAGCAGCACCTCGGTCGTCGGAGACATCTCAAGACCATGCATGACAATGCGTTCGAATTCTTCGCGGTTATAGGCGATGCCTCCGCCAGTGCCGCCCAGTGTGAACGAGGGTCGAATGATTGTCGGAAATCCGATGGCCTGCTGTTTCTCCAGCGCCTCATCGAGCGAATGGGCGATATCGGCTTGCGGTACCTCCAGTCCAATCTCGGTCATCGCCTGGCGAAACAGCTCGCGGTCCTCGGCCATGTCGATCGCCTCGCGCGACGCCGCAATCATTTCGACCTTGTACTTGTCGAGCACACCTTCTCTTGCCAGGTCCAGCGCACAATTCAGCGCCGTTTGCCCGCCCATGGTCGGCAGCAATGCATCGGGGCGCTCCTTGGAGATAATGCGTTCGATCGTCATCCAATTGACGGGCTCGATATAAGTCGCGTCCGCCATTTCCGGGTCCGTCATGATCGTCGCCGGATTCGAATTCACGAGAACCACGCGATAACCTTCCTCCCGAAGCGCCTTGCACGCCTGCGCACCCGAATAATCGAACTCGCAGGCCTGACCGATCACGATCGGGCCCGCGCCGATAATCAGGATGCTGGCGATATCAGTTCGTTTTGGCATCGTTGCTGTGGTTCATAGCCTGCGTACTCAGTATTTACTTTAAGTTAGCAATATAACCCATTGTTTCAAAACACTACTTTTTTTTATTTGCTTTCGCCGGCCGGCGTTTCCTGACATCCATGGCCAGGATAAAGCGTTCGAAAAGCGGCCGAATGTCGTGCGGTCCCGGGCTCGCCTCGGGGTGCCCCTGAAAACCGAACGCCGGCTTGCGCTTAAACGCTATGCCTTGCAGAGTCCCGTCGAACAACGATCGGTGGGTAACCTCGACAGTCTTCGGTAGCGACTTCTCGTCGACCGTAAAGCCGTGGTTTTGCGACGTAATCAATACCTGCCCCGTCGCCACGTCCTGCACCGGATGATTCGCGCCGTGGTGACCGAATTTCATTTTTACGGTTTTGGCGCCGGCGGCAAGTGCCAGCAACTGGTGCCCGAGGCAGATGCCGAAAATCGGGATGCCCTTTTTCAGAAATTCCTTGATTGCAGTTATTGCGTAATCACAAGGTTCGGGGTCGCCGGGCCCGTTCGAGAGAAATATGCCGTCGGGAGCCATCGCAAGGGCCTCGCTGGCGCTGGTGGCCGCTGGAACAACCGTCATGCGGCAATCGAGATCCGACAGCAAATGCAGGATATTGCGCTTGATGCCGAAATCGTACGCGACGACATGGTACGGCGCAATGCGGCGGCTTAAAATGCGTGCCTTGCGGTCGAATGTCGAGCCGTGGCACCACTGGTATGGGCGCTCAGTTGTCACGAACTTGGCCAGGTCGGTCCCGACAATTCCCGGGAATTTGCTCGCGTGCCGAACGGCCTTCTCGGTGTCCGCGTCCCCGGTCAGGATGCAGCCCGATTGGGCGCCCTGCTCGCGAATGATTCGTGTGAGCTTGCGTGTATCGATGTCGGCAATGGCGACCACTTCGCCCTGCCGCAGCATCTCACCGAAGCTGCGCTCGGAACGCCAACTGCTGGCAACAAGCGAGCTGTCACGCATGATCAGGCCTGACACATGGATCGACGATGACTCCATGTCGCCGCTGTTGCTGCCGGTATTGCCGATGTGCGGACAGGTCAGTGTGACAATCTGACGGCAGTAGGACGGATCGGTAATAATCTCCTGGTACCCGGTCATCGCCGTATTGAAAACGACTTCGCCGATGGTCTGTCCGTCCGCCCCTACCGACGTGCCGTGGAAAACGGTGCCATCTTGCAGAGCCAAAACAGCAGGCGTACTCAAGAGCGATCCTCGCAGGTGTAAGAATACCCAAGCCGACTGACGATCAGCGCGCTGCGCGTCCCGCCAAACCGAACCGCAAGCGCCCTCTGGCTGCAGATGCACAAAAGCGGAAGGACAGCGCCTCCCGCTCGTAGCTTCGCTGACCGCTCAGCGATCCGCCATAGTTTACTGAACGGAATCACGTCGCGCCAGAGCTCACCGTGTTTTTTTTGCGGCGGACTCAGGTCTTGTCGAACAGCACGTCGCCCATGTCGAAACGGCCTGGCGCTTGTGTCGAGATCCAGGCGGCTGCGCGCAACGCGCCGACAGCGAATACCTGGCGACTCGTGACGCTATGACTGAACGTCAGGCGCTCGGTCGCAGACACGAAACTCACCTTATGGACGCCGCGAACCTCACCGCGACGCTCAACGCCGAAGCGGATGTCGCCGGCTGCAGGCCTGGATGTCTTTGCTTCCGGCGCGTACCAACGGACCGCAGCGAATGTCTGATCACGAGCCTCCGCGACGGCTGCTCCAAGCTTGAGCGCCGTCCCGGACGGCGCGTCCTTTTTGTGTACGTGGTGCGTCTCGTCAATTTCCACCTCGAATTCCATGCCGAGCGTGGTGGCCGCCTGGCGCACGAGACGCTCGAGAATGGCAATACCCTGGCTCATATTGCGATCGTAGACGACGGGAATGACTGCTGACGCGGCATCGATGCGAGCGATTTGCTCATCGCCCAGGCCGCTGACGCCGCAAACCAGGGGTTTCTGCTGTCTGACTGCAGTGGCAACGACCTGGCTGGTCGCCGCGGCGACGCTGAAATCGATAATGACGTCGGCGGCGTCGACGGCTCGATCGAGATCGGCGCTCACCTGGACCGCAGCGGCTACGTGCAATGCCGCAGCCGCTTGTTCGTCGCGCACCCAAATCCCGCTAAGATGAAAGTCGTCGCGTCCGTCGATCGCGGCGATGATTGCGCGTCCCATGCGGCCGGCGCCCGCGATTCCAATATTGATCGGCTTGATGGCTGGCTGCCTGGTCTCCCGTGACGACGCCAAGACTACGTCACGGCGCGACATACCACCAACTTGCTCACTGGCCGATGCGATCGAAGAATCGCTTGACCGTCTCGAACCAGCTGTCGGCCCGCGGACTGTGCTTGTCGCCGCCAGCGCGAACTGTCTTGTCGAATTTTCGCAGGAGCTCGGCTTGCTCCGATGTCAGGTTGACAGGCGTTTCGACGGACACTTGCGCGAACAAATCCCCTTTGCGCGGATCGCGAACCGTAGTGACGCCCTTGCCCCGTAAACGGAAGATCTTCCCGGACTGCGTGCCGCTGGGGACTTTCAGGACCACGTTGCCGTCAAGTGTTGGCAATTCAACGTCACCGCCCAGCGTTGCGGCGGCGAAGCTGATTGGCACCTCACAGGATAAATCGGCTCCGTCGCGCTTGAACAGATGATGCGCCTTGACCCGAATCTCGACGTACAGGTCTCCTGGCGGCCCGCCGTTGCGGCCTGCCTCGCCCTCACCCGACAACCGGATTCTGTCGCCGTCATCCACGCCCGCAGGAACTTTCACGGACAATGTCTTGGTCTTGCGCACGCGGCCACGGCCGTGACATTTGTCGCATCGCTCGGCGATCTGGCTGCCCGCTCCCTTGCAGGCAGGGCAGGTCTGTTGCATCGAAAAGAAGCCCTGTTGCATGCGAACCTGGCCCACGCCACCACAGGTCGTGCACTGGACCGGCCGCGTACCCTTGCGGGCACCGCTGCCGTCGCAGCTGCCGCAGGCGACCTGCGTCGGAATCTGTATCGTTGCGTTATCGCCGCTAACGGCATTTTCGAGGTCGAGTATGAGTTCGTAGCCGAGATCGGCACCACGAAATACCTGGGCGCCGCCACGGCGACCGCTACCGAAGATGTCGCCGAAAACGTCGCCGAAGATATCGCTGAATCCCTCGGCGCCGAAGCCACCCTGACCTCCCGCTCTGCCGCGCACGGCATCGTGACCGAACTGATTGTAGGCGGAGCGCTTGTCCGCATCGCTCAGGACTTCGTAGGCCTCCTTGGCCTCCTTGAACTTGAACTCTGCATCCTTATCGTCGGTATTGCGGTCCGGATGAAATTTCATGGCGAGGCGTCGATACGCCTTCTTGATCTCAGCGGCTGCGGCCGATTTCGAGACCCCGAGAACCTCGTAGTAATCGCGTTTCGCCATGATTCGTTCGATGAATAGCGGCGATTACGCCGATTTCGACTCGTCGTCGTCCTTATCGACTTCCTCGAACTCGGCATCGACAACGTCGTCTCCGGATGCGTCAGATGACGCGTCACCGGACGCTTCGGCCTGCTGCTCGGCATAAAGCCGCTGCGCCAGCCCACCCGATGCCTCCGCAAGCGCTGACGTCTTCGCCGTGATGGCTTCCTTGTCGTCCTTCTCGATCGCGGATTTCAGATCCGAGACCGCAGATTCGACGGCGAGGCGCTCCTCGCTGCTGGCCTTCTCGCCGAGTTCTTCGAGCGTCTTTTCCGCCGCGTGAATCAGGCCATCGGCCTGGTTGCGGGCATCGACGAGCTCGCGGAACTTGCGATCCTCCTCGGCATGAGCCTCAGCGTCCGCCACCATGCGTTCGACTTCATCGTCGGACAGACCACTCGACGCCTTGATCACGATCGTCTGGCTCTTACCGGTGGCCTTGTCCTTCGCGGACACATTGAGAATGCCGTTCGCGTCGATGTCGAACGTCACCTCGATTTGCGGCAAGCCGCGCGGCGCCGCGGGAATATCGGCAAGATCGAAACGACCCAGTGACTTGTTATCGACGGAGCGCTCGCGCTCGCCCTGCAGCACATGGATTGTCACGACCGTCTGATTGTTGTCAGCGGTCGAGAAAACCTGTTCGGCGTTCGCCGGAATCGTCGTATTTTTCTCGATCAGTTTGGTCATGACGCCGCCAAGGGTTTCGATGCCCAACGACAACGGTGTTACATCGAGCAACAGCACATCCTTGACGTCGCCGGCGAGCACGCCTCCCTGAATGGCAGCGCCCAGAGCGACGGCCTCGTCCGCATTGACGTCCTTACGCGGTTCCTTGCCAAAGAAATTCTGCACGACCTCCTGAACCTTGGGCATGCGCGTCTGTCCGCCAACCAGAATAACGTCGTCGATCTCGTTGACCTTGAGTCCGGCGTCCTTGATCGCGATTTTGCACGGGCCCATCGTACGCGTGATCAGTTCGTCGACGAGCGCCTCGAGCTTGGCACGCGTCAACTTGATGTTCAGGTGCTTGGGTCCGCTCGCATCGGCCGTAATGTACGGCAGGTTGATCTCGGTCTGCTGCTGCGAGCTAAGTTCGATCTTCGCTTTCTCAGAGGCTTCCTTGAGGCGCTGCATCGCCAGCGGGTCCTTCGTGATGTCGACGCCAGTCTCGCGCTCGAACTCCGATGTCAGATACTGGATAACACGCAGGTCGAAGTCCTCACCGCCCAGAAACGTATCGCCGTTCGTAGCCAGTACTTCGAACTGGTGCTCGCCATCAACCTCGGCGATCTCGATGATCGATACATCGAATGTGCCGCCACCGAGGTCGAAAACGGCGATCGTCGTATCGCCACGCTTCTTGTCCATTCCATAAGCAAGCGCTGCCGCCGTCGGCTCGTTGATGATGCGTTTGACGTCAAGGCCCGCGATCTTGCCGGCATCCTTCGTAGCCTGCCGCTGCGAGTCGTTGAAATACGCCGGCACGGTAACGACGGCTTCCGTGACTTCCTCGCCGAGGTAGTCTTCCGCCGTCTTCTTCATTTTCATCAACACGCGAGCTGAAATCTCGGGCGGGGCCATTTTCTTGCCGTTCGCCTCAACCCAGGCATCGCCGTTATCCGCTTTGGCGATCACGTACGGCACCATATCCATGTCGCGCTGCACCACGTCGTCGTCAAAGCGGCGCCCGATCAGGCGCTTGACAGCAGACAGCGTATTGGCTGGATTCGTCACGGCCTGGCGTTTTGCTGACTGACCGACCAGGACCTGATCGTCCTTGCTGAATGCGACAATCGATGGTGTCGTGCGATCGCCTTCACTGTTCTCGATGACCCTGGGGGTATCGCCCTCCATGACCGCTACGCAGGAGTTGGTGGTACCGAGGTCGATACCGATCACTTTTGCCATCTTCGTCTACTCCGAAATCTTTGCTAAATGCTGGAAAACTCGCTCTTAGGTGGGGCCGGACGGCTCTGTTTCAAGCAATTCGGCGCGCATATTCGTCTATTCTTCGGCTGCTTCGTCCGCCTCGGCGGCGACGATGACACAGGCCGGTCGCAATAATCGTCCGTTTAACGCGTAGCCCTTCTGCACGACCGTCAGAACAGAGCCTGGCTCGGCCTCAGTTGACGGCTGCACGCTGATTGCCTCATGAAATTCCGGATCGAACGGCTCCCCTTCCGGATCGACCTCGCAGACGCCGAAGCGCTCCAGCGTCGCCGTCAGCAACTTAAGTGTTGCCAGGCTGCCCTTGACCAGGCTTTCGGCATCGGCAGTATCCGACGCGGCCAGGCCCATCTCCAGGCTGTCCTTGACGCCCAGCAACTCCCTGCACATCGTTTCCAGGGCATACTTGCGGGCATTTTCCACGTCGCGGGACGCGCGCTTGCGAATGTTCTCCACCTCGGCCGCCGCCCGCAGGTAACGGTCCCAGTTGTCGTCGGCCCTGGCCTGCAGCTCGACAAGAGCCGCATCCGCATCGTCACCCTCGGCCGGTGCATCGTCCGTGCCAGCCCCGGCTTCGGATTTTTCCTCGTCCGACCGCAACTCGGAACGTTTTGGCTGCCCACTCTTTGACATCATGCTCCACGCCGAACGCAGCTACCGGCACCGCGGTTATCCGACCAAAAGAAGTTCGGAGTGTGGTGGCTGCGCAGCAAATATCAAGAGCTACGGCGGACTTTTTCCGCGCTCGAAGCCCATGAGATTCAGCTGAGCTGGTTCAGGGCCGAGCCCAGCAAGCGGGCCGTTATATCGACGATGGGAACGACCCGATCGTAGGCCATGCGGGTGGGTCCGATCACGCCGAGGACGCCGATCGTGTCGTCGTCAAGGTGATACGGCGCTGTCACGATGCTGCAGTCATCGAGAATCCGAAAACCGGACTCCTCACCGATGAACACCTGTACCCCGCTCGCATGGATGCTGCGATCCAGCAGATCGAGGAGCACGCGTTTTCTGGAAAATGCATCGAACAGCCGACGCAGAGTGTCGATATCGGACAGCTCGGCAAAATCCATGAGCTTGGTCTCGCCGGCGAGGAAGTATTCGCCCTCGGGCCGCGCGCTCTCGTCCAGTGCGGACTGCGCAACAGCGACTATGTCATGCATTGCCTGGTTCATCGAGTTTTTAAGATTTTCGAGATCCTTTACGATGCGCGTGCGGACCTTGCGCAGGTCGACGCCGGCATATTGTTCATTGATGAAGTTGGCAGCCTGCTGAAGTTCGGAAGAGGAATATTCGCGGTCAACATGCAGAATCCGGTTTTGCACCTCACGATCGTTGATGACGAGGATGACCAGTACGCGTTTTTCAGACAAGGGCAGAAACTCGATTTGCCTGAGCTTGGCATGCGGACCACGCGGCACTGTCACAACGCCGGCCAGGCTTGTGATGTCAGACAACATCTTGGATATCGAGCTGATCAGTGCGCCCGGATCGTCGTAATTATCGTGCAGTTGCGTCTGCAGCCTGCGCATATCGCCGTCTTTCGGCTGGCGATATCGCATCAGTGTATCGACGAACAGCCGATATCCCATCGGAGTCGGTATGCGTCCCGCGGATGTATGCGGTGCGGAGACGAGACCCATGTCTTCGAGGTCCGACATGACATTGCGGATCGTCGCAGGACTGAGATCGAGGCCCGGATCCTTTGACAGCGTTCGCGATCCGACGGGCTGGCCATCCCGAATATAGCGCTGGATCAGGATACGCAGCAGGTGCCGTGCGCGATCATTGGTCAGTTTACTGATTGTCTCTGCCACCATATGCGAGAAACAAGGTGCAATTAAGTTGCTATGTTAGGGTACGCAGCACGCAAGTACTCCGTCAAGGGTTTGCAACAATTGTCTGGCAAACAATCGTAAAAATACGAATTCGAATCACCGCAGCATGGGCAATCATTTCAAAAAAATAGCGATCCTGGGTCGCGAGGGTGATCCTCGGGTTGCCGACCCGATGAAAGCGCTTGCGACGCATCTTACGGATACTGGCGTCGAGGTTCTGGTCGCCGAAACCATGTCGCTGAACCTCCGGGCGACCAAAATTGCGGAGTCCGCGCTGGCGGATCACGCCGACCTGATCATCGCGATCGGCGGCGACGGCACTATGCTGTATGCAGGTAATCTGGCCAGAGACAAGGACGTGCCGCTGCTCGGCATCAACCGCGGCCGACTGGGCTTTCTTGCCGACGTTACGCCCGATGAGATGCTCGCCAGCGTTGATCACGTGCTCGCCGGGAATTTTTCGCGTGAGTCGCGATTGCTGCTCGAGGCACGCCTGATCAGGGCAGACGGTCAGAACATCACGGCCGTCGCCCTCAATGATGTCGTGCTGCAGCGCCGTAAAACCGGCCGCATGGTTGATTTCGAAACCCGGGTTGCCGGCCGCTACGTCAACACGCACTCGGGTGACGGGCTGATCGTTGCAACGCCGACAGGGTCAACCGCGTATGCGTTGAGCTGCGGTGGCCCGATTATCGAGCCGCAACTGGACGTCGTGGTCGTCGTACCTGTCTGCCCGCACACACTGACGGATCGGCCCATCGTCATTCCGGCAAGCCAGCCGATCGAGGTGCGTTTGCTCGAACGCGACGACACCAACGCTGAGATTTCCGTCGACGGGCATTCCATCGGCGCCATTTTTCCGAAAGACCGGCTGCTCATCAGTTCAGCAAGCAGTCGCATCACATTAATACATCCGCCAGGATACGATTTCTATGGCACGCTGCGGTCCAAACTCTACTGGGGACAGGACAGCCGAACCCGCGATGACGATGCGAGGACCGAATAGCCCGTGCTCGTAAGACTCCAAATCCGCAACTTTGCAATTGTCGATCAGATTGAGGCCGATCTGCAGCCGGGCATGACGGTGCTGACCGGAGAAACCGGCGCCGGCAAGTCGATCCTGGTCGACGCCCTGGGTTTGGTTCTCGGCGAGCGCGGCGGCGCTCAGCTCGTGCGCAGCGGCGCGAAACGCGCAGAGTTCAGCGCCGAATTTGACGTTTCCGCATTGAGTCACGTGCGCGGCTGGCTCGAAGAACAGGCGTTGGAGGACGAAGACGAATGCCTGGTTCGCAGGGTCATCAACGCCGACGGACGCTCACGCGCCTTCATCAATGGCAATGCCGTGCCGTTGCAGCAACTGAAGACACTGGGCGACATGCTCGTCGATATTCACGGACAGCGTTTTCACCAGTCGCTGGGGCGGCGCCCGGTGCAACGCGACCTGCTCGACCATTTTGGCGATCTTCTGCCGCAGCGGGAACAAACCGAGGCGGGCTATGAAGCCTGGTCGACATTGCGCGACCAGCTGCAGCGACTGCAAATGTCTGAAGCCGACCGTGTCTCCCGCCTGGACCTGCTGACATTCCAGCTCCAGGAACTGGAGACGATGGATGTGCATGACGGCGAGATTGCGGTGCTGCAGGCGGAGCGTCAGCGGCTGGCCAATAGCGGGCGTCTGGCGGAGGGAGTCGTCGGCGCGCTGAATCGTTTGTCGGACAATGACATCGGCAACGCAAACAATCTGCTTGCCGAGGCTGCGCGAACCATAGAAGGGCTGATCGAATACGACACCCAGCTCGGTGCCGTCGCCGAACTGCTCGAGGGGTCCGGAATTCAACTTGCCGAGGCCATCGACGCCTTGCGCCGTTACGGCGCGGCGCTCGACATGGATCCGCAACGGCGAGACTGGGTCGAGGAGCGCCTCGCCGCGATGCAGGCCGTGGCGAGAAAGCACCGTGTATCGATCGAGGACCTGCCGGCGCAGCTCGAGAAACTGCGTGCAGAGCACGACGACCTGAGTCATGCCGAGGAACGCGGCAAGGAGCTGCAACAGCAAGTTCGATCTGCAGAGCAGCATTATCGAAAATCGGCCGGGGCATTGTCCGCAGGGCGCCGGAAATCGGCCAAGGTCTTCGCGGCCGCCGTAACAGACGCGATGGCCGGGCTGGGCATGCCCGGCGGCAAATTCAGTATTGCGATAGCAACGCTTTCCGAAGACGACGCAAGGCCGTGGGGCATTGACGACATCGAGTTTCAGATCTGCGCGAACCCGGGGCAAGCGATGTTGCCGCTATCGCGCGTCGCGTCCGGCGGCGAATTGTCGCGCATGAGCCTCGCCATCCAGGCGGTGGGAAGCGACGGCAGCGCGATTCCGACAATGGTGTTCGATGAGGTCGACAGCGGCATCGGCGGCGGCGTTGCCGAAATGGTTGGACGCAGACTGTGCGAGCTCGGCGAGCGTCGACAGGTTCTCAGCGTCACGCATCTGCCGCAAGTGGCCAGTCTTGCCGATCAGCACTTTCGCATCAGCAAGGTTACCGACGGCAAGACCACTCGAACCGGGTTACACGCTCTGAACAAGGAAGAGCGCATTGAGGAAATTGCGCGCATGCTCGGCGGCGTCCAAATCACCCAAAAGACCCTCGAGCATGCTGCAGAGATGCTTGCGCACGCACCCAAGAAACGCGCCTGATCAGTCCTTGTCCGCAGGCTTCAGCGGCCGAACGTACAAGACCAGTTTGTGATCCAGTAATCTGTAGCCTTTTTCGCTCGCCACCTCACGCTGCAGGCGCTCGATGTCTTCGCTACAAAACTCGATGACGTCGCCGGTCTCGACACACACCATGTGGTCGTGGTGCCCGCTGTCATCGAGTTCGAACACGGAGTGGCCGCCTTCGAAATTGTGCCGCGTTACGAGTCCGGCCGATTCGAACTGCGTCAAGACTCGATAGACGGTCGCGAGTCCGATTTCTTCGCCGGAGTCCAGCAGATCCTTGTAAATTTCTTCGGCACTCCGGTGGCGCCGAGAGGAACTCTCGAGGATCTCGAGAATCTTGAGACGGGGCAGCGTGACTTTCAGGCCGGCTTTGCGTAATTCCTGACGTTGCTCCATGTGCTGGGTACCTGGTTGGGGAACCTGCCGCGCGGCTATCGTGTCGCTGGGCAAGAAGGTATGATTCGCCCCTATTATGACGCAGTAGACGGTCTGGCTCTAGCGGCACGGCGATTTGTGCTCAGGAACCAAAGCGATTTTCGAACATCACAAGCATTGGAGCCCATGCAAAAACTACCCGCAGTCATTCTCGTCGCCGCCCTCCTCACCGTCATCTCCGGTTGTGTATTTCGCGCCAACATTTCACAGGGAAACCTGATCGAACAGGACGACCTCGACCAAATCGAAGTGGGCATGACCAGAAAACAAATCCGTTTTCTGCTTGGCACACCGATGATTGACGACCCTTTTCACAAGAATCGTTGGGACTACATCTACTACCTCAAAGTCGGTCGCAAGGGCACGGTCGCGAAGCGCTGGGTATCCGTTATATTTGCCGACGACAAGGTCGATGAAATCTACAAGGATCTGGAACTCGACCCGGACTTGTAACAGGCGCCCGGTGCGCCTCGATCTGCGGCCCGAGCCGTTCGACCCGGCAACTCGCCGGACCGCTAGTCTTTTGTCGATTGCCCCATCGTTCGACCGGACAAAGCCAGATGGCGGCGCGCCTCGCGCGGATCAATTTTAAGCGGCCGGTAAATTTCGATGCGGTCACCGTCGCGTACTTTGTAGTCATGTTCCACGGGACGGCCCCAGACGCCAAGTTTGAAGTTGCTGAGATCCTGGCCCGCAAACTTGTCCGCAATGCCTGAGTCCGCAACGACGCTAATTGCCGTTGCCCCCGAATCGACCTCGAGCGTCAGCAGCAACTGCTCGTCAGGCAGCGCGAATACGACTTCGACCGACAATGTATCAGGCATCGCGGTCTCCGCAATCGCCATAGATTTCTCCGGCCCTGCGAGTGAATGAATCGACCAGCGAATTGCAGATCTCCTCAAAGAACGGCCCAAGCAGTGCATCAGTGATTCGGTTCTCAAGTTCGAACTCGAGTTCCAGCGATACCTTGCAGCCCGAGACCCCCAGATCGGCAAATCGCCACCCGCCGGCGAGGTGTCGAAACGGTCCGTCAATCAGCGCCAAATCGATGGCCTCGTTCGCGCGCAGCGTATTGCGGGTCTTGAATCGCCGGCGCAAACCGGTCCGCTGCAGCTCCAATGTTGCCTCGACGATATCCGCCTCGCGCAGGTGTACGACGGCATCGCTGCACCATGCAAGGAATTCCGGATACGCCTCAATATTGTCAACCAGCACAAACATCTGGCTGGCCGAATATGGAACCAATGCACTGCGTTTGACGTTACGCATGGCTTGCAGCCGTGCTGCGATCTAGTCGCTGCTCACGACAACTCCGGCAGCAATCCGATTGCTTTCAGGAATACAAACATGATGCCGATCGGCGCGACGTAGCGGACCAGGACACGCCACAGCTTGTAGATCGAGCCTGAGCCACCGAGCTCTTCCGCCGTCGAATTTCGGCACATGATCCACCCGGCAAACACGGCGATGAGCACGCCGCCCAGAGGCAACATGATATTGCTGGTGACGTATTCGATATTGTCGAAGATTGTGCCCCTGTAAATGGTGAAGTCGGCGAGAACGTTAAATGACAGGACAGAGCCGAGCCCGATCGCCCAGATCGACAGCCCCGTGATGACGGCCGCCTGGGCCCGGGTCCGATTGAGGTGCTCAACAAGCCAGGCCACCGCAGGCTCCATGAGCCCGATCGCCGACGTCCACGCCGCGAAAGACAACAGCACAAAAAACACCGTGGAGAAAAATGCGCCGCCGGGCATCTGGCCAAGCGCGAGCGGCAGCGTATGAAATACGAGTCCCGGACCCTCGGCGGGGTCCAGCTGATTCGCGAATACCAGCGGAAAAATTATGAGGCCCGCAAGAATTGCAATCATCGTATCAGCCACGACGACCGCGCCCGACGCTACGATGATAGAGGTCTCCTCCGGCAGGTATGCGCCATAGGCCATGATTGCCCCCATGGCGATCGACAGCGTGAAGAACGCCTGACCCATCGCGATTAACACACTGTCCCAAGTCAGCTTGCTGAAGTCCGGCGTAAACAGGAACGCGAGACCCTCACTGAAATTGCCGGATGTTAGCGAGTAACCGAGCAACACCAGCATCATCAGCAACAATGCCGGGACCATGAATCGGACGGCTTGCTCCAGGCCCCGCTGCACGCCGCGCGCGACAACGAATGTCGTCAAGCCCATGAACAGCATGTGGCATAAGGTCACGAGACGCCAGTCGCCGATGAAGGCGCTGAATTGCGCACCGACGCCTTCTGCCTCGGCTCCGGCGAACACGCCGGCTGCACTCTTGACGATGTAGGCCAGCGTCCAACCACCGATCACGCTGTAGTAAGACAGAATCAGGATGCCGGCCAGAACACCCATGCCACCGACCCACTGCCAGTGGCGTGAGCTGCCCTCTTCGCGGCCCAGCAGCGCCATCGTCGCGATCGGATTGCGGCGCCCTCGCCGGCCGATCAGGATTTCGGACATCATGACCGGCATCCCGATCAGCACGACGCAAAACAGGTAGACGAGGACGAATGCCCCACCACCATTTTGTCCCGCGATGTACGGAAATTTCCAGATATTGCCGAGGCCAACGGCAGAACCCGTGACAGCGAGAATGAAGGCCATTCTCGACGACCAATGACCATGCAGCGAAGTTCGTTTTGCCGGTTCGGAATCCTGATTGCCAAGCATTATTTTTCTCTAAGGGCAGCGAATGCCGCGATTCTTATACAAATTTCGCAACGTGACAACAACACTTCGTTAACTCTCAGCCACGAAAACCGGCTCGATCGTCGATATAAAACCGTATAATCGCCGGCCCTCGAAGCCCAATCTCGTTATCGTCTCATGAGCCGGAAAAGCGGAAAAAAGCCTTTTGCCAAAGTCATTGCCGTGAATCGGAAGGCACGTCACGACTACTTCATCGAGGACAGCTTCGAGGCAGGCTTGTCACTTGAGGGCTGGGAAGCCAAGTGTCTGCGGGCAGGCCGAGCCCAACTCACGGAAAGCTACGTACACGTCAAGAACGGCGAGGCATGGCTCCTGGGGGCGCACTTTTCGCCGCTGCCAACGGCCTCAACCCACGTTGACGCGGATCCAACGCGGACCCGAAAGCTGTTGCTACACCGTAACGAACTGGATCGCCTGGTCGGCGCCGTGGAACGCAAGGGATACACGCTCGTGCCGCTCGACCTGCACTGGAGCAAGGGTCGCGCGAAACTTCAGGTCGGTCTGGCAAAAGGCAAAAAACAGCACGACAAGCGCGCGGCGAGCAAGGATCGGGACTGGCAGCGGCAAAAAGCACGAATCTTAAAACGTTAGCGTTATATATCAATATATTACAGACCTTTATTAAAGTAATTTATTCATTGCAGTTGCGCGCCCGACCGGATCAGGGCGCCGGCATGTGCGCCCGTACATTGAATTGCGCCAGTTTGCCCCTAAACTAGACCGACCAAGGGGGTGACCTGGCTTCGACGTGGGTCGCGAACCTTCGAGTGCATGCCGAGGGACAGATTACCTCGTAAATCCAACTGTAAAACCTATAGTTGCCAACGACGACAACTACGCACTAGCTGCTTAAAAACCAGCCTTGTGCCCTCTGCCCGGATCGTGCCTGTGCGTTCGGAACCCAGGGGTCGACTTCACAGGACCGCTGTTGAGGCTTGTTCAGGGTCGCAGCAGCCAGACATTCACTGAACTGGTTATGAGTTTTCCCTGCCCGTCGGGTAGCCCGTAACGAGATTAAAGACGGTATAAGCATGTAGACCTCGAAGCAGAGGACTTGCGGACGCGAGTTCGATTCTCGCCACCTCCACCAAACAACAATGCCGCCCTTCGGGGCGGCGTTTTTGTTTGTGGAGTGGTGCAGATGAGACTCGCGTCTAGAGTTCACAAATCGGCAGGACAGCCGATTTGCACGCACGCAGTGCGCCCGCAGGGCGAGGGCCATGGATGGCCCGAGTGCATTCTCGCCACCTCCACCAATCGACCAAAGGGTCGCCCATCGGGCGGCCCTTTTTGCCGATATGCGCGGGCGAGAAGCGAACGAGCGTAGCGACAAAACGGCAGGATTGCCGTTTTGGACGCACGAAGTGCGCCCGCAGGGCGAGGGCCATGGACGGCCCGAGTCAGTTCATCCGAGGGCGCAAAGCGCCCGACAGACGCGCGCAGCGCGCCCGCAGGACGAGGGCCGTGGATTGCCGCTTAATCCGGCGGAAGATGCCCGGTCTTGACGTAGATCAGCGCGCCTTCCTCTTTCGTAAACGGGGCATGTTCGCTCATGTGCGGATGTCGCACCCATGTTCCGGCGGGATAACTTCCCGACTCGTCGAAAAAGGTGCCTTCGAGCACCAGAATTTCTTCGCCGCCGCAATGAGAGTGCTGCGGATACCGGGTCATCGGCGCCCATTTGATGAGCACCACGTGCTCACCCTCGTATTCGTGCAATGGCATGACTTCGATCCCGGGCACGCTCCCTGCCGACCAGGATCCACGACGAGTATCAATCACCTTTTGTTGCGAGTCGTCTTGCGCAAATTGGTGCAATTTGACGAACAGCGTTGCACCGTGCGCGCCTACCCGCGGACTGTGCTGACTGCCGATTGGATTTCGCAGGTAGAATCCGGCCGCATAAGAGCCATGCTCGTCCGCGAATTCGCCCTCCAGGACCAGGATTTCTTCTCCGCCGCCATGCACATGAGCCGGAAATTCGCTATCGGGCGCATAGCGAACCAGCGATGTTGCCCGCGCTACTTCGTCACCGATTCGATCCAGCATCATTCGCTGCACACCGGCTACCGGAGACTCGACCCACTGATATTGCTCCGGCGCAATCCTGACTCTCTGACTGAAATCCGCGTTCAGGCGCATTTGCCTGCCCCTACTCGGTGTTACCGGAGAGTCGTTCCCTGACAGTATCCTCGAGCCGCGTAAGGCCGCCGGCCCTGCCTGTTTCCAGTGACGATGCCTCATCCGCGCCCGACAAACTTGCCCGCAACGCCAGCAGCGCCCCTACGCGGTTGCCACTGCCACAATGCACGAGCACCGGGCCATTCTGCGCGCGAATGAGATCGTCGAGCTGCCCGGCGTTGTCGAAACTAATGGCGTCCCGACCTTCGATCGGAAATGCAACGTACTCCATGCCAAGGTCCTGCACCGCCGCCGGTTCGTCGAAGCCGCGATGCTCCTCCACACCACGCAGATCAATGACGGCCGTGTACCCGGCGTCGGCGAACACCTGGAGCGAGGCTCTGTCGGGTTGACCCGACGACGTAATCCCATCGACGGGCTCAACAATGCCGAGTTCGACGACGCGACCAAGGTCGACCTTAAGACTCGAAACCGCCGACAAATCCGGCTCTGAAGCCACTGCAACTGCGATCGTCAGGAGCAGACACTGCACGATCAACATTCTAAAACGGGCCATTCCGACCTCCTTTTGTTCCACTGACAATATACGTAGGTCGGGGGTGCGGAAGTTCAACAAGTCACTGCCTCGACTTTTGCGGGCTTTCGCGTTTCACCCTAAACTACCACGATGACTTTTGATATACGCGATATCCTGACACCCGATCTCGATGCCGTATTAACGCTGAACCAATCGGAAGTACCTGCTCTGGGCAGCATCGATATCGAACAGATGCGCTGGTTCGCAAGCCACGCCGCATATTTTCGTGTGGCCATGTCCGGTGAGGATCTCGCAGCTTTTCTGATCGGTCTGCGTCCGGCATCAGAGTATGCCAGCCCCAACTACCGGTGGTTCTGCGATCATTACGACGATTTTGCCTATATCGACCGGGTTGCCGTTGCAACAATCGCTCGCCGGCAGGGTCTGGCTTCAAGGCTGTACGACGACTTCCTGGAGTCCCTGCCCGGCGATGTTTCCGTATTGGCCTGCGAAGTGAATATCAATCCACCCAACGAGTCGTCGATGCGGTTTCATGCACGCTATGGATTCGACCAGGTTGGCAGCCAGGAAATCGACAATGGCAGCAAGGAAGTGGCGCTGATGGTCAAAGACTTGCGAAGCATCAGGTGACGGCGCGAGAATTCGACATTGTGGTGTTGGGGGCAACCGGTTTCACGGGGGCCCTCGTTGCCGAGTACCTGCTCGAACGTTATGGCAGCAATGGTCCATTGCGGTGGGCAATCGCAGGACGAAGCGCTCCGAAACTGGACGCATTGGTGTCGAAATTGGGGGCACCGGCAAGCGAACTGAAAACGATGTTGGCCGACAGTTTCGACGACGAATCGCTGCAGCGGCTCGCGCGGCGTTCGCGGGTGGTGCTCACAACTGTCGGGCCGTACGCACGTTACGGATCCGCGCTCGTGGCCGCTTGCGCGCGGAACGGCACGCATTACTGCGATCTGGCCGGCGAAGTGCAGTGGGTTCGGCGCATGATCGATAGCCACCAGGAGCCAGCCGCAAAGAGTGGCGCACGAATCGTGCACTGTTGCGGATTTGATTCCGTGCCGATGGATATCGGCGCCTGGTACTTTCAGCGCGAGGCCAAACGTCGATACGGCGCGTACTGCGAGTCGATCGTCTTGCTGGTCAAAGCGATGCAGGGTGCCGCCAGCGGCGGCACCCTGGCGAGCATGCTGAATGTCATACGCGAGGCGCGCAGCGACCGCGCTGTGGCGCGTGTCCTCGCCAGCCCATACAGCCTCAATCCCGAGGGTCAGCGTCAGGGGCCCGATGGCCGCGATCAGCGCCGCGTTCTGTTCGAGCCTGAAGCAAGGACGTGGACCGCGCCTTTTGTCATGGCGAGTGTCAACACACGGGTCGTCCGGCGCACTCATGCCTTGCAGGGCTTCGCCTACGGCAAGGATTTTCGCTATCGCGAGGCGGTCATGACCGGCAAGGGCGCCGCCGGCTGGATCAAGGCCACGAGCATCACAGCCGGCCTGAACGGGTTCATGCTGGCAGCCTCGTTCGCGACGACGCGAGCCGCGCTGCAACGCTTCGTGTTGCCAAAACCCGGCGAAGGACCAGGCCGGGAGGCCAGAGAAGCCGGATTTTTCAACTTGGTGCAATTCGGGCGGTTGCCCGACGGCACAATTATTCGCGGTCGGATCACCGGCGACAAGGACCCCGGCTATGGTTCCACGAGCAAGATGCTTGCGGAATGCGCGGTCTGCCTGGCCATGGACGACCTGGATGTCGGCGGCGGCAGCTTGACCCCGGCGGCGGCGATGGCCGCACCGTTATTGGCGCGGCTGCAATCGAATGCCGGACTCACGTTCGAATTGATCGATGAGTGACGACCCGGCGGCCAGTCCACATTCCTATGCCCGTTTGCGGCCGCAAGATTTTCTTGCTGCGCTCGAGATTCTCGGCTTCCGTTGCGACGGTCGATTTCTCGCGCTGAACAGCTACGAAAACCGCGTATACCAGGTCGGCATCGAAGGTGGCGGGTCGGTCGTCGCTAAATTCTATCGTCCGAACCGCTGGAGCGATGATGCCATTCTCGAGGAACATGATTTCACAACGGATCTCAGTGAGCAGGAGATTCCAGTCGTCGCTCCACTCGAAATTGAAGGCACGACACTGCATCGGGCGGGCCCGTTCCGACTCGCGGTCTTTCCGTGTCGAGGCGGGCGTGCGCCGGAACTCGATAACCTCGATCAACTTCGACAACTCGGGCGCCTTGTCGCACGTATACACCTGATCGGCGAAAGCGAAGAGTTCACGCACAGACCACGCATTTCGATCGAGCATTACGCTGTGGATTCCTGCCACTATCTGCTCGAGCAGCAATTTATTCCGGGCGACCTGCATGCGGCCTACCAAAGCGTGGCCGATCTCGTCATCGAGCGCATTGAAGAGTGCTATGCCTGTGCGGGCGATATCAAAGAAATTCGCCTGCATGCCGATTTTCATCCCGGTAACGTCCTGGTCGCCGGTGAAACATTCCATATCGTCGACTTCGACGACACGCGCAGTGGCCCTTCGGTACAGGACCTCTGGATGTTCTTGTCCGGTGATCGCTCAGAACAGACGCCGCAATTGGCAGCATTGCTTGAGGGTTACGAGTCGTTTCGGCACTTTGATGCGCGCGAGCTTCATCTGATCGAGGCGCTGCGCAGCCTGCGGATCATGCACTACTCGGCGTGGCTGGCCCGACGCTGGGAGGATCCGGCATTCAAGCGCGCATTCCCGTGGTTTGAATCGCGCACGTATTGGGATGAGCATGTACTCGCGTTACGCGAACAGGTCGCACTGATGCAGGAACAACCTCTTGAGTGGCGGGACTTCCAGAAGCGGCCTCGATAACAGCCCTGGTCGCAATGACGTGAGTTTTATTGCACTGCTCGCAAAGCCGATCTAAAGTGGATTGGCCGGCGAAGTCATCCAGTATCCGCGGAACTCTGGTCGCGCGATGTGCTCAGATATTAAGATCGCACAGGGCTGGCATCCATGCGGGAAGAGACGTTTTGACAGCAAAATCATTGACAGTCATCTGTGCAGCCATGCTGGCCTCGTTTCTGGCTGGTTGCAGCTCCAGCGTCACGCTCAAGCCACCTGTCATTCCACCTCCTCTGATCGACAAAATACCGGCCTCGATCGGGCTCCGGATACCGGCTGAATTCGAATCCTTTGTCCACAAAGAAGAAGTTCTCGGCCGCAAACACTGGAAAATTGACCTTGGGCGCTCGAATGCAATGCTGTTCACACAACTGTTTACGTACATGTTCGAAAAAGTGACGATCCTCGATGCAGACGAAGACGCATCGTTGCTCTCTCTTGACGCACTCATTGAGCCGAGCATTGACGCGTTCGAATTCTCCGTGCCCAGGCAAACCAAGACAGAAGCATTTGCCGTGTGGATACGTTACCGGCTAAAGGTGTATAACAGCGACGGCACAGTGGTGGCGAACTGGCCCGTCAGCGCCTACGGAAAAAGTCAGGCGGGCGGCGGCTCTGATGCGCTGCGGCGTGCCGCGGTGCTGGCGATGCGCGATGCTGCCGCGTTGATAATCATGAAGCTGGATGACGAGACGGGCATAAGCGCACGCATTATCGCGGCATCAGCTGCATCGGTCGAGGGCCAGTCTCCCGAGCCCGCTGCGGCTGACGAAGAGTAATTTGCGAAGGAAGCGACGGTGAAACTCGAAACGGTCTCAAAATCAGGGCAGGCGAGTAAAGCGTCGATCGTGGCGGCAGTCATTCTGA
Organism: Pseudomonadota bacterium; assembly: GCA_022560695.1. Lineage (GTDB taxonomy): Bacteria > Pseudomonadota > Gammaproteobacteria > Steroidobacterales > Woeseiaceae > UBA1847. The sequence continues at coordinate 47,527 of JADFSP010000010.1, forward strand.
CTATGACCGGGTGCATTACTTCACGTATCGAAGATTCCCGAGAGGGTATGACCGGCATCAGCGAAGGCGAATCCGTCGTCATCCTGGCGAAGAGCTACCATCTCGGCAATGAGACCGAGGAAAAATACATTTCATGCGTTGAAAAACGGCTTGCGCGTGGATCCAAAGGCCTGCGCGTCATCTCGAGCAAGGACTTCGTAGATTCCCTGTTTCCCTGGTTTGAACCTCGTACAGCACCCACGGAAACCAAGGGCCTTGCCAAATTGATGGACCATCCCGGTGTCGCCGAAAAAATAGCCGAACAGGGCGTTCGCTACGTCATCTGGCTTGAAGGGGATACCGAACGGGTTGCCGGCGGCGGAAGCCTCTCCTGCGCGGCCGGACCGGGCGGCGGCGGCTGCTTCGGTTTTGCCTGGTGGCAAAAGGACGCCAATTACGACGCCACAGTCTGGGACCTCAAGAAACTTGAGTCGGCAGGCACGGTCACGGCCGATGTCAGTGGTACCTCATTCCTTCCGGCGTTGATCATTCCGATACCGCTGATTGCGAGGACACAGGCTGCTGCTTGCAAGGGCCTGTCGCGGCAGTTGCGCGCATTTATCATCGACGATCCATCGACCTGACACAACGCGTTAGCGGATTGACCTGCTATTTCGGGCGACGCGCCCGAATAAATGCCTTGCGGTAATAGTCGGAGCTGAGGTTTGCGATCGAGACCACCTTGCCCGTCGACGGCGCGTGCACAAACCGGTTGTCACCCAGATACATGCCAACATGTGACATCTTGCCGTCAATGCGGAAAAACAGCAGGTCACCAACCTGGATGTCGTCGCGATTGACGGGATAGGTTCCGGCCCAGAGTTGCGCGGTCGTGCGCGGCATCGCCTTGCCAGCGCGCTGGTAGGCGTACTGTACAAGCCCGCTGCAATCGAACCCGCGAGGCGTACTACCACCGTAGCGATACGGTATGCCGATTTGCCTGGCAGCGACCGCAGCCGCCCGCTGTCCGACTGGCGACGCCGGCGACCGGCGTGGCTCATAAACGACTGCCGGTTCCGCGCGCCTGTCCGATATCGTCGCCGCTTGCTCCCACGAACACGCCGACACGCCGGCTACGGAGATAGCCAGCAGGAGCAAGCAGCGAATCGTACGGACTGGCTGGGATATCATTGTCATCACCCGGACCCGACACGGTCGTAACACGATACTGCGTATCGCCCAAATACCGTATGAACTGCATCCCAGACCGGCCAATTCGCATGCACACAAGCGGCGCCGCCGTGCCTGGGCGAAGTCACTGGTTGTTAATACTGGCTTTGTCGTGGTTTACAGCCTGTGGAGCGCCAGCGTCTGATGCGGAGGTTGATGACGCCGGCTTGAAGTACCAAATCGAGTATTCGGCCCGACCCGATCCCGACGCGGGCCTCGTAGAGGTTGAGCTGCGTTTGCGGCAACCTGCGAATCTCTTGCGCGAGCTGCGGTTCCGGTTCGATCCGGAGCGCATTTTCGGGTTCGAGGCCGATGGCGATTTCTCGGCTGACGCCTCGCTGGCCCGCTGGAATCCACCCGACGATGGCGGTTCGTTACGCTGGCATGTCCGAATCGCACATCGGCGCGGCGACAACGGATACGATGCCTGGCTCGACGGCGAGTGGGGTCTGTTTCGAGCCGAAGATATTATCCCGCGCGCGACGACACGTACGCGCAAGGGTGCGACCAGCGAGACTCGTTTGAATTTCGAGCTACCCCGTGATTGGTCCGTTATCTCCCAGTACTCAGGGCGCGACGGCCAGTATTCAATTGACATCCCTGACCGGCGCTTCGACCAGCCTTCGGGATGGATAGTCATGGGCCGGCTGGGTGTGCGCCGAGACACTATTTCCGGCGTACGCATCGCAATCGCCGGACCCGTCGGCAATGCCGTGCGCCGACTCGACATGCTGGCTCTGCTCAACTGGACTTTGCCTGAACTGGCCAGCCTGTCGAGTCGCCGATGAATGGAGCCGGGAAAATCCCGGTGCACGAGTCAAGGTCGATGCGAAGGCGCACGATCTGCTGATTCAAAACCTGGCTGGCCTGACGTACGGCGACACCGAAAGACTGGCGCGGAACGCTATCTATCTCGACGGCGCGATCACCAGGAGTGACCTGCCGGACGTCATGCAGGCAAAATACAAATTACTGAATCGCGGCGGCGCGTTGCAGTTTGAGTACGATACGGCACGCTTCAACGATGTCGGCGGGCTGTCCCGGCTGAAAAAGTGGCTGTCGCAAAGAAAAGCGCCTTTCCGCGGTGACGAGCGGGCGTCCCACCTGGAGCCACCCAAAGGAATCTTGCTGATCGGCATCCAGGGCTGCGGCAAGAGTCTGGCCGCCAAAGCGACGGCAGGCATTTTCAGTGTACCGTTGCTGCGCCTCGACTTCGGTTCAGTGTACGACAAGTACCACGGCGAGACGGAGCGCAAGCTGCGGGATTCTCTGCAGACTGCAGATGTCATGTCACCGTGTGTGCTGTGGATCGATGAAATTGAAAAAGGCATCGCCGGAACGGGTGGTGAAACCGGCACCACGCAACGGGTTCTGGGTACGTTTCTGACCTGGATGGCGGAGAGGAAAAGCCGTGTCTTTATTGTCGCCACGGCGAACGACATTGCGGCGCTGCCGCCGGAGCTGGTGCGCAAAGGCCGCTTTGACGAGATATTCTTCGTCGACCTGCCGAGCCTGAAAGTCCGTGCGTCGATCCTGGCCATTCATCTGACGAACCGTGGTTTATCCCGCGGCAAATTCGATATCGAGGCACTTGCCAAAGCGACCACGGGGTTCTCAGGTGCGGAGATAGAGCAGGCCGTGGTTGCGGCGCTCTATACGGCCTACGCCTCCGGGCAGACGATTGGAACCAGGCATGTCGCGATGGAAATAAAGCAGACCAAGCCGCTGTCCATCGTCATGCAGGAACACGTTGCGGCACTGCGGCAATGGGCTGACGGTCGCACCGTGCCGTGCGACTGAACGTCGACTTGACGTAATGCGTATTCGGGGGTGCTTGACCCATGCGCGACGCATCGCTCGCACGTTCGCGTGTTAGTATGAACAAATGACTCATGAAAATAATAATATCAATGAGTTAGTCCCGTATCGGATTAAACAGGCTGCGGAAATCGAAGCCGTGACATGGCAGCAATCGCCCTCCAGCTCGTATCAGGATGCAGGCACGGAGAGTGACGCCAGAACGTTCGACATCACCAAATACGCGGACCTGGATGCACAGCGCAGCGCAGCCATTTCTGAACTGAAGTCCGTTCTGAGATCGCGCTCGGACACGATCAGCCGCCTCCAGTTCGATATCCAGCAACTGCGTTCGAAATGGGTCGGCCTCGTAGCGGAAATCGAGGCGCGCGAGGAGATCACGGTCAAGCTCAATTCTGAGCTTGAAAATGTGCGCAGTGCATTGCGACGAAAAACCAAGCTGGTGCAGGGACGCGACCAGTCGATCAAGTCCCTCAAGCTTAAAATTCACCAGCGAGACGAAGACTATCGTGTGATCGAAGCGTCCAATGAGAACCTTCAAAAACGACTTACCGAAAAAGTCAAATCGCTCGTGAAACCGCTGCGCAAACGCGTTGCATCGTCTCCTGGTGAGGTGGACGGCGGGCACCGCGATTTAGCGGCGCAGGCGGGGCAGCTCGCGAGCCGCGACAGGCTGATTGCCGAGCTTCGCGAGCAATTGCAGCGCACCGAAAGTTATGCGGATGGAATCCGGCAGCAGCTGCACGACCACATCAAGTCCGTCGACGAATTGCGGACTTCCCGTGACACGCTGCAGGTCTCGTTGACGCAGGCGAGCGAACGCATTACGCGAATGCTGCAGGAAGCCGAAGAGCGTCAATCAAGTAATGTCGAATTGAGCGAACAACTCAAGGCGTCCAGCGACGCTCACGCCAAAGAAATTCGCATGTTGCATTTCGAGCTGGGCGAGGCACAGGAAACTGTTGCACAACACGAACTCGTCGCCGAACAGCTTGCCCTGGACCTGGTCGACTCGCGTGGCTTCAAACATGAACTTGAACGCATGCTGAGCGTCAACGAAGAACATAATCACACACAGATCGAAGACCTCGAGAAACGCGTCGCGACGCTGCAGGACGGCCTGTCCGAATACGAACAGAAGTTGACGGCAAAGAGCGACGCCATCAATCGCCTGCTGGCGGAACTCGCCGACAAGAGCCAGCAGATCGATTCATTCGGCCAGATCGAAGACGTCATCCAAAACGTCGATGACCGAAAGACGGAAAATTTTGACGCCCCTGCTAAAAGTGATCGGGATCGTATCAGCCGCTTCCTGATAGGCAGCATCGACAACCAGGAATTGCGTTTTCCGCTGTTCAAGGATCGAGTGACAATCGGCCGTACGCGCCAGAATGACATCCAGCTGAAGGCCGATTTCGTCAGCCGACGGCACGCAGTGATCGTTACTGAGGGGAAGTCCACACGGGTCATCGACTGGGGCAGCCGCAACGGCGTCTACGTCAATGCCCAACGCATCACCGAGCATTTTCTGCGTGCGGGCGACATAGTGACGATTGGCACTGCCAATTTTCGCTACGAAGAGCGACAAAAGCGCAAAGTCTGACGAATTGCCCGCGGTCCTGCCACGAACTGTGAGAACTATCACGGATATGTGCCGGCGCCCGGCGTAAGGTGGCACGAGAATCAACAAGGAGCAGGAAGCACCTCAATGCTGAGCGGCGCGGCAAGGAATCCAATCACCCTTGGCGATATCGAGCGAACGCCTCGAACGCCGGCAAAATTTGCATCTCGCAAGATCTGGTTGCCGAAGATGCTGTACGACGCACTTCCCTATTTCTACCTCACTTCCGGTTTCGCCGCATTCTTTGCAACCCTGTATGTCAGCGAGTGGTTCTGGATACTCCCGCACTACCTGCTGTTCTCGGCGGCATGCTCACATCTCGGCATCGTCATCTATCGCCGCCGCCTCCGCGGTAAGAAACGCGAGCATCAAGACGCCGACTGACGCAGTCTCCATTCCTGCCACGCATTCGACCGACGAACTTGACCTGCGCGCGACACTGGGCAACGATTGGTCCATCGGTGTTTTTGGAAAATCTCCGTTGAGCGAAAATCGAAGTGATCTCAAAAAGACACTGAAGCGTGAGTCCGCGTTGCTGTTGATGCTATTGCTTCTTGGTCTCGTATTGATGCCGATCGCGATATACGTCATCGGCCGGGACCTTTTCGGCCCATACGGCGGCGCCGGCTACGGCGAATTCTTCAATCTACTGAGCGGCAAGGTCAGATCGGGTGATCGCGTAGCCTGGTTCCTGGTCTTTTCGCCCTATCTTGCATTGCAGACGTTGCGGCTGACCCTTTACGGCTGGCGTCGTACGAAGTCAGAACGCATTGCCAGCTCAAGTGGCGGTGGCCGTTCGAGTCAAAATGTGTGACGTGCGTCACATTTTGTCTGCAGGCAATCGGCTATCAAGGCCGCATACGATCAAATCACATCCACTGATTGCACGTCCATCGGCGTAGTGTTCATATTCGTCGTAAACGTGCAATCGCTGGTTGCACACTAACCGAGTCGCAATGCTTAGGCGCCTTATCAACTGGTTCAGAATTCAGCCTGAGCCACATGAAAAACTCCCTGCCGACCCGCTTCCCGGAACAGGCGCCCAGACGCTGCCAGGTTCTGCCAGGTCGATACCCGCCGTACCACGCCGTCAACCCGAGTTTGTTGAGCCGGACCCCAATGTCGCCGAGGGTAGCGAACGGCACGACAAGGACAGGCGCGCTCCGCGGCGCAGCAAGTACATCCGGGAAGATTCAGGCACCCACGAAACGCTGAAAATCATCGACGATTCGCTAGCCGAACCCAACGACGATGACGGCATCGATCCGTACAACACCGGCCGGTTCAATCGGTCGAGAAACTGGGACAAGCGCTCCCGCTGACAATCCATCCCACCTGCCGGACAGGGATGACGCAAGGTTTTTTGAAGACTGTTTTGACCGTGCTAGTCTGCGCTGCTCGGCAGTGTGTGGAGAGCGAAAGTGGGCTTGCGGGTAACCTTCGAACTCAGCGACGACGACCTCAAGCATTTCCGGCTGATAATGCGTGAGGCCCGCAATTCTGCGGCCCGTATTGCGCCGGAAGATATTGTTGCCGCGTCTGAGGACTTGCTGGCCAATATCGGCGACGCCGGTGCGCCGGCATTCATTCTCGAGCGTCTCGAAAATCTCCGGCTTATGATCGACATGTTGTCGGATCTCGAGTGGCGGCTACCGCACCAGGAAGCCAATCGTGTGCTCAATGCGCTCGCTTACTTCGCGGAGCCTGAAGATCTGATCCCGGACAGCATCCCCGGCCTCGGTTTCCTGGATGATGCAATCATGATCGAGCTGGTCGTTCGCGAGTTGAAACATGAAATCGAGGCCTACCAGGACTTTTGCAACTACCGGTCCCGGATGGGTATCGAGCGTGGGCAGGCCGCCGGCGTCAATCGCAAGCAGTGGCTCGATAACCGGCGCAAGGAATTACAATCCCGAATGCGACGCAGACGGTCACGTGGCGAACAGTCAGTGGGCAGCGGGCCTCACCTGCTGCTTTTCAAATAGCGCTGCGTCCATGCCACTCGTCCCCGGCGCATGACCGGCCCGGTGCCACAAGGCGCGCACTGCCCGATCAGCAGCGCAGGGAAACTCACAGCCGATACGATGGTCATAATGCAGTGGACGCCTAGCAGAGTTTCCGGAGTGGTATATTTCTGCCGGCAAGATACCGTGAGTTATGCTAAATGCGTCCTTGCTTGCAACGCGTCGGGCATCTAGCCTAGTCCTCCATCAATGGGCCCGTGATGGAGTACCGGCCAGATCATTACTGCCGCAAAGTGCCGCAAGACCAATAATGGAGAGAACTTTGAGCAAAACCGAGACGCGTCACCACCACTGGTTGGCAGGCATTCTATTTGGAATGTTGGCTGCAGGGGCCGTTGCCAACGAACATTCGGTGGCCGTCGATAAGCCTCTGGAGCCGGATTCACGACACGAAAATATCGGCGAGCTGATCGCCCAGTTCGTTCAGAAATCTCATTATCTGCACATTTCCGTCAACGATGACCTGTCATCACGCGTGCTCGATCGTTACATCGATTCACTGGACAGTAATCGAATGTACCTGCTGGCGAGCGACATTGCGGATTTTGATCAATACCGGTACCGGCTGGACGACATCGTCAAGAGCAGGCCCCTGGACCCCGTCTACGAGATGTTCAAGGTGTATCGCACCCGTGCGCGGGAACGCCTGAATTTTGCACTGCTGCAGCTTGAGACCGAACCGGATTTTACGAACGATGAGCATTTCCAGTTCGATCGCTCCGACGAGCCGTGGATCGAGACGACCGCCGAACTCGATGAGATCTGGCGAAAGCGTGTCAAAAACGATGTTCTGCGACTCGTGCTCGCAGAGCAGACATGGGAGGAGGCCCAGGAGCTGCTGACAAAGCGCTACACGCGCTACCTGAAGCGCATGGATCAGGTAAAGAGTGACGATGTATTCGAGACCTTCATGAACGCATTCGCACACACGCTCGATCCGCACTCGAGTTATCTGTCGCCGCGCAATTCCGAGGAATATCGCATCCAGATGAGTCTGTCGTACTTCGGTATCGGCGCATCACTGCAAACCGACGAGGATTACGTTCAGATCATCAGCATTATTCCAGGAGGGCCGGCGGCCATCGACGGCAAACTGAAGCCGAATGACCGAATTACGGGCGTTGCCCAGGGGGATGACGGTGAAATGATCGATGTTGTGGGCTGGCGACTCGATGACGTCGTCGACTTGATTCGCGGCCCCGCCAACACAGTCGTCCGCTTGCAAATAATTCCTGCCGGCGCCCTGCCCGGCAGCAGCGAAAAAGTGGTCGCGTTGACGCGCGATCAAGTCAAGCTTGAGGAACAGGCGGCACAGAGCGACATCATCGACGTTCCCCGGGAAGGTCGCGAGTGGCGCATCGGCATCATTGAAGTGCCGAGTTTTTATCGGGACTATCGCGCTCTGAGCAATGGCGACAAGAATTACACAAGCACGACCAAAGACGTGAAGCGGCTGATCGCCGAACTCGAAACACAGGGAATTGACGGGCTCGTCCTGGATCTTCGCGGCAACGGCGGCGGGCACCTGACCGAAGCCACGGCCTTGTCGGGTTTGTTCATCGACAACGGACCCGTCGTCCAACTGCGAAACGCAAATGGCCGCATCAGTCGCCTGGACGACCCTGATCCCGTCGCCCGGGTTGCCTATAACGGCCCTCTTGCCGTCCTGGTCGATCGATTCAGCGCGTCTGCCTCCGAAATCTTCGCAGCGGCAATTCAGGACTACGCCCGCGGCGTGATCGTCGGGCAGCAGACTTTCGGCAAGGGAACCGTACAAAATCTGTACTCGCTCGATCAGTACTTGCCGCCCGAGGGCGACAAGGGCTATGGACAACTGACGATGACGATCGGCAAATATTACCGGGTAACCGGTGAGAGCACCCAGCACCGCGGTGTCGACCCAGACATACGCCTGCCGTCTCCCATTGATGTGCATGAGATCGGTGAAAGCGTTCGCGACAGCGCATTGCCATGGGACACGATTCAAACGACGCGCTTTCGCGCCGGACCGCCACTCGAAAGTACGATTCAGTCACTGATGGCAAGTCACTCGGAGCGATCTAAAGACGATCCTAATTTTCGATATCTGATGGACGGCATACAAGAATTCGAGGAAGCCCGTACGCGCACAGATGTCTCGCTGAACATCGACGAACGACTCGAGGAACGCGAGCTGGAAGCGGCACGCGCATTAAAGCGGGAGAATGATCGCCGCATCGCGCTAAATCTCGAGCCGTTGTCCAGCCTCGAGGATCTCGACGAGGATACGCGCCCCGATGTGCTTCTCGATCAGACCGCGGCGATCGTTACAGACATGGCGGCACTGCGTGAGACAGGCACTTCACCGACGCAAGCGGCACAAGTGAGGCCCTGACAGCGCCAGTTTGCGCGCCAAAAGCCAGGTGTTATACTCAGCTATAACACTTCGCTGGTGACGGCACCCTGGAGGCTGCTGTGAACGCTGGGCAGATACCACCGACATTCGCTGCATATCGCGGCGCGCATGCAGCAGTGCTGTTGGCGGTCGGTATGGTGTGCATGCCGGCCCTTGCATCTTCCGGTGTGATGCCGTGCGACGAGGGAGCAACGGCGACACAAGGCCTCGACATCCCCGCAGGGGCATTATCCATTCGGACGATCGATCTGGGCCCCGCAAGTTCCGTTACCGCGAGTGGTCAGTCCCTTGACCAACCCGTTGCGAGCCGCTCCTGGGCATCACCATCATTGATGCTGTCGCGGCGCGCCGATTCGACAGCGCAAAGAATCTTCGAGGAGCCGCAGTTTTCACCCTCGTCGCAGCTTGATTCTCTGCCGGCAAGCGCAGGAAAATCGGCACCAGTGGCCGATGCGATCACGCCGTTGCCCGGCGGTGACAAGATTGGACAGCAGGATGGTGTGGACTTGCACATTCGCAGCGAAGACCAGAACGGGGTTTCGACCCGTTTGCCCGGCGTCACAACAGACGATCTGTTGCGCTTCAAACGACGGATGTATCGCACCGACATCTAGGCGTCTGTCGGACTTTGGATCAATCTACTGCGGCAGACTCCTGGTCGCCACTACGTCCTGTTCTACCGGCTCATTATGTTTGCGAGGCCCCAGTAATTCTGGCCCAGCAGGTTGGCGTCCGTTTTCTTGACGAAGCCATTTGCGTCGATTGCATACACAGTCGAAACTGTACCGGTGTCGGGAACCGTCTCGTCGTTGTTGTGGAACATCGCGCTCTCGGAGATCAGCTTCGAGCGACGTTGCAATACGTCGGCGACGGCCGTTGTGTTGTCGAGTGATTCCGCCCGAATTCGGATGCGCTCCAGCAACGATTCACATTCAACCCTCGTGCCGTATCTGAATGCTCCAGGGCTTCTATCGTTGGCCTCTTTTGCCAGCGCCGCAAGATCGTCCGCCGAAAAATGCAGCCACAGTTGCTGTGCAAACGACAGAATCATGATATTGATCGTGCGCTTCGTCGGCACGTCAAGGCCTGGTTGGTCGGGTTCCGGAAGCGATTGAATCTTCTCAAGCTCCCGCAACTGGTCCTGCTCTCTTTGCTTCGCGGCGGCAATACTCGCAACGAGTTTGTCCCGGGACGAGGACTTCGAACGGCCAAATATCCCGGATAAAGCGCCGGAACGCCCGGACCGATTCTGTCCAGACTGTAGTTTTTCCTCAAGCGCCTGCAGATGCGCACGATGCTCGCCGAGTTGGCCCTCAATCGCCGCTACGCGCTGCAATTGCACCTCCCTCCATTGGGCGACGGTTTGACCGTGTCGCCGAAGCTCGCGCTGCTGTTTGAGTTCCTCGGCAAACACCTCCAGTTTGCGCTGACACTTCGAATTGAGCCCACGAAGCTGATAGACAACGGTGATCGTGTGCGCCCACTCCGGATCCAGCAACAGACTTTCGAGATGCTCAAACTTTTGCTGCAGACGCGCCGTAACGCCCTGCTCTTCCTTGATGCGCTCCTGCAGCTGGTACTTCTCCTCACGAAGCCGGGCAAATTCCTTCTTGAGCTCCGCCCGATTCTTGTAGAGATCCAGCAGCTTGTCGCCTTCGTCCGGTGTCTCCGGCGAACTCCGCAAAATTGCGCTACGTGTGGTCAACGTCAATGCCTCTTAACATAATGCCGGACCTGTCACGACGAAGCGGCAAGGTCGTCCAATGATGACAATTGATAAGAGGTTCGACGCTGACTGAATCGACAGTTTCGCAATCGGACGGGACTGGGGCTCTGAACCCGTCATTATCACCTTGACGGAGTACTAGTACTCGAGCAACAGGTGTCCCTGGTCTGTGAGGTATTCCAGCCACTTGTTCAGCACGACATTGCGCTTCCAGCGCTCATCAAGCTCGCGACGATGCGCTCGCGCCGGCCGGCGCAATTCTGTGTGCCGGTCTGCACCGCGAATGCTCATTACCTCGGCTAATCGACCATCGAGATATGCACGAACCTTCATGTCGGGATCGGCCAGCGTACCGTCCTCGCATTCGAAGTGGTACGTCATTCCCAGGGTGACCGTGTAACGGCAGCGCTCGAGGATTTCCACGTGTAAATCGCAAGCGCCGGCAACCCGCGAACGGAAACAGCCATCCAGACGTTCGATTTCCGGAATCAAGCGGAGCAATCGCAAATAGTTGCTTTCATACAGTGCCATCAGACCGACAAAACTTTTCGGTCTGACTATGGCCTCGGGCACGAGTAGTGAATCAAGCAACATGCAGCCAATATAGCACAGGGATTCGAGGACTAAATGTGCGCAAACAACGATTCAGAACGTGCACTGAAAAAACACGATTCAGGGTCGAACTCGTCGCTCGACACCGGTACTATCGAGGATTCGGCTGGAGATTTCCTCGATGGAAATCTCCGTCGTATCGACGTTCGGTATGCTGAATCGCCTGAATAATTTTTCTGCTTCGCGCAACTCGAAGCGAACCTGTTGTGCTGAGGAATACTTACCAAGCGGTCGCCGCTCCTTGCGGACCTGACGAAGACGCTCCGGAGCAATCGTCAAGCCGAACAGCTTCTCTTTTTGCTGCATCAGAAAATCCGGGAGATTACCGTCTTCCAATTCCTCGTCGGTCAACGGATAATTGGCCGCATAGACGCCGTACTGGAGCGCCAGGTACAGGCAGGTTGGTGTTTTTCCAGACCGCGATACGCCCAACAGAATCACATCCGCCATGTCGTAATTGCGGCTGACGCCGCCGTCATCGTTTGCCAGTGCGAAATTTGTCGCCTCGATCCTCTTCATGTAACGGTCGATGTCGCTCATGCCATGAGCCCGGCCCGGTTCGTGCGTCGATTTCTGCTGTAATTCGACCTCCAGCGGCTCGAGGAATACATCGAAGACATCCAGGTGCAGCCCGTCGCACTGCCGCACGATGGCACGAAGCTCGTCCTGCACCAGCGTCGAAAATACGATGGGCCGCAGCGTATCCCCGGCGCCCGCCTCCGCGATTCTTTGCACGGCCTCCCGCGCCTTGTCTTCGGTATCTATAAATGGCAAAGTCACTTGCCGAAAATTCTGACTTGCGAATTGCGTTAACAGGCTGTGGCCGAGAGTTTCGGCCGTCACGCCTGTCTGATCCGAAATAAAGAAGACGGTGCGCTCGTTCATGTCACGATTCCTCAAGTGCAGCGGTGTCGAGAAACACCGTACTGCCGATAGTCTGCAAGCGATTGTCCATTTCCTGCACGGGAACACAAGGGAGTAAGCATTGGACCGGTATGTCATCAAGCTCGCCGAGCTTGGCATGAACGATGTGGATGTAGTTGGCGGCAAGAATGCCTCGCTTGGTGAAATGATCGGCAATTTGAGCGGATTGGGTGTGACGGTGCCCGGCGGCTTCGCAACGACGTCAGCAGCTTATCGCGACTTCCTGAAGCACGATCAACTCGATCAGCGAATCAGCAAGACGCTCGACGGTCTCGATGTGGACGATATCGACGCGTTGACGGCAACGGGACGTCAGATTCGAACCTGGATCCTGGAAGCCGCCCTGCCCGATCGGCTCATCCGGGAAATCGGCAGGGCCTGGGAAGTGTTTTCCGACGGCCATGATGTCGCCGTAGCAGTCCGCTCGTCTGCGACCGCGGAAGACCTGCCCGACGCATCGTTCGCGGGACAGCAGGAGACCTTTCTCAACGTCCGCGGCCTCGACAACCTGATCCAGGCACTGCACCAGGTCTACGCCTCGTTATTCAATGACCGCGCAATCGCATACCGCGTGCATCAGGGTTTCGACCATGGCCAGGTCGCCATGTCGGTCGGCGTACAACAAATGGTACGCAGCGACATGGGTTCGTCAGGCGTCATGTTTACGCTGGACACCGAGTCGGGCTTCCGCGACGTCGTCTTCATCACAGCGTCATACGGGCTCGGTGAGACCGTCGTACAGGGTGCAGTCAACCCGGACGAGTTTTACGTCCACAAGTCCGGGCTCGAGAACGGCCACTTCCCGATTCTGCGCAAGAACCTGGGCAGCAAGGCCATAAAAATGGTTTACAGCGACGACCCTCGACCGGGAAAAACAGTCGACACCGTGGACGTCGACGAGGCTGACTGCCAGTCTTTCTCGCTGTGCGACGATGATGTCATCGCGCTTGCGCGAATGGCAATGACCATCGAACAGCATTACAAACGGCCCATGGATATCGAATGGGGCAAGGATGGCGCGGACGGCAAGCTCTACATATTGCAGGCACGGCCGGAAACGGTGCAAAGCCGAAGCGGCCGCGCGATCCAGCGATTCACGTTAAAAGAATCCTCCACGGTGCTGAGCACGGGTCGCAGTATCGGGCAAAAAATTGGTGCCGGCACGGCAAGAATAGTGCGCAGCGTCAACGAGATGAGCCGTGTACAGAGTGGCGACGTCCTCGTCTCGGACATGACCGATCCGGATTGGGAGCCCGTAATGAAACGTGCCGCCGCGATCGTCACAAATCGCGGCGGTCGCACCTGCCACGCGGCCATTATTGCGCGTGAATTGGGAATTCCTGCCGTGGTCGGCTGCGGCGATGCGACGGAGACCATCGGCGACGGCGTTGAAGTCACGGTAAGCTGTGCGGAAGGCGACAAGGGCTTCGTGTACGACGGCCTGCTCGCGTTTGAGAAGACCAGGATTGAGCTCGATTCGCTACCTGACATACCGGTCAAGATCATGCTGAACGTGGGCAACCCCGACCGTGCATTCGAATTTGCAAATATTCCCAACAGCGGAGTCGGCCTCGCGCGCCTCGAGTTCATTATCAACCGCATGATCGGCGTACACCCGAAGGCGTTGCTGGAATACGATCAACTGGACGCTGCAACGCGGAACGCCGTCGACGAGCAGATGGCCGGCTACCCGGACCCGGTTCAATTCTTCATCGACAAGCTGGCGGAAGGCGTCAGTACGATTGCGGCCGCATTTGCACCTGAACCCGTCATCGTGCGCTTGTCGGACTTCAAATCGAACGAATATGCGAATCTCATTGGCGGGAGCCAGTACGAACCCAACGAAGAAAATCCGATGCTTGGATTTCGCGGTGCGGCACGATATCTCTCCGCAAGTTTTCGTCCATGCTTCGAGCTGGAGTGCATGGCGATTCGCAAGGTGCGCAACGCAATGGGACTGACTAACGTGCAAGTCATGATTCCGTTCGTTCGTACTGTGCAACAAGCAAAGGACGTTGTTGCCCTGTTGGCAGAAAACGGTCTCGAGCGCGGCAAAGACGATCTCAAGATCATCATGATGTCGGAGCTGCCGAGCAACGCATTGCTGGCTGATCAATTTCTTGACCATTTCGACGGCATGTCGATCGGTTCGAATGACATGACGCAGCTGACACTCGGTCTCGATCGCGACTCCGCACTGGTTGCCGACGTATTCGATGAACGGGACGATGCGGTGAAAGCAATGCTCGCAATGACGATCTCAGCCTGCAAGGCACGCGGCAAATACATCGGCATCTGCGGTCAGGGTCCATCCGATCATCCTGACCTGGCATTATGGCTACTCGATCAGGGCATCGAGAGCATGTCTCTGAACCCTGACAGCGTCATCGAGACATGGCTGTTCCTGGCCGGCGAGTCGGTCTGAGGCGGCGCAGCGCGGCCGTCAAATAATTGCTCAGAGGTTCTAGAGTCGATCGTATCCGGAACGACGCTGCCAGCGAATGCGCGGCAACCAGATACCGAATACAAAGCCGACCGTGAGGACCAGTGCGCCGGCCATGAACCAAGAACGCGCCGTCTGGCTCATCAATTCGCGATTTTCCTGTTCCAGCGTCGCGACCTGTATCTCGGCCGCCGCCAGTTGCAGGCGGAAATCCTTGTTCTGTTCATCGATGGCCACGACATTGGCCGAGGTTCGCCTGATATCGGCCAAATCACGCTCGAGGCGGCTCTTGTCCCGTTCGAGATTCGTAATCCGCTGCGTAGCGTCATCATATTCACTTCGAATTGCACCAAGTTGTGAGTTCAGCGTACTACCGCGCGTCGTTGCGTTTGTCAGCTCGGCAGTGAGCGTGGCCAACTGTTCGCGCGCCGGCGCTTCATCCATCAGGTAACGGCTCAGGACCCAGCCTTCGGTCCCGCCACCCGTGCGAACCTGCGTATAACCTTTATCCGGGTCCTGTGCGATAATTTCGAGCTCGGTGCCGCTGCGCACCATCAAATGAATCGCATTGCTCGTGCTGGGGCCGGTTCTCAGCGTGATTTCGAATTGATCGCTGACCCACGCGGTTTCCGCGTCGGCCGGGCCGGCGGCGAGTGCGCTGGACAGCCACACCATGACTGCGATTGCATTGATCTTCATAGGACTGGACGCCATGATCTGCTTGCGGCAACTATAAGACATGGCGGCGGTCTGTTCCAGCTAAAAATCAACAAAATCAGTCGCTTAAAGGCGACAGTTCGGACACATTCTCTTCCCAGTGCCGGCCATCGAAAGGCGTCACCGACAGCGATCGGATCGTCTCCGGTTCGAGACAGTTGACGTTCACGCTGATGCTGTCGGGATGCGATCGTGGCACATAATAGGACTTTATGCCGCATCGACGGCAAAAATAATGCTGAGCGATGCCCGTATTGAACGTATAGGTTTCGATCGCGTCGCCGCCGCGCTGCAGCCTGAAGTTGTCACGACTCACGATCAAGTGCACAAACGCCGTCATGCGGCAGACGCTGCAGTTACACTGCGTCGCTTCAATGTCGGCAGATGCGTCAACTTCGAATCGGACCTTGCCGCAATGACAACCTCCCGTGTGTATTGTCATGACGTCCTCCGCGGCGTGATTCGCCTCCATACGGCGAGCAAGTTGTTTGCCGGCATGGCGTAAAGTCCTGATCGGTGCAGGCCGGCGTCGATCGCCAGCGCATCGAGGTCCTCGAGCTCCCGTATGCCCATTGCCGAGTCCCTGGCGACCAGCGAGTCGTGAAAACTGGCGTTGCTCTGCGTACTGAATCGCCCATTTTGGCGAAACGGGCCGTACAGGCAAAATACTCCGTCATCTTGCAAGACACGGCCGACGAGTACGAACATTTTGACGACCGCAGCGTAACTCATTATGTGTGCGGTATTTGACGAATAAACGCCGTCATAGCTGTGCGCCGTTGCACTTGCGGACATCACGTCGAGTGACAATGGCCGACGTACGTTAGGCAGGTTCGCCGCAGCAAGCCAGGCATGGATGCCCTCGTGATTTTCGTCGAGGTCACTGGTCTGCCAGGTCAGGTGCGCCAGTTCGGAGGCAAACGTGACCGCGTGTTGCCCGGTGCCGGATCCGATTTCGAGAACCGACCGGCAGCCCCGAAATTCGATACGCAACACGCCGAGAATGGAACTGCTATTGCGTTCCGTCGCCGGCGCGGACGGTTTCTCAATCATGTTCCGGTTTCGGCCCCGCCGGCGCAGATATGACGGCTTCGTCCAGCAGTTGCTCGCGGTACCAGACCAGCTCCGCAATCGAATCGCGAATATCTGCCAGGGCACGATGCGACGATTCCTTGCTAAAGCCACTCGCGACGGCCGGCGCCCACAGTTGCGCCAGTATTTTCAGCGTGCTGACATCCAGATTGCGATAATGAAAGAAGCGCTCAAGTCGTGGCATCTGGCGTGCAAGAAATCGACGATCCTGACAGATGCTGTTGCCACACATCGGTGACAATCCGGTATCGACCCATTCCTCCAGGAACTCCAGCGTCGCCGCTTCCGCCTGCAGCATCGTAACGTCACTCTGCAGGACTCGTTCGGTCAGGCCCGATTGACCGTGTTGCTGTGTATTCCACTCATCCATTCGATCCATGGTCTCTTTGCCCTGATCAATTGCGAGAACAGGGCCTTCCGCCAATTCGTTGAGGTGCTTGTCCGTAATAATGGTCGCGATCTCAATGATCGTATCTGCGCCGCTATCCAGGCCGGTCATTTCGAGATCGATCCAGATTAGATTATTCGCCCGATCATTGCCCTGTTCGCTGTCAGTCATGAGCATTCCGTTACAGTCATTGCGAGAATCACGCGCCGACACCCCGTCGAGGTGGTATTGATGGGTTCGACCCCGGTTTATTATCAATACTGCCTTGACGGAGTACCAGTGTACCGCGCCCATGAGTGCAAGGCGCACGGCACCGCGGCATACTCCAGACAGAGTCACCGGATCCCGTTTCATCCATGCAATCACAAACTGCTCTCGTCACCGCCACCTTCAGCCGCCGCATGCAGTTGCGCCTGCCACAGGGCGACGAAGTAATCGCTCGTATCAAGGGCAGGCGCCTGAAGCCCGTATGCGGCGACCGGGTCATGGCGGAACCCATCGACAAGGAATCCGACTGGTTGATAACGAGCATCGCCGATCGCGACAACGAATTAAGCCGGCCAGACGGTCGCGGCACGGTCGAAGTGCTCGCAGCCAATATCGAATTGCTGGTCGCGGTCATCGCGGACTTGCCGCAACCGGACTGGTTCATCGTCGACAGGTACCTGTGCGCCGCTGAATTGATGGGTGCCGCCGGCGCCGTCGTATTCAACAAGATCGACCTTGGACAGCCGGATAGGACTGCCGATGCGGCATTGCGCGAATATGCGCAGATAGGCTATGCAACAGCGCGTTGCAGCGCCACGACCGGTGAGCGTATTGACGAACTGGCCAGCATCCTGAATGCCCGGACCGCCATAATTGTTGGCCAGTCCGGCGTCGGCAAATCCAGCCTTATCAATCGTCTGACCGGCAGCGAACGGCTGCGCACCGCGTCAGTATCCGGGAAAAGCGGCGCAGGCCGGCATACCACCGCAAATTCCGCCATGCTGCAATTACCGGGCGGCGGCGCCGTCATCGATTCGCCGGGCGTACGTGACTATGCGCCCGCACTGCAGTCGCCCGCGGAGGTCAGCATCGGCTATCGCGAAATTGGCGCGGCGGGCCATCGCTGCCGCTTTAACGACTGCCGTCACCACAAAGAGCCAGGTTGCGCGGTGCGCCAAGGGGTCACTGACGGCGCGATCAGCGCACGCCGCTACGACAGTTTCCGTCGCCTGGTCACGTTCACGGAGCAATTGGCCGCCAAGCGCTACTAGTGTCCTATCCCGGCGGCCAGCTCATGAGCCTGCCGCCCAATAAGTGCAGGTGTATGTGGAACACGGACTGCCCCGCGGCCGCGTTACAGTTCATCACCGTGCGATAACCATCGTCGGCCAGCCCCTCTTCTTTCGCAATTGCCTGCGCCGCCATGAACAACTTGCCGACCGTATCGCAGTCTTCATCCGTCAGGTCATTGATGGTCGCGATGTGCTGTCGCGGCACGATCAGCACATGCGTTGGCGCCTGTGGATTGATGTCGCGAAATGCCACCGCGTCATCGGATTCGTAAATTATGTCTGCAGGAATGTCACCTGCAATGATCTGGCAAAACAGGCAATCTTCAGTGGTCATTCCCAACCCCTATTCAAGGATACGCCGGCCGTGAAAAGCATGCGCCAGGGTACCGCTGTCCACGTACTCGAGTTCGCCGCCGAGTGGGACACCATGTGCGATCCGGCTGGCCTGTACTTTATGCCGAACGGCCAGTTCGGCAATATAGTATGCCGTTGCGTCGCCTTCGACAGTCGGGTTCGTCGCAATGATCAATTCGTTGATCGTGCCGTCGCCCAGGCGCTCTTCGAGAGCCCCCAAACCCAACTCCTCCGGCCCGATCCCGTCCAGGGGCGAGAGGTGCCCCATGAGAACGAAGTACAAGCCGCGAAATCCTGTGGCATCTTC
Source organism: Pseudomonadota bacterium (assembly GCA_022560695.1). Taxonomy (GTDB): domain Bacteria; phylum Pseudomonadota; class Gammaproteobacteria; order Steroidobacterales; family Woeseiaceae; genus UBA1847. The sequence continues at coordinate 66,437 of JADFSP010000010.1, forward strand.
AACCGCCATGACGTCGGCCGGCGACTCAACGACACACAGTTGCGCTTCGTCGCGACTCCTTGAAGAGCAAATAGAGCACAAATCATGCTCCGTCAACATGCGGCAGCGACTGCAATGGCCAATGCCGGAGGCTGCCTCGGCCAGGGCCACCGAAAGATGCGACGCGCCGTCGCGATCGCGCTCGAGCAAGTGAAATGCGATACGTTGCGCGGACTTGCGTCCGACGCCCGGCATGCAGCGCAGCGCATCAATGAGACGAACAAGTAGTGGCGAATAGGACACGTATCGATCCGCCTCAGAACGGCAAACTGATTCCCGGCGGCAGTCCCATGCCGGCCGCTGCGCCGGCAAATTTCTCCTGGACCGCCTGTTCGACTTTCTTCACCGCATCGTTGAAGGCCGCAACGATGAGATCCTCGAGCATGTCCTTGTCATCGCCGATCAGAGTGTCTTCAATCTCCAGCGTACGCACCTGGTGCTGGCAGCTCATCGTAATTCGCACCATGCCGCCGCCGGATTCACCGGTCACGACCAACGACGCCATCTCTTCCTGAACCTTTTTCATATTGGCCTGCATCTGCTGCGCCTGCTTCATCAATTCGCCGATGCCACCCTTCATCCTGTGTTCCTCGTCACTTCGACTCGCCCGGATTGAGCAACTCGATCGAGTCGGTTTTCAGTTCAGCGCCGAACATGGATTTCAGGGTCTTCACATTCGGATCCGATTCGAGTGAGATTCGCGCCGCTTCAATGCGCTCATCAGCAAGTCTTGACTCTTCCTGATGCGGAGTCTCTTGAATCACCTCAGCGACATTGATATCGACCGAAAGCGGCTCGTTGAAGTGCTTTGACAGCGCTGCGGCAAGCGCCTCCGTGCGCTGCCTGGTCAGCAACGATTCCGAACGCGGGTCGAGATTGAAATGCACGGTGTTGCCATCACGGCGAATATAAGCGCAATTGCTCGCCAGCAGTTTGACGGCACCGGCCAGGCCGAGCTCGGGCATGATTTCGGCCCAATCGGGATCCTGGTCCTGCGGCGTCGCTGCGCGAGCAGCGGTCTGCACGCTCTTGGCCGCCGGAGCGGCCTCGGCCTGTGCTGCCGCAGGTGCCTTGCCGGTCGAGCCGCCGGCTGTGCCGCTGGACGACGCCGTCACCGGCTTGAACGCCAGCATCCGCAATAACGCCATCTCAGCGCCGCTGCGCGGGTCGGGCGATAACGGCAGATCGCGGCGCCCGATCAACGCCGTCTGGTAAAAGAGCTGGACGTCGGAAGCCGGCAACGAGCCGGCAAACTCTTTGAGCAACTCATCACCCAATTCGTCGTCGGGGTCGGTGCTGCCCACAACCTGGTAGACCGCAATGCGTTGCAGCATGCGGGCGAGGTCCTCGAGCAAGCGTCCATAATCCGGAAATTGCTCGTCGATCTCGGCCACGGCGTCGATCACGCCCGGTGCATCATCGGCGGCCAGCAGGCGCAGCAACCTGACGACATGTTCGCGATCGATCGTCCCGAGCATCAGCGAAACTGAATCTGCCTCGACCTTCCCACCGCAGTAGGCAATCGCCTGATCGAGCAGGCTCAACGCGTCACGAAGGCTGCCATCGGCAGCGCGCGATAATATCGCGAGTGCGGCCGCCTCCGCCTCGATCTCCTCTGCATCGCAGATGAGTGCCAGTCGCTCCTGAATCAGGCCCGGCGTCAGGCGCTTCAGATTAAATTGCAAACATCGCGACAGCACGGTGGCCGGCAGTTTCTGTGGATCGGTCGTCGCGAGCAGAAACTTGACGTGCGGCGGCGGCTCCTCGAGCGTTTTCAACAGCGCGTTAAACGAACTCTTCGACAGCATGTGAACCTCGTCGATGAGGTACACCTTGAAGCGCCCACTTGACGGCGCGTACTGGACGTTGTCGAGCAGCTCTCGCGTATCGTCGACCTTGGTCTTCGACGCCGCATCGACTTCAATAAGGTCGATAAATCGACCCTCATCGATCTCGCGGCACGCACCGCATTTGCCGCACGGCGTCGCCGTCACACCAGTTTCACAATTGAGCGCCTTCGCCAGAATCCGGGCGATCGTCGTCTTGCCGACGCCACGCGTTCCGCTGAACAGGTAGGCATGATGAAGACGCCCGGACTCCAGCGCATTGATCAGCGCCCGGAGCACATGTTCCTGGCCCACGGTTTCAGAAAAATCTTTTGGCCGCCACTTGCGGGCCAGTACGAGGTAGGTCATAGCGAATTCAGCAGCCTCTGCCGCATTCCATGCAAGTCGATCAGTGTATCGCACGACCGCGAGGCCGCAAGCCCCAAACGGCGTTGAGGTTTCAGCTTGAAGTGGCCCGCGCCAGCCGCGCCCCGGCACCCGGCGTCACCGCTGCCGCTGCTCCCTTCCAGGCCTGACGGAGTTCACGGTTGGCCGTCGCGGGGAAGCCGACGCGGACCGGCCGCGATTATGGCCGCCAGTCCCCTGAGAAACAATGGCGGCCGCCAAAGCCGGTTTGGATCCGGAAAGGAATCGCGGTGAGTTACACTTCGGGTCCCTCGAAGCAAGCGAGCAGTTATGGCCTACAGAAACATCAATGCTCCTGCCCGTCGATTCCGCGCAGCCCTCGGCATCCTCCTGCCTGTCATCGCCTGCGCGTGCGCCACGATCGCTGCCGGGCCCGGATCGGCTGACGACATCGTCGTTATTTCCATCATGGGCACCAACGACGTGCATGGCGAGCTATCGCCGCAGCCCGGCCGCGGCGGACTGACCACGATTTCGGGCTACGCCGCTGCGCTCAGGGCAGTTCGTGCCGGCGACGGTGGCGGGGTATTGCTTGTCGACGCCGGCGACATGTGGCAGGGGACGCTCGAATCGTATCTCTCCGAAGGCGCATCTGTCGTCGATGCCTATAACGCGCTCGGCTACGCAGCGGCGGCCATTGGCAATCACGAATTCGATTTTGGCCCCGTGGGTGAATTGGCGACACCGGACGGCGATGCGGACGATCCTCGCGGTGCACTCAAACTGCGCGCAATGGAAGCGAAATTTCCATTGCTGGCCGCGAATCTGATCGACACGTCCACGAATCAACCGGTCGCATGGCAAAACGTTCGGCCATCGATGATGATTGAAGTGGCCGGCATGAAAATCGGCATCGTCGGTGTTATCACCGAAAATGCCCTGCAAACGACGATCGCGGCGAATACGATCGGTCTGCGTGTGGCGCCACTGGCCGAAGCCATCGAACGTGAGGCGCGCTTGCTTCGTGCAGCCGGAGCCACACTGCTTATCGTGTTATCGCACGCAGGCGGTCGCTGCGAAGAATTCGGCGACCCGTATGACCTGTCGTCCTGCGACCTTAGCCGCGAAATCATGCGCGTTGCAAACGAATTGCCCGTCGGGCTGGTGGATCACATCGTCGCCGGGCATGTGCACCGGGGCATTGCGCACATCGTAAACGGCATCGCAATCACATCGAGCTATTCGAGTACGCGTGCTTTCAGCCGCGTGGATTTCCTGCTGGATCGCCAGACCGGCAAGGTGCGCGACCGCATCATATATCCGCCGCAACCGGCTTGTGGTTTTGTCAACCGAAAGACCGGTCAATGCATATGGATCGACGACGGGTCTGGTTGGGCCATTGCGGCACGTTATGAGGGCCGACGGGTAGTACCCACTAAATCGATCGCAGCCATCGTCAATCGTGCTGCAGCACAGTCGCGCGAGCGCAAGATGCAGAAACTGGGCGTGTTTCTTGAAACGCCAATCACTCTCGAGGGTAAGCACAGATCTCCGCTCGGCCACCTGGTGACCGACGCGATGCTCGATTCGAGTGATGCCGACGTCGCCATTTACAACGTAACTGGCGGCATACGCGGAATCCTGCCACCGGGAGAACTGACATTTGGCAGTCTTTTCAACATGCTGCCGTTCGACAACCGCCTGGTGGTTCTCGATTTGACCGGCGGCGAGCTGCGCCGGATCATTGCACATCAGGTTGGCAATCAGCGTCGACGCGCTGCGTTTTCGGGCATGCAGGTATTCGTCGATTGTAATGATGGCCACATGAGCGTCACAATGTCGCTGCCGAATGGTCACGACATTCAGGACAGTGACAGCGTCAGTGTCGTCGTCAACGACTTTCTGGCGCTCGGCGGCGATGACATCGTTACGCCGGTCATGCCCGATGGCGGCTTTCTGATTACGGACGATTTGGCGATGATTCGCGATGCAGTCGGCACATGGCTCAGCGCGCGTGGCGGTCGCCTGCGAGCCGATCAGTTTCTGGATACGGACAATCCCAGGTGGAATCTGCCCGATCACGTTCCCGCACGCTGTTCGTTGTAAGCCCGGATTCGCACCCGCCTCTTCACGCAAGACGCCGTTGATTGATACTCCGAGCTATGGGCCGCCAGGCTAGTAACCGGTCATGTGACCGGGACGGGCCCTTAGCAACTTGAAGCGGTGAAACCCGAGATCGATGTACGGTTGCAGCGGAAAGTCCACCATACCCTCCAATTCGCGTTCCTTGAGTTTTTGTGAGCACTGAAATTCAACATTCTCACCCTTGTTTATCCTGGAAATCGACACATAACAGATCTTCGAAGGACAGGTCAGCGCACAGCCGGCGTTGGCGAAAAGGATGATCCGGTCCTTCGCTTCTATTTTCTCCAGAAAATCGAAATCCTCGTTAAGCCGCATTGGCAAGACGACCGAATCGTACAATTCCAGGGCCTCGTTGATCTTTCGATGGGTCTTGATGTTCTTGATAACGCTCACATCGATCTGATAGCCGGGATAGGCCTGCCGGATCCATCTTGCAAGATCGTCGTTGGTCACGATGACTGAATTACCCGGGCGGTGAAAACGCTTGAGCAGCGCTGCGTTGCCCTCGTACTCGTCACGTTCGACATAATGATTCGACAGTGGCAACCGGACACCGATGCCTGCGCCGTTAAGTTGAAAAACGTCCCGGTCAGACAATTCGCGCCGCGTGAACGCCCGCCCGCCGTAGAGGGTGCTCCGCGCCACGAATCCAAACAGGCTGTCAATTTCTCGTAATGGAACATTGCCGAAGTGATTTCTAAGGAACGCAAAAACAGGGGCATCCGGGGATTTGCTGCGCGCAGATATCGTGTATGTCACCTCGGGCGGCGACAGCGGCCGAGACTTCGTGAAAGCCCTCCTTGTTTTGCCTGCTGGTACTCGTGCTTGTGCATCGCGGTCGGTTTCCATTGATTCGCAGTGCTTGCACGTAATCCGGGTACGGCATTTTTTCACGCTTCCCGGCGCGCGAATATCCGTAGATGTCACAGCCCGGCGCCAACACCAACAGCGGTACGGATTTGTCCGGCATACGACTGAAGACGCTCTTTTTCCTGGTCGCCGAGTGCGTATTGCTGCCTGATGCAGCTTCGTGCCTGGCCGTAACAGTTTGTTTGTTATGGTTTTATTCAAACAGTTTGGCTGCCACGGCCTGAGACTGCCTCAGAAGCCATACGTGAAACTTTGAAGCTGCGGGCTATTTGGTGCCAACAACCGTCGGTTCGACTGGCAGGCGGTTGCAAGGCGCGGCTAAGCGGTCATTGTCCTCGTCGCAGACCCCTCAGCAATGTTAACCTCGCTCGCTTGCGCCAAACGCTACTGTCTCTGCTTGCGGTTTTTACCGCCAATTTCGGCAACTTCGTAACGGAATTCCCGATCCATCATCGGGGCTGCCGCTGGCGTGTCATACTTTGCTTGAGGTTGAGCGGTTGGGATCAGTCGAGATATCAGGTTTCCGGAAAGCACGCCGATGGCAAGGCATGCTGGTGAGCTTTCTGGCCGTTGTTGTAATGGGCGTTGCAGTTGCCGAAGAGCCGGAGATCCTCGACGAAATCGAAGTCATTGGCGTTACGCCGCTGCGCGGCGCCGGTCTGGATCGCGACAAAGTGCCGGCCAACGTACAGTCGGTGACGGCCGACCAGTTGGCCAGACAACATGGTATTGATGTCAGTCAATACATGGATCGCAATTTTGTCGGCATTTTCGTCAACGAGGCACAAAGCAACCCTTTGCAAAATGACGTTCAGTTTCGTGGCTTCGTAGCCTCGCCACTCCTCGGGCTGCCACAAGGTCTCGCCATCTTTCAAGACGGCGTGCGAATCAACGAAGTGTTCGGCGATACCGTCAATTGGGCTCTGATACCCAAACGCGCGATCGCGAGCCTGCACCTGGTTCCTGGGTCGGATCCTGTATTCGGCCTCAATAGCCTTGGTGGCGCGCTCTCAATCAACACCAAGAACGGCTTCGAACATCAGGGAGCGGCAGCCGAAATCTCAGGCGGATCGTTTGACCGTTTGGAAATCGCGTCAGAGATCGGTGGCAACTTTAATGACGCGTTCGCCTATTACGTCAATGGATCCTACTTCAGCGAGAACGGCTGGCGCGACTTCTCACCGTCGGACGCCAAGCGCTTCTTTGCGAGTCTCGGCTGGAAGGGCGATGCCAGCAACGTGTTCTCAACGTTCACCTATGTCGATACGGACCTTGTCGGTAATGGCGCTGCTCCGGTCCAGCTACTTGAGGTTAACCGCGCAGCAATCTTCACGCACCCGGATCAGACGCGAAATGCGCTGGCGATGCTCAGCCTCCGCGGCGACCATGAGTTGGACGATTCCGTCAGCCTCGCATGGAATGCCTACTACCGGCGGAGCAACATCGACACTTTGAACGGCGATAACTCAGACTATGAAGGGTGCCAGGACTCGGCTAACATTGGCTTCATCTGCCTTGATGTCGACAACGGGGAAGTCGAAGTTGTCGCGCTCGATCAGGACGGCGACCCGATTCCCGCGAACTCGGCGACCGATAGCGCTACCGTCAACCGCAGCCGAACCGATCAAAATGGCTACGGTGGGAGTCTCCAGGTTTCGCTAAGCAGCAATTTCGGCAGTACCAGCAGCAATCAATTGCTCGTCGGCGCAGGAGTGAACGTCGGTGAGGCGAATTTTTTTGCGAGTACCGAACTTGGATCACTTGATGGATCGCGTGGCGCAGTGCCGAGCGGATTCCTGGTACAAAACGCGTTTACGCGACTGAAAACGGAAACGGTCACCTACAGTGTTTACTTTATGAATACAGTCTCTATTGGCGAGAATTTCTCACTGAACGTGTCCGGACAGTACAACCGTACAAATATTGAACTTCGAGACCTTCTGGGCACGGCACTGAACGGCAACCATGAATTTGACCGGCTCAACCCCGCAGTCGGAATGACCTATCGCTTGTCACCGAATACGCAATTTTACACAGGCTACGCCGAATCCAATCGTACGCCGTCCCCGGTGGAACTTTCCTGTGCCGATCCTGATGACCCTTGCCGGCTGCCAAATGCTTTTCTCGCTGATCCTCCTCTCGAACAAGTTGTTACCAGCACTGTCGAGGTCGGATTTCGCGGCGACTTCGACAATACACGTTGGCACATCGGTTATTTCGATGCGAGTAATGACAACGACATTATTTTCGTGAGTGCCGGTCGCGCGACCAACGAAGGTTTCTTCGCCAACGTCGGTGATACCGATCGGCGGGGAATTGAAGTGAGTCTCAATGGCGACCTGGGCGATCGTGGCAACTGGTTTATCAATTACACCCATTTGAACGCCGAGTTCGGCGAGAATTTCGTCGTGTCGAGTCCGAATCATCCGCTGGCCGATGCTGGCACAATTGAAGTCCGGGCCGGCGACAGGCTGCCCGGCGTACCCAAGGACATCGCGAAAGCCGGCGTTGAATACCTGGTTGCGCCGCGCTGGACGATCGGTGGCAACGTCGTCTATGCATCCGATCGTGTATTGCGCGGCGATGAAGGCAACATGCTGCCCACGGTTGCCAGTAGTATCGTTTTCAATTTGCGCGGCGAATTTCGCGTCAACGAGTTCACCAATGTTTTTTTCAATATGGGCAACGTGTTCGATAACGACTACGAGACTTTCGGTGTACTCGGCAACAGCGCAGACGTGCTGGGCGGCGCATTTGACGACAATCGATTCCTCTCACCTGCAGCGCCGCGCGCAACCTGGATAGGCATCCGCATTGGCACAAACTGAGCGCCCAGCGCCCTCGGAAGCTGACCGCGCGATGCGCCATGCGGACCGGTGGCTGGCGGTTCTACGGATGGCCACCGGAATGTGGTTCATTAAAGCGATCGGCACCAAATGGATCCTGCTCGGCGGAATATTGCCGGCGCCAATGGCTTCCCTGCGCTGGATCGAAACCCTGCCGCGAATCCTGGCGGGGTATGCAGAAGTCCACCCACTGGCCTGGTGCCGAAATTTTCTACAGCACACGATAATCCCCAATGCGGAGACATTCGCGCACTTGACCGCCGTAGGTGAAGGTCTTGTCGGGATCGGTTTGACATTTGGCCTGCTCACCAGAACATCAGCTGTTGGCGGATTATTTCTACTACTATGCTATGAGATCGCCGCACTGGGCCAGCCGTTTTCACGACACGGACTTCGGTTGTTGATGATCGTCGTCGTCGTGGCGATTTTCTTCGCCCGTGCCGGCGCTGTCTGGGGAATCGATGCCTGGTTCAGCCGCCGAGCCGCTTCTCGACTGTCGTAACTTCTACTGGGAACTTCGCGGGTTCGGCCCGATCGCAACACCCCATGGTGATTCACCCACTTCAATTCTGGCAACGACTTCCATCGATTCGGTGCTGACTACGGTAACGTCGTTCGACGGCCCATTCGCCGTATACAGGTAACGCTCATCCTCGGTAAGCCCAATACCCCAGGTCCTGGGGCCAACCTCGACGGAGCCGAGCACTTCGAATGTATCCAGGTCGATCGCCGATACCGTCTTACCACGACCGTTCGCCACGTATAGAAGCTTGTTATCCGCAGTGGTCACCATACCCACCGGCTTTGCGGTGGCATCCAGTTCAATTGTTGCAATCACATTGTGCGTTTTGACGTCGATCACTGTTATCGAATGTGCCAATTCAGCCGAGACAAACGCTCGCAAACTGTCGGTTGTGAAAATCGCATCGCGCGGTCGAAGGCCGACACCGATCTTCGCAATGACGGTCCCGCTTTCGGCATCCAATACCGTAATGTCGTGATCGGATTCGCTTGTGACATAAACCAGCATACCATTGGGGCTGATACGAACGCCCTCCGGCTCACGGCCCACGGCAATCGTATTTAGAATTTCGCCACTGGCGATATCGACAATAGTCACCTGATCTGAATCTTCATTGGAAACGTACAGGCGGCGGCCGTCCAAACTGAGGTCAAATTGTTCCGGGTCCGATCCACCCGGTAGCACGCGTTCCAGATTGGCCGTCATCACGTCAATGACTGCGATGCCGTCTTCGGTCTTGTCCGTATGCTGCTTTTCGCAGTCTTCGTCAGACATGGATGGAGGGCATTTGGGCGAGCCAGATAGCGCTACGAAGACCTTGTTCCCGGCGCGACCTACTTTGATACCGCGTGGACGGCGACCAACGTTCAAGGTCGTTATTACCTGATTACTCACAGTCGATATGATCGAAATGTCGCCGGAATCCTCGTTACTGATATAAACGAGTTCGCCGCCCGCCGGCCACTTTACTTCGTTTGGCGCCGGCATGGACATGTCGCCTGCCGCTGCCTCTTCAGGTCGATTCTCGGTGTCCGGTGCGTTGTCGCACGCACTCAGGAAAACGAACGCAAAAAGTACCCGGCAGTACAACACCGAAGTGGAAATCAAATCCGCATTACGCAAGCTCTTGTTCCTTGGGAAGCCATCTTTCAGTGACCGTGCGCACGCGAGTCCCGCTTTCACGGTACCGTCGCATGAGCACAACTATTTACAATT
>JADFSP010000032.1 GCA_022560695.1 Pseudomonadota bacterium
CACCATCAGTTTTCAGTTCCTGGCTGTGCGGATCGTGGCAATCGCTACAGGTCACACCGGCCCGATACATCTTGCTCTGTAGAAATGATCCATACACATAAACTTCGGCAAGGACCTGCCCGTCCGCGTAATACAGACCTGGCTCCAGCAGCGCCGGCATATGAGTATCCATCAACGGCTGTCCATATTCGTAATCGGTCGTAATAATTCCGCGGCGCGAGTGACATCGGCCGCAAGCCTCAGGCTGGCGTTGTATGCGCATTGGCAGTTCACTGAGTTCGGCGATTCCCGTGTTTTGATTCATCTGCCAGCGGGCTGACCCGTGATCATCCAGACTGAGCACCAAGCCGGAATTCGAACCCGGTGAACCATTTTCTGCCCAGGCAATGTGCGCGGACCCCGGACCGTGGCAGCTCTCGCAAGCGACATCGATCTCCGACCAGGTAGTGGCATAGGTGTTGTCAGTCGCCGAGTAATTTTTCTGGAGATCGGTTGAGTGGCATTCCGCACACATGTAATTCCAGTTCTGCCCTGGACCGGTCCAGTGCAATGGATCGTCATGTCTGATCGCCTCGTCCGGATACAAGTGAAACCAGCGCTGGCCGCCCTCTTCTGTCGATCGCGAATCCCAGGCGATGCTAAGCGCCTGCAGCCGGCCACCGGACAACTCAATGAGATACTGCTGCAGGGGATCAACGCCAAAGGTATAGCTGATCTGGAAGTCTTCGATGCCGCCGGAGGCATTATCCGTTTTCACCCAAAACTCATCGCCACGCCGGAAAAAACGACTGGTCAATCCATAGTTGCTGAATTCCTCGTCGTTGAAATTTCCCAATACGGACTGCGCAGTTGCTTCCTGCATCGCGAGATCGTGATGAGAACCCCGCCACAGGTCATGCTCTGTTTCATGGCAACCGGCACAGGCCGGACTACCGACAAACGTGTCTTGCTCGTAGTCACGCTCCGGGTCGGCAGCGTTCCGATCCGATGGTTGGCCACAGCCCGTCAGCACCAGGCATATGGAGAAAAAGCATGTGCGCCGAATTACAATTGCGACCTGATTTGTCCTTCTCTTACTGACCACCAAACCCTCACAATTCGACGATTTCAACAGCAAGAGATCGTACTCGATTCCGCGTAAATCCAATAGGCAAGCTGCTACAGGCAGACACTAGCGCTGCAGAGACATGTTCGTCGATCAGTCAACGCTTTTAGTGCGCTGCCGCGTAGCCTTGGGGCTTTTGCAGGCGTAACAACCGAGTTAGGATACGACCCCGCCGTCCAATTCAAGAGGCCGCCGCCGATGTTGTTCAAATTCGTTTTGAGGCTGATAGCCGTGGGTGCAATTGCGGTTGCTCTGTGTGGATGCGCACCGTTGCCGACAAAACCCGCCGGGCAGGCCGAGGTGTATTACGAGGGCCTCGAACAGGTCGATGCTCGTGGTGTCGATATCGCGTTTGTTAGACCGGGTATTGATTTTCGCGCATACACTGGTCTGCTCGTCGAGGAGCCTGAATTGGCATTTCGCACGCCGGATCGATCCAAGCGGCAGTTCCCTTTAACGAAGGACCAGAAGACGAGATTTCGCGATCTGTTGGAGCAGAAATTCCGCATTGAGCTCGCAAAGTCGAAGCAGCTGAAATTAGTAGAACAAGCCGGACCCGACGTTCTCAGACTAAGAATCCGCGTTCAGAATATTTTCGCATCCCTATCATCGAAAAGGGTTGGCAGCGTGGGGCCGGCCGGATTTGTGCTGGAGGCAATCGGCGAGGCAACGATAGTCCTCGAACTCCGTGATTCGCAATCTGAGGAAATTTTGGCCCGCGCGGCCGACACTCGCGTAGCAGAGGGCGTTGCAATTCTTCAAAAAGGCGGCCCATTGACAAGCTGGTCAGAAGTAGAGACGCTGTGTGAACGATGGGCATCGACTGTGCGCAAGCGACTTGACAGACTTGTCGAAGGGCATTGACGCGTGACGGCGCGAATTTCAATCCATCCGGATACGGCAGATGGCATTGCCTATCCCGCTCCAGAGCCTTGACTAGGGGCTTGACCAGGCCCGTGCATGGATGTGGCTGATTTTGTCGGTCAGCTGCAATCGATAAAATCGGCGCAGCTCGGACAACGCAAGTTGATCATCATCGATCAAGCGTTGCCGCAGACCGCGGCAATACTGTGCAGCGTAGTTGTTGGCAGCCCGATACCTGTGCAACTGCTCATCGTCTAGGTCATCACGAAAACTGACATTGTCGAACAGCCAGCCGTGCAGACCGTTCAATATGTCCGTATTGCCCTGCCTGAGCGCGAGCTGAAGCGTACTGACAAACTTGTCGATCTCCGCCTGCAACTCGAGTTCCAGCAACTTGACCTCGCGGTCCTCGGCCGCCTTCCAGACTACGCAATTGAAGTGACTGATGCCTTCGAGCACCTTCCACAGGTCGTCGAGTTGCTCCGCCCGGAGCCGATCCAATGGGTTCGCGGATTCGAGACGATCAAGCATGTCGCGATCAAGGAACAGTGACACGGCGAGACCATCGTCGTCCTGCGATACGAGCAATGTCTCACAGGAGGCCGGCAACATCGCATCCCCGCCGATGTACTTCGCCAGCTGTGGATCGGTTATCAGGAAATCCATGACATCGCAATCGGATCCGATCTGATAGATATTGTTCAGTTGCTGCTGAAGCTCGGAAAGCATTTCAATGCCGACGCATTTTGCGACTGTCCGAGATTGGTACAACGCCGTGCTGCCGTAACAATCCTTGCGCGCGCTTGCTGCCTGTTTTCAGCCAGATTTCGTAGGTCCGCAACAGGTCAACATCGCGCTCCTGCCGCGCTTCGTCGCGTACTTCATTGAGTACATCGACAAGTATTTGAAAGTTGATCGCGAGTTCTTTGTAGGTGTCGGCAAATGTATCGCCGCGGAATGTCCCTCGCACCTCCTCCGATAACGAGCCGTACGCATTTTCGCCCATATGGATGTAGTAATCGATATCCACAGGCTTGCCCATCAGGCTATCCGCAAAAAACCCAGCGATGAACATTGCAACGTCGCCTATGCGCTGCAGGGAATTATTCCTCTCCGCCGCATTCTGCGCAACGGCGGCGTCCGAGAGCATTAGCGCAAGCGGCCTGAGTCCGTAGGTCACACCATCGTCCTGATACAGCTCGTCAGAACGCGAGAACAGGGTAAGCAGGTTGACGACATAGTGCGTAGCGTGTGCATCGACCTCGACGCCCTGCTTGGAGAGGACTCCTTCGATCGACGCTCGAAAATAGTCTTTGAGATCATGTACCTGCACTACACGATTGTGACCTCTTTGATGATACATCTGCCTCGATCCTCTTACTCTTGGCCAAGGTATAGCGCAAATGCCTCGCCACACTTGTGACGCGCTTCACGATAATCGGCACACCCACGCAGTGCCTTTCCTGAATCGTGAACCGGTACATGTGTGCTGACACGGCACACCTTCATTGGCAAGCGCAGCTGCCATAACGCGCGCTGCCAACGGAGGAATTGCGACCAAAGGTGAGTTGGCGTCCGTGACAGGCCGAGGACGTGATGAAATCTATCGCGTGATGCTTTCACAGCGCGACGCCGCGAGAGACGTAGTGTGGAGACGGTCTCTTAAGGCTTGGGAATCCAGACAGAACACCAGCCCTTCACATTCACGAGCTTGCCAATGAAGATCGCACATGGCCGCCACTCGTCGCCTTCAACACCCTGCAGCTGCGCACAGTTCGTACAGCTTTGTTCTGCAGCAGCCTGGGTGCGTAGCGCTGGATCTACGGTGCTTGCATCATGGGTATATTTAAGCGCCATTGCGACCGGATCGTCCTCGGTAAGTTGCGGCAATTCCTGCGCTTGCGCTTCCGACCCCGGATGAACCAAAAAACCGGCAGCGGCACCTGCCGACAGTTGCATGAATTGGCGCCTGGCAATTTTACTCAACGGAACCTCCTTCGACTGTGTTACGAGCCAGTTTATGACCTGACGTAACTTAATACGGATCAGCTATAGACCCACCAATTATAGCGACTCAGACTTAACGACGGATGAATAGCGACCTCAACTCTGACTATTGATGAATCGGCGCAGGAGCGACCTCACCGAAAAAGTCAATCCTTGTTAGGAACGTGTAATCGGCTTCGTACGTCATCAACAAAATAAGCACCATCAAGGCAACTGGCGGTACGAGTATCGCAACCTTCAGCGCCAGCCGTTCCCAAGCCATGTGCATGAATATGCCCACGATGAATCCTGCCTTCAGGAACATGAAGAGGAGAATCAGGGACCGGCGCAAGGCTCCCTGGAAATCCAGGTAGTCCACCATGTAAGAGAAAAAACTTAAAACAAACAACAGTCCCCAGATCCAGAAATAGATGCTGATAGGATGTTGTTGTCCACTTTCCTGTGCCATGTTAAGAACCTCTTACCGAACCCTACCAGAGATAGAAAAATGCAAAGATGAAAACCCAGACGAGATCGACGAAATGCCAGTAAAGCCCGGTTATTTCCACCATCTCGTAATTGCCGCGCGTTCTATCATAGAAGCCGGATTTGACTCTTCGTCCGATAACGATCAGAAAGATAACGCCAGCGCTCACATGCAGACCGTGAAAACCCGTAATCATGAAAAAGGTTGCGCCGAACTGGGCCGCGCCCATGGGGTTGCTCCAGAGACGCACGCCATCGTCCACGATCAGTTTGGTCCATTCGAACGCCTGCATGCTGACGAACATTACGCCAAACGCCGCAGTCGCCATCATGAGCCAGAATGCTTTGTTGCGCTCCCCGCGATAGCCCATATTGACGGCCATCGCCATCGTGCCGCTCGATGAGATCAGGATGAAGGTCATGATTGCGATCAGGATCAGAGGAATGGGCTCACCACCGAACGACAGTGCAAACACCTCGCTCGGAACTGGCCAGGCGTCTCTGGCCGACATTCGAACCGTCATGTACGAAGTCAGAAAGCAACCGAAGATGAATGTGTCGCTCAGGAGGAAGAACCACATCATGGCCTTGCCCCACGGCACCGCAAACGCCTGTTTGTCTGCAGCGAAGTCGGCGACGATTCCTTTCGCACCGCCAGGCAATACATCCCCGGTATCAGTCATCACAGCTTCAGACATTTGTCTTTATCCTTCTATGTCGACAACAGCAAGGCAAACAATCCAACCCAGACAAACAGCAGGTAGTGCCAGTATACGGCGCAGAGTTCGACGCTCAGTCGAACACTCCGCGTATCAGCGCCGGCAAACAGTCGCATGGTCGTCCTGCCCCAGACCCACATACCGCCAAGCAAGTGCAGACCATGCAATGCAGTCAGCAAATAGAAAAATGAATTGGCTGGATTGCCGGCCATGAAATAGCCGCTGGCATTTAGTTGCTGCCAGGCAACGAGCTGACCCAACAGGAACAAGCTCGTGCATGCGCCGCCAGCAACCAGCCCGATCTTGACGGTCAGCAGCTGACCCCTGGTCGCAGCACCTCGCGTCAACTGAAAAGCGAAACTGGCCAGCACGAGAATCGCGGTGTTCAGCCAAAGCAAATTCGGCTCGGGCAGCGGACGCCAGTCTCCGAGCTTCATGCGCATGAGATAGGCGCTTAAGAACAACGCAAACAACGATGTAACAACGGCGATAAATGAAATTAAACCGATCTTCGCGGGATCGGAACTGATAACGCCCCGACCCGGCTGGTTTTCAACCGGATCATTTGCTTCCCACGGTTGTGTGTTCAACGTCTGGCGCAACAGCCACCCGATAACGGTGGCCATTATGATGGCGAGGAACACAAGCGCAAATGTCACGTATCAGATCCGTGTTCACTCGTCGCGGGCGTCGCATCGGCCGGCACATTTTGCGGAATAAAGTCATCATGATAACCGGGCACGCTGTAGTCGTAGGCCCAGCGATGCACCACCGGCAACTCAGGGCCCCAGTTGCCGTGCTTCGGCGGGGTGTCCGGGGTCTGCCATTCCAGCGTCGTCGCCTGCCACGGGTTGGGACCAGCGTCTTTGCCTTTTTTCAGGCTCACGATGATGTTGTACAGGAAGATCAGCTGGGCCGCGCCAACGATCAGCGCGGATATCGTGATGCTCTGGTTCAATGTAAACGCCGACTCAGGCATGAATTCAGTGTCACCCATCGCAAAGTAGCGGCGCGGCACGCCGAGAAAGCCGAGGTAATGCATCGGCAGATATATCGCATACGTTCCTAAGAACGTGATCCAAAAATGCACTTTACCGAGCGTCTGGTTGAACATCTTGCCGGTGATCTTCGGATACCAGTGATAAATTGAGCCGAATACGACCATTATCGGCGACACTCCCATCACCATGTGAAAATGCGCGACGACAAAATAAGTATCAGACAACGGTAGATCGACGACCACGTTGCCAAGAAATATCCCGGTCAGGCCGCCGTGCGTGAACGTGAATATGAACCCGATGGCAAACAACATCGGTACGGTCAGGCGGATGTTTCCCTGCCACAGCGTTAGTACCCAGTTATAGACTTTGATGGCCGTTGGCACTGCAATGATCAGTGTCGTTGTCGCGAAGAAGAAACCGAAGTAGGGATTCATGCCGCTGACGTACATGTGGTGTGCCCAAACAATGAAACTGAGTCCGCCGATCGCGAGAATCGCCCAGACCATCATGCGATAGCCGAAAATGTTCTTCCTGGCATGCGTGCTAAGAAGATCCGAGACCAGACCAAATGCTGGCAGCGCGACAATATACACTTCAGGATGACCGAAGAACCAGAATAGATGCTGGAATAATATCGGGCTGCCGCCCTCGTGGCTCAGGTTTTCCCCCATTGACATGACCGCCGGCATGAAGAAGCTGGTACCGGCTGCTTTATCCAGCGTCATCATTACAGCGCTGACAAACAATGCCGGAAAGGCCAGCAGGCCGAGGATGGTGGCCATGAAGATACCCCACAGCGACAGCGGCAGTCTCATCATCGTCATGCCGCGGGTGCGTGCCTGGAGAATCGTCGTGACATAGTTCAGGCCGCCCATCGTGAATGCCACGATGAACAGGGCGAGCGATCCAAGCATCAGCACGATGCCCCAGTCGGTGCCCGGCGTGCCGGGAAGAATGGCTTGCGGCGGATAGAGCGTCCAGCCGGCCCCGGTCGGCCCCCCGGGCACGAAAAAGCTTGTCAGAAGAACGATCACCGACACGAGATACACCCAGTAGCTCAGCATGTTCATGTACGGGAACACCATATCCCGCGAGCCGATCATCAATGGTATGAGGTAATTCCCGAAGCCGCCCAGAAACAACGCCGTCAACAGGAAGATGACCATGATCATCCCGTGCATCGTGATGAACTGGTAGTAATCGATCGGCGTTATAAATGAAAAGGAGTTCGGGAAACCAAGTTGCAGACGCATCATTCCGGACAGGATCAATGCGACCAAACCGACGAACAGCGCTGTAACCGCATACTGTATGGCGATGACCTTATGATCCTGACTCCAGATGTATTTGGTGATAAATGTCGTCGGAGCGTGATGTTCTATTTCGTGATCCCGATCGGCAATCGCAACGTACGCCATCAAAATCCCCTTGAGCGTTGGCCGTGATTAAGAAAATTCATTGTGCGGTTTTCCTGCAAATCGATATTTACAAAGTGTTGATATAAGCGACAACATCTCGCATTGCCTGGTCGTCCTGGAGTGTCCGGGCCATGAATCCCATCTGTTTGCCGTGGAGGTCGTGCGGATGATGTCCCCGCAGCCCTTGTTTGAAATTCTTAAGCTGATCCAGCAGATACCAGTCGCTCATGCCGGCTTGCCGTGGCGCGCTCCTTGGAATGCCCTGGCCGTCAGCGCCGTGGCAATTGGCACAGAGCACATACAGCTCGGCACCATGGGCAATGTCTCCTATGACCGTAGCCGGCGCCGGCGTATCAGGCAACGTGCCGATATAGGCGATGACGTTATCGATGATTGCATCGGTCACCAGAGTAGCCGCCATCGGCGCCATTTGCTGTCCATAGAGATCATCTTCATGGATACCGCGCCGTCCAAGCTTATAATTTTGCAGCTGCCGTTTTAGATACCGCGGATCCTGACCGCTGAGCTTCGGCGCATGCAGTGCCGCGAGGCCCTCACCCTGCGAACCGTGGCAGGCGGCGCACACGGCGTACGATACCGCGCCGAGCACAGGATCACCGGGAGTTCTCGTCTGGATTTCGGCAAAAGTCGGCTGGCTATCTACCCACGCCTGGTAGTCCTCGGGCTCGTCAACAACAACCCTGCCGCGCATCGCGTGATGCCCGATACCACACAGTTCCTCACAAAGAATTTCATATTCGCCAACTTTGGTTGGTTCCAGCCACAAGTAAGTCTCCAAACCAGGCACCAGGTCCATCTTGACTCTGAATTGCGCGACAGCGAAGTTATGCAATACGTCTTTCGAGCGTAGCCAGAATCGAACCGGCTGACCGAGCGGAATATGCACGATGGCTTCATCGACCAGAACGTCATCGTATCCGTTGGGATCCTCCGGAATGATGCCGTACGGGTTTTCAACGCTGAACAACTTGGCATCGGTAGTCCCCAATGCGCCGTCTTTACCAGGCAGACGAAAGGTCCAATGCCATTGCTGGCCCACAACTTCGATGTCAATCGCACCTTCAGGAACCGTCACAAACTTGGCCCAGACGAACAAGCCGGGCGTCAACATCGCGGCAACACCTATCGTCGTTATGACGGTGAGCCAGCCTTCCAGTTTCTTGTTTTCGGGCTCATACTTTGCTCGTGCGCCTTTCCGGTAGCGATAGCGAATAATCGCGTAGGCCAGGAACAGATTAACACCGACAAATACAAACCCTGTAACGACAAAAGTGATGTCGACCGTGGTGTCGATCATGCCCCAGTTAGAAGCAATTGGTGTGAAAGTCCACGGACTGAGGAAATGAAAGAGAATCGAACCCACAACCAAAACAATCAACGCAATTGCTATTGGCATATGTCATGCATCCTTATTATCGTGACCGTCGCGGATGATCGTCACCGCATCGGAATCCGGACTGCCGTCGGTAATCTGAGTAGTCAACCTGCATAAAATGTTGTATACACCGGCCTGGTATTCAGTATCGCCAATCTTCAAAGGTAGATTTTGAGCCCTGTTCTAAAACGTTGAGACTGATTCCTAGGCGGAGAATAGAGGATTCAGTAACTGATTGCCACAGGTTAGACTGCCAGTATCTGTGTTCTCGAGATGGCGGAGGAGGATTTGAATAATGGAGGCGGTCTTCCTCTTTTGCACGGATGCCGGCGTCGGACCGGACGGGAAACTCAATATTCACGGTATATTCAATGAACTGCAGGCGCCTGACTTTCCGGCCCGTCAGGACAGGATGGTCCTCGTCGGAATCATCGAGTGGCAACGCAATCTGCAGGGCCGGATTCCATTCGCCATAGATCTCACCGATTCCGAGGGTAAGTCGATCTTCTCGATCGAGGGACATACTGATGTTGAGGCCCGGCCACGATCAAAGGCGCCGGCGAAAACCCAATTGATTCTGCCCCTGAAAAATGTGATGTTTCCGGCGCCGGGACGCTATCGAGTTCGGATCAATATCAACGGTACCAAATTGGCGGGTCCGTCCATGCACCTGATGCGGTCATAAAGTCCTTACTCATTCACCAACCGACCGGTACTCCAGGGTGGCGATGTAGGCGGCGACGGCGCGTACCCGTTCATCAGATTCGAGCATTTGCGACATGATGCGCATCTGGGCACCGTAGATATCGTTTTGATGGCCACCACGAATCCCGGCCTTGAAGTTCTCGAGCTGTCGAACGATATACCAGTCATGTTGATTGGACAGGCGTGGTGCATCCAAGGCCTGTGCCCCTTGACCGAATTCTCCGTGACAGGGGATGCAGGTCTCATACGCTTGTTTTCCAAGCTCAACATCGCCGTCAACGGTCTGCGGAGGTTCGGGTAAATCCAGGCTCGTTATATATGCCACGACGTCCGCGATGTCCTGATCACTGCTCAACATCATTGCCATGGGTCGCATTTGCGCGCCGAAGGTGTCGTCGGGGTCGGCGCCGCGAATACCAGCCCTGAAGTTTTTCAATTGGCGGATCATATACCAGGGATCCTGGCCGGCGTTGGCCGGGGCGTTTAGTGCGGCCGTACCCTCAGCGTTCGCTCCGTGACAGGCGGCACAAATGTTATACAGTGCTTTACCCTTTGCGACGTCGCCAGCCGCCAGGACAGCGGGTCCGGCGCCAAGGGTTATAAGCAACAATAATCCCGAACGGATGAGAGTTTTCATGATTCGCTTCGGTGCGCCTCAAGGCATTGAAAGCGAGACTAAACGTACCGAAGTCACCGCCGCGGTGCAAGCTCGCGTAGTTGATGAGTGTCGCCTGCTTCCGGGTTGGCTGATTCAGGACGCGGATACCACGCTGGAAACATTTCGAGAACAAAGGCGACACTTAATTTGTAGTTTGCGCAACTTACGGGCAAACTCTCGCCCCAGATAGAGGGGGGTACAAATTGTCTATCTCTGTTCTCGATGCGCTCCGGCCCGGGAAGAAGCCAGCCTTGCTCGGGCTTGTGCTCGTGTTCGGACTGTTTGTAGGCGCATGGGTACACGGCAAATATTTCTCCGATCGCAGTCCGATTCAGCCAATCGAATTCAGTCACATGATCCATGCCACGGACAACGAGATTCCGTGCCAACACTGTCACATCTATGCCGACAGGACGCCGGTTGCCGGCGTACCCAGCGTTAGCAAATGCATGGGATGTCACAACTCTGTACCCAGTGTCCGCGAACACCCGGAGATCCTGAAGCTGGTCGCCTACTGGGAAAAACGTGAACCGATACCGTGGATTAAGGTTCACGATTTACCCGATTTTGTTCACTTCACGCATAAGCGGCACATTAGGGCGGGCCTCGCGTGTCAGGAATGTCACGGTCCGGTAGAGACAATGAACCGCATTACCCGTGTTGCAACAATGAGGATGCCCTGGTGCGTCGATTGCCACACGGAGAGAAACGTGGAACATGGCCGCGATTGCTGGACCTGCCACAAGTAGCAATGCCACAAATGAGCAATGATTGACATGAGGTAGTGACGTAGAGAGTTCGCATAATCCGCCTGGAATGGCGTTTGGGATTGGATCGAATGTCAAAGATCAGCCGTAGAGACTTGCTGCAATATATCGGGGCCGGAGGCATCGGGGTCGTCGGTGGCGTTCTGTATGGCGAGAGCGTGCAACAAAATGTCGAGTTGCTGATCCCGCAGGTAGTTCCGCCAGAAGATTATTCGCCGGGAGTTGCAACCTGGTACAACACGGTCTGCAATCAATGTCCCGCCGGATGCGGAATCTCCGTACGCATTCGCGAGGGCAAAGCAAAAAAAATTGAAGGCAATCCCGTGCACCCGGTCAGTCAGGGTCGCACGTGTGCAAGAGGACAGGCCGGCCTGAATGCCTTGTACAACCCGGACCGTATCAGAACACCCTTGCAGAACGTCGGGCAGCGCGGATCCGGAAACTTCGAAGAGATAAGCTGGGACGAAGCGCTCACCACTGTTGGAAGTCGCATCGGCCGGCTCAAGATCGATAATGAGGCCAGTCGCGTCAGGCTGCTTTGCGGTCGGGTCAGGGGGCATCTGGACGAACTATTCTTGCAATTTATGAACTTGCTGGGATCAGACCATTACCAGCAATACGACTTCACGTATCCGTCGGCTCTGATGGCCGCCAACAAAATGTCATTCGGTACTGACGTTTTGCCGTACTACGACATCAGAAATGCGGTTTTTTTATTGTCGTTCGGTGCTGACTATTTAGGTACCTGGATCTCTCCTGTTCACCATAGCCTCGCTTACGGACACTTGCGGCAGGGGCGAGAAGGACGGCGCGGCAAGACGATACAGATCGAGCCGCGCATGTCACTGAGCGGCGCCGCCGCCGATGAGTGGATTGCGGCGCGACCGGGCACGGAGGGGTTGCTCGCCCTGGGAATCGCCCATGCGCTTGTTAGCGAGGGGCACTATCACGGTAGCGACCGGGACGAATGGTCAAAGGCGCTGCAGGCGTATTCGCCGTCGCTGGTGTCTGCCGAGACCGAAGTCAGCGAAGACAAAATTCTGCGACTTGCCCGAGAATTCGGCACAAGTACGGCGAGCCTCGCCATTGCCGGTGGTGCAACTGCGGCGGGTACAAACGCCGTGGCAAGTATCGTGGCGGTTAACGCGTTAAATTATCTTGCCGGCAACCTGAGTCAGCCGGGTGGGATTATCTTCAATCCTGATCCGGCATTTTCTGCCACAGCGGGTTCAAGACAGGCAGGCTTTCAGGGAATGCTCGACCTCATCGGGGCGATGAAAGCTGGCGACGTGGACGTATTGCTCGTGCACGATACCAATCCGGTGTTTGCCTTGCCGGATAACGTCGGGTTCCGGCAAGCTATGCAAAATGTTCCACTGATCATCGCGCTATCGAGCTTCAGGGATGAGACGACGGAAATGGCGGATCTCATCCTTCCCACCAGCACCTATCTGGAATCCTGGGGCGACGATGTGCCGGATCCCGGTGTCGGCTTCCCGGTAGCCTCGATATCCCAGCCGGTCGTGGCAACGCTGTACGACACGCTCCCCGTAGGCGACATCGTGCTGTCCCTGGCCCGGCAGATTGGCGGTGAACTGCCGATACACATGCGTTGGGGAACGATGGAAGAGTTCATCAAGGAACGCTGGCGCGAGGAATATGATCAGCGTGGGTCAGAGGGGGAAGAACAGGAATTTGAGGCATTCTGGCAGGCGGCACTCGAAGCGGGCGTGTGGGGGCAACCTGGTGCCGTCGCCGGCGACCAACCCGTGCCTTTGAGCTCGTCGATGATTGCTTCGATTGCCGATCCGGTTTCAAGGTTCGCCGGCGACGAGAGTGACTATCCGTTTGTGCTGCATCCGTATCTGACGGCAACATTCTTCGATGGCAGGGGAGCCAATCTGCCGTGGTTGCAGGAAATGCCCGATCCAATGACCAGCGTCGTGTACGGGTCCTGGGTAGAGCTAAACCCGGTGACAGCCGATGAGTTGGGCATCAGAGAAGGAGATGTACTGGACGTAGAGTCACCAGCCGGCTCAGTCCGTGTTCCGGCACTTATTTTTCCCGCGATCAGGCCCGGTGTAGTCGCCATACCGGTTGGTCAGGGCCATGCAGCTTACGGTCGTTATGCCAGGGACCGGGGCGTCAATCCGATTCACATAGTCGCGACGCTAATCGACGACCAGTCAGGTGATCTGGCGTGGGCAGCCACGCGAGTGAAACTCAAGCTTACGGGCGAACGGCTGCAGATCATCAAGACGGATGGCGTAACCCGTACCCTCGGCCGTCAAATTTTGGGACCCGAGAACGATCATGCGTGAAACGGAGCAGTGATATGAGCACATTCGTTGAAAAACTCAGGCAATACCGTAAACCCGGTTATTACGACAAATTCGATTATCACTGGACAATGACAATTGATCTGGATCGCTGCACAGGTTGTGAGGCCTGTATGGTTGCCTGCCAGGCAGAAAACAATCTTCCGATCGTCGGCGAAAAACGTTTCGCCGAGAACCGCGAGATCAAGTGGATACGTATCGAGCGCTACTGGGAGGGCGAGTACCCCGATGTAAAGATGCGCTTCATTCCGATGCTCTGCCAACACTGCGACGATGCGCCCTGTGAGACCGCGTGCCCCGTGTTTGCCACCTATCACAATCAGGACGGACTGAACACGCAGATCTACAACCGCTGCATCGGCACCCGGACCTGCGCCGTTTACTGCCCTTACGAGGTTCGTTATTTCAACTGGTTCACCTACACCTGGGACGAGCCGCTGGAGCAACAGCTGAATCCGGATGTCACCGTGCGCGAAAAAGGTGTCATGGAAAAATGCACTTTCTGCATCCAGCGCATCCGCATCGCCAAAGACAATGCAAAAGACGATGACCGACGCCGGGTTCGTGACGGCGAGGTCGTCCCCGCGTGTGTGCAAAGCTGTCCGACCGAGGCCTTGGTTTTTGGGAATAGCAATGACCCGGAAGCTAAAGTGTCGAAGATGATGAAAAACCCCAGGGGTTATAAAGTTTTAGAAGAATTAAATACGACACCGTCGATTGTCTATTTGACGAAGGTGCATTCTTGAGCCGAGAAGAATTTTAAACGATGTTTGATCACGGACAGCCAAGTTACGCGGAGGTCAACAAGGACGTCCTGTCTGTAATGCTGGAGACCGGTCCCAAGTACTGGATGCTGTTGGGCACGACGATGAGCGTGGCGGGAATCTGCTTCTTTATGCCCTGGATCTACCAGCTGTTCGTCGGCGTCGGCGCCGCCGGCATGAATCGCAATGCGGTCTGGGGCAGCTATCTGTCGAACTTCATATTCTGGATCGGCTTGAGCCACTCCGGTACGTTGTTGTCCGCAGTACTGCATATCACCAACAGTCCATGGCGCAAGGCGATTTATCGCAGTGCAGAGGCCATGACGCTGTTCTCGCTGATGACCGCGGCAATGTTCGTGATGGTGCATCTGGGCCGTGTGTGGTTCGTGCACTGGAGTTTTCCGATTCCCAATCAAATGGGCTTGTGGCCGAACTTTCGATCTCCTCTGATGTTTGATGTCATGGCCATCACGACCTACCTCACGGCCAGTTCGATATTCATTTACATGGGATCGGTGCCGGATTTCGCTGCTGTTCGCGATGCGAGCACCGGCCTGCGTCGCAGACTTTATACAATTTTCTCGTTCGGCTGGCGGGGTACTGCAAGAGAATGGCATACGCTTGGATGGGCCTACACATTCTTTGCCATTTTTGTCATTCCCCTCGCGGTGTCGGTGCACAGCATCGTGTCCTGGGATTTTGCGCTGTCTATCGTGCCCGGATTGCACCACACGATATTCGCTCCCTATTTCGTTTGCGGTGCCATCTTTTCGGGCACGGCCGGCATCGTGACCGTGATGTATTGCCTGCGAAAGTTTCTCAATTTCGAGCGTTACATCGGTCAGGTGCATCTCGACAGTCTCGGCAAACTTCTGATCACATTGTCCCTGATATGGAGTTACATCAACATTCTCGAGCTTTTCAGCAGCTGGTACGGTGGGACATCGTTTGAACTCGAGGCACTGCAGTTCAAGCTAACCGGATTCTATGCGCCGCTTTACTGGGAGATGATTCTGTTCTGTGCCTTCGTTCCATTGTTGATACTCTTCAAGAAGATTCGCTGGTCCTGGAACAAAATGCTGGTGATCTCGATCCTGATCAACGTCGGCATGCTCACCGAAAGATTCATCATCGTAGCCACGTCACAGCCGCGCAAGTTCCTGCCGGACGCCTTTGGCTTCTATTTTCCGAGCTGGATCGAGCTTTCGATCACGGTCGGCGCGTTTGCAATCTTCGCGACGCTGTTCCTGATCTTCATTAAATGGGTACCGGCAATATCGATTTATGAGGTCAAGGAAACGCTCAAGCCCCTCAGGAGGGATGCCTGATGGCCATCATGGGTTCGTTCGCGTTTGAGGAGGATTTTCTCACCGCTGCGAAAAAGCTGAAATCATCGGGATTCGACAAAATCTCACTATTGTCACCTCTGCCGCTGGAAGAAGCGCAGGAGATACTCGAGCTCGGCAAGTCGCCAGTAAGGCATTATTCCCTGGCTGGCGCCATCATCGGGGCCATATCCGGATTTGCGATGGCGACCGCCACCGCCCTGGTGTTCATACTGCCAACCGGGGGCAGGGCCATCATCACCGTGCCGCCGTTTCTCATTATCACCTACGAGATGACGATACTGTTCGGCGTACTGTTTACATTGCTGGGATTTCATTTCGTCTCCGGTCTGCCCGCATGGCGCGACAGGCCTTACTTGTCATCGGCAAGTAGCGATCGATTCGTCGTCGTCGTGGAAGGCGCTGCGGCAGACCAGGTGGCCAGGGCGGAAGCTATCATCAGAGACGCCGGGGCGGACGAGATTCAGCACGTGGGGGAAGGCCAATGAAAGGCCTGCATATTCGTGGCCTGGCGTGCGTTATCTGCCTTCTGGCAATACCGGGTGCTGGTTTGACGCTGCCCTGGGACAAGGACATGCGGGACCAGCCATCCCCTAAGCCCCAGGATTCGCAGGTCTCAGTAAACCGCTCTTCGGTGCCCGTCGCGGGAAAAGACCGGTATCCGCCACCGGCAGATATTATCGAGCTGGTGCAAGCGCGGCTGGAGGCAGGACGAACCCTGGTCAACCCGATAGCTAAGTCGCCGGAATCGCTTGCTCGCGGCCGACAAATGTACGAATTGCACTGCCTGGTCTGTCACGGTGAGCAAGGCCGGGGAGACGGGCCAGTGGGTCGCAAGTTCGTACCCCAGCCCATGGAGTTGAACCTCGACTATGTGCAGCTACAGCCTGACGGGCAACTCTTTTATACGATCAGTCACGGCAGCATTGCGATGCCGTTTTATCGACAGGCAATATTGCCGGAAGACCGATGGCATCTGGTCAACTTCATCAAGGAAGTTTTTGGTGAAACATGAACGCTGTAAGCGCAACATGAGCGCGATTCCTGAAATTGCAAATGGCGATTAATCCGAAGTTACAACGCGGCGGTATCACGTTTTACGTGCTGATCGCGATATTCCTGATGGGTGTCGCCAGTCTGGTTTTCGCCGTGTCGAGTACAGATATTCAGCCGGATTTCGCATTGTTCACCGTCTCGTTCCTGTTCCTGCTCGGCATCAGTCAGGCCAGCGTCGTGTTTACGGCGATACTTCGCATCGCCAAATCCGATTGGGGCAAACCGTGGTACCGACTGGCCGAGCTCTCGACACTGGCGTACTTCCCGTTCGCGATCGTCGGCTTTCTGGTGATTGTTTATTACGCACGCGACGATCTTTTCTACTGGCTGCAGGCATCGCCCGAAGATCACATCAGTCCCTGGCTGAACATCAACTGGCTCGTGATCAGAAACCTTGGCGGACTCTTGCTGTTCTATGGCCTGGTGGCAATCTATGCCAGAAAAAGCCTGCGAGTGGATATGGCCAGAGGCGATGCAGCATCGACGATCGATCACGACGACGTCGAAAAACAAATGTACGTACTCTCCCCGTTCGTGGTGATTGGTTTTGTTATATGCAACACCTTTATCGCATGGGATTTCGCGATGATGCTGATCCCGCACTGGCACAGCAGCGTGTTCCCGATTCATTACTGGTTCGGCAATTTGTTCGCGGGGTCTGCCGCCATGATTGCGATCGCCGCTGTCATGCGGCGGGTAGATGGCGGCGCTCATTTCGGGGAGCGTCAGATCAAGAGTCTGGGGATGCTGGTAACTGCCTTTACATTACTGTGGCTTTATTTTTTCTGGGCACAATTTTTTGTAATCTGGTTTGGCAATTTGCCGCATGAAAGTGAACCACTGTGGCGACAGATGTATGGCCATTACAGTCCGTATTTTTGGATCATGCTCACGGGCTGTTTCTTTCTGCCATTGCTTTCGTCGCTGTTTGCTTTTGTCAAACGATCGGTATTCGCAACGTGTGTCGTTGCATTCGGCATCAACTTAGGCATTTGGATTAACAAGTACCTGATGATCGTGCCGGTTTTCTCACCCGATGACCGGCCATTTGATCACTGGATTGATGTCGCAATGGCGCTTGGCTTGCTTGCCGGATTTCTCGCGACTCTTATGTTGTTGGCAAGGCGACTGCCTGTGTACTCGGCTTGGGAAATGAGTCGCGAGTCGTAACAGGACGAGTCATCGAGCTACCTCGCCAGCCACGATGTAATATCGCGTGGCACGGAGGATCGGCTGATTAACGAACTTTCCGAGCACAGTGGTCCCCGACCGACCGGTAACGCCATAGTAAATGCCGGAGCGGTTATCGCTGTGCTGCTGGGAATCCCGAGTTTTTTTATCGCCATTTTTGGCGCCGTGGGACTCATTACAGATGGGAAGCTGATTGCCGGCACAATGGGCGCTGCCTGGGGTTACCTTGCTGTAGCGGGCGCGTATGAGTTGAATCGCCGCAAATTCAATTGGACGCGCGGCAGCCAATATGGCGATCAACACCTCCTGGCAGGCACCGTAGCGGTATCCATAGGCTTGGTCATCAGCGGTGCGATGCACCAAACCATGCCCGCTCTTGCAATTGTGCCCGCGCTCTCGGCAACCATTCAAGCTGATGACGGACACAACAGCAAATATCTGTCGTTAATCCATGCGACCGTGCTTGCCACCGGGGTCGGCACGGCAATCTGGTTCTACACTAATGGCGTTATCGGCAAGGTATTGCTCGAAAGATTCGAGGCGCTGCCATAAAAAAGCTCGGATTCAATTTTGAAAGATGGGGTTGGTTCGATCGGGCCTCGTCGCTCTCGCACATCCCTGTGCTCCGCGACATAAGGTCGTCCTGATCGTAAAGGCCCTCCTTCAAACGTGGCAAGAACGGTAGGAGCGGTTTTAGCCGCGAAGGGTTCATCGTCAAAATCGGATTCGACCATCTAATCATTTCTCATTGGCCGTCGCCCACTGCGCAATGGTGCATTTGTCAGCAACGAGTCTTTCGAGCAGCGGTGCTGATTTCCAGTTCGCGTCACCGAATCGATCACGAAACTCGATGATACGGTCAAGAACCGCATCCAGGCCGACGGTGTCCGCATAGTGCATTGGACCACCGCGATGGGCGGGGAATCCGTATCCGTACACGTAGACAACGTCGATATCGCTGGGTCTTTGTGCAATACCTTCGTCAACAATTTTCAAACCTTCGTTGACGAGCGAAAAAATCAGGCGATCGATGATTTCATTTGCGTCCATCTCACGACGCTCGATGCCGAGTTCGGCCGCCTCGCGCTCGATAATCTCGAGAACTTCGGCATCACCGGACTTTGCGCGCGTGTCGGGATCATAGCGGTAAAAACCTGCACCACTTTTTTGCCCGACCCTGCCCATCTCAACAAGTACATCCGGTACGCGATATGCGCCTGGATCACCACGCTTGTCGGCGGGTAAGGCCTGCCGGGCTTTGTAACCGATATCGAGACCTGCGAGGTCCGCAACGCTGAGCGGGCCCATCGCCATGCCCCACTGCTCCAGGGCAGTATCTATGACCTCAGGCGTGCTGCCCTCGATCAGGCAAAGCTGCGCCTCGCGCATGTAGTGCTGCAACATGCGGTTGCCGATGAATCCATAGCAAACACCCGACATGACCGGAATCTTGCGAATGACTTTGGCGAGCGCCATGCAGGTCGCCAGCACATCGTCAGCAGTTTCGTCGGCGCGTACAACCTCAAGCAATTTCATGATGTGTGCCGGACTGAAGAAATGCAGACCGATGACATCCTCGGGTCGTTTCGTCGCCGCCGCGATTTCGTTGACGTCCTGATACGACGTATTGGTCGCAAGAATCGCGCCCTTTTTGCAGGCCGCGTCCAGCCGCGCGAAGATTTCTTTCTTGAGTTCAGGATCTTCAAAGACTGCTTCGATCACGAGGTCGGCATCCGCAATCGCGGCGTAATCCGTTACGCCGTCTATCAGCCTGCGGCATTCGGCTGCGGCTGTTTCACTGAGTTTGCCGCGCTTGACGCTGCCGGCATAGTTGCGGTCAATGATCGATAGCCCATGCTCGAGCGCTTCGTCGTCGATCTCGAGTAATGCCACGGGCATGCCGGCATTCGCGAAGTTCATCGCAATTCCGCCACCCATGGTACCCGCGCCGATAATGGCGATTTTTTGAATATCCCGCAGCGGCATCTCACGTGACAGACCACGGATCTTCGCGGCTTTGCGTTCAGCAAAAAAGATATGGCGCATCGCAGCCGACTGAGTACCTTGCAGGCACTCCATGAATAACTCGCGCTCGCGGGCAAGGCCCTGACCGAATGGCAGCGTTGCCGCCGCTTCGATGCAGTCGACAATTTTCTGCGGCGCGGTCTGTCCGCGAGCGCGCCTCGCCAATTTGCTGCGGTAGTCCGCCCATACCCCGGCCTCGACGTTTTCTACGGGCAGCTCGCTGCTCTTGCGTGGTGCAGCACCGGCCGCGATCAGCTCACGGCACCAGTCCAGCGCGCCCGACTGCAAATCGCCGTCGATCACGCGATCGATCAGTCCCAGGCTGACTGCGTGCGCGGCCGCGATCGGCTGTCCGCTCGTAATCAGATCGAGAGCTGCCACGACGCCCGCAAGGCGTGGCACTCGTTGCGTACCGCCGGCACCCGGCAGGAGCCCGAGCTTGACTTCAGGCAGACCCACCTTGGCACTCTCCAGCGCGCAGCGGTAATGACTCGACAGCGCGACTTCAAATCCACCCCCCAGCGCCGTGCCATGCAGGGCGGCAACGACAGGCTTTGCCGAGTCTTCAATTTCATTGAGGAGATCAGGCAAGAAGGGTTTTGCAGGCGGCTTGCCAAACTCGGAAATGTCGGCGCCAGCGACAAACGTGCGCCCGGCGCAAACGATGAGCACGGCCTTCGAGGCATCGGCCTGCGCCGTGCGAATGGCATCGAGAAGGCCCTGGCGTACGGCTTGTGACAGCGCGTTGACCGGCGGGTTGTCGATCGTGATGACACCGATATTGTCTGTGAGCTCATAACTGACTGGCGATATCATTGCTTTCCTTTTTTTGGCTGCCCTGATCAGCGTCCGCAGTCGGCGATACTACTCGATGTGCGAGAGTCGCACCGCTGGCCATTGGAAATCGCGGCGTCAAGCTGTATGTTAGGCACAATTGCAATGGAGTGTGGCCGGAACCGATGTACGGACAACTGATCGAGCAAGCGGAAAAGTATCTTAAGTCCTTGTACGAAAAGGATAATATCGCTACGCAGCTCAGGCGCAGGCTGGCCGAATTGCTCGCGGCCGGCGAAGCCAATGCCGATGCCGCCTGTCGGGTCCTCTTGTTGAGCCGTCGCACGCTGCAAAGGCGGCTGAAAGCCGAAAAGACCAGTTTCCAGAAAGTACTGCGTGAGGTCCGCGCCGAACTGGCTATCAATTATCTCAGCGACGCGCGGCTCAAGGCTCTTGAAGTCGCGATGCTGCTCGGCTACTCGAACATCAGCTCGTTCACGACCGCGTTCAAGTCCTGGTACGACATGCCACCGGCGGCCTATCGGCAAAAATTTCTCGCCATTCGACACTAATTAATATCCCCGCCACTGAGGGCGGGGATTTTGAACTCGCGTGATCAGGTATCAGTCGCGCGCACCAATCGGCACCAT
>JADFSP010000033.1 GCA_022560695.1 Pseudomonadota bacterium
GTGGCCTACACGGGCGACGAAGAGAAATCCGGTCGGCCGCTGTCAATTTCGCGCAAGCATCTGATCGAGGCTGCTCAGTGGGCCGATGTCGCGCTGGGTTTCGAATCGGCGATCACTGAGGACGGAGCCGATTGGGCAACGATCGCGAGGCGCAGCTCATCGAGTTGGACGCTGGAAGTCAGCGGCACGCAGGCGCATTCTTCCGGCATATTCGGTGACGACGTCGGCGCGGGAGCGATTTTCGAGGTGTCACGTATTCTCAACCAGTTCTACGAAGATGTGCGCGGTGAGGAACACCTGACATTCAATGCGGGCACCATCCAGGGTGGAACCGATGTCGAGTACGACCGTCAGCAGAATCGTGGGCGAACGTTCGGCAAGACCAACGTCATTCCGCGCAAAGTTATTGTTCATGGCGGAATTCGCACAATTTCCGAAGCGCAGCTGGAACGTGCGCGAGACATGATGCGGCAGGTCGTCGCAAACCACCTGCCGCACACGAGTGCGGTGATCGAGTTCGAGGATAGTTATCCGCCGATGTCACCGACGGCCGGGAATCAGCGACTGCAGGCAATGTTGTCCGACATCAACCAGGCGCTCGGCCGCGGGCCGATGCCGGCGCTGGATCCGTCCAAGCGTGGTGCGGCCGACATTTCATTTGCCGCACCCTATGCGGACAGCCTGGCCGGTCTGGGGGCATTGGGCGAAGGCGGGCACACGCCCGATGAGAGTCTCGACCTGTCATCGCTGCCGCTGGCAATCAAGCGCGCCGCGATACTGATCTACCGACTCAGCCGGGAGCCGTAGGCGATATGACACGCCGTGAGTGACGCAAGCGAAAACAGCAATATGCGCCGCGTTTTGATCGCACTCGCATTGACCGGCACGTTTATGGTCGTTGAGGTGATCGGCGGGATTCTGTCGGGGTCGCTGGCATTGCTCGCCGACGCCGGTCACATGCTGACCGACACGATGGCGCTGGCGCTCGCCGCGGTTGCGTTTCATGTCAGCAAGCGGCCCGCTGATGCCCGGTTGAGTTTCGGCTATCAGCGCTTTCAAATTCTTGCGGCCTTCGTCAATGGATTGAGCTTGCTCGTCGTAGTTGGATGGATTCTTTTCGAGGCCGTACGCCGCTTTTTATCTCCGACGGAAGTTCAGGGCGAAATGATGCTGGTGGTTGCGGCGGCAGGTCTCGTCGTCAACATTATTGCGTTCGTCGTATTGCATGGCGGGGATAGAGATAACCTTAATATACGCGGTGCCGCCATTCACGTTGCGGGCGACCTGCTGGGGTCTGTAGCCGCGATCGTTGCGGCAATCGTCATTATCTACACGGGCTGGATGCCGATTGATCCGGTGCTGTCAGTGGCTGTCGCGTTCCTGATTCTGAAGAGCGCCTGGATGCTCGTTAAGCACAGCGCACATGTCTTGCTGGAGGGTTCGCCCGAGTGGTTCGACATCGATAAGATGCAGGAAAATCTTGTCGGCGGAATTCCCGAGATTTGCGGTGTGCACCACGTGCATGTCTGGGGGCTGACACCGCAGGACCTCATGTTGACGATGCACGTGAATCTCGTCGCTGAACCTCAGAACCCGACGGAAATCGTGCGCCGGATCAAGCAATTTTTGCGCGAGAACTATAGCATCGGCCACTCAACGATCGAGATCGAGACCGACGATTGTTCGGATCATTAGTCAGTCGGTGTGACTGTACCGATATACGGCAGGGTCCGGTCGTGCTCGGCGTAGTCGAGGCCGTAGCCGACTACCCATTCATCGCCGATGCTGAATCCAATGTAGTCAATGTCGATATCGACTTCGGCGCTGTCCGCTTTGTGCAGCAATGTGCAGGTCCGAATCGAGGCCGGCCGATGCGATTGCAGCATGCCAATGAGGTACTTCAGTGTGTGCCCGGTATCGACGATGTCTTCCACGATGAGTACGTGGCGTCCCTCGATACTACCGCGGACGTCCATGACGAGGCGCACGGCGCCAGACGAGAGGCTGCCGCTCTGGTAACTCGATACGGCGATGAACTCGATTGTTCTTGGAATCGTCATTCGCCGGGAGAGATCAGCGAGAAATACAAACGCGCCCTTGAGCACGCCGACCAGGACGAGATCACCCTTGTCCTGGTAGTCGCCGGAGATCTGTATGGCGAGTTCCGTCACGCGCTTTTCGATGTCGCTTTCGCTGATCAGGACCGGTGGAGGTTTCCCGCTCACTTCGGCAATCCTTGTTTGCATTTGCGCGCAGCATAGGTGATCTTCCAGGCCGATGCCATACCTCAATAAGGTAAAGTATGCACTCGATGAAACGTTCAATCGCGATCGCCGGAAACATGGGTACGGGCAAGTCGACCCTTGTCGATTTTCTCGCCAAGACCTATGGCATCATGCCGTTTTACGAGCCGAACGATGAGAATCCGTATCTCGGCGACTTCTACAAAGACATGAAGCGCTGGGCGTTTCAATCGCAACTTTACTTCCTCAGTAACAAGTTTCGGCTGCACCAGGAGCTCGACCGGCAGCCTGGTGTCGTTGCCCTGGACAGGACGATATTTGAGGACGCCGAGATATTCGCGACTGCGCTGCACCAGATGCGCAAGATTTCAAAGCGCGACTGGGCTACTTATCAGGGGATGTATGGCGCGATCCTCGATGCGATCAAGCCGCCGGACTTGTTGATCTACCTGCGTTGCTCGATGCGCACGCTTCGCAAACGGATTCGCCTGCGCGGGCGGGCGATGGAGCGGGACGTGCCGCTCGCTTATCTGAAACGCCTGGAGCGCCTGTATGAGGAGTGGATTGCCTCCTACAAAATGAGCGATGTTCTCGTGCTGGAGACCGACAAGCTGGACTACATCCACGACCTGGTCCATCGGCTCGACGTCATGGAGCGCATCGAGGCCGTTCTGCCCGACGGGATCGGCCGTCCCACCTGCCAGTAGGCCTGGCGGTCGGTGTGCCTGGCAAATATCCGTACTTTTCCCTATTGCAAATCGTAATGCGAATCATTATCATTTGAGTCCGGAGAGGAAACCGGCAAGGAAATCGCTCAGTTACATCGTGTATCTGTGACTTTTCTGGCCACAGCGGAACAGCAATGCATGGAAATGGAAATACGCTCGCGTCACTGAAGCGCGGCCAGCGAGGCATCATCGAGGCGATCGATGCGACAGACCCGCAAGTGCAGCGCCTGATGACGCTGGGTCTTGTCGAGGGCGCTGAGATCGAGCTCGCCAGCTCGGCACTTGGCGGTGACCCGATGGAGTTCCGCGTGTTTGGCCGCTGCATTTCGCTCCGCGTCGAGCAGGCTCTGCAATTTACGGTCTCACCCGTTGCGGCCAGTACGCCGTCAAGGGGATATTGACAGAGTACTAGTGGCCAAATCTCGCGAAATCCGCGTTCCCGCCAATCAAATCCCGGTCAGCCGGCGCGTCGACGCCAGCATCGCGGTCGTCGGTAATCCGAATTCCGGCAAGAGTACCGTGTTCAATCGACTGACCGGTCTGCGGCAACGAATCGGCAACTATCCGGGGGTAACCGTCGAGCGCCACGTCGGCACGATCAAAGTTGACGATCGCAAACTCGAACTCGTCGACTTGCCGGGTACTTATGGATTGAGTGCGCATTCCTTTGAGGAACAAATCGCGATCGACGTCATTTTCGGGCGTATCAAGGGCACGCGGCGCCCTGATGGCATCGTGGCAGTCGTTGACGCGACCAGTCTCTACCAGGGCATGTATCTTGTGCAGCAGCTTCTGGAACTCGAATGCCCGCTTGTTATCGCACTGACCATGACCGATGCGGCATTGACGGAAGGTCTTCGCATTGACGTGGATGCTCTGTCCAGGCGACTCGGCGGCGTAACGGTCTGTCCGGTCATCGCGACGAACGGGCAGGGAATCGAGGCACTGCGCCACGCAATCGCAGCGCTGCCGGACGAGTTACCGCCATCACCCGATCTGGCGTGGCCCGAATTGACCGCCGCGGCAAGACAGGTTGTCGAGGTGTCGGATACGCAGGTGCACCCAGTCGAGATCGAGCGATTATTGATCGAAGGTGCGATCGATGCGAACAAGAGCGTGCTCGCAGGCATCGGATCTCGTGCCGAGGATGCGTTGCACCGGAAACGAGAGGAATTATTTGGCCGCGAACCGCCGCTCGCCAAAGAGGCTCGAGTTCGCTATCGCTGGGTTCGCAGCGTCATCAACGAGGTACAGCACCGGGTACCCGTATATTTGACATGGCGTTCGCGCGTCGCCACGTTCATGAACCGGCCGATTCCCGGAACCGCAGGTCTTTTCGTCGTCATGGCAATCGTGTTTCAGGCGGTCTTCGCGTGGGCGACTCCTGTCATGAACCTGATCGATTCGGCAAGTGCGTCGCTCGGTGCCGTCGTTAGTGTATCGCTCGGCGACGGCGCGTTTGCAAGCCTGATTGCCGACGGCATAATAGCGGGTGTCGGTAGCGTCGTAATCTTTCTGCCGCAGATAATCATTCTGTTCCTGTTTATCATCTTGCTCGAGGACTCCGGGTATCTCGCCCGCGCGGCGTACCTGCTGGATCGGGCAATGCGCTCTGTTGGCCTGTCTGGCCAGTCCATCATTCCGATGATTTCGAGTTTCGCCTGTGCCGTACCCGGAATCATGGCGACACGTGTCATTCCGAATCGCCGCGACCGCATCGCGACGATAATGGCGGCGCCGTTCATGACTTGCTCGGCACGACTTCCCGTGTACGCATTGCTGATTGCAGCTTTTGTGCCGGCGCAGAAAATCGGTTTCATGAACTTGCAGGGTCTCGTGTTGTTGGGCTTGTACGTTTTCGGCATCGTCGCCGGTGTTTTGACAGCACTGCTCATGCGCAAGACCGCTTTGCGAGGGCCCAAGCCGCCGTTTGCGCTGATGCTGCCGGCCTTTCGTCGGCCGAATTTACGCACC
Source organism: Pseudomonadota bacterium (assembly GCA_022560695.1). Lineage (GTDB taxonomy): Bacteria > Pseudomonadota > Gammaproteobacteria > Steroidobacterales > Woeseiaceae > UBA1847. The sequence continues at coordinate 4,946 of JADFSP010000033.1, forward strand.
GTGCTGATGCAGCTGTTAGGCCGCGCCAAAGTATTTCTGCATCGGGCGGGCACGGTAATTTTTACGGTCGCAATCATCGTCTGGGCGCTTGCCTATTATCCACGCTCGGATGCGATTGCCCCCTTTGTCGCCGCACAACAGCAGGAGGCGGAACGGCAACTGCCGATTGGCGATCTTGAGGCGGCGTACGCGGACATCGATCACCGCGCTGCGGCCATGCAACTCGAACAAAGCTGGCTTGGTCGCGCCGGTCACTTTATCGAGCCGGTCTTTGCACCATTGGGCTGGGATTGGCGTGTGTCGTCGGCAGTGATCGCGGGGTTTCCCGCGCGCGAGGTCGTCATAGCCGTGCTCGGCACTGTCTATGCCGTCGGTGACGACGCCGACGAGTCAACGTTGTCCGATCGGCTGAAATCCACCACCTGGCCGGACGGCAGTCCTGTCTTTACTTTGCCGATGGTGTTTGGCCTGTTGATTTTCTACGCCTGCTGCCTGCAGTGTGCGGCGACGCTGGCGGTCATTCGTCGCGAGACAAATAGCTGGCGTTGGCCCGTGTTCGCATGGTGTTACATGACGGCGATCGGATACACAGGGGCGCTGCTGGTTTTCCAGCTCGGTAGCTGACGAAGGGGGCATCGGGCCAGAATCATTCGCGGCCGTAGGAGGGCCTTCACGCCCGAATCATTCGTAGCCGCAGGTCCGCTTACAATTGTGACAAGCGCTGCGCCGCATCAGCCAACGTCGCTTCGTCTTTGGCGAAGCAGAAACGCAGCCGCGTACCGGTAAACGAATCTTCACAAAACACTGACAGCGGTATCGAGGCGACGCCGATTTCGCGGGTCCAGCGTTTGGCCAAAATCACATCGGTCTCGTCACTGATGTCGCCGTAATCCAGGATCTGAAAAAATGTGCTCCGCGTCGGCTTGAGTCGAAATTTCGATGTTTCGAGAAGCTGGCAAAAGTAATCTCGTCGCCGTGCGTAAAAGTCCGGCAGCTGTGCATAGAATTCAGGATTGCTCTGCAGGAAGTCGGCGATAGCGTGCTGAGCAGGAGTATTGACGGCAAACGTCGTGAACTGGTGGACCTTTCGAAATTCGGCGCTCAGAGTTGCGGGCGCCGTACAGAATCCGATCTTCCACCCGGTTGCATGGAAGGTCTTGCCGAATGAGGAAACGACAAGGCTCTTTTCCCAGAGTTCCTCATGGCTGAGCAGACTGCGGTGCGGCTCACCGTCGAACACGATGTGCTCGTACACTTCATCGCTCAGCAGGTAGGCCGGGGAATTGCGCAGGGTCTCAGCCAACTGTTGCAAATCGTCGGCGCCGAGGATGGCGCCTGTCGGATTGTGTGGAAAGTTGACAATGACGAGACGGGTTTTGTCGTTGAGGTTATCCTGCAGCCGCTGCCAGTCGATCCGGAAATCAAAGCCGTCGTCGCTGATGGTCAGCGGGATATGACGCGTCCGGCCGCCGGCGAGCGTTATCGCCGGCTCGTAGGAATCGTAGGCCGGGTCGAATACGATGACCTCATCACCAGCTCGAACGATGGCCTGGATCGCACTGAATAATCCCTCCGTCGCGCCTGTGCAAACCGTTATCTCGGTATCGACGTCGACTGACCTGCGTTGCAACGTCGAGATTTTGTCCGCGATCGCCTGGCGAAGGCCCGGAACCCCGGGCATCGGTGCGTATTGATTGGCGCCGGTGCGCAGGTAGTGCTCCATCCGGTCGATGAGCGCGGCCGGCGGGTCGAAGCTCGGAAATCCCTGCGACAGATTGATCGCTTCGCAATCGTCGGCCAGTTGACTCATGACCGTAAAGATTGTCGTGCCGACGTTCGGAAGTTTGCTGGAAAACGGGGCATGCATAACTATTGCTGCGCCGATTTGCTGAAAACGATCTCTGGGCAGCGCGCAGTTTGGCTCGTCGGAGTAGCCGATGCAGATACGCGCTCCAGCAAGACGATAATTGCTAATGTATATCTCATGATGATTCGACTGCCAGCCACAATCCGCTATTGTGATGCCGCAGCCCAATTCTGTAAACACGGGCCAACCCGCTGTCGTGTGTCGATAACTGGCTGATCATCGTGTGTCCGGTGTACAGTGATTCTGAGGTCGCAGAAAGTGCCGGCCAGCTGACGTATGACCGTAAAGATTGTCGTGCAGACGTACTGGGAATCCACGAAAAGCATTCGTGACGTTGGAGCCATTCGCGAAATATGAATGACACACTGCAGGGAATTGTCAGGTCCGTTGCAGGCAGCGCTCGTGACCTCGCGCCGATTTTTCTCGTCATCGGCTTCTTTCAGTATTTCATATTGCAGCAACCGCTTGCAGGAATATCCAGCCTCGTCGCGGGAGCAGTTTTCGTCCTGATTGGCCTCACCCTGTTCATTTACGGTCTCGAGCTTGCCTTGTTCCCGATCGGCGAGCAGCTCGCGTTCTCACTAGCGCGCAAAGGCAGTGTCTTTTGGTTGCTGATATTTGCCTTCTTTCTCGGCTTCGGAACCACTATCGCCGAGCCGGCCCTCACTGCTGTTGCGAAAGAGGCTTCGGAGGTTGCCGCGCGTGCGGGAGCAATCGCGAATTCCGACGAGGCTCGCGCCGCCTATGTTCTCGGCTTGAGAATCACGGTGGCATTTTCTGTTGGTACAGCGCTGATCGTCGGCGTTCTGCGCATTCTCTTTGGTTGGTCCCTGACAAAGATAATCATCGGCGGTTACACGCTGGTCATCGGCATGACGGCGATCGCCCCTGTGGAAGTTGTTGGCATCGCTTATGACTCCGGTGGCGTAACAACCTCTACCGTCACAGTACCGCTCGTGGCAGCGCTGGGTATCGGCATAGCGTCGTCGTTGCGCGATCGAAATCCGATGACGGACGGCTTCGGATTGATCGCTCTTGCATCTCTCATGCCAATGATTTTCGTCATGGCCTACGGAGGTCTGATCGCATGGATCTGATCTACACAGGCGTTAAGACGCTGCTGGCAACTGCCGGAGACGTGCTGCCCATCGTACTGTTCATTGTCGGATTCCAGGTATTCGTCATACGCCAGCCATTGCACAATGTAAGGCGCGTGCTCGCCGGACTGGCCTGCACGGTCATTGGTCTGGGTTTGTTTCTCATCGGGCTCGAGCAGGTGCTCTTTCCACTCGGCCGGTTGATGGCGCAACAACTTACGGACCCGGAATTTATTATGCGCGGGGTCAATGTGGCCAGGGCGGCGGTCTGGACCGACTATTCCTGGGTTTATGTATTTGCGCTGGCCATCGGATTTTCCACGGCGATTGCGGAACCCGCGTTGCTGGCAGTGGCGATGAAGGCCAGTGAAATCTCGGGTGGTTCGATCAGTGTCTGGGGACTGCGAGTCGCCGTCGCCATTGGTGTCGCCATTGGTGTCAGCCTTGGCTGCTTTCGTATCATCACGGGCTTGCCACTACACGCATTCATCCTGGCCGGATACGTCATCGTCATCATTCAGACTTTATGGGCGCCGAAGCTGATCATTCCACTGGCCTACGACTCCGGTGGCGTGTCCACGTCAACGGTCACGGTGCCTCTGGTCACGGCGCTTGGACTCGGTCTTGCGGAGACCGTCCCCGGCCGTTCGCCGCTGCTCGATGGATTCGGCCTGATCGCATTCGCCTGCCTGTTTCCGATCATTACCGTGCTCGCGTACGCGCAACTGGGCGCGATCAGCGAACGCTTTCGCGCTGCCGGTCGACAAAACGCGCAGCGGCAGGCAGAGTCGACTTCACTGGAGGAAAGCTGATGCAATTCAAATTATTGATCGTGTTCGTGGAGGACTCGAAGACCGATGCGGTCATTGAAGCGGCACGCAACGCCGGCGCGACGGGGTGTACCGTGATTAACCACGCCCGCGGCGAAGGTTACAAGTCGCACAAGAGCTTCTTCGGGCTGTCCCTGACCACGCAGCGCGACGTGCTGTTGCTGCTGGTGGAGCGCCATCTGAGTCGCGAGATTCTCGAGCACATCGGAACCATCGGCGAATTCGACGCCAAGCCGGGAACCGGTGTTGCGGTGCAGCTCGATGTCGAGGACGCGATTGGCATACTGAGTCAAGCTGAACAAATTGTCACCAAGGTGGAGGACCAGCTATGAGCGCTCCTACATGGGTACCGGTTCGCCAGGTCATGCGGGCCGATGTCACGCACGTCAACGGCCGAATCAATATTCTTGAAGCAATGCGAATCATGAAAAAGGTGCAGGCGACCTGCCTTATCGTCGAGAAGCGACATGAAAACGATGAATACGGCATGTTGCTGTTCTCGGATGTTGCAAGGCAGGTGATCGCGAAAGACCGCGCCCCGGAACGAGTCAACGTCTATGAGATCATGGCCAAGCCGGTCATCTCGGTACGGCCCGGCATGGATATTCGCTACTGCGCGCGGCTGTTCGACAGCTTCGGCATCAGCCATGCCCCTGTCATCGAGAATGACAAAGTCGTCGGAATCGTCAGCTATTACTTGCTTGTCCTCGAAGGCTTGCCGGATCTGGATTGATGTGTATTGTCGAGCTACTGACCTGGCGGCCTGGACGGACCCCGGGCCCATGAGGGAGCAACGCGAGGCTGCAGCTCATGCGTAAGTCGGTGCTGGTCATTGCATGCGGTGCCCTGGCTCGTGAAATCACGGTGCTCAAGCAGACGAATGGCTGGGGCCATTTGCATCTGAAGTGCATCGATGCGCGGCTGCACAATCGGCCAGGGCTGATCCCTGGACGTCTGCGCGACATGATTCGCCAATTCAAAGATGAGTACGAGCAGATATTCGTCGCCTACGCCGACTGCGGCACGGGTGGCGATATCGATCGCGTGCTCGAGGAGGAGGGCATCGAACGCCTGCCCGGCGCGCATTGCTACCAGTTTTTTGCTGGCGCAGAGCGTTTTGCCGCATTATCGGAGCAGGAACCCGGCACGTTTTATCTCACGGACTTTCTCGCACGGCATTTCGAGCGTTTCGTTGTAAGACCGTTGCGACTTGATGAGCACCCGGAATTGCGGGACGCCTATTTCGGCAATTACAAGCGCGTAGTGTTCTTGTCGCAGACACGGGATGAGGCATTGCTGCATGCAGCGAGGAAAGCCGCGGGCCGGTCGGGCTCGAGCAGGCCAGCAGGCGGTCGCGGTTCGTTTCAGTGTGATCGGCTCGAAACTGTGGTCCGACGAGTCCGGATTCGAAGACGCGATACAGATTTTCGGCGTAACCGGTATTTGCAGCTCGGGCATTATCGAGGCCGTTGCGGAGATGTATTTGAGTGGCCTGATCAGTGAGGATGGCGTTGTCGACGGTACGCTGGCGGATCGCACCGAGCGCCTGATTCCCGAGGACCGCACCTGGTCCTTCGTGCTGCACGACGGTAGCCAGCTTATTTCCGTGACATAAAATGACGTCAGGCAGATTCAGCTCGCCAAGGCCGCGTTGTATGCGGGCGTAAGACTGTTGCTGGATCGAGCAGGCTTGCAAACCGTCGACCGCATTCGTCTGGCGGGCGCCTTCGGCAGTCACATCGATACCAGGTATGCAATGGTGCTCGGTCTGATTCCGGACTGCGACCTGAACAACGTCGAATCGGCAGGCAATGCAGCCGGCACCGGCGCCCGGATCGCGCTTCTGAACATGGCCGCACGGCGCGAAATCGAAGTGCTTGTACGCAGCATCGAAAAGATCGAGACCGCGGTTGAGCCGAAATTCCAGGAATACTTCGTCGACGCGATGGCCATTCCTAACAAGAGCGACCAATTTCCGAAACTGTTCTCCGTAATGCGGAAACCGGCAGCGAAGTCATGTGGTGGTGATGCCGACTCTGGTCGTTCGCGACGTCGCCGGCGAAAACGGGCATCCCGGACCTGAGGAACTTACGGACAGGACACTAGCGAAGGCTTTCCGCCAATGTGTTGGCGCCGTCGAGCACGAAACTCTGATCCGAACTCAGCAGGAACAGGCTGACGCCCGCGGTTCGCCACTCCGGTATCTCGGCAAGGTCGGGTGTAAACATGCCGACAGTCGTCCCGGCTCGTATTCCTTCCTCGCAGATTTTGCCCACAGTTGCGATGACATCCGGATCTGAAACGCTCTTGCCCATCGCAACCGCAAGATCGGCGCGACCGATGAACAGGGCGTCGATGCCGTCGACGGCTGCGATGTTGGCGACCTCATCCAGCGCTGCGAGATCTTCTATTTGCACCAAAACGGCAGTTTGCTCATTGCTGTGGGCAATGTGATCCTGCATTGACTTGGTCGAGAAGTCTGCGGCACGGCTTGACCCAGCGTAGCCACGACCGCCTTCGCCGAAGTATGCCGCTTTGACGATAGCTGCTGCCTGCTCGGCCGATGTCACATGTGGCACGAGGATTCCCGTCGCGCCGCTATCCAGCGCATTGCGAATTTCGGCGGGTGAGTCGCTCGCGACTCGCACCAGGCAAGGGCAATCCGCGGCACGAAACGCCGCGACACAAAGATCGAGCTCCAGGCGGCCGAATGGTGCGTGTTCGGTGTCGATGCAGAACACGTCGAGTGCGGACAGAGATAGAACTTCGGCGACGATCGGTGAAGGCGTCTTGACGAAGGTACCGACAATCTGCGTCCCGCTGGTCAGTTGTTGGCGAAATTCGTTGGTGTTCTTGCGCATTTTTTAATCCCCGGAGTTCATCGCTGGCTGTCGGATCACCGCCCGTTAGGCTCTGTAGTTTCGCATAGACGATGTCCTGATCACCAAATAATCAAATTCGATGAAGATACTAACGTGTCCCACCGAAACGATCTGATGCCTGGCATTTAATTTCTTGCGACAAAACCTGAGCGCCGTGGCGAATCAGTTTCTGACGATCGTCACGCCATAATTCGGCAGCACAAATCCGAAATTGGAAATATGGCAGCGATGCGTCGAGCCCAGTCGAAATGGCTGTTTGTTCGGCAAAACCTGCAATAATTATAGGCACTTATGTAACTAAGGTGATGTCCGGCTGTAGGTTCGGCGTACCATGTAGAAAATAATGTGCCGCAGTAGCAGCTTGACTGGCGGCACCTACAAGACGGGGTTCGCCATGAATAAGCCATGCCGTGTTTGTCTAGAAACGTTGCTCATCGGGTTGCTGGCCTACGGGGTTCCGGGAGTCGCCGCTGAAATCGCGACGCCAGCCGCCACCTATCCGGGCCAAAGCGGACTATACAAAGCCGGGCAGATGTCCAAGGCCAGCAGTTCTTTGGTCCGGGTGGTCCAGGAACACCGGGCGCATGTCCGTCAGGCTCAAACGGCATTATTCAGGCCCAGTGATCAGTTTCTGCGATATCACGCCGGCAGGGTCCTGATTGATGCGATGGCCTTCGGCGATGGTGCTGCGCTGCTGCAAGACCTCAAGCGACTGGGGCTTATCAACGGCGTGCACTTCGGCCATGCGGTCTCCGGTATGCTTCCCGTCGCCGCAATCGAAAAAGCTGTAGCGTTGGATATCTTGCGCTCAATTTCCGCGTCATTGACTCCGATCAACACTGCAGGATCCATCATCAGTCAGGGCGATGTTGCCCTGCGTACAGACGTGGCGCGGCCAACCTATGCCGTTGACGGCACCGGCGTCACCGTGGGTGTGCTATCGGACAGTTTCAATTCGCTGGGTGGCGCTCTGCACAGGACATTTCGACCGGTGATCTGCCGGCGTCAGGTGTGACTGTCGTGGGCGGGGAGTCGCAATACTGCGGCATTGTCATTTTTTGTATCGATGAAGGCCGTGCGATGCTACAGATAGTGCATGACATGGCTCCCGGTGCCGATCTTCTCTTTCACCAGGCGCTGGATGGCAAGGCCGCGTATGCCGCGGCAATCACGACGCTAGCTGGATTGGGCGCGGATGTCATCGTCGATGACCTCATGTATCTGAACGAACCCATGTTTCAGGACGGCATCGTCGCACAGGCTGTCGATTCCGTGGTGGCCGGTGGTTCCGCTTACTACTCTGCGGCGGGCAATGCCGGGCGTGAAAGTTACGAGGCCCCATTTGCAGATAGCGGAGTGATCTTTTGTATCGAATTTTTCCTGCCGATTGGCGACTGCGACCCGATCTACGAGCGTGTAGGGCGGATGCACGATTTCGACCCGGGAGTGGGTGTGGACCTGTACCAGAGCGTCACGGTACCGGTCGGTTCGAGGTTGATCGTCGCCATGCAGTGGGATGAACCGTTCGGTGGTCCTGGTGCAAAAATTGACCACGATATCGTACTGCTGGATGAAACCGGCGAATTCTATTTTGAAATCAGTGCGAACGACAACGTGACAACGGGCGAGGGCTGGGAAGTTCTGCAATTCGAAAATTACGAATTCCTCGGTTACGGATCCTTGTTCAATATCGTCATCACATACGATGATGTCGATTCCAGAGATCTGCCCGCGACCTTGTTGAAGACCGTCATCTTCGGCAGTGGCATCACACTGAACGATTTTGCAACAAACAGTGGGACGCTGATCGGACATGCAAATGCAGCAGGCGCGGCAGCGGTCGGCGCCGCATTCTTCAACGATACTCCCGAGTATGGGACCACACCTCCGGTTCTGGAACCATACTCTTCAGCGGGTGGCGTACCCGTTCTGTTCAGCGCCAACGGCTCGTCGCTAGCGTCGCCCGAGGTACGCCTGAAGCCGGATATCACGGCTGTTGACGGGGTGAACACGACGTTCTTTTTCGCTGACCTTTACGGTAACGATGGCGTTGACGATTTCTTCGGCACATCGGCCGCCGCTCCACACGCTGCGGGCATAGCCGCTTTGATGTTGCAGGCAAAGCCGGGCGCTGTACCAGCTCAACTCAACGCCGCACTCAAGCAAACGGCGATCGATATGGGTACGGCGGGTTTCGACTTCGATTCGGGTTACGGCCTGATTCAGGCCGATGCGGCGGTTGCCGAAATAATAACAACTAGCATCATAATATCACCCGTTGCCGCATTTGCATATGCGTGCACAGGTTCGGGCTGTTCATTTGACGGCTCACTATCCACTGATGATATTGCGGTCACAAGCTATACATGGGATTTCGGCGACGGGGCTGGCTCAATAGAGCACAGTCCAACTCATACATATGCAATCCAAGGAAAGTACACAGTTACGCTTGTTGTAACAGATGCAGACTTCGCAAGTGACACGGCAAGCGCAGCGTTCCGTGTCAAACGCAAAGGTGATACGTCAGGTTCAAGTGACGGTGGCGGCACATTAGAAGCCGAGAAAGGCCGGAAAAAATGTACAGACGGCATCGATAACGATGGCGATGGATTGACAGATGGTGCCGACCCGGACTGCAACAGGTAGCGCTATCCTGAGCAGTGCGCTCGTTGAACTAAGGTGTCACTCCTGCGAAGAGTTTCGCGTCAGCAACGCGATGAGCAGGCAGCCGATCAGTGCGGACGCCATCAGCATTCCACGCTCCGGACTGATCTTCAGTACGATTGGCAGATCCCTGCAAAGCAGGTAGGTACTACACATCAGCGCGGGTATCAACACGACGAACTTGAGAAAGACGCTGTGTGGTTCCGGACGGGTCTCAGAAAGTTCCGCGAATACCGCCGTCGGCTGAAACAACAATCGAAACAACAGCCACGATGAGATCACGGTTTTCATCGGTCGATATTTCGGCAGCAGTTGCAGACCCTGCTCATTGGTCTTGATGTTGTCACTGTTCCAGGCGTACGCATGGGCTGCGTTTCTGGAATGCTGATGTCATCTGTCTCATGCGTAATACTGCCTAAAATGCGATAATAAATGTTCAATGGGCACAGCAATGATTCCACCAGCCTAATGACCCGCACTTTCTCTATTATTTCCAGCAACATTCGCTACGATGAGCCCCACGACGACGTCCATTGCTGGGAAAATCGCAAAGATTTTCTGATCAGTCTGTTGCGCGACTATGCACCCGATTTGCTGGCAACCCAGGAAGGCAAGTTGCCCCAGATACGGGATGTTGACGACGGTCTGGAGGAGCTTACGTGTGTGGACTCGCACCGGGACTGGGCCGACTCATTGATGTATCCCTGCCTGTTTTACAATCCGACGTCGCTTGTCTTGAAGGAGTCTGGCGATATCTGGCTTTCAGAATCACCGACAATACCCGGTTCGTCTTCATTCGGAAGTGAATTTCCGCGTCTGTGTACCTGGGCTGTCTTCGACGGGGAAATCCTTGCGATCAATGTTCACCTCGATAATTCGAGCAGTGAAACGCGGGTCTGCCAGATGCGTGTATTGCTGCAGCAACTCGGTGCATTGAAGGCAAGAAGTCAGACGATACTGCTAATGGGCGACTTCAACGAATCTCCGACTTGCCCGGTTCGAGCGCTCATCGACAAGGAGTGGCCCGATCTCAGTGATCCCTGGATTGACCTGGGTCAGGCCGAAGAAACCAGCCATCACCACTTTTACGAAGCGATCGACTACGGCAGTCGCATAGACTGGATTCTCGCTAATGGTTCGCTGCAGGCAAGAGAAATGTTATTGGACAAGTCGCGATCAGAAGACGGAATTTATCCGTCCGATCACTATCTCCTGAAAGCCAGATTCTGCTGGAAAGACGCGCAGTGAAGTCGCGGCGCAGTACTGACGGTTGGCTCCGAGCGAAGATGAGGTTGTGTATCGAGTCGATGGTGCGTTCTTTGCAAACAGCCATGCGTCCCTGAGCAAGACGGATTCGCGGCATGAACTGATAATTTCCCTGCACCTGCAGCAATACGAGGACGTGGTTTTGGCTGAATTTTCAGATAATTTGCAACTTCGGAATTACTGGTATTCCGTCGCGACCGAAGTTGAAGTAACCAACGGCGTAACAGGACGGCAATTGCTGGGCGAAAAGCTCGTTCTTTACAGAGACTCGTCCGGCAAAGTGATTGCTGCACCCGATCGCTGCCCGCATCGTGAAGCGCCGCTTTCCCTCGGCAAGGTCCAGGACGGTACTTTGGTGTGTTGCTACCATGGCTGGAGCTTCGGGGAAAATGGCAAGTGCGTCTTAATTCCATCAGCGGATCCCGATTTTCCGATACCCAAGAGCGGCCACCTCGCGTGCTACCAGGCTGACGTACGCTACGGTCTTGTCTGGGTTTGTCTGGGTGACCCGGTTGCGGGTATTCCGGACATTCCGCAAGACGCGGATGAAAACTTCCGTCGAATCAATAATCCTGTCGATGCCTGGGCAGCGTCAGCCACCCGCATGACAGACAACTTTCTCGACATTGCACATTTTCCGTGGGTGCACACGGGCACATTCGGCAACCGTCAGAGGACGGAAGTTCAGAAAATAGACCTCAAAGACCTTCCGAATGGATTTCACGGCTACGAATACGACGTCGTCGCGGAAAATCCTCCCGCGGCCGAATTGACGTCCGGTCAGGGCACCGGCGACGTCAGTAGAAGCATGTCAACCGGTTTTTACCTGCCTTTTACCGTTCGCAGCACGATCGAATATGGCACCGGGCTGCAACACATCATTCTCTTGCTCAGCACGCCCATCGACGACGTGAATACTTATTTTACGTTTGTGATCTGGCGAAACGACGATTTCCGTGTATCGTCAGAGGACGTGGTACTCTTCGATCGAATGATTGGTGAAGAAGACCGAGTCATGCTGGAGAAAATTCCAGGTGTCTTGCCGATGGAGCGCGGCGCACTCGCGAATACGCAATCCGACAAGCCGTCAACTGCGTGGCGCATGAAATTCCTGCAGATGCTCAACCCCGACTAAGGCTCATTCACATCTTGAAGCCAAGACCTGTTTCGACAAGTGAAACAAGGCCCGGTTTGCCAGCGGGTCGGCGAAACGTCCGGCGCGCTCAATGCCTGGAAATGCCCTAAAGTAGCGCTACATCATGAGCACATTTACATCCAGCGAATTTCGCCAAGCTCTCGGAAACTACGCAACAGGCGTTGCGATTATTTCGGCACGCGTTGCGGATGGCGACCCGGTCGGCATCACCGCGAACAGCTTTGCATCGGTGTCTCTCGATCCGCCACTGGTGCTGTGGAGTGTCGACAAATCATCGTCACAGTGTGACGTATTCGTAAATTGCGAATATTTCGCTGTCCATATATTGCAGGAAGATCAACAGCAGCTCGCGCGTACGTTTTCCGATGATGACGCCGACAAATTCAATGGTTTGATCATCGAACGCGGTGTGGCGGATCTACCACTGATCAGTGAGTGTTCGGTGGTATTGCAGTGCAAAGTGACGAATGTTTACGAAGAGGGTGACCACTTTATACTTGTCGGCAAGGTTGTCGACATGCGTGCCGGAAGCGTCGAACCCCTGGTTTTCTTCTCAGGCACCTACACGAGGCTGCAATCTTGAACGACCGCAAGACGAGCGCCGATGTACTGATCAGCGGTGCGAAAATCGTAACCATGGATCGCGATCGTCGTATTTTCAACGATGGTGCCGTGGCGATCTCAGGGTGCGAGATATCGGCGATCGGTCCAAGTGTGGAGGTCTGTGAGCATTTCGAATCTTCTCAACATATCGACGGCAGCCGATTCGTCATTACGCCGGGAATGATCAACGGCCATATTCATGTGACAGGTGACCCGCTGACTCGTGCCTGGCTGCCGGATAATATCGAGGCTGATTTTGCAGAGGAACTCAAACGCTGGGTACTGCCGCGATTTCATGCACATGAGCCGGATGATGAGGCCGTGTCCGCGGAATTGGCTGCACTGAAAATGTTGCGTACCGGCACAACAACTTTTCTCGAAGCAGGAACCGTTCAGTATCTGGATCGCGTTGTTGAGGGTGCGAGTCGCACAGGAATTCGCGGCCGCGTCGGTTGCTGGGTCGAAGGTCGCGATTTCACCGATGGCGCCAACCAGGCAAAACTGATCGATGATGCGATACGAGCCCTCGAAGCGGAAGTTGCGGCGTTTCCGGCCTCAGGCGGCGAACTCATTGCTGCGTGGCCCATATTGGTTGGACACTCGACCAATCCGGACGAAGTCTGGCTGGCAGCAAAGGAGATCGCGGATGATAACGGGCTGGGCATCTCGGCCCACATGAGCCCATATGAATCTGATCCGGCCTGGTTTCTTAATGAACACAGGCGGCGGCCGATAGAGCACTTGTCCGATATCGGGGTGCTGGATCGCAACGTTTGCCTGACGCACCTGGCTCATATTGATGAATCCGAACTGAATCTTCTTGCACAAAGCGGTACCAATGCCGTGCTGTGTCCGCTGGCAGCGTTGCGAGGCGCTTTCGGAATTTCGACGGTTGGGCGGTTTCCCGAGATGGCTGCGGCAGGCATCAACATCATGCTCGGATCCGACGGATTCGATCTCGATATGATGCGCCAAACGCACATTGTCTCGGGACTCTTCAAAGATGCCCGGCGGAATACCGCTGTCTTTCCGGCTGAAGAAACATTTGCCATGCTGACATGCAATGGCGCTGTCGGCCTGGGACTTGAGCAGGAAATCGGATCGCTCGAGGTCGGCAAGCTGGCTGACTTCGTCTGTCACGATACCGACCGCCCGGAATGGCAGCCGCTGCTTGGCGTGCTGAATCATCTGGCGTGGCTGGCAGATGGGCGCAGCGTGCACAGTGTCTGGGTCAACGGAGTTCGGGTAATCGACGACTATCAGGCCACGCTGATCGATGAGGAAACGCTTTACGCACAAGCCAGTCGCTCATCCAGGGCTGTTATCAGCCGCAGCAAGCTGCCATTTGTCAGCCCGTGGCCTGTCTACTAAGGATTGCAACTCGGCATGCATATGCGGTCAAACGGCTGCAGGGCGTGCGAGTACAATCCCGCTATGGTCAGTCTCGATCGAGACAAGGAGGATGAGCGGTGGCCGATAGTGAACCGATTCACAAAATACGTCCGCAACAACCCCGCTGGACACACTTGGCGCTTCACGTCAGCGACATAGAAGCATCGATTGCCTGGTACGAGCAATACACGCATTTTTCGGTGCTTGCTCGAAACGAAGACGACAACGGCAAAGGCGTCTGGCTCGGTGATAGTACTGATGCTCGATGCCCGTTCGTACTGGTACTGGCTCAATTCTTCGAAGGCAAGGATCCGTTCGCTCCGGGCAAGCACGCGGTACTGACCCCATTCGCACATATCGGCATTGAGGTACCTGAGAAGGACATGGTTGATCAATATGCGGCGGCCGCAGATGCGGACGGCTACCTCGCCCTGGGACCTGTGCAAATGCCGGATCCGGTCGGTTACGTGTGCTTCATCAAGGATCCGGATGGCAACCTGATCGAATTTTCTTATGACCAGGGCGTGTATGAAAAAGCACGGGAGGTCTGGGGCGGCAATAATGCGCAATCGTGAAATTGCGTTGAGCTATCTAAACGCGTTTTCGACCGGTGACCCGGAAGAAGTCGCCCGCCATGTAACAGAGGATTTCGAAAACATACAGGTAGGGCGTCTGGGAACCAGCTGCGTTGGAGCGGACAACTATCGAGAGCGCCTGTCCGGTTTTCTTTCCGCCTTCAAAAAACTCAATTATGAGATCGGGGAAGTGATCGCCGAAGGTGACAAAGTTGCAGCGGCTTACACCATGACATTCATTGACGAGAACCGGCCGATAGAGATCGAGGGTGTGATGATAATGACGATCAAGGACGGTCGAATAGCGGTGCGCAAAGACTATTGGGACGGCCTGTCATACCAGGAACAGTCCGGCCCGGAGTCATAGCTCCACCGTGTCAAACGGTTTCAGCCGGGTCAACAGATATGCGCCCAATAGCATCGCGATACAAACTACGACCACGGCGATATGGTAATTTCCGGTCAGATCGAAATCAATATCCATAAGAAAGGGCGTAACGCCCTGCGTCAGTACTATTACACCGTAAACCAGGCCCGATATGGCGCCATAGTGCCGAACGCCAAAGTAGCGGGAAAGAAAATACGGCAGCACGCCATATTCGGTACCTAATCCGAGTCCCATCAAGACTCCGGCAAGCAACAGCAATGAGTAATTGGACGTCGTCTCAAGCAATATAAGGCCGAACACTGCGGAGACGTAGAATGGAGCCGCGATCCACGGCTTCGGGAAACGATCAAGTGTGTAGCCAACGCCGACCTGCCACACCGCTGTCACCAGTGAAAATGTGACCAGGACCGAAACCGCCTGATCCATACTGATGCCGCGATCGACCAACATCGGCACGACATGAGCGAAGACCGCGGTCAGGCAACCTGCGCCGAGGGCCACCGCGATCAGAATCGTCCAGAACGTTTTCGTTCTGCGCGCCTGCGCGAGCGTCATGCCTTCCGATGTGTCACCGCCAGCGATACTTCTTGTCGGCGGATCGTGCAGCAACCAATACAGCACGGGGAAGCCGACGATGACGATCATGAGTGCGATCCCCTGGTGTGCGCCACGCCAGCCAAAATTTGCGAGCAATATGGCAACAACAACAGGCGCGATAGCAGCTCCGGTGCCATTGCCGACGCCGCCGGCAAACCCCAACGCAAACCCGCGGTTGCGATCAAACCAGCCGGCGATCACCTTGGTAAACATCACTGAACTCGGAATTGCAGCGGTGATGCCAAGCAAAGCGTATGTCAGGTAAAAGTAAACAGGATTTGCGGTGCTTACCGAAACCAACGCCACCGACATGGCAAACAATAGGTTGCCGCTCAGGATGACGCGCCTGGCGCCATATCGATCGATAATCCGGCCAACCACCGGATAACTCAGGGCGCCAACAGCGGCCAGAATCAGAAGTACGATCGAAACCGCAGATCGGGGCCAGCCGAATTCGGTGGATATCGGGATCAGGAACAGGCCGAATACGGTGTAAACCATCGGCGTGACGCTGACCGCGTTGCCGACGGTGCACGCGGCGACCACGCCATTGGCGCGGGTAAAATAACGGCTCATGTCTGTGTCACTTTCGGACAAAGGCATGAGCCGTATTCAGTCGATTCCAAATCAGAAGTTGAATCTGAACGTCGCGATAGCCTCGAACGGTGGAATGAACTCCTCGCTTGTTTGCAGCACTCCAAAGGGATTGCTGAAGCGTGAATTGACGCC
>JADFSP010000058.1 GCA_022560695.1 Pseudomonadota bacterium
ATGTTCATCAGTCGCGACATATTCTGATTCCGGGTGTTTCTCGCGCATCATCGCTCTGATCGCCTCGCCCGAGCCTTTCTTGGAATAAATCAGGATAAGGTATTTGCCGCTGCGAATATCTTCATGAAACTGACTCAGTTTCTTGTTCTCGGCGCCGAGACCAAACATGCCGCCCGCCCAGGCACCGAACAAGGTGGCGACGAGCATGACCGCAACATACGCCGTAACAGGTGTGTTCGTGCCAAATGTCCTCGTGGCCACGAGCACAAATGCGCCGAACATGCCGACGAAAAAGCCGATGTAGGCACCGATGAGCCCGGTACGCACAAAATCCAGCGTTTCAATGTAATTACTGGAGTGAATACGCTCTTTTCGAAGACCGGCTTCGTCATTGCTGATGACGTGTATGTACCAGTCTTTGACGCCAACGGCATGCAAATCATCAGAAACGGCGCGAGTGCTTTCCAGATTTGGTGCGAGATAATATAAGCATTTCACGGTGCAACCCCCTGTACCCTGACTTATAGTTCCATCTGGGGAAACTGCCTGCTCAGCCTCACGGTGGAAAAGGGCTTTATATCTCCTATACTTTCATTGAGTCCTATATTGATTGGGGGGAATTGCCATGAAAAGAAAAAACCTGTTGACGGCCCTTGCGGCGTCACTGCTTTTGTTCGCATTTGTGCCTGCACATGCGCAGGACGAAAGCCCGCCGAACATCGCAGACCTTTGGATAATTACGGTTGACTATCCTGACTCTGCCGCATTCGAAGAGGCGTTCAAAGCACACATCGCTGTGCGCAAAGAGGCTGGAGATCCGCGCAACTGGCAAGTCTACACAGTGGTTGCTGGCGGCAACATGAACACCTACGGCCTGCGCTATTGCTGCTTCAAGTGGGCGGATGCGGATGCCTACACCGAGTGGAGCCAAAGTTCCGGTATTTTTGACGACTGGAACGCGAACGTGGCGCAATACGTCGACGACTACAGCCATCAGTTTACCGCTCTGGACATCGACAACAATAACTGGCCGGAAGACCCTCCGGACTACCGCTACTTCGGCATAACGACTTGGAGCTTGAAGCCGGGTACGGCCGGCAGCAGGCAGGCAGCAATTACGGCATTGTCCACTGTCGGCAAGGAACACGGATGGAGCAGGCCGTGGTCCTGGGGATTTCGCATTGGCGGCGATTCCGAACTGAGTCTCGTCACGCCCTATGCTGATTTTGCCGCCATGGAACCGCCGGAACAGTCATTCTTCGAATTCGCGACGGAGCACCTCGGGGCGGAAGAAACGACCCGGATTTTCGAAGAATTTGGTAGCAGTTTCTGGAGCAGCAGATACTCGATTCTCGAACACCGCCCGGATCTCTCCATGGGTGATGGCGAAGACTGAAGACTATCGGATGGTTGATGTATCAAGACCCGCGGTCGTGAACCGCGGGTCTTGTCTCGTCAGGAGGCCCTCCTACTACGGGCCGTCACGATTTGCGGCGACGAAATCTCGCGCGTGTTTCAGTGCCGGCCTCATGCTGTCCGATAACTCGGACTGGGCGAGCAGCGCCTCGTAGTAAAACGTGGCCTTGTCGTCATCGCCGATTCGGTCGGCTGCAGTGCCGGCACCAAAGAGCGCGTTGAAGCGATTCGGTGCCGCTCGAAGCACCGCCTCGTACTCCGCGAGGGCCACTGCGGCATCGCCTTGATCCAGCAGCATATCGGCCAGCAGCTCGCGTGCCGGCAGAACCTCGCCGGCAGTAAGCGGAAGTTTGTCAACGCCGTCTTCCAGGTTTGCAGCAGTTCGCATGAGGGTAAGTGCTTCTTTGCCGCGGCCCTCTGCGTGCGCGATCCAGGCTTCGGCTGCGTTGGTCTGAACCTCGAGTTGGGAGGCCCAATACGCGTTTACATCGGTCGGCAATGCCCGGCGAAGTTTTTGCAGCATCTTCAGTTCTACCGTCGCCTGCTGCGGGTCTCCCATGCGCGCCGCGCCCAGCGCGCGCGCGTAATAAGTGATCGCGTGTGCGGCGGGATAGTCCTCCCAGGGAAACCAGTCGGGCAGTACGGTCAGGGTCGCGGCGTCATTCCAGCGCCGTCGTTCGAGGACGAAGCGGGCGGGATTCGACGCCAACGGGTAGGCGGCCTTCATGCCTATCGGCACAACCGCCATGATCGTCTGCGTATCGATGAGGATCTCTTTGGCCTTCGTGTCCTGCGCGCCTTGCAGATACGCGTACATCAGGTACGAAATTGCGTGGAGTTCCTCATCCCAGCGTCCCTTCAGGCCGTTCGCCGCGGCGTAGGCACTTCCGGCCGCAGCGGCATTGAGGTTCGTCGCAATCGACTCCTGCCACAGGCCACGGCGTGTGAAGATGTGGGATGGCATGTGGTTCGCGTGAGCCGATGCGGGTGCGATCGTGGCGTATCGCCGCGCGGCCTGCAGCGCTCGTTCAGCCAGCTCCGGACTGTCGTAGCTATGGATGATGTAGTGGGTGATGCCCGGATGATCGGGATTGTCGTCGAGCACTGCTTCCAGCAGCGCTCCGGATTCAAGTTGATTCCTGAACGTCTTGTCCGTCGGTGACGCCGTGGCCAGGAGTGACAGCGCATAGAAGATGCTTGCTTCCCGATCTTCCGGATGGCTGGCATGCAATTCCGCCATGGCTTTCTGGTAGGCCAGGGTACGGCTGCGATGATTGAGTTTCTCATAGTCGGAATAAAAGGCGCCGATGGCTTCGATGTATCTCGATTCCCGGCCGGAATCCGGAGCGAGCGCCCGTGCGTGCCTCACGTGCTCGGCACCTTTTGCGAGGTCGGCCGGGCTCGGCGACGTCACCCACAGTTGGTGCCATAAGCTCATCGCCATGCCCCAGTGCGCCATGGCGCAAGACGCATCGCGGCCCAGAACTTCGCGGAACGTGGCTCCGGCGCGCTCGTATTCAAATGAATGCAGCCAGGCGACGGCCTCGTTGAACGACGCCTGTGCCGGACCAATGCACGATATCTCGAAGTCGATACGACCCAGCTGACCTTCATCGCCGGCCCCCGGAAGGTGTGCGGTGGCTGCCGGTGAATAGCAGAGGCCCAGTGCGGCGGCGAGAATTCCTGCCCTGGACATTATTCTTGTCAATATCATGTTTCCACTCCAGTCGCGATGACGTGAGAGATTAACTCAAATCGGATAATGATCGGCGACCGAACAGAATTGATTCCCGCCGATTTGCGAGGAGTGCATCGTTTTCGTCTTTGCGAGGAGCGAAGCGACGAAGCAATCCGCCACGGGTGTCCCGAGCGCAGCGAAGGGATCCAGAGATTGCTTCGCTGAGCTCGCAAAGACGTGTAGCGCGGATGCTAACGATGAGGGGTCAGGTCGCGGAATACTCGTGTACAGTATTCGATTTTGACGATGGGCAGGTCACCGATCTCGATGGCGTCGACGGAGAGTGGACGTTATCCGTTCTTCGCGCTTAGCCGGCCATCAAGACCCCCGCCGCCACGTACGCCCACATCAGAAGCAGCACGATCCAACTCAATAAATAGACGAAGATTCTCGGTCGCAGCTTGTTTCGCCCAATGTGAATATGGGCGTGCGCCACGCGCAACAGTACGTACGTCCAGGCCAGAGATTGCAACAACAAGGCGGATTGCCCGGTAATCATTGCAGCGAGGCACACCGCATAGAATACGGTCGGTGCCTCAAACAGGTTGGAGAAATGCCGTGATAACTGAACCAGGGCATCGGGCTCCTCGTCGCCCCGATAGGTCTTGTAGAAGTAACCACTAACCTGACCACCGGTGACAGAGAGAGTTCGGGCTCGAAACAGAGCCACCAAGACGACACAGGTGAGAACCACGATTGCGAACATTGGGTAGACCAGGGCAAGATTTTCCATCACTGATATTTCCTTTCAATACGAAAACTGTCTGCGGCTACAGGAGGCCTTCAGGCCCGAACCAGTATGCACCCGTAGGAGGGCCTTCAGGCCCGATCGAGTCTGCACCCTGTAGTGGCTGAAGCCGCTCCCAGGCGCATTAGTTTGCCACATCGATGGAGGCATCGTTGCCGTTCAACCTGGCACACGGAGAGCATTGAAATCACCGGATCTCTGTCCCACGGTGAGGGTCCTGGTCAAACGCTTGCGGATAATGTCGCTGCGCCAATAAATTGCATAAGTGTGATTCGGTTCAAAGAATCCGGCGCGACCCAGTTCGATGATGTACGTCTGAATTCACGTCTCGCCGATCGGGATGGCACCGTACGGCGAATTCGAACAGAGCGTTCTTGTATCAGGATGAAGTGACACGACATGAATAAGGCTCAGCACGGATTTACTCTTATCGAACTGATGATCGTCGTCGCGATCATCGGAATTTTGGCGTCGCTTGCTATTCCTGCCTACCAGACCTATTCGATTCGCGCCCAGATTGCTGAAGGCCTGAATTTGACCGC
>JADFSP010000011.1 GCA_022560695.1 Pseudomonadota bacterium
CGATGCTGGTCAGAAAATCCTCCAGCCGTGCATAGGCGGGCTGGTAATCGTTTCGCACGGCAATTCGCAGCCAGCTGAAGGCGATCTCGTTGTTCGTCGAAGCGGTCAGCGCAAAAGCCTGGTCCAGATCCCGGAGTTGCGCGTCGCTGAGTGCTTCGGGCATGCCGTCGAGGAAATACTTCCACTCGTGGTAGGTCCAGGCGCTGCTGTCGATATCTGCAGCCGGTGTATCGCCATCGAGCCAGCTCCGGCGTACAGGGTCCAGTCGGGTAAAGGCATCGGAGCGCGGATGTGGTGCGCCGTCGGGAATCCCGGGTTCGAAAATCCATTCGTGAATGCGATCGACATCCAGCAATTCCATGTGTGTCTTGAGCAACGTCCGCTCGAGATATGCCAGGAAATCTTCGGTCGTAATGCTCTGAAAAGAGAATTCGTTGAAATAGTCGAGCAGGAATCGGTCGAAGTCGGCACGCCCGATTTTCTGCTCCAGTTCATACAGGAACAACGATGCCTTGACATAAGGAATATCGGAAAAGACGTCGTCGGGATCGCGGCCACGAACGTCGATCGCGAGAATCTCATCGCTGTCGTCGAGATCGGCCAGCGCTGTTTGCAGATCCGCATAGTCCAGCGCCATTTCCATGTCATAGCGATCGTCCCCGTAGACGAACTGCATGATGCGCTTGGTCAGGTAGGTCGTAAATCCTTCATTGAGCCAAAGGTCGCGCCAGGTGGCGTTGCTGACGAGGTTTCCCGACCACGAATGCGCAAGCTCGTGAGCGATCAGCGATACCAGGCTCTTGTCACCGGCGATCACAGTCGGCGTAATGAAACTGAGGCGCGGATTTTCCATGCCGCCAAACGGAAAGCTCGGCGGCAGGATCAGCAGATCGTACCGGTCCCAACGATACGGGCCGTAGACGTCTTCAGTGATTTCAAGCATTGCCTCGGTGTCGGCAAACTCCGCCGCCGCCGCATCGAGGAGTTCGCGCTCCGCGTAGACGCCGGTGCGCTTGCCCATGGCTTTGAATTCCAGGTCGCCGACGGCCAGGGCGAGCAGGTAGGAGGGGATGGGTTGCGGCATGCTGAATCGGTAAACGCCGTCTTGCCCGGCGTCCGGGTCGTTATTGGCGCTCATCACGGCTCGCAAATCCCTGGGTGTGCGAATCGTGGCGTTGTAGGTAATGCGTACACCCGGTGTGTCCTGTAGCGGCACAAAACTGCGTGCGTGAATCGCCTGGGCCTGTGTAAACAGGAACGGGTGCCGCTTGCCCGCCGTCTGCCGCGGCTCCAGCCACTGCAGGCCCGAGGCCTCCGGGTCCGTCCGGTAACGAATGGCGACCGTTGTCGCGTCGCCCGGCAGCTCGATGGAAAGCGCTTGGCCGAGAATGTCATCGCTGTCCGTCAGCGAGAACGCCGTCTCCTCAAAATGCTCGCCGTTGCCTGCGCGCACCGATTCAATACTGAGGCCACGGGTATCAAGCACCAGAGGATTGTTTTCCTCGTTGAGCCGCTCGATCTGTAGTATCGCCTCGCCCTCCAATACCTTGCGCGAGAAATCGACGGTGAGGTCCAGGTCGAGATGCCGAACGCGGTAGTCGCCGGTATTTGCGAATGAGTGGTAGTCGACGCCGGACACAGGCCCGGCGCGTCGCTCTGGTCCGGCATCCGATTGCGGCCCGACACCGTGTTCCGGTTCGGATTTTGTACACCCGGCGCCGGCAAGGATCGCGGCGCCGAGAAGCAGGAAGGTCGGGAACAGGCGGTGCAACATCGGCTTATCTCCACACTGGGTGCTGCTGAGTGCAAGCACCGCAGGATATCTCCGCAATCGAAAAAAACAATAGCGCCGAATGACAGTAGCAATTATTCATCAATACGATGATGGACAACGGCGGATTCGATGATCGATCCGGCCTTGAGTGCGGGCGCTCCCGATCCGGTTTGCGGCCAACAAAAAAAGGGCAAGACCACAGGTCTCACCCTCCTGGCTCTCAACCCGGGCAGGGTGTGAGAGCGGCCCGCGATGTGTTCATCGGGG
This sequence comes from Pseudomonadota bacterium, assembly GCA_022560695.1. GTDB lineage: Bacteria > Pseudomonadota > Gammaproteobacteria > Steroidobacterales > Woeseiaceae > UBA1847. Next base: position 2,042 of record JADFSP010000011.1, read on the forward strand.
CCCTGAATAACGAATTCAGATCGGTACGATGTTCTCTGCCTGGGGACCTTTCTGGCCCTGCGTGACAGTGAACTGGACCTTCTGGCCCTCAGTCAGCGTCTTGAAGCCGTCGCCGACGATGGCACTGAAGTGGGCAAATACGTCCGGACCCGATTCCTGCTCGATGAAGCCGAAGCCCTTGGAATCATTGAACCATTTAACGGTGCCGGTAGTTGTTTCAGACATTGTCTTTTCCTATTTAAACATGAGTAATTAAAGCCTTGTGAACAAGGCCGATCGGTTGGCTGGAAGTGTTGCTATTACTTATGAAAACAGGACGAGGTACAAATATGAGACATCGAAATGGTGTGCATAAATATGAGGCGCACTTTCAAGCTGGCGGAAGTATATACCGCCGGACACCAGAGTCAACGGATATTCCGAGCCATTTCAGCGACATGAGGATCCGATCCTGGCGCGTTGCGCAGATCCGTCACGACTCGTGATCGCAGGCTTTGCAATGCCACTCAGGATCGTTTTCGGTGACAATTGCCGCAATGCTAGACTCTCCCACTTTCTGACCGGCGGGCGATGCGATTCATGCGAAAAATATTCGGGTTTGTAGCGGTTTTGCTGGCGCTTGCCGCCTGCACGCAAAAGGACGTAGCCGAGGATCCCTACCTCTGGCTGGAGGACGTCGAGGGTGAGGAGGCGCTGGCCTGGGTCGAGGATCAGAACGACGTCTCGCTGGGCTATCTCGAGGCTTTGCCGATGTTTGCACCACTGCAGAAGCGCAATCTCGAGATCTACGACTCCGAAGAACGCATCACCACGCCCGGCCTGCGCGGCAGGTTCGTCTACAACTACTGGCGGGACGCCGACAATCGTCGCGGCCTGTGGCGCCGCGCATTACTCGAGGACTACGTCGCCGGCAACACAAAGTGGGAAATCCTGCTCGACCTGGACGCGCTCGCCGAGGCCGAAGACGAGGACTGGGTATGGAAAGGCGCATCTTGCCTGCGGCCTGCCTATCGCCGCTGCCTGCTGAACCTGTCGCGCGGCGGGGCCGACGCAATTGTGGTGCGCGAGTTCGACGTCGAGGAACGCCGCTTCGTTGACGACGGATTTTACATCCAGGAAGCCAAGACCTCGATCAGCTGGATCGACGCCGATACGGTCTATGTCGGCAGCGATTTTGAGGAAGGCAGCCTGACGGATTCGGGTTATCCACGCACGTCGAGGCTGTGGCGCCGCGGCGAGCCGATGGCAGAGGCAACCGAGGTCTTCGCCGGCGAGCAGGCCGATGTCGCGGCCGTCGTCTACCGCATCTGGGACCACGATACGGCCTACGACATCGCGGACAGGGTGCCGACGTTTTTCACGTCCCACAAGTTCCTGTACACGGATGGCGGTGAGCTGCAACGCATCGAGATCCCCGATGACGCGGAGTTCCACGGAGTGGTGCACGGCCAGGCCATCGTCGAACTCAAGACTGCCTGGACCCCGGGCGACACCGAGTACCCGCAGGGCGCACTGATTGCGATCGACTTCGATCGATTCATGCGCGGTGACCGCGACTTCGAGGTGCTGGTCGTACCGTCCGAAAACAGCGCTATCAAGCGCGGCGGCGTCATGAGCACGCGCGATTACCTGATTGTCAATCTGCTCGATGATGTTGTCAGCCGACTGATTCGCCTGGAGTGGACGGACGGCGAGTGGGTGAGCGCAGACATCGAGACCGAATTGCTCGGCAATATATCGCTCGTTACTTCGTCCGATGAATCGAACCTGTTCTTCTTCAATTACGAGGGGTTCCTGAAGCCCGACACGCTGTACGTCGCGAACGATGGCGGCGCAACGGTCGAACTGCTGCAGTCGCTGCCGGAGTACTTCGACGCAGAGGGCATGACCGTCGAGCAGCATTTCGCGACGAGCAAGGACGGCACGCAGGTGCCCTATTTCCTGGTATTGCCCCCCGATTTCGAGGCCAATGGGGACACGCCGACACAGCTGTACGGCTACGGCGGCTTCGAGATCAGCATGCCACCGAACTACAGCGCCACGGTGGGGCACAGCTGGCTCGCAAAAGGCGGCGCCTACGTCATGGCGAACATCCGCGGTGGCGGCGAATACGGCCCGAGCTGGCACCTGGCCGCACTCAAGGAGAACCGGCAACGCGCCTACGACGATTTCATCGCCATCGCCGAGGACCTGATCGCGCACAAAATCACCAGGCCGGAACGCCTCGGCATCCGTGGTGGTTCGAACGGCGGCCTGCTGACGGGCGTCATGCTGACGCAACGACCGGACCTGTTCGGCGCCGTCGTCATCCAGGTGCCGCTGCTCGACATGAAACGCTACAATAAGCTGCTGGCCGGCGCATCGTGGATGGACGAGTACGGCGATCCCGATGGCGACGACTGGGAGTTCATTTCCGAGTATTCGCCGTACCACAACCTTGACGAAAATGCGGACTACCCGAGACCGTTCTTCACGACCTCCACGCGTGACGACCGTGTCCACCCCGCGCATGCACGCAAGATGGTTGCGCGCATGAGCGAGATGGGACACGACCTGCTGTACTACGAGAACACGGTTGGCGGTCACGCCGGCGCGTCCGACAATCAGCAGGCGGCGCGGGTGCAGGCCCTTATCTACAGCTACCTGTGGGATCAGCTCGGCCAACACGAATGAGCAGCCGACGAGAATTTATTCAGTGCGCCGGCGCAAGCGCGATAGCGTTGGCGTGTCCTGCCGTTGCCGAGGTTGCGACACGCATCGCGAGCCGACCGATCCCCGGCACCGGCGAGCGATTGCCAATCGTGGGACTCGGCAATTCTTCGGTATTTCGTGAGGGCGACGTTGCCAGAACCCGGGACTTGCTCACCTTGTTCATGAAGCATGGCGGCGCCTATGTCGATACGGCAGGTCGCAGCCGTTTCACGGTCGCGCAATTCGTCCGCGAGAAAAATGTGCACGACCGGTTATTCGTCGGCACCTATGTCGGCGCGACGGATCCGCAAGAGATGCGCAAGGAACTTGCGAGCGTGCAGGAAGCGCAGGGTGGCGGCACCCTGGATCTCGTCCTGACACGCAACATCGGCGACTACGTGGACAATCCGTGGAAATACCGGCAACTCAAAGATGCCGGCATCACGCGATACATCGGCGTTGCCCGTAGCCAGGCGCGTTTTTACGAGCCGATGATGCAGTTGATCGAGGCTCGCGTTGTCGACTTTGTGCAGGTAAATTACTCTTTGCTCGAGCCCGAATCTGATCGGAGAGTACTGCCGACGGCCCGGGACAAAGGTGTTGCCGTCATCACCAATCGTCCGTTCATCAATGGCGAGTATTTCTCGATCGTGCGCGATCGGGAGCTGCCGTACTGGGCCGCCGAATTCGATTGCGACAGCTGGGCGCAGTTCACGCTGAAATTTATTTTGTCCAACCCGGCCGTCAACTGTGTGCTGACCGAAACATCGAATCTGAAACACGCCCTGGATAATCTCGGTGCCGGTCTCGGCCGGCTGCCGGACGAAAGCATGCGCAGGCGCATGCTGGAAGTTATACGGGAGATCGTCTAGACCATGCTGACCGTTCACCACCTGAATAACTCGCGTTCACAACGAATCCTCTGGCTGCTCGAGGAACTCGGCGTGGATTACGACATCAAGCGCTACGAGCGCGACAAGGTCACGAGCCTTGCGCCACCTGAACTGGTTGACATTCATGCGCTTGGCAAGTCGCCGGTCATCACGGACGGCGATGCGACCGTGGCCGAGTCTGGCGCGATCGTCGAGTACCTGGTCGGCAGGTACGACGATGGCCGTCTGCTGCCGGCCGCAGGCACGCCCGAGCGCTCGGCCTATACTTACTGGCTGCACTACGCCGAGGGCACGTTCATGCCGCTGATGATCGTGTCGCTGATCATGAGTCGTATCGAGGCGGCGCCATTGCCGTTTTTCGCCAGGCCGATCGCGAAACGCATCGTCGGCAAGGTGCGCGGCGGTTATCTCGATCCGAACGTCAAGCGCAATCTCGACTTCATGGAAGCGACGCTCGCCAGGTCAACGTGGTTTTGCGGTGCCCAGTTGACTGCAGCCGACTGCCAGATGAGTTTCGCGGTTGAAGCGGCCGAGGTCCGTACCGACCTGCCCGAGAGCCACCCGAAGCTTGGCGAATTTCTCGGGCGCATGCGCGCACGCCCGGCCTACCAGGCGGCACTTGAGAAGGGCGGTCCTTACGAACTGCCGGGCGTTAGCAAGAAATAATGACACGCCGGTTGCCACGGGCACGTGACGACCGGCAACATTTCAGACTGGCATTTAAGGCAGCGCTACAAAGTCTTCGACGATATCGACCCAGACCGGCCCGTCGTTTCCGTCTTCGTTGACCCGATTTCGCGGAATGAGAAAGTCCTTCACCCATTTGTGCAGCGGCACGCGGTTCGCAGTCCCGATATAAAACAGCGGCGTCTGCAATGCCGTGTGCGAATCATCGCCACTGCGAATGAAACGTTTGTAGCGATTCGGATGCGCCGCGTGCAACGCACCGTGCTCGGTGACAATCAACTGACGATACAATTCCTGGGTCGGTACTTTCAGAAAAAAGCGATTCGTGCTGTCGCCATCGGTTGAATAAAAAGATTCCCGTATCGTGCTGTCGTTGTCGAGGCGCCACTTGATGATCGCCGTGCCTTGTCCGGCCGCGGCGTCGCAATCGGCGCAACTCGCCGGGAAAAACTGACCGAAATCCCAGTCGGATGCCCGCGCCAGAATCGCGTCGACATCGAGCAGGTTGATCGCGACGGGACCCGCGTCATTGAATACCATGAGTTTCGGCTTGTTGCCGAACGCCATGCGGACGAGGAACGGCGTCAGGCTGGCCGCACCGACGCCGCCCGCGCTCGATCCCGCCAACATGATTCGACGTGCCTTCGGAAACAGTTCCCTGGCGATATCGATGCCGGCTGTCGCATTGCGCAGTCCACGGTGAAAGCGAATGAAGGGTCCGGTACCGGGCGGCAAACCAGCTTTTGCCTCGATGTCGGCCTGGAACGCGAAATCCACAACCGCGTTGTCGCCCGCAAACACCGAACCGTCGCAGTAAGGCATGTAGACGATGGACCAGTCGTCGATCGGGTTCCGAATGACTTCAGCACCAGTATCAAAGGAATCCGTCCAGATACCGGTTGATCCGGGCGGTGGTGGCGCCGCTTGGTCTTCGGCGAGCACATTGCAGAAATAAAAGTCCTGCCAGCAGGCCCCTCCGCCCTGCATCATGATCAGGAGCCTCTTCGGGTTTTGTATTTTCGTGTACACCGAATACGGCGTGCCCGCGATGCATATCGGGCCTTCGTCGAGCCCGGGATCAAAGATGTGCTGGATCCACCCCTGGCCGACCGGAAACGACGCGGCCGGCGAAAACTGACCCAGGTACTTGTCGAGTCCGGCGTCACTCAGTTCCTGCTTCGCCTGCTCGCTCAGGCCCCCGCGGCCGGCATTGGCCGGGCCGGCGAGACCGATCGTGGACAGTGACTACAGGAGTACGGCCGCAATCAGCCTGGTTATTGTATTTATCATCTTTCCCCCGCGGATTTATTGTTAAATCGTATTATTGCGAGACTGCGTTGATTGTCCAGAGTATAGGCAATATCGGGCCGATATTCATCGCGGCCGGCGGCTCAACGCGACGGAGAGAGATTGTAAGTACTGGTTTTGCTGCTCAAAAATACCAACGCGCTCCGATCGTGAATGCATCCGTGTCGCCTGCGAACTCCAGCGTCAGGCCTGCGGAGAACCGCTCGGTGAAATAGTAGTCGCCCGCGATCTCCAGGTAAGTGTCGCTGTTGTCGAGGTTGATGTGATTCACCGAACCACGTATCTCGAATGCAGGTGACAGAAGGCCACGGATGCCTGCCGACAGGGCAAAGCCGGTTTCGTCCGCACTCACGCCGGCGGCGTCGACATCGCTCCGAACGATGCGCAATGTGCTCGTCAGGTCGAAATCGTCCGAGTACTTCCAGACGTAGCCGGCACCGAGTTCCAGGACCGTGAGGTCAACATTGTTGTCGAAATCCAGCGTTGTCAGACCGCCGACGATGAGCCAGTTGTTTTCCAACTCATATGAACCATTCAATCGAAGCCCATCGCCGCCTCTGAAATCGACGTCAACGAAACGCAGCTCCGCATAGGAATAACTGAGATCGGTCTGTTTCTTGTCGACCGTCTGTGCAATGGCAATACCCTGTACGAGCAGGCCTGCCAAAAGAAATAGCATCTTCATATAATTCTCCTGAGATTTGTTCGAACGCCAGAGGGCGAACCGGATTTCGCCACAGAACGGCGCGCATAGTAACCGCCTGTTTCCCGGTGTGTCTAATGCTTTTCGGGAGGCAATGGCGGCATTACATAAGGAGAGTCAAGAGGTTGATTTTTCAGCATTATTTTGAGTCTCTGGGGTGTCTCTGTTTGGCGTCAGTTGCTGACGACGAGCCGAGATTGCGCATCATTTTTGGGACACGCCGCGACATCGGATATGGCGTCGAAGTCGGGTGAACGGACGTCCATGCGTTTACAAGCGAACTCGCGCATGACTTAATCGCACACTGGTCTTCCCGTAGTTTCAAAGAGCCGGCAGGACTCCAGGAATGAAATATTTCGGCATAGCAATCTCAGTTATCATCGTCGGCGTAATTGGCTTCGCGACTGTCAAGAAGCTGTCACCGGTTGGCTGGGGCATTTGGGGCACGACCAATACATCTTCGGGCATCGCGCTTCACGGTTACGATCCGGTTGCCTATTTCGAAGACGAGGCGCCCGTGCGGGGTCAGGAAAGCCTCTACGTTTTCGCAGACAGGAATGTCCGCGATGAATGGGTCGCAGTACTACGGGACGGTTCACTCGAGCGCTCCCGCGAAAACCGGGCCAAACGCTAGTCGCGATCGGTCGATTTGAAAAAACGGCTGGGGACGCGTGCAGTACTCATTGCGCGATCAAAAAAACCCCGCTGCTTTTCAGCAGCGGGGCAGAGCCAGGTGAGTACGGCCAGCGGGGGCTGAATCTGCCTTACTCTTGAATTAAGGCTCCAGGAGGTAGACGCCGATCTTGTAGGCGGTAAAAACGTTTGTGCCGGCATCGTATTTGCCGCGGGCGAACATCGCGCGTGCGGTGGTCGCGCCGTTCAGGCTCATGCCCAGGTCGGCAATGAAGTCGGCGAAGTTCGAGTATTCGCGCACGCTGTCCGCCGTGGCGATCCAGAACAAATTTCGATCTGTCTGTCGTGGAGCGATCAACGTGCTTGAGCCCAGCGTCGTCAGGTCGATCAGTACGGTGCCTTGCTTGATGTGATGACGCTGATCGATGTCTTCGTTCTGATTGTTGAGCAGCAAACCATCGTCACCCATGCTCAGGAAAGGCGCTACCGTGCCGCCAGTTCCCCAGCCAACGCCCAGGGCGCTGCGGACATCCGAGAAATCGATAACCGTCCGGCCCATGAAATCCGGCGGAGCGATGCCGAAGGCAGTCGGGAACCCGTAGACGACGACCGGTTGGCCCGTGCCGAGATCGGATAACAGGAGCGTGCCCGTAGCGACTTCGTAGTTGTCAGGGTTCGCATCGAGGTCCGCGGACGGGCCCGTGCCTGAGAAGTCGAAGATATCGGCCCGGCGACGGCCGATCGCGTGCAGTGTGATGTCGGTCTGACCCGGCATGATGCTGTTAACGACGCCCGCCAGGTGCGTGATGCTGAGTCGGGCAGCACCTTGGGTGGCGTCCAGGTACGGCTGTTCGGGGTCCGCTTGAGTCAAAACACCACGAACCGCCAGGCGTTGGCCGATTGATATCGCGTCGATGCCAAGATCGCCGCCGCGATGCCCATCCCGGAATACTTTGGTATCCGGACCAATCTCAACGATCACGTCGTCGTGAAAGTGAGCGCGCAGGTCCGACGGCACGATGGTGGCGCCGCGCACGGTCAACAAGTTATTGTTGCGAGCGATGACATTGCCGATGACCGCATCGAAATCGATGCCCGGCACGCTGGATCCCGCGAGAACGATATTCGCTGTGAACCGGCGGTCGGACACGTTGAGTGTGCCCTGTGCAACGGTTGGTGTTCCACGGCCTGCCGCGTTCAGGGCGCGCAGTCCGTCGCTGCCGATGAAGACTTCACCGTTGACCTCAAATTCAGTATTGCTCGTCGTGTTGACGGTTACCTCACCAAAGTCACCATCGCGGTCATGAAATGGGCGAATGGCGACGATGTAGCGGCTGTTTACCGCGCTCACTTCGACCAGCGGGCCGCGAACGCGAACGTCCTTCTCATCAACCGGCTGAACCTCGGCGACGATGATCTGCTGTGATACAGCTATCGCCGGTGTTGGTTCGATGTTGACTTCATGCGAGGCGTCGAGATCGAAGTCGAGCTGCAGAAGCGCTGTGCGCCCGGCCACGACCAACAACTGGTCGTGGTTGGACAATACGATCCTGAGCGTTGTCTGCGTCAACGGGATGCCATCCAGATCGGTGACGATGGCGGCCTTCGATACACCGGCTGCTTCGACGATGATCTCGGCGTCGCTGTAGTCGAGGCTGATCATTCCGGCGACGTAGGTTCCCGGCGGAACCGTAGCGACCGAGACAAGTTCGGTCAGATCGACATAATCCGTGAAATTGATCCGCGTCTGGCGGGGCAGCGTCTCGACCACGCGCCCGTCGGCAGCTTCGAGCCGCAATGACAGAACATCGACCGTGTAATTGAGAAAGTCGCCATCCGCATCTGTAATCGCGACGATGACGGTGCCGCATTGGTCGAAGGTGCCCGAATTGTTCGGGTCGCAGCTTGACGTCGGGGCTGTGTTAGCTGACGATCCTGAGCCGCCGCAGGCGGCGAGAATGAGTGCCACGAAAATGACGGCTACCCGGCCGGTTGCGTTCCATGCGCCTGTAATTCCAGGGATATGGTTAAGTGCGAAGCTCATTGCAAATCTCCTCGTGCGCACTCAGTGCGACATAGGATCAATAACGCCACAGAAGCGAAACCGTTGACGTACCCAAGCGGATGTGCCCGGATGCGCTTTGGAAGTCGTGAAAGCAGAGGCAGAGAACGCACAAAAGAACAGCAACTTACCTTGTATTCATGCGGTAATCTGTCAGACTTTACGACGGATCGGAACATGCGGATGGCAGCACGTGTTTTGTCAAATCACGAAACAGGCTGGTCAGACAACATACAATTGAAGTATGGATAAGCAGCAGATGGCCGGTTAATGGCGAAATCGTCGAACAGAAGCATCAGAACCGGAATCCGGCAGCGGCCGGCACGCGCCGGAGAGCGCACTCGCGGCGCCGTTGATGCGACACAGACAAAGATTGCCGTCAATCTTCAAAACCTCGATCCCGCAAGCTGCGACAAGCAGCTCAAATCCAATATAGCCGATTTACCCGACGCCGCCGGTTGTGATGCCGCGTTTCTGGCATTGATCGATGAAGACGGCACCAAAATCAGCAACGTCTATTCCGGACGCACCAGCTTCGCGCAGTGCAGTCCCGAGGTCCTGGCAGGCGAACGGCTCGAAGACTGGCCGTGGCTCATGAAACGACTGGGGCATCTCCGCGTCGTCGAAATTGTCGATACGAGTGCCGGGCCGAAGACCGCGAAGGCGGAGCTTGAGCGATTCGCGGAATTGCACATCGGGTCGGCGCTGCTCATCGGGTTTTCGGTAAACGACGAGATAGCCGGCTTTCTGGCACTGGCCAATGAACAAGCGGTCGAGAGCTGGGACGCGAACCTGCACCTGCTGATCAAGCTGGTTGGCGCATCATTGGCTTCCGGTCTCGGTCATCTGCGCGACAAACAGACGTTGGCTGAGCTTCGCGAGCGCAATGAGCTGGTCGCGATGACGGCGAACGATGGCATCTGGGACTTCGACGGACAGTCCAAACGCGTTGAATTGTCATCTAGATGGAAGACGACGCTTGGCTATGCCGCCGACGACAAAGATGTAGTCCTCGACTGGTATCACCTTGTGCATCCGGACGACATGGCCCGCGTGCAGTCGCGCATGCGCGAACACCTCGAGGGCAAGACGGAATTCTTCGAATCCGTGCACCGCATGAAGCACCAGAGTGGCGACTGGCGCTGGATGAGCAGCCGCGCCAAGGCCGTACTCGACAAGAATGGCCGGCTGTTGCGACTCCTCGGCGCTGAAGTCGATGTCACGGAGCGCAAGCTTTATGAAGAGGCGCTGTTTCGTGAGAAGGAGAGTGCGCAGATTACGTTGCAGTCGATCGGTGACGGCGTCATCACGACAGACGCGGATGGCCGCGTCGAATACGTCAACCCCGTTGCCGAGGAGCTGACGGGCTGGAAAGTCGACGACGCGAATGGACGGCCCATCGATGAAATATTTCGCGGCTTTCATGAGGAAACCTGTGAGCCGCTCGAGAATCCTTTGTCGGTATCGATACGACGAGATCGTGCGATCAAGTCGGTCAGGCCCACGCTGCTGATTCGTCGCGATGGCAACGAGCTGTATATCGAAAGTACGGCCTCGCCGATTCGCGACGGCAAGGGTAACGTGACAGGTGGCGTGCTCGTCTTCCACGACGTCAGCGAGTCGCGTGAACTCAATCGCCGCCTTAGTTACTATTCGAGCCATGACATCCTGACCGGTCTCGTCAATCGTCGCGAATTCGAGAACCGCCTCGAACGTGCACTCAAGAGCGCCAAGGCGCGGGAAACGTCGTATGCGTTGCTGTACCTCGATCTCGATCAGTTCAAGATCGTTAACGACACGTGCGGCCACAGCGCAGGTGACGCTTTGCTTGGCCAGCTGGGCGCATTGTTGAAATCGAAAATTCGCTGGCGCGACACGCTCGCGCGACTGGGCGGTGATGAGTTCGGTGTGCTCCTGGAAAGCTGCAGCCTCGATGAAGCGATGCAAACGGCCGAGGCGCTGCGCATCTCCGTCAGCGATTACAAATTCATGTGGGACGAGCGTGCTTTTCGTTTCGGTGTGAGCATTGGCGTCGTGCCGATTACGGCCGACAACGAAGATGTTGCAGCCTTACTCAGCGCTGCCGACAGCGCTTGCGCAGCAGCCAAAGAGGCTGGCCGCAACCGTATCCACAGCTTTCGGGAAAACGATATCGACCTCATGCGTCGCCGCCGCGAGATGCAATGGGCGGCACGCATCAACAATGCGCTCGAGGAAAATCGCTTCGAGTTATTTCGCCAGACGATCAAGCCGCTGCAGACCGAGGAAGATGGCGCGCATTACGAAATTCTGCTGCGCATGCGCGACGAGAATGGCGGCATTATCTCCCCGGGACTCTTCATCGAGGCGGCTGAACGATACAGCATCACGCCTGCCATCGATCGCTGGGTCATCCGCAGCGCGTTTCGCTGGCTTGTGTCAGAAGCCGATGAGCGCGAGCGCCTGTTGTTATGCTCGATCAACCTGTCGGGCCAGAGTCTGGGTGACGATAAATTCCTGCCGTTCGTGATCGATCAGTTTCAGATGAGCGGACTGGACGCCAGCAAGATTTGCTTCGAGATCACCGAGACAGCAGCCATCGCGAGCTATGCACAGGCGAATCGTTTCATCAACGCACTCAAGGAATTGGGCTGCAAGTTCGCACTCGACGACTTCGGAACCGGACTGTCGTCATTCGGTTACCTCAAACATTTCCCGGTCGACTTCCTCAAAATCGACGGCAGCTTCGTCAAGGAAATCCTGCACGACCCGATCGACAGGGAAATGGTGCGCTCGATCAATGAGATCGGTCACCTGACCGGCAAGAAGACGATCGCCGAATTCGCCGAGAACGAAGAAATCATAACGATGCTGCGCGGCATGGGCATCGACTATGCACAGGGTTATGGCGTCTCAGAACCCCAGAGCGTCACGCTCGCGGTCGCGTAGGCCGTTGCATGCCTGATGTTCGTCCGTTGCGTCCGGTCTTGCGCTTACATGAACCAGCCGTGACCGCCCGCACCGACCATGCTCATGACCAGCGGGATTGACATCAGCGTGTTCGAACGCGACGCCAGGAACGCAATATTCCTGGCCTTGGCGATCTCTTCGGGGCTCGCCTCGATCATGCCGAGTATTTTCTTCTGATTCGGCCAGATCAGTACCCACACGTTGAACAGCATGATCGTGCCGAGCCACGTGCCAACGCCGATTGTCAACGCGTATTGGTTTACAGGGTCAGTAAGCATGCCGAGCGTAAATGCATCATGTAAGGCGCCGCGGTGAAACAGGAACGATGCGCCTGACAACCACGTCAGTAATGCGGTCCAGCGGAACCACAACAACGCGCGCGGGGCTACGTACTTGGTGATTCCTGCGCCACCCGGCCCGCCTTCATCGCTGGCTGCATCGCCCAATGCAGGAACCTGCACGAAGTTGAAATAATACAGCAGACCGATCCACGTAATTCCGGCCAGCACGTGCAGCCAGATAGTTACCGACTGAATCCATAGTCCGCCGGTCATGTGCTTGCCCATTGTTGCAAATACGATTATGAGCGCGAGGACTACACCGCCGATAATCGTGCCGGCAATACTTCTTAAAGGATTCATGGTTCGCTCCTCCCTGGTGGTTTTCGCTTTGTTTTCATTTCAGCCGTCGGGAATCATGGCGCTGGCGCGCTGCGCATATTATAAGAGACTGGCTGGGCGATACGAGAATAATTTGACCGCGGGCGATGCGCGCAACGGCGCGCTGGTGTTGGGTCGAATGGTCATAACTTTTTGATTTTTAACGGGATGACGAACTTCCGAAACCATCTGCTGCATGCGTCAGGCGTGGTCCAGGACCAACGCCCCGGCTATCCGGCATCGCCGTGCAACTCGATTTGCACCCTGGACGACGACAATCGTTGCCTGGGCTGTGGCAGGACGCTCGTGCAAATCACGCGCTGGACGCTGATGAGCAAAGAGGAACAGTGGACCGTCATCGAGGAACTGGCCGCGCGGACATCAGCCGATTGAGGTTACAATAGGGACTCGCGATGGGAGATGCCGGGTGAGAATGTTGTCTACCGGAATGCTGTTGCTGGTTGCGTCCGGTTGTACGTCAATGCTGGTCGGTGGCGCAGCCTATGATTCAGGCGCCGATGAGCGGTCACAATCTGCCGTCGCGTCGGACGCGGCCATCACGAGTGAGATCAGGAGCAGGTTTGCGGCAAATCCGGTCGTTGGCATGTTTAACATTGGAATCAGAACGTACGCCGGTGCGGTGACACTGTCCGGCGCAGTGTCGAGTCTCGCGGCGCAAGAGCAGGCCGGGCAGATTGCCGGGGGCGCTGACGGCGTCAAGACAGTTCATAACCATATCAAGGTGGAAAAACGATAGTGGACGTTAATTCTAAAATCGAGGAACAGCTGAAATCGCACGATGTTCTGTTGTATATGAAAGGATCGCCGGACTTTCCGCAGTGCGGTTTCTCTGGCCAGACGGTTGCCGCATTGAACGCGATAGGCAAACCCTATGCGTATATCAATATATACGAGGACGCCGAAATCCGCGAGGGGCTGAAAAAGTATTCCAACTGGCCGACATTCCCGCAGCTCTATGTTAACGGTGAATTGGTCGGCGGTTGCGACATCGTGATGGAGATGTTCGAATCCGGGGAACTCAAGACATTGATCGAAGGAGTTACGGCGGAATCGTAGCCGCTCCTACCGTTCTTACATTACGCTGTGCCGGCCGCGGCCTCAATCGCGGCGTCGAAGACCGGGCGAAAGCGGTTGACGATTTCACAAAACACATCGGCCGTGATCTCGGCGTCGTAGGCGGCGGAGTGTGCGGATTCTTCATCCCACGAAAACCCGGCAACCTTTACGGCGCGCGACAGCACGGTTTGACCGAATGCGACGCCACACAACGTCGCCGTATCGAAGCTGCTGAACGGATGAAATGGATTACGCTTGATCGCCGTGCGTTCTATGGCTTCGTTCAGAAAGCCGAGATCGAATGACGAATTGTGACCGACCAGAATGGCCCTGGTGCAGTCATTTTCCCGAATCGCATTGCGAACTTCGCGAAATACACGTTGCAACGCATCGCGTTCATCGATGGCTGGCCGCAGCGGATGATAGGGGTCGATGTGGTTGATTGCGAGTGACGCCGCTTCCAGATTGGCTCCTTCGAACGGTTTGACGTGATAACGAATCGTCTCGCGGCGGCGAAGTTGGCCGTCATCGGATAGCTCCAACAGCACCGCCGCGATCTCCAGCAAGGCATCGGTTTTGGCATTGAAGCCGCCTGTTTCGACGTCAACGACAACAGGCAGGAAGCCGCGAAAGCGGTCCGCCATTTTCACAGTATTGCTCGCCTGGGTTCGTGCCCCGAGCATCCCCGGGTTGCCTCGAGAATCTTCTCATCAAGTATCAGACTCATTGTATAGCGGACGCCAAATCCCGTGATTTCGGTCGGTATGTGCCCGAGACCGCCGCTGTGATTGCTTGCGGACAAGTCAACGTGTATCCACGGTGTGTCATTTTCCACAAACTCTGCAAGAAAACTGCCAGCCAGGATGTGATCCCCGGTGCCGTTGACGCTGCACTGCTGCAGGTCGGCGACATCGCTCTTCAGGTCCTCGAGAAATTCCTTGCCGATCGGAAACGGCCACACGCGTTCACCACAAAACTGGCCCGTACGCTTCAGACGCGGGTGCCACGCTGCGCGATTCGTAAAAACACCACAATATCGTGTCGTAATCGCATTGACGCACGAACCGGTCAGAGTCGCGTAGTCGACAATCATTCCGGGTTTGTCACGACTCGCGAGAACCAGGGTGTCAGCGAGCGCCATGCGACCTTCTGCATCGGTGTGAATGGTCTGAATGGTCTTGCCGTTTGCGGCAGTAACAATATCCTGCGATTTGTAGGCGTTCGGGCCCGTCCTGTTTTCGGTGATTGCGAGCCAGCAATCGACCGCCATCGGCAATTTCAGCTCACTGATCGCCAGCAAGATACCGAGCGCAACGGCGCTGCCCTGCATATCACCGTGCATGTCGAGCATCGATTTGAACGGCTTCAGATTGGTGCCGCCGGTATCAAAAATGATGCCTTTGCCGACCAGGCTCAGATCACCCCTGGCATTCTTGATGCCGGGCCGATAGCGTAAACGTATGATCGCGGCGCTGTCATCGTCATTGCCCTGTGCAACAGCGAGAAATGCGCCGGCGCCAAGTTTCTCGAGTTCCCGGGTTGCGAAGCGCTTGTAGGACCAGCCGCGATCTCGTGCGAGTTCGCGCAGCATATCGCTGTAACCGGCGGCGTCCAGCTTGTTGGGTGGCAGCGCGGTCAACCAACGTGCGAGGTTGTTGCCGTTGGCCTCGGCACGCACGCGGCCGAGATCGATCTTGCTGTTCAGGCCGACGACGCGAATGCTGTTGATCTTCGGCGGCGGCGGATTGCTCTTGAAAGCGGGCAACTGGAAGCCGGCGGCGAGTGCGGCCGCGACGAGGATTTGGGTCAGGGTCGCCTGCAATGCCGGTTCGAAGCCCTGTACCGCGATCCCGAGGCAGCCGGCTTTCGCGGTTGTCGCCGCGGCGACGAGCTGGCGCGCCAATGACAGTTGCTCGAACGTACTGGCATCTTTTTTGGTCGTGCCCGCGACAACCATCGTCTGGCGCTTGTTGCCGAGACGGGTCTGAAAGGCAGGCACGGATCCCGCCGGGGCGGCGCGCAGCAGCGGCTGCATTTTGCTGCCGTGCGGCACCGATTTCCACACGCCCGCAGGGACTGGTTGCGGTAGTAGCAAGAGTAACTGATCCACGGGTGCCAGCGCCTTGGTATCAATGCGCCCGACGTGTTGAATGACGCGGATTTCCTTGGCTTCAGGGAGAAGGTGATGCATGAAAATGATTTCTCCGGGTGTGCTTGACCGTTGCTGCGCAAACCCGGAACATGTCGGCCGCAGGCGATGTTTTGCACGGTCCGGTGCGATCGAGCGGCGAATGATTGTCCTAGCCTAGCAGGACACCTCGCTTAATTCACGCGATGCGCAATGTCGCTATTCGGCAGACACCAATGGATGGCCTATGACGAGTTTCAATCCATTCGACGACATCGATCCGCTGGAGACCGGCGAATGGCTGGAATCGATCGATTCGGTACTGACTCAGCACGGTCCTGAACGAGCCCACTTCCTGCTCAACAAAATGATCGATTTCGCCCGTCGCTCGGGCGCGTACCTGCCATACAGCCCGAACACCGCGTATCTGAATACGATCTCGACGGCACGCCAGCCGGAATACCCCGGCGATCGCTCGATCGAGCGCCGCATCGAGGCCTACATCCGTTGGAATGCCGTCGCGATGGTGCTGCAAGCGAACCGCGAGAGCAGCGAGTATGGCGGTCATATCTCGAGTTACGCGTCCTCCGCCACGCTGTACGAAGTTGGATTCAATCATTTCTGGCGGGCGCCGGATGAAAAGCACGGTGGCGACATGATTTTCATCCAGGGGCACTCGTCGCCGGGCATCTATGCCCGTGCTTACCTCGAGGGCCGGCTGAGCGAGACGCACCTGTCGCGTTTTCGCCGCGAGGTTGGCGGCGGCGGGCTGTCGTCGTATCCGCATCCGTGGCTCATGCCCGATTTCTGGCAATTTCCGACGGTGTCGATGGGCCTCGGGCCGATGATGGCCATCTATCAGGCGCGCTTCATGCGCTACCTCGAAAACCGGGAGATGATCCCGGTTTCGGATCGCAAGGTCTGGTGCTTTCTTGGCGACGGCGAAATGGACGAGCCGGAGTCCATGGGCGCGATCACGATGCCGGTTCGCGAAGGTCTCGACAACCTGATTTTCGTCGTCAATTGCAACCTGCAGCGCCTTGATGGGCCCGTGCGGGGCAATGGCAAGATCATCCAGGAACTCGAGGCCGCATTCGGTGGCGCCGGCTGGAATGTCATCAAGGTCGTCTGGGGTTCGCGCTGGGATCCGCTGCTCGCCGAGGACCACAACGGCTTGTTGCGACGCCTGATGGAAGAAACCGTTGACGGTGAGTATCAGACGTACAAATCGAAAGATGGCGCCTACGTCCGCAAGGAATTCTTCGGCAAGTATGCGGAAACCGCCGAGATGGTCGCCGATATGTCGGATGAAGATGTCTGGCGCCTGAATCGCGGCGGCCACGATCCGCGCAAGGTCTATGCCGCGTATGACGCGGCCGTGCGTCACACCGGGCAGCCGACAATTATTCTCGCCAAGACGGTCAAGGGCTTTGGTATGGGTGCGGCCGGTGAGGGGCAGAACGTGGCGCACCAGCAGAAGAAGCTCGATATGAATGCCCTGCGGGAGTTTCGCGACCGATTCAACATTCCGTTGACCGACGAGCAACTCGAGGGAGTACCGTTTTGCATGCCGGCGGCCGATAGCGCGGAGCTCGAGTACCTGCATGAGCGGCGCAAGGCGCTTGGCGGTTATCTGCCGCAACGCCGCACGAAAGCCGCGGCGCTCCCGGTGCCGGCGCTTGCGGTCTTCAAAGCGCAACTCGACGGTACGGGCGAACGCGAAACGTCAACGACGATGGCGTTCGTGCGCATGCTGTCGGCGCTTATCCGCGACAAGCAGATCGGCAGGCACATTGTCCCGATAGTGCCGGACGAGGCGCGCACCTTTGGCATGGAGGGCATGTTCCGCCAGGTCGGCATCTATTCGTCGAAAGGTCAGTTGTACACGCCCGAGGACGCGGACGAACTCATGTACTACCGCGAGGACAAGAAAGGCCAGATTCTCGAGGAGGGCATCAACGAGGGCGGCGCTTTTTGCTCGTGGTTGGCGGCTGGCACGGCGTATTCGAATCACAACGTGCAGATGGTGCCGTTCTACATCTATTACTCGATGTTCGGCTTCCAGCGCGTTGGCGATTTCATCTGGGCCGGCGGCGACATGCAGTCGCGCGGCTTCCTGATCGGCGGCACAGCCGGGCGCACGACGCTCGCGGGCGAAGGCTTGCAACACCAGGACGGTCATAGCCTGATCAACGCATCGACCGTTCCGAATTGCCGCTCCTACGACCCGACTTATGCCTATGAACTCGCTGTCATCGTACAGGACGGTTTGCGGCGCATGATCGGCGAGCAGGAGAATATCTTCTATTACATCACCTGCATGAACGAGAATTACGTGCAGCCCCCGATGCCGTCGGGCGTCGAGGACGGTATCCTCAAGGGCATGTATCTGCTGCAGGTGGGGAAGCAGGGCAAGATCCGGGCGCAACTCATGGGCTCGGGCACGATCCTGCGCGAAGTCATCGCCGCAGCCGAACTGCTGTTCAAGGACTTCGGTCTCCCGACCGATGTCTGGTCGGTCACGAGTTTCAACGAGCTACGCCGCGACGCGCTCGAGATCGAGCGTTGGAACCAGTTGCATCCCGACGAGAAGCCGCGCAGGACTTACATCGAACAGTGCTTCGGGAGCCGCCCGGGACCCTACATCGCGGCAACCGATTACATGAAAATCATAGCCGATCAGATTCAGCGCTGGGTGCCCGGCCGTTTCATTTCGCTGGGTACGGACGGATACGGCCGCAGCGACGGTCGCGAGGCGCTCAGGCAGCACTTCGAGGTCGACAAGCAATACATCGTTGTTACGGCATTGAAGGCGCTGGCGGACGATGGCGCGCTCGATCAAAAAACCGTTGCAAAGGCCATCGAGAAATACGGCATCGATCCGGACAAGCCGGATCCTGTGGCACTCTGACCGGCGGGTGGGAGAGGCAGGTGGCGAACAATATCGACATAGTGATTCCCGATCTCGGGGATTTCGCGGATGTCGAAGTCATCGAGATTCTCGTCAATGCGGGCGATCGGGTCGCGCGCGAAGATGGCTTGATCACGCTCGAGACCGACAAGGCAGCGATGGACGTGCCGGCGCCCGAAAATGGCGTCATCGAATCACTGACAGCCCAGATTGGCGACACCGTGTCGTCAGGCGATGTGATCGGCAAGATGACCGTCGAGATATCGGACACGGTCGTGATCAAGCCGGCCATCGCGGCGCCACCAACAGGTGAAACGACCGTGATGGTCGCGCCGGTCGGTCACAAGGCCAGATCGCGTGGCAAGCAAACTCTCGTTGTGCCCGATCTCGGTGATTTCGAAGACGTTGAAATCATCGAGGTGCACATATCCCCGGGCGACGTGCTGCAGATCGAGGACCCGATCGTGACACTGGAAACGGATAAGGCCGCGATGGACGTGCCGGCCGTCGTTGCCGGGCGCATTGACTCTGTTCTCGTCAACACCGGCGACAAGGTGTCTGCAGGCTCCTCTCTCGCGATCATCGATGCAGTGGCGACAGAGGCCGTGCCGGAGCCCGCCCCCGCGGAAGCACAGCCGTCGGTACCTGCGCGCCCGACCGCGGCTCCAGCAGCCGTGAAACAAGCGCCAACTGCAACGGCGGGCAAGTCGCCGGCAATCGATGAGGCCGGTTTTGCGCGCGCGCATGCGAGTCCGTCAGTCAGAAAACTGGCGCGCGAACTCGGCGTTGACTTGGGGCAGGTCACGGGACGTGGCCTCAAGACACGAATTCTGCACGACGACATCAAGGCGTTCGTCAAGGCGATCCTGACCGGGCAGGTGGCCGCAGCGGCAGGTAGTGGCCTGCCGAAGACGCCGAGCATCGACTTTTCGAAGTTTGGTCAGATCGACATTCAGCCGCTCACGCGCATTCAGAAGATCGCCGGTCCCCGCTTGCAGGCGAGCTGGGTCAATCTGCCGCACGTGACGCAGCACGATCTCGCCGACATCACGAAGCTCGAGGCGCATCGGCAAAAGCTGAAAGAGGCGGCAAAAAAACGCGGCATCCGCCTGACGCCGCTCGCGTTCATCATGAAGGCCTGCATTGCTGCGCTCAAGGAATATCCGAAGGTCAACTCTTCACTTGCAGACGACGGCGAGAACCTGATCTTCAAGAAGTACTACCACCTGGGATTTGCTGCCGACACCGAACAGGGCCTTGTCGTGCCGGTCATTCGCGACGCCGACCAGAAAAATGTCTACGAGCTGGCGACCGAGCTCGCTGAATTGTCCGCGCTTGCTCGCGACGGCAAGCTCAAGGCCCCGCAACTTCAGGGTGCATCGTTCACGATCTCGAGCCTCGGCGGGATTGGCGGAACGTTGTTCACGCCGATCATCAATGCCCCGGAGGTTGCGATCCTCGGCATATCGCGCTCGTCAATGCAACCGATCTGGACCGGTGAGAAATTCGTGGCACGCCTGATGTTGCCGCTGTCGTTTTCGTATGATCACCGCGTCATTGACGGCGCCTATGCCGCGAAATTCACAACCTACCTGAGCAAGCTGCTGACCGATGTCGAGTCACTGTTGCAGGCGACCAGGTAGTGCCGACGCATGCGGCGAAGCTCGTCATTATCGGCTCGGGTCCCGGTGGCTATACAGCCGCATTTCGTGCCGCGGATCTTGGCGTGGATGTCGTGCTTGTCGAGCGCTGGCCTGTACTGGGTGGCGTCTGCCTGAATGTAGGTTGCATTCCATCGAAGGCGTTGTTGCACGCGGCCAGGGTCATCGACGACGCGGAGGCCATGGCCAGACACGGCGTAGTGTTCGGCAGGCCGAAGATCGATGCGGGCAAACTCGGCGACTGGAAAAATCAGGTTGTCAATCGGCTGACGGCCGGTCTTGAGCAGCTCGTCAAGCAAAGAAAGGTTCGCGTCATCAATGGCGTCGCGAGATTCGAAGCCGCAAATCTATTGCGGCTCGACAGCAGCGAGACGATTGCATTTGAAAATTGCATCATCGCAGCCGGTTCCCAGCCGATGACGTTGCCTGGCCTGCCGGATGATCCGCGAATCGTCGATTCAACGGGGGCACTGGAAATCGACCCGTTGCCAAAGCGGTTGCTCGTTGTTGGCGGCGGCATCATCGGACTTGAAATGGCCTGCGTCTACGCAGCTTTGGGCGTCGACGTCAGCGTTGTCGAATTGATGGACTCGCTGATGCCAGGTACCGATCCGGACCTGCTGCGGCCATTTCAGAAAGTCGTCGGGAAACGCTATGAGTCGATCATGCTGTCGACCAAGGTCACGGGAATGCGGGCCACGGTGCCGGGTATCGAGGTGTCGTTCGAGGGCAGCAATGCGCCGTCGACCGGCGTGTACGATCGCGTGCTCGTGGCGATAGGGCGTCGCGCGAACGGCGACAAGCTCGATGTGGAAAAGGCGGGCGTCAGTGTTGACGGGCAGGGCATCATTGCGGTGAACGGGCAGATGCGTACGAACGTGCCGCACATTTTTGCAATAGGCGATTTGGCGGGCGGACCGATGCTGGCGCACAAGGCCAGCCATGAGGCGAAAGTTGCCGCCGAAGTCGTGGCGGGCGCCAAGAGCTACTTCGACGCGCGCATCATTCCGTCCGTTGCGTACACGGATCCGGAAGTCGCCTGGGTCGGTCTGACCGAACTCGAAGCGAAGGAGAACGGTATCGCGTACGAGAAAGCCCAGTTCCCCTGGGCCGCGAGCGGCCGTGCGTTATCACTGGGGCGTGACGAAGGCTTCACCAAGTTGCTGTTCGACAAGAAGACCGGGAGGGTGCTCGGTGGCGCCATCGTCGGCTCGGGAGCCGGGGACTTGATTGCCGAGGTTGGCCTCGCTATCGAGATGGGCGCCGACGCGGCGGACATCAGCCTGTCGATCCACCCGCATCCGACCTTGTCCGAGACTATCGCGTTTGCGGCGGAGGCCTTCGAGGGCACATTGACCGATTTGTACATGCCGAAGAAGCGTTAGGGGTCTGCCTGCGCGCCAGGCAGCCTAAGTGAATGGTCGACGATGCGGAAGTCGACCCGCCACATCTGCCCGTTGTGGACGTCAGGTTGTCTGCGGCTCAGCCCAGGCGTTTGTGAGTGATTCGCGCGCTTCAGGCCGAGTAGGACTTCTGGTCGCGATCTCGATTTCTGCGGGAATTGAGCGGTATCGGCATCGTCTTGGGGATTGGGCGCTTCGCGGGCCGGCCGATATAGTAACCCTGTACGAGATCGACTCCGAGATCTCCCAGCATCTCGAGAACCTCGGCGCTCTGTACATATTCCGCAATCGTCTTCATCCCGGCCTCGCGTCCGATCTCCGCAATCAAGCGGATCATTTTCTGATCGACGGGATTGTCCACGAGGTTGACTACGAAAGAGCCGTCAATCTTGATGTAGTCGGCCTGCAGGCGCTGCAGAAAGCTGAAAGAACTGTAGCCGGTGCCGAAGTCGTCGAGTGCGAGCCGGCAGCCCATTGCGCGCAGTGACGATATTTGCTGCTCGACATGATCGAGGTGCCGTGCCGCGAGGCTTTCGGTGATCTCGAAGATGACATTCTCGGGCGGCACCTCGTACTCCTCGAGGCACGATGCGACATAGCCCGCCAGATCATCGTGTTCGAACGCATTTGCCGACAGGTTGACAGAAATATTCAATTCCGAATTGCCATCCCGGTGCTCGGCGTGCGCGCGCGCTGCACGCCGTATCATCCAGTTATCGATTTCGGACATCAGTCCGAAGCGCACAGCCGCCGGCAAAAATGCATCGGGGCTGATCAATTTGCCGCCTTCCCCCTTCAGTCTCAGCAGGATTTCATGATGGGTGGTCAGACCGGTTGCAATGTCATTGATCGGCTGAAAGCGCAATTCAAACAAGTTACCGTCCAGTGCCTGGCGTAGTTTGTTCATCCAGCCGACGTCGGTGGTGAGTCGCTGCGCCTCGCGTTCTGACAGGTTATAGAACTGCATGCGATTGCGCCCGGCGGACTTGGCCTCACGGCAGGCGATGTCCGCCTGTGCAACAAGTTCATCGTGGTTCAACTCGTTGCCGATGATCATGGTGGCGCCGATACTGCAATGTATATGGAACACTTGCTCTTGTTCGACATGCGACAATCTGCGCATGTCTTCGAGAATTTTTTCAGCAATTTTCTTGGTTGCGGGTTTGTTCGTGTCATTGAGCAGCACGGCAAACTCGTCACCGCCAAATCGTGCGACCAGTCCCTCATCACCGACACTGCGCTTTATCTCGTTGGCGACTTTGCTGATCAACCGGTCCCCCGCGGGGTGGCCGCAGGTGTCATTGATGTACTTGAACTGATCGAGGTCAATGAACAAGAGGGCGCTGTGATGGCCATCCGAGATCACATGTTCGAGTTCCGTTTTCAGTTCTTCGACAAAACGCCGGCGATTGTACAGTCCGGTCAGCACGTCGTGATTGGCGAGATTCAGTAATCGTTCGTCCCGCTCACTTAGTGCGCTGGCCGTCGACTGCAGTGCTTCAACAATTTCGGAAATTTCACGGTGCTCGGCTGCTTTGAACTCGACCGACAGATTTCCTGCGGCCAGCTCCTTGAGCGGTTGATGCAGGTCCGAAATCGACGTCAGCGCCCGGCGTAGCACGCGCCTTCCGTACATGGTCGAAACAACCAGCAGCACCAAAAGTACCATTACGGCTGTCTTGATATTCGACAAGAGACGATCGTGAAAAGTGATGAAGTCGAGGTGCAGGCCGACAAAGCCCACGAGGTCGAGCTGACTTTGCAGTGGCGATTCCGACGGATTGAACGCGAATAGTCCGTCACCACGGATCGATTCGGTCCAAACGGGCGCCAGAATTTCGAATTTTCGGGGATCGATGATGCCGCTGTCGACAAGATAGGGTGCGGCGGCGCCGACCAGTGCCCTTGTCTCGCGCAACCTCGACTGCGACAGGTCGTCGGTAACCGTGTCATCCCCGTCCTTGTTGATAGCGAACAAGACCACGCCATCCTGACGGTAGTACGTTACGCGCCCGATCTCGGGATACTTGTCGATGTATCTTTCAATTCGCGATATCGCGTCCTGGTCATCGGACAAGTAGAGGGGGGCGCCGAGATCGTTGAGTTCCTCCGTCCATTGCAGCGCCCAGCGGCCGTAATTGTCCTGCAGGACCCATTGCCCGCCCCAATACAGGCTGGCAACGGCGAGGGCGCCAATCGCGGCCGTACTCAGAATCTGAATCGACAGAATTTCATTGACCAGGACGCGCTTGGCAGGCCCCGGCGCGATGCGTCCGAATAGCCGTGAAAATCGATCGATCATCGAGGCAAGCAAGAGTCTCATTGACTGTTCGATACTGTCGGGTGGTACGCGGCTTGCGATTCGGCGGGGACCAGCTTCCGGAATACGGCGTCATTGGTCACGATGTGCACGTCTGACAGCGGCGACAGCGCGGGAACATTCTTGATGTCGCCGGCCGCGATACGTCTGAGAACCTTTACGATAGTGTCGGCGATGTTCGTGTCCACGGCCGACGCACTGACGGACGCACCCATTGACAACAACGACTCATTGAACACGGTCACGCGAATCCTGTGGCGCTCTGAGCTCTTGAGTATTTGCTGCAGAACCTGGGCACTCAGTATTCGATTGTCCGGAAACAGCCAGAAACCGTCGATATCACCGGCCATGCGATTGAACAGGTACATCGTCTCGCGATCGGACTTGGCACTGCGAATGTGCAACCGGACACCGTGTTTTTCGGTCGCCAGCCTGGCCTCTTCAATCAGCTCGTCGTGCCCGTCGCCGATGATTGCGCCGATGCTCGATATTGTGGGGTCGATTTTCTTCCACGCTGCAATTTGCAAGTCGAGCGGTGGCAGCGTCGAAATGCCGCGGCTGTTGTCGGTCAGAAGATCATAATCCCGATAGTTGAACACCTGGCTGAAGACAACGGGCATGCGCGCCATCGCAATAGCTGCTTCGGCGGCCTGCAGGCCAATGGCGACAACGGCTGTGGCCGAGGAGTCGTTAATCATGCGAAACGCCGCAACCGGTGCTTGTGTCCGGTCGCTCATGTCGAAAACGGTGTAGTTCTTGAGGCGATCGCCAAGCGCGCTGGCGACATTTCGATACGCAGGCTGGCGGCTGCTCATCACGATCGCGACGAATGGCAATGGTTGTGGCTTGACAACGGCGGGCCGCTGCGGGGCCGGCGCCGTTGTGACGGGCTGGCGCTCGACAGGAGGCCACAACGCGAGCAATTCACAACCGGTCAGCGCCAACGCGACGATAACAACGGCGATGCGTTTGCCCAGAATCGCTGCTGGTCGGATTCCTGCCATGTCAGGGCACTCTATTGCCCGTTGTGGCGCGTTTTCCCGGTGGTCCGGATTATGGCGCATCCCGCCACTATACGAATTATGGGCAAATCCGCCGCGACCTGTGTCTCAATCAGGACCTGTCCAACCGGCCCAAGAGCGGCGCGTACGCTATGCAAGCGCAGCATCGTCGGTGCCTGGAAAAGTGGGGTCGAACCGCAGTTTTTCGTAAGAACGGATGACTAAATGACTTCATCGAGCAAAAACTGCGGTTCGACCCCACTTTTCCGCGTTGACATAATGCCGCGCTCGCTTACGTCGCGGTGACCGGCTCTGAAGCCATCAATATCACATTGGCGGAGTACCAGGGTACAGCTCGTCGAGCGGAATCGAACGGCCGTCGACCTGCACGATCCGGCAATGGTAGCGCCTGAGTTGCCGCGGTTCGGCCACGCCGCAGGAGTGAGCGATGATGCCTATTTCCTGGCGCATCGTTTCCGAGTAACGGCGTACGCGCTCAGCCTTGTCTGCGGGCACGAGTCCGCGCTGCAAGCGCTTGTCGTGTGTCGTCACACCCGTCGGACAGGTGTTCTTGTTGCACTGCAGAGCCTGGATGCAGCCAAGCGCGAACATGAAGCCGCGCGCCGAGTTGATGAAATCGGCGCCGACGCACAGTGCCCACGCCGCATCAGACGGATTTATGAGCTTGCCGCTTGCGATGACCTTGATCCGCTCGCGCATTCCGTAGGCGTTGAGTTTATCCACGACGAGCGGCAGGCTTTCATGGATCGGCAAGCCGACGTTGTCGATGAGACTCATTGGCGCCGCTCCTGTGCCACCATCACCGCTATCAACGGTTATGAAGTCCGGCGCACTTTCGATACCTCGTTTCCGGATCTCGACGAACAATTCATCGAGCCAGCCGTAGGCGCCGATGACCGCTTTGAAACCGACGGGCAGGCCCGATACGTCGCGTAGATGATTGATAACGTTCAGAAGATCGGACGCCGAATTGATCTCGGGGTGCCTGTTCGGGCTGATCGAATCCTCACCCGCAGGAATGCCTCTAATTTCTGCGATTTCGGCCGTTACCTTGCCGCCCGGAAGAATGCCGCCCTTGCCGGGCTTCGCTCCCTGGCTCAGCTTGAGTTCGATCATCCTGACCTGCTCGATCTCACCGATGGTTTTGAGCATCGCATCATCGATGTCGCCGTTCTCGTCGCGAACCCCGTATTTCGCGGTCCCGATCTGGTAGACGATGTCTGCGCCACCTTCCAGGTGCCACGGCGAGATGGCCCCTTCGCCTGTATTCAGCCAGTTACCTGCCATGCGCGATCCATTCGACAACGCGAGCACAGCGGGCTTGGAGATCGCGCCGTAACTCATGGCCGATACATTGAATATCGACGGGGCGTCGTATGGCCGGCGCGCGTGCGGTCCGATCGTCATCGGTTTCGTCGGGGACGAGTCCCTCTCGAGCGTCGGATACGGGCAGTTAACGAATATCGGCGTGCCGACGGGCGTTAAGTTCAGCGTCGAACCGAACGCGACGGTGCCATCGAGGCCCTTGGCGGCGCGATACACCCATGACCGCTGTGCGCGATTGAACGGCATCTCTTCGCGATCGTGAGCGAAAAAATACTGGCGGAAGAATTCGCCCATGTGCTCGAACATGTAGCGAAATCTCCCTATGACCGGGAAATTGCGCCGCACGGTGTGCTGTGTCTGCGTTACGTCGACGATGTACATGACGACAATGCTCAAAAACACAATGCCGATTACGACAACGAGCAGCGTCGACAATGTTTGCAGCACGCTCATCGCGTCGAAGAAAGACTCACCCATCTCGGATCCCCTTGTGAGTGGAAACGAATCTGGATCGGGCCCGATGGCCCCCTCCTGCCGGCCTCGATCAAAACGTACGAGGGGCATTCAGGCCCGATCCTGACTCTTCTTGTTGAAGTATCTTGCAAGCGCGTGATCAACGCTCAACTTGCCCGGGCCCTGCAGGACCAGCGGGATCAGCATGGCGATGAACAGCAGCGGAATTCGGTAGTTGCCGAATCCCTTGTTCGACACGGCATAGCCCTTCCACAACTCGCCCAGGCTATGCCAGTCAGCGGGCCAGTGCACGCCCAAGATCGCGACAATCGACAGGATGATGAGGCTGACAGCCCAGAAGCGCGTGAACAAGCCGAATAACAAGCCCATGCCGCCGAGTATCTCTGCCCAAGTCGACACGAACCAGCTGATTTCAACCGGCATCACGTTAAATGGAAACGGAAAGTTGTCCTGGTAATCGGCAAACCAGTTAGCACCGTGAAATTTCTTCAAGCCGGCGCTCGTGAACTCGTAGGCCATCAGGAAGCGGATCACCAACAGTGCGCCCCAGTTCCCGGCCGGGTTCAGAATTCCGACGATGCGGTCCCATAAAGATTTCAGTTTTTCCATCGCTTAGCTCCTGTCGCTGACAGTGCGAGTGCCAGTCAAAATTTCCAGTCCCCGCATTTCTTCGAGTGTGGTGGCGCCATGTTCGACAAAGGCGTCAACGTCCGCGTAGTTGGTGTCCGCCGCGAGCTTGCGCAGCAATACCTCGCCGCTGTCTGCGGCACTGTTGTCTTCGACCAAATGCAGCAGATTCGCCGACATCGGATTCAACTCCAGAAAGCCGACCTCGTCATTCGCGCGCCTGTATACGGCGAGATTCACAGGTTGCTCAAGCGGTGAATCAGGAAGATATTCGGCCGAAATTCGATGCACCGGGTATTCATAGGCATAGACCCATGTCAGTACGGATTTGACCGGAACGCCCTTGAGTAGATCGCCGTCCGAATCGACACCGGTCATGTCGTTGGCATCCGTGGAAATCGAGAGCGCAAGTTCGATGTATTCGTAATGCGCGAGTTCGAGCAGGAATGCGTAGTCGTCGTCCTGTGTTTCGTACTCATCGCGAAGAAAATTCAGGAATTCCTCCGGCAGCCGCAGAAAATACGGTGTATGCGATTCATGCTTTTGCATGAACTGCCTCACCATGCGCCGCCACTTCTCATCGCTATGGAGTTTCTTGAGCACCGGAAAGGTACTCGACAGCAGGCTGCGCAAATTGTTGAAAAAGAGTTCACGATAGATGGCCATGCGACGGTCTTCGACGCCCTCGGGCGCCGGCACATGTTCCGGATCGCGGATATGCGCCGCAAACGCGTATTGCTTCTCCTGAAATGCAGCTCGCTTAGCCATATACGGCCGCCGCTTGCCCCGCATCCACTTGCAGTCGCCTGATGCGCCTGAGCTCGTCGAGCAAATCTTCGATCGGCGGAAAATTGAAGTCCCGCTCGAGCAACGTCGGTACGGGCCCGAAGTGCTCATACGCGGCGGCGAGAAGTTGCCAGGCCTGATCGTCGACGGCGGCGCCATGCGTGTCTATCCTGAGGTCTTCTGCTTCGACATAGTGGCCCGCCAGATGAAAATACCGGATTCGATCAGCGGGCATCTTCAACATGAAGTCATGAGCGTCGTAGCGATGATTGATGCTGTTGACCACGATGTTGTTGATGTCGAGCATGAGGTCGCAGTCTGCCTCTTGCAGCACGGCATTGATGAAATCGGCCTCGTTCATCGTTGTGTCAGTCGGCGTGTAATACGACACGTTCTCCAGCGCCATGCGTTGCCCGAGAATATCCTGCACCCGGCGCACGCGTTCGGCGACGTATTTGACGGCATCCTCGGTAAACGGGATGGGCATCAGGTCATACAGGTGACCGTCGTCTCCGCAGTAACTCAGATGCTCCGAATACATCAGGGCATTGTGTTCGTTCATGAAATCTTTGATGTCGTGGACGAGTTGCTCGTCCAGCGGTGCCGGCGATCCGATAGAGAGAGACAGTCCGTGAATGACGAACGGATAACGCTCGGTGAAAAAGCGCAATTTTTTGCCCAGACTGCCGCCCACGTTGATCCAGTTTTCGGGCGCGATCTCCATGAAATCGATGTCCGCGGGCGGGTCAGCCATGAGTTCGTTTGCGATCGGACGTCGCAGGCCGAGGCCGGCGCCGGACACAGGATATTGCGAGGACTTTTCGCTCATTGAGGGTTACCTGGCAGACTACAAGATCAGACCTGTGCCGGGCAGCGTTTATTACAGCTCCCGCATTGCGGCCGCGTGCTCACAGGAGACGCAGGCGCTCCAGGTATTGCCGGTCGTCGGGAGCACGATTCTGACTCTGCGCCTCCCAAAGCGCTTCTGCAAGGCATTCGATCATTTGGTGCTCCGCCACATGTGCGCTTCGCGCTTTGGCGGCGAGGTTTTCGAAAATCCTGGTGATGCCGGCCGGCCTGTTTGTTGCCACTTGCTCGCGGAGTCCCAGATGCAGGCCCATGTGCAGGAACGGATTGGTTTCCCCGCCCTCCGGCGTGAAATCACGGTCGAATTCGGGGCCAGCCACGGCGTCCTGATATTCGGGATGCTCGCTGATGACCGCAGCGATCTGCGTTTCGAGGGGTGACATCGGTTGCTTGTCGCAATACTTTTGCCACGCATCGGCATAGCTCTTGCGGAGTTCATGCCGGTCCTGACCAAAAATCACGGCAACTCCTTGTGGCGGTATTCACACCACTCGACAATCGGACACGTTCCGCACTGTGGCTTGCGCGCCTTGCAAATGTATCGCCCGTGCAAAATCAGCCAGTGATGTGCGTCCTTCTTGAATTCATCGGGCGTCAAGCGTGTCAGACGTCGCTCAACCGCCAGCGGTGTCTTACCCTGTGCGAGCCCGGTACGATTCGCAACTCTGAATATGTGTGTGTCGACTGCGATGGTGGGCTCACCAAATGCCGTGTTCAAGACGACGTTTGCGGTCTTGCGACCGACACCCGGCAGCGATTCGAGCTGTTCGCGGGTGCGCGGTACTTCACCGGCGAAGGTATCGATCAGCAAGCGACAGGTCTTGACGATATTTTCGGCCTTGTTGTTATAAAGGCCAATAGTACGAATGTATGATTTAAGCCCAGCGACCCCCAGATCGACAATGGCCTTCGGTGTGTTTGCAACTTTGTAGAGTTTGCCGGTCGC
The DNA here is from genome assembly GCA_022560695.1 of Pseudomonadota bacterium. Taxonomy (GTDB): domain Bacteria; phylum Pseudomonadota; class Gammaproteobacteria; order Steroidobacterales; family Woeseiaceae; genus UBA1847. Next base: position 32,175 of record JADFSP010000011.1, read on the forward strand.
CTTGTTGACACTGACATCGGTTGCCTGTGCTGACAGGATGACCGCGACCAGGAGTTCGAATGGCGTCTGGTAATTGAGTTCGGTGCCGGGATCCGGATCGAGTGCACGCAGTTTGCTGTAGATCGCCCTGCGCTTTTCGCTGTTCATTAGGCGCGAGTCGCCGTTGCGCCATCCGCCCGACGCAGGTTGCGAGGCATATGTGCGCGGCGAGCTGCCTCGCGGCGCCGGTCGATGACGTTCTTCGCTGCGACCGCGAGTGCGAGGCTGAAGAACGCACCCGGCGGCAGGATGGCCAGCAGCCAGCCACCGTCAATGAGCGTGATGCCGGCCATCGGGTCGCCACCCAGGATCATGTCCAGGCGCGACAATATCGAACCCTGGCCAATGAGTTCGCGAAACGCGCCGATGGTGACCAGCAGCAGCGTGAATCCCGCACCCATTCCGATGCCGTCCGCGAGGCTGGCGCCGACCGGGTTACGCGAGGCAAAGACCTCGGCGCGTGCAACGATGGCGCAGTTTGTCACGATCAACGGTATGAAAATGCCGAGAGACCGGTCGAGTGACGGGAACCAGGCCTTGAACATCAGCTCGATGCAGGTAACGAGGCTCGCGATAATCAGAACGTAGATCGGTATGCGTATTTCCGGTCGGATCCAGCGGCGTGTGGCGGACACGAGCACGTTGGAGCAGGCGAGCACGACAAGCGTTGCGAATCCCAGTGCGAGACCGTTGACGAATGTCGTAGTGACCGCGAGTAGTGGACACAAACCGAGTAACTGCACAAGTCCCGGGTTGTCCTTCCACAATCCGGCTCGCAATTGTTCGATCGATTCTCCTGTTGTCACTGGCCTTCCCCGGTCGCGGGCAGCGAAAATAACTCGTCGCGATGGGCATCGAAGTATACCAATGTCTCACTGATCGCCTTGATGACGGCGCGTGGAGTGATCGATGCGCCGGTCAGCTGATCGAACTCACCACCGTCCCGTTTGATGGCCCACCCGCCGAAGTTCGGATTGATCATCGAACTGCCATCAAACTGCTTCACCCAGTCTGACCGTGACAAATCGATACGATCGCCGAGCCCCGGGGTCTCACGGTGCTCCAGCACGCGGACGGCTGTCACGACGCCGTCGGCGCGAATGCCGATCAGCAGGCGAATCGGCCCTGAATAACCGTCGCGCGCCGTAACGACGAACAATGCTGCGGCGGGCCGGCCTTCAGCGTAGGCGCGATAAACGACGGCTGCATCGGAGCCCGGCAATTCGTGCGGAGCAGGAATGACGAGTTTCGACGCCGTAATGCTGCCGTCGTAGGAGACGCCGGACAGTGCCGGTTCGAGGCTTTGTTCGAGGAATGCCTGTTGATTGGCCGAGATGCGTGACGTGGTCAACTGATAGGTCGCCGCGACGAGCGCGGTACAGATCGCGGCGATCAGCGTAAGCGTCGCGGCGCTCGCGAAAATTCCCTGTGCGCTCTTCAAGGCTGCTGCCCCTGCTCATCGTGGCCGACAATGTGTGGACGGGTCAGGTAATCGATAGCCGGCACCGCCATGTTCATCAACAGGACGGCAAATGCGACGCCGTCGGCATAGGCGCCCCAGCGGCGGATCGCATAGATCAGGATACCGATGCCGATGCCGTAGATAAGCCGGCCTTTCGGACTGGTGGCGGCCGACACCGGGTCGGTCGCGATGAAAAACGCGCACAGGATGGTCGCACCGCCAAACAGGTGAAAGGTCGGGCCGGGGTTAGAGTCGGGGCCAACCAGGTACATGATCGTGGCCGGGAGCAACAGGCCGATACCGACGCCGACCGGGATATGCCAGCGGATGATTTTGCGAATCAGCAGCCAGAAACCGCCGACTGCCGTCAAATTGCCGATCCACTCCCAGCCGCGACCGCCGAAATCGCCCATCAGCGGCAGGGCGCGAATCTCTGCAATCGTGCGCATGTTGTTGAGCCCCGATTTCATGGCATCGAGTGGTGTCGCGCGGCTGATCGCATCGATCGTTGCCGAATCGGGCAACGTGCCCGTGAGCGTGTAACCAAGGGTCTGCAGGAACGAAAGATACTGGTAGTCGATGTCGCCCATGCGCGGTGCGACCCATACGTTCAGGTACATCGGGAATGCGACGAGGATGACCACGTAGCCGGCCATGGCGGGGTTGAAGACATTGAAGCCAAGTCCGCCGTACAGGTGCTTTGCGACGACAATGCCAAACAGCGCGCCCGTCGCCGTGACCCACCAGGGCGTCAGCGATGGCAGGGCAAACGCGAGCAATGCAGCTGTGACCAATGCACTGTAGTCGGACAATGCCTTCGCGGGCGAGCGGCCGCGAATGCGCATCATGATGACTTCGCCCGCGATACAGAATATGGACGCAACGATCAGGTTGAAGATGAATCCCGGGCCGAAATACCAGACATGTACAAGACCCGCCGGCACAAGCGCAAACAGGACTTGCCGCATCATCGACGCTACATCGGCAACGGGAGCCACGTACGGCGCTTCGTGTCGCACGAATTTCACGGTTAGTCCTCGTCTTCCTTCTGTTGCTGTTTGCGTTTGAGAATCTCTGCGATCGCCGCCGGCCCTGCGGCCTTGGCGTGCTTCTTTTGCCGTGCAAGTTCCTGCTCGCGCTGCCGCTTGTCGCGCTCAAGCCGCTCGTTGCGTGCCTCGAAACGCTGCCGCGCGCGCACGGCGCGTGCTTTTTCGTCCGCGAGTTCCCTGATGCGGCCCTTGGCCTTGCGGAAATCAGCGGTTAGCGGGATATGGCTGGGACAGACAAGATCGCAGCAACCGCATTCGATGCAGTCGGTAAGGCCGTAGGAGCGCAGGCTCTTCTCGTCGTCAGCGCAGGCGTACCAGAATAACTGCTGCGGCAACAGTTGCACCGGGCATACGGCGGCGCATTCGCCGCAACGGATACAGGCTATCTCGGGGCCCGGTGACGGCGTTTCGGACATGATCAGGACGCAATTCGTAGCTTTGACCAATGGTACCCGGTCGGTATTGACTGACTTTCCTGTCATGGGACCGCCCATGATCAGCTGACTGGCATGCTCGGTGTAGCCGCCAACGAAGTTTACGACGTCGGCCACGGTTGTGCCGATGCGTGCCCTGACATTCATCGGAGCGGCAACGCCGTTTCCGGTAATTGTCGTAACGCGCGAGATCAGCGGTTCCTGGTCATGAATCCAGTCATAGATGGCTGCAGCCGTACCGACATTTTGCACGAGGCAGCCGATATCCGTGGGCAGACCAGCGCTCGGCACCTCGAGATTGGTGACGAGCTGCACGAGCTGATCCTCGCCACCGGACGGATAAATCGTCGGCACCAACTTCAGAACCAGGCGCTCGTCATCGAGTTCGGCCATGACCTCGGCCAGCCGGTGCAACGCCTCGGGTTTGTCGCTTTCGACGACGATGTAACACCGGTCGATTGAGAGTGCATGCATGAGTATTTGCGCGCCGCCCAGGACTTCTGCAGCACGCTCGCGCATCAATACATCGTCGCAGCTGATGTAGGGCTCGCATTCCACTCCATTCAACAGCAAGTAGTCGAGATCACAGGTCGTCGCCTGCATGAGTTTTTGCGCAGTTGGAAATACGGCACCCCCCAGCCCGACGATGCCGCCATGAAGAATCTTCTGCAGCAGGACATCCGGCGGGAGTTCATCAAAGGCAGGCGCGATTTCCGCAAGTTCAACCGGCCTGTCCTTGCCGTCGCATTCAATGACGATGCACGGTGCGGGTTCGCCAAAACGTCGCGCGACCGGCCACGGCTCGATCGAAACCACCTTGCCCGATGACGACGCATGTACGGGCGCGCCGAGGGTGCCGTGGACCTCGGCAATAAGCTGACCCTTCAGCACATACTCGCCGATCCCGACGATTGGCTGCGCCGGATCGCCGACATGTTGACCGATAGGCAGTACCAGCTGTCCGGGCACCGGTACGTCCATTATCGGCCGGGCCGTCGATTGAGATTTGTGGGCGTCCAGGCGCAACCCGCCATGCAGTTTTCCGAGGTCGTAAGTCGGTGCGCTCACGACACGCTCCGCATGCTGATGCAGTCAACCGGACACGGAGCGATGCAGAGCTCGCAGCCTGTGCACTCGGACTGAAGTATCGTGTGCATCAGCTGATGAGCTCCGACGATCGCATCCACGGGGCAGGCGTTGCGGCAGTGCGTGCAACCGATGCAGAGCGACTCTTCGATGAACGCGACGGAGTGGCCGGCCGGAGCGACCTGCGCCAATGCGACGACGTCGCGGCCGAGGAGGGTGGCGAGGCGCCGCACGGTTTCGTCGCCGCCGGGCGGGCACAAATTGATCGGCGCCTCACCGGCAACAATGGCCTGCGCGTATGGCCGGCAGCCGGGATAGCCGCATTGGGCGCATTGTGTCTGCGGCAGAAGCTCATTGACTTGCTCCGTGAGTTCTCCCGGTCTCGACGGCAGCTTGCGCGCCGCAAAGCTCAGACCGAGCCCGGCGATCAGCGCGATTGCAGCGATGGTGAAGACAGCCAGCCACATGGAAATCTACGACTCGTCAGGGACGGGCCATGCCGGAGAAGCCCATGAAGGCAAGCGACATGATCCCGGCCGTCATCAGGGCAATGGCTGTGCCGCGAAACGGCGCTGGAATGTCGGCGGCGTCGAGGCGCTCCCGCATCGCGGCAAACAAGATCAGGACGAGGGCGAATCCGCCGGCTGCTCCAAGTCCGAAGAACACCGATTGCACAAATCCCTTCGACTGCTGCACATTCAGTAGTGCAACGCCGAGCACCGCGCAGTTCGTCGCAATCAGCGGGATGAAAATGCCGAGGACCTGGTGCAGCAGGGGGCTGAGACGCCGCACCATGATCTCGGTGAACTGCACGCTCGCCGCTATAACGAGTATGAAAGTGATGGTGCGCAGGTATTCGAGATCGAGTGGCACCAGCACGTATTCGTGCAGAAGATACGCGCTTGCCGATGACGTTGTCAGGACAAAAGCGGTTGCAAGTGACATGCCGGCCGCAGCCTCGAGATTGCGCGATACGCCCATGAATGGACACAGACCGAGGAAGCGCACGAGCACGAAGTTGTTGACCAACACCGTGCCGATGAGGATGACGATGAGCTCTGTCATGAATTAGTCCGGATTACGAATCCGCATTGTATGGTTTCGTGGCGCCTTCGTCGCGAGGTTTACCTGACGCGCATGCCGGGCGCGGTGCCATCAATCGACCGATTGTTCGCCAGTTCCGGGGTTCGCGTCTTCTTTCGATTGCTCGACCATACGACTTACCTGCTTGGCCTCGACGCGGGTCAGCAACGGTTTGAATTTGTTGATCGACGTGCCCAGCAGGGGCGTTTCGGCATCGCTCCAATGCCAGCTGCGTTCACCAAGAAACGCCCGCGCATCGTCGGCGACGGCCGGCAAGACGGGCGCAAGGTAGATCATCAGGCTGCGGAAAAGATTAAGTCCCTGCGTGCAAACAGCCTGCACATCGGCAGTCGTCTTTTCGTCCTTGATCATGATCCACGGTTTCTTGTCGTCGATGTAGCGATTTGCTTCATCCGCGAACGCCATGATCATCCGCATCGCCTTGGAGTATTCACGCTTCTCGTAGTGCTCGGCTATGGACCCGGAAGCTCCGGCAACCTGGCCGAATAGCGCATTGTCGTGCAGTGAAGGTGCAAGCTTGCCGTCAAAATTCTTGCTGATAAAGCCAGCGCAGCGGCTTGCAATATTGACGAGCTTGCCGATCAGGTCGGAGTTCACTCGCGCGATGAAATCATCGAGATTCAGATCGATGTCTTCGGTCGTCGGGCCGAGCTTGGCGGCGTAATAGTAGCGCAGGTAACTCGGATTCAAGTTGTCGAGATAGGTCCGCGCCTTGATGAATGTGCCACGGGACTTTGACATTTTCTGGCCGTTTACGGTCAGGAATCCATGTGCGAATACGCTGCCTGGTGTTCGGAAGCCTGCGCCCTCGAGGACAGCCGGCCAGAACAGCGTGTGGAAATACATAATGTCCTTGCCGATGAAATGGTAGACCTCGGTATCATGACCCGGACGCCAGTACTCGTCGAAATCCAGGTCGTCACGCCGATCGCAAAGATGTTTGAAGCTCGCGAGGTAGCCGACCGGTGCGTCGAGCCAGACATAGAAGTACTTGTTGTCCGTTCCTGGAATTTGGAAACCGAAGTAGGGCGCATCACGCGATATGTCCCAGTCGCGCAAGCCGGCATCGAACCACTCCTCGAGCTTGGCGAGGACGCTTTTCTCGAGTCTGGCAGAGGCCAGCCAGGCCTTCAGGCGTTTCTCGTATTTGCTCAATCGAAAGAAATAGTGCTCCGAATCACGCTTGACCGGAATCGTGCCGGACAACACCGAGACCGGATCGATCAAGTCCGCGGGCGAGTAGGTCGCGCCACAGACCTCGCACGCGTCGCCATACTGGTCCTCGCTATCGCAGCGGGGGCAGGTACCGCGCACAAAGCGGTCGGGCAGGAACATGCCTTCCTTCTCGTCGTAGGCCTGTTCGATCGTACGCGTGTAGATATCGCCGACCTTCTGCAGCGCCTCGAATATTTCGATGACGAGCGCCTCGTTTTCGGGCGAGTGAGTCGTGTGAAAATTGTCGAAGTCGACGCCGAATGCGGCGAAATCCCTGACGAACTCCGCGCTGATGCGTTCCGTCAGGTCTTCCGGTGAAATGCCGAGCTCTCGTGCCTTGATCATGACCGGCGTGCCGTGCGCATCGCTGGCGCAGACATAGGTGCACTTGTGACCTCTGAGCTTTTGAAAGCGAACCCAGATATCCGTCTGCAGGTACTCGACCAGGTGCCCCATATGGATCGAGCCGTTGGCATACGGCAATGCACTTGTGACGAGGATTTTGCGTGTTGTCCCGGACATGCGGCTGGCTACGATGACTGCTCGTTTAAAGGTCGCGATTATGCCATGCGTTGTCTCACGCTACGTGACTTTGTCGGCGTAGCTCCCTGTCCGCTATCACTTGTCGTCCTTGACCTTTTGAAATTTGGCTTTGTCGTTCGCGTACTGGTACGCGTCGCGGCCGGAAATCCAGGCTTTTTCGACGAGCTCCAGAAGCGCCGAATCCATTGTCTGCATGCCGACGCTGCCGCCGCTCTGCATTGCCGTTTCGAGCTGGTCGAGCTTGCCCTGGCGGATGAGGTTCGCGACGGCCGGCGTGTTGATGAGGACCTCAAGTGCCGCAACACGTCCTGGCTTGCCTTTCGTTGGCAATAGCTGCTGTGATACCACCCCGCGCAGCGACGTCGACAGCATCGTGCGAATGTGGCTTTGTTTGTCGGGCGGAAACGAGTTGATGATGCGGTCGACGGTCGGACCGGCGCCGTTGGTGTGCAGCGTGCCCATGACAAGAATACCCATCTCGGCCGCTGTGACGGCGATGCTGATCGTTTCAAGGTCGCGCATCTCGCCAACGAGAATAACGTCCGGATCCTCGCGTAACGCCGACCGCAATGCTTCGGCGAAGCTGCCGCTGTGCACACCGATTTCGCGTTGGCTGATCAGGCAATTCTGGCGTTTGTGCACGAATTCGATCGGATCCTCAATCGTCAGGATATGGCCCTTGAGTCGTTTGTTCAGAGAGTCGATCATTGCTGCAAGGGTCGTCGATTTGCCCGAACCGGTCTTGCCGGTGACCAGGATCATGCCTTGTGTATGTCGGCAAAGATCATGAATGACTTTCGGCATATTGAGGTCTTCAAGCGTTAACGCCGTTGACGGGATCGTGCGGAAAATAGCGCCGACGCCGTTCAGGTGGCGAAACGTGTTGACACGAAACCGGGACACATCGGGAATCTCATATGCGAAGTCCGCAGCGTCGTCCTCGTCGAACGCACGTTGGGTCGTGCCGTCCATGATCTCGTTCATGGCCTCTTTGACGAATTCAGTCGTCAGTTCCTCATTCACCATGATCTTGAGGCTGCCGTGCACACGAACACGCACTGGATCGCCCGACACGAAGTGCAGATCGGATGCCTTTTCTTTCAGCGCGCGGGTCAAATATTCGTCGATCTTGTTCACTGACTGTCCTCGGCGTCGTCGACGGCATCGAATATCGGCATAATCTCGGTATCGGTCACGAAACGCTGGAATTTTTTCTTGTCGTTCGCGAAGCGAAATGCGTCGTCGGGGTCAATTTCCTTTGCCTGAATAGCCTCGATCAGGGTGGGATCCAGCAGTTGCATGCCGTATTCCTTGCCGGTCTGCAATTGCGATGGAATCTGATGCGTTTGATCGGATGCGATCAGTTTCGAAATGGCACGGTTGTTAACCAGGATTTCGACGATCGCGCGCCGGCTGCGCCCGTCGGGGGTCTTGACAAGAACCTGCGTGACCACAGCCTTGAGGCTCATTGACAGGAACGACTTGGTTTGCTCGCGAAGCTCGCCGGGAAGAGCGTCGATGATACGGTCAATGGTCTTCACGGCGCCAGTCGTGTGCAGCGTACCCAGGACGAGGTGGCCGGTTTCGGCCGCAGTCATCGCCATCATTATCGTTTCGGCATCGCGTAACTCGCCAACGAGAATGACATCGGGATCCTCGCGCAAGGCGGATCGCACGCCATCGGCGAAGCTACGCACGTGCGTGCCGACTTCGCGCTGAATGATCTGGCAATTCTTGCTCGGATGCACGAATTCGATGGGATCCTCGAGGCTGATGATGTTGAGGTCGCGAGTCATGTTGAGATGATTGACCATTGCGGCGAGCGTCGTTGACTTGCCGGTTCCGGTCGATCCCGTAACGAGCACCATGCCCTGGTGATAGTTACAAAAATCGGTGAGGACCGACGGCATGTTCAGCTCCTCGAGTGTTGGAACGTTGCCCGGGATATGCCGAAACACGGCGCCGTAGCCGGTTTCCTTGCGAAAGACATTGACGCGGTAACGACCACTTTCCTTGCCGACATAGGAAAAATCGACGTCGTGCCCGGCCTCCAGACTTTCTTTTTGATTCGCCGTCAGAATTTCGCGAATGTAGGATTCGAGTTCGGTATTCGACAGATCGCGGAATTTGATCGGCATCAGATCGCCGTTCATGCGCAGCATCGGGGGCACGCCAACGGCGAGGTGCACGTCCGAACATCCCTGCGCGAGGCCGAGCTTGAGGAAGGCGTCTATACGAGCCATGGAACGACTGTTAACCCCGGAAATCAGGAAGTTATGTCTATCCTAGGTGGAATTCCGGCTCCGTTCCAGAGCGACATCACATTTTGGCAAGATTTGCGGGCTAGGCGCTGATTGCGTCGAGTCCGTCGGTCAATTCGGGCATCGACTGCTGGCGCTTGGTCTTGTCGACCGACATGGCCTGGGTAATCAATGCAACGTACTCGTCCGGAACGTCCTTATTGATTTCCTGGATCGGCTTGGCCTTGCCCTGCACATGCTGGTACATCACCGACATGTGATCGCCGCGGCTGTATGGCGGAACGCCGGTCACCATCTCGTACATGATTACGCCGATACTGTAGATATCCGCCGTTTCATCAACCTTCTTGCCGAGTATCTGCTCGGGCGCCATGTATTTCGGTGAACCGATGACGTAACCGGTCTTGGTCAGCTGTGTGTCGCCGCTGCTGGCCGCGGCCGCGACGCCAAAGTCCACTATTTTCAGCAGTCTTTCGTCGTTGACGAGAATATTCGCGGGCTTGAGGTCACGATGGATGACCCCGGCCTCGTGGGCAACGGTCATGCCGATCGCCATGTCGCGCGAGAACTGCAATGCCCTTTCCATGTCCAGGGGCTTGCTGTCGGGAATTTCGCCGGACAGGGTATGTGAGGGAAAATACTCCATCGAAATCGCGTAACAACCCTGCAGGCTCAGGAAGTCGTAAATACGAATTATATTGCGGTGCGTGATTTTTCGTGAGTAACGCAGCTCATGGACGAATCGCTTCAACATTTCCTCGTCCGAGGAGATGTTGGGGTTCAGGAATTTGAGGATCAGGTGCTCGTCGACGACCTCGTCCTGCATGAGCAGCACGGTGCCAAACGCTCCCTTGCCGATTTTCTCGAGGAACTTGTAACGTCCGTCGATAACGTCACCTGGTTTGAGTTTGGACACATCGAGAATTGCCGTTGGCGCCGCATCCGGTGCTGCCGATTCGGCGATCGTACTTGCGTGAGCGTCGAGAAGTTTCTCGAGATCCTCTTTCTCGAGCAGCAATGTCTTGGTGTGTTCGCCAATTTTCTGCGCGCGAACATTTTCGGCGACGACGGTCTCCGAGTAGCGGGCGTCCAGATCCCTGAGTGCCTTGTCAGCACTGTTGATAATTGTTGCATCGTCTGATTGTTTGACCTTGCGCAATACGCCGCGAATCGTTTCGGCGTGTGACTCATCTGCGAGCTTTGCCAGCGCCCTGATTGCCTCGACTTGAATGTCGCGCTCCGGACTCTGCAGCATTGGCAGGATTTTGGCGATGTGCTTGTGATTGCCGAGCTTCGACAGGGCACGAATGACGACGGTGTCCGTCTTGGCATTTTGTCCCAGCATCGATTCGAGCTTCGGCAGCGCCTTTGGGCTGCCGATCTCGGTCAATGCATCCACGGCGCGCTCACGCACCCACCAGTCGTCGTCGTCGGTCGCTGTAATCAGGTGATCAACAGCCCGCTCGTCCTTGGTTGCATTCAGAATCTCGATGGCGGTACGGCGAATTTCCTGATCTTCGTGCTGGATCAGCGCCACGACGGAATCGACGACCTTCGGCCCGCCAATTTCGGCCAACGCATCGCCGGCTCGCGAACGGACCCACCAATCATCGTCCTTGATGGCCTCCAGCAGGTCCTTGACGGAGTTGACGTTACCAACCTTATTGAGAACCTCAACGGCAGCGCGGCGCGCGTACTCGGATTCGTCCTTGAGCGCCGGCAACAGATACTTGACTGTGTCCGGGTGATTGATCTTGACCATGACGTCGACGGCCTTGCTCTGCACGTCCAGATCGGGATCTTGCAGCATCCTGCTGACCGGCTCGATGTTGACATTGCCGCGACGCGTAGCGAGCGCACCGAGGGCCGCCCCACGCACCATCTTGTTGGTGTCCTTGAGCTGCATTTCGAGCGCGTGGTTGATTTCCGGCCTGTCAAATTTGGAGAGCAGATTGATCAGGTGAATCTTGATGATCGTGTCTTTGCCGCCCATGCGCGCGATCAGGTCCGGGACCATTTCCGGCTTAATCATTTCCTCGATGATCTTGAAGATCGCTGCTTTTTCGTTGGTGTCGAGTTCATAACAGCGCTGCAACAACTCGTGCACGCTCAGATCCTGTTTATGCACGCGCAGGATTTCGATCAGCGCCGGCTTGGATACCTCGTCGTCCTCGAAGAAATCGAGTAATTTGTTGGCGTTGTAACTGGTCGCGCTGGACAGCGCCCACGCCGTTCCCGAGACAACGCGCTCATTGCCATCCGCGAGTCCGTCCTTGAACAGGCCGAGCGTCTTGTCGTTGACGAGATCGGAAAGAATGTCGACGAAAATCATCGTGTGCGTCTTGTCCGACATGGCGAGTGCATCGATGACCTTGGGGATGGCCTTGGCCCCGGCGTTCTTGATGCGATTCATGAGTTTCGTCGCGGCCGGTGAGTTCGGGTCCTGTTCCGCGATGAGTTGCGATATCAGTTGATCAGCCCTGAAGGCGCCGAAGAAACTCATCTCAGCCGGCCGACATCGGGGAGCACGTCACAGCGATGCATGACACGCCCTGGGCGCCGGCATCCGGCCTCCCTGCGCGTGACATACTGCAAGTTCTACGTCTTTGAACAGCCAATTGCTTCGCTCAAGCTCCGGCCGACGTCGCGCCCGATGGCAGGAAATGGATACGATGTCATTCCGGTGTTTTGCCCCGATGCGGCATTATGCCACATCGCCCTTTCGCGCATTCTTGCTACAAGCCTTGAAAATACAGGCCTCTGGCGTTTCCGGCCAAACGATGATGCAATACACCGCTGCGGATTCACGTTCGCTACAATGTGCGCTCGATTGTCTCCATATGGGGACAATCGAGTGAATTTTACCTAATACGAGCGATTGAAGTGTGACGGTGTCATCAGAATCGGACGTGAAGAAATTTATCGGATCCATCGAGCTGCCGGGGCTCGATCTTGCGGTCGGCAAGGTTGGGCGAATCGTCGATGCCACGGTCTCGGACGACCGCGCCGCCGTTGAGATCGAGCTCGGTTTTCCGGCCGCGCGGACGCATCCTGCCTGGTGCGATTACATCGCCTCAGCCGTGCGGTCCGAGACCGGTGTGGCCGGCGTCGACGTGTCGCTGACGACTCGCATCGTCGCACACGGCGTGCAGCGGAATCTCAAGCCGATCGCCGAGGTTCGCAATATTATCGCCGTGGCATCGGGCAAGGGCGGTGTCGGCAAATCCACCGTTGCCGTCAACCTGGCGCTGGCGCTGGCTGCCGACGGCGCATCGACCGGGCTGCTGGACGCCGATATCTACGGACCCAGCCAGCCGCACATGGTCGGGCTCGCCGGTTCGCAACCGACCAGTGAAGATGGCAAGACGATGCGGCCGATGGAAGCCCTGGGGCTGCAGGTAATGTCGATTGGATTCCTGATCGATGCCGACCAGCCCATGGTCTGGCGTGGACCGATGGTGACATCGGCACTGAATCAGCTGCTGTTGCAGACGCAGTGGTCGGATCTCGACTACCTGATCGTCGACATGCCGCCGGGTACCGGCGACATTCAGTTGACCCTTTCGCAACAGGTCCCGGTCTCCGGCGCGGTGATCGTGACGACACCGCAGGACATTGCATTGCTGGATGCACGCAAGGGACTTGCGATGTTTCGCAAGGTGTCGATTCCCGTCCTCGGCGTCATCGAGAATATGAGCACGCATATCTGTTCGAATTGCGGACAGGAGGAAGCGATTTTCGGCGCTGGTGGCGGAGACCGGATGGCCGAGGATTTCGACGTGCAGCTGCTGGCTAAGCTACCTCTCGACATCCGCATTCGAGAACAGGCCGACTCCGGCCGACCGACCGTCGTCGCGGACCCCGAATCGGATGTCGCAGGAGCCTATAGCAATGCCGCACGACGCATGACGGCATTGCTGGCGATGCAAGGTAAAGACTACAGCAGCAAATTCCCCAAGATCGTTGTCGAGCAGAGTTAATTGAGTATCAAGTCGGACCGCTGGATTTGCCGCATGGCGCAAAAGCACGCCATGATCGAGCCGTTCGAGCCGCGGCAGGTGCGACATAACGGGAACCAGCGCATCATCTCCTACGGCACGTCCAGCTACGGCTACGATGTGCGTTGCTCCGACGAGTTCAAGATTTTTACGAACATCAATTCAGCCATCGTCGACCCGAAAGCATTCGATCAGACAAGCTTTGTCGATATGACAGGTGACGTATGCGTCATACCGCCGAATTCTTTCGTACTGGCGCGGACTGTCGAGTATTTTCGAATACCGAGAAATGTACTGACGATCTGTCTCGGCAAGTCGACGTATGCACGCTGCGGCATCATTGTGAACGTGACGCCCCTGGAACCGGAATGGGAAGGTCACGTAACCCTTGAGTTCTCGAACACGACGCCATTGCCGGCCAAGATCTACGCCAACGAAGGTGTCGCGCAAATGCTGTTCCTGGAATCCGACGAGGACTGTGAAACGTCGTACAAGGATCGTGGCGGCAAGTACCAGGGTCAGACAGGCGTGACTCTGCCCAAGGCCTGACCGGACAGGACGCAAGGGAACCTCTGATCAATTATCTCGCGGCTGCGCCGGTGGCGGATCGTTCGAAGAACCAGGCGCGATGGCGAAAACATACCCATAGGTCTGTCGAGCCGTCGCAACGCCGTTATTCGGGCGATCCGCCCCGGCCCGATAGAAGTGTTGGTGTATCAACGGGTTGCGCACCAGTTGCGCCGATACTGTGTTGCGGCTCTCGACAAGGACGGCGGCCATTACCGTCGAACCGCGCCGTGTCTCGGCGCAACTGGGCACGCAACGCAGTCACGATATAATTGATCAGAGGTTCCCTAGATTCGTTTTCCGTCTGCATCGAACTCAAATTGCACGGGTTCCGCCAGCCGCTTGTCCTGCAACCATGCATGACCGTCCCTGAACTGCAGACGCCGTTCGGCAAACCAGCGTGCTGCCTCGGGATAGATCTGATGTTCGATGGCCAGCACGCGCGCGGCAAGGGCATCCGCCGATTCACCTGCGAGCGTCGGGAGACGCCCCTGAACAACGCGTGGGCCGGCGTCGAGTTCGTCAGTGACGAAATGCACTGTGGCGCCGTGGGCGGTGTCGCCGGCCTCGATGACGCGTTCGTGGGTGTGCAGGCCCGGGTAGGCCGGTAACAGCGCCGGGTGGATGTTCAGAATGCGTCCCTCGTAGCGGCGCACGAACCACGGGCTGAGGATGCACATGAATCCAGCCAGGATCAACAGGTCGGGTTGCCATCGCTCCAGCTCCGCGGCGACGGCCCGGTCATATTGCTCGCGATCGACGTGATCCCGGGGCTCGACACAGACGCTGTCGATGCCCGCCTTGCGGGCGCGAACCAGGCCGTGGGCATCAGGACGACTGGAGAGGACCACAACGATCTCGATATCGCCGTCGCCGACCCGATCGATGAAGGACTGCAAGTTGCTGCCCGATCCGGAAATGAGGATCGCGGTTTTGCAACGCTTTTCGGTCAAAGAAAACGTACCTCGCCAGGGCCGCCGGCGACACGGCCGATGCGCCAGGCATGTTCGCCGTGGCTGATCAGGACCTCTGTTGCCGACGCAACGTCTGCGTCGTTGACGACGACGATCATGCCGACGCCACAGTTGAATGTACGCCGCATCTCATCGACGGCGATGTTGCCGGTCTTTTCGAGCCAGTCGAACACCGGTCCCTGCTGCCAGCTGCCCAAATCGATCTCGGCGTGCAGCGACGCGTCGAGAATACGCGGCAGATTTTCCGTTATGCCGCCACCCGTGATATGCGCGAGCCCCTTGACCGTGACGGACTGCAGCAGGGCAAGAACCGGCTTGATGTAGATGCGTGTTGGCGTGAGTAATCGATCGCTCACCGCCTTGCCGTCGATATCGGTGTCGCCGGCCAGTTCGAGAGTCTTGCGGATCAGCGAGTAGCCGTTCGAGTGCGGCCCGCTCGATGCGATACCGATGAGCGCATCGCCCGCGCCGATCGTGCTGCCGTCAATCAGGTTTCCGCGTTCGACGGCACCGACGCAAAACCCGGCGAGATCGTAGTCGCCGTCGGCATACATGTCCGGCATTTCCGCGGTCTCGCCGCCGATCAGTGCGGCGCCGGCCTGTATGCACCCGTCCGCGATGCCTGCGATGACGCTCGCCGCAACATCGATGTCCAGATGGCCGCAGGCGAAGTAGTCGAGAAAAAACAGCGGTTCCGCGCCGTGCACGAGAACGTCATTGACGCACATTGCAACAAGATCGATACCGATCGTGTCATGCCGGTTCATTTGTTGCGCGAGCTTGAGCTTGGTACCGACGCCGTCGGTGCCAGAGACGAGTACCGGTTCGCGATAACGCCCGGGAGGCAGTGCGAAGAGGCCGCCGAAGCCGCCGAGCCCCGCGAGGACCTCGACTCGCCTCGTTCTGGCGACCAGCGGTCTTATGCGTTCGACGAGCCGGTTGCCGGCGTCGATGTCAACGCCGGCGTCTTTGTAGGTCAGGTTTTTCCTGGTCATCGTCGCTCGTTGATCGACTTCTTCGGGCTGGAGTTGGAACGGCGGCTTTCGGCTCAAAAAATTCATCAGTGGCAATCGCCGAGGGCGATATAATAGTGGCTGGGCACCCACGGGGAAACCACCCTTGCAGAAATTTCGACGCAACCGACGGGCGGCTCGCCCCGGCCGTCATGTCGCGCACTCGCTATTGATCCTGATGATCGCCATCGCTGCAGCGGATGTGTCCGCGGTCGAGGTGACATCGCTCTATACGGCACGGGTGGCGCTCGATCCACAGGAAACCGGTTCGCGTGACCGCGCTTATGATTTGGCCCTGGCGGACGTGTTGACACGCGTTTCCGGTTCCGCAGTCGGTGCTGATCCCGATCTGATCGTAACAATGTTTCCGAAACCCTCGGCGTACGTCGTGCAATTTCGGCCCGGTGAGGACGATACGCTTTGGGTCTCGTTCGACGGGCCGGCGATCGAGACTACGTTGCGTCGCTTCGGACAAACGGTCTGGGGAAGCAATCGACCGCTCACGCTGGTTTGGCTTGCGGTCGATTGGGGACGGGGCAAGCGCGAGATCATTGCGGCGGGTGACCCGGACCGGAGCCGCAGCGCGGCAAGATCCATCGACCGCAACCGCTTGCTGAGAGAACGCGTCCTCAAGGTTGCGGAACGTCGCGGTCTACCCATTGCATTTCCGCTCCTCGACACCGAGGATCTCACGAAAGTCAGTTTTTCGGACATCTGGGGCGGTTTTGACGAGCGCATACTCGAGGCGTCGAGACGTTACGAGGTGGACTCCGTACTCATTGGACGAATCAGACCCGCAACGGGCCAACGCAATCGCTGGAGTTACCACTTCGACCGTGATGAACGCAGGTGGACGGGCCAGCCTGAACAGGTGATCACGCTTGTCGCTGACCTGCTGGCCGCGGAATTTGCGATCGGCGGCGATGCACCGCTGCGCGCCGTCGTGCTGCGCGTCTCCGGGATCACATCGATCGACGCCTATGGCTCGATGCAGACACTGCTGAGCGGCCTGAATGTCATCGAGAATTTTACGATCACGTCGGTAGAAGGCGAACGCATCAGCTACCGTGTCGAGGCACACGGCGGCGCCGAGCGGTTGGCGCGCGCGCTACGTTTGAGTGGACTGATTGAGCAGGACGTTTTCGAGCAAGATTTCATGGATGACCATGGCGGCATGCGCGAAACTTCGTTGGCGCTCGATTTCTTCTACAGCCCCTGAAGCGATCGCCCTGATGTCGCTCAGCTGGTTACCGAATGCTATCTCGTTAATGCGCATCGCATTGATCGCGCCGATCCTCGGATTCATCCTGAGCGACGCCTTCGAGTGGGCATTGGCGCTGTTTGTTGTCGCTGGATTTTCCGACGGCATCGATGGCTACCTGGCAAAGCGCTTCAGCTGGCACACGCGATTCGGCGCGTTGATCGATCCGGTCGCTGACAAATTGCTCGTGGCAGGCTTGTTCATAACACTCGCCTACACTCAGCACATCCCGTTTTGGCTCGCGGTTGTCGTCATTCTGCGTGATGTTGTCATCGTCACGGGGGCCATGGCCTACAACTTCATCGTCAAGCCCGTGCAGGGGGAGCCCACGCGAATCAGTAAGCTCAACACGGCATTGCAGTTGCTGTTCCTGTTATTCGTTCTGAGCCGTGCAGGCTTCGATTGGCCAGATATGATTTCAATCACGATTCTGGGAGCAGCCATACTGGTCACGGTCGTGGTCAGTGGCGTCGATTACGTATGGTTATGGTCGCGCCGCGCGCGCGCCGGAATATGAGATTACCCAGGCAATGAAATCGGAATTACGCGCCAACTGGCTGATCGCAATTGCCCTGATCGGCGGGCTTTTATACCTGCTGGCACCGGTGCTGACGCCGTTCATCGCGGCGGGCCTGCTGGCGTATATCGGTGATCCGCTAGCGGATCGGCTGCAGCGCTTGCGCCTGCCGCGCACGCTGGCTGTTATCACGGTATTCCTGCTGACGTTTTTGTTCCTGGGGCTGCTCGTCCTGCTGCTCGGCCCCCTGGTCCGCACGCAAATCGCCGCGCTGTTTGCCGCATTGCCGGACATCGCCGCTCAGGTCGAGCAGGTCTGGCTGCCGGGCATCGCGAACTATCTCGACATTGAACCCGGCACCGACGTCGGCATCGGTCCGTTTCTTGCGCGCTACAGCGAAATAGCAGGCAGCTGGGGTGCAAAGGTCCTGGTGTCGGTCACGAAGTCGGGCGGGGCGCTCGCGGCGGCTGTCATAAGCTTGTTCCTGATTCCGATCCTGACCTTTTACCTGTTGCGTGACTGGGATTCGATCGTCGCACACTTTGGCGCACTCGTGCCGTCCAGTCAGCGCGAAACCGTGTATCGGCTCGCGCGTGATACCGACGATGTCCTGGGCGCTTTTCTGCGTGGCCAGGTACTCGTCATGTTCGCGCTGGCCGTCATCTACTCGATTGGTCTCAGTTTCGTTGGGCTGGAGTTCGCGCTGGCTATCGGCGTTGTGTCCGGCCTGGTCAGCTTCGTACCGTACCTGGGGTTCGTGTTCGGAATTATTCTTGCGGCGCTGACGGTCGTGCTCGAGCCCAACCCGATGTGGCACCTCGTCGGCGTAGTCGCCGTCTTCACTGGCGCGCAGCTTCTCGAAGGCACTATCCTGACGCCGAAACTTGTCGGTGACCGCATTGGCTTGCATCCCGTCGTCGTGATATTCGCGATTGCCGCCGGCGGCCAGTTGTTCGGCTTCTTCGGCATCCTGCTGGCGTTGCCTGCTGCCGCCGTGCTGTCAGTGCTTGTCCGTTTCGCGTATCACCGGTACCTCAAGGAACACCCTGAAGCCGCCCGGGACGCTGACGAGTCGTTCAATGCCGGCGATGCCTGAGCGGGGATCGATCGTGAGCCAGCTCGTCTTGCCGCTGCGGCTTGCCGATCATGCCGTGTTCGCGACGTTCCTGAATACGGGCAACGAAGCGCTTGTCGGCTTGCTCACTGATCTTGCCCGGCCCGACACGCCTGGCGGCAACGGCTGCTGGTTGTGGGGCGCGGTATCGACGGGCAAGACGCACTTGTTGCAGGCCGCGTGCGAGTGCGCCGATCAGCGCGCGGTATACCTGCCGATGCGCCTGCTCAGGGATGCCGGTCCGGGTGTGCTGGAGGGGCTCGCAAGTCGTGATCTGGTCTGCATCGACGATATCGAGCAGATCGTTGGTGACGATGTCTGGGAGCGTGCCTTGTTCAATCTGTGTAACGACATCACCGAGGCGGACGGCCGCCTGATCGTCGCGGCATCGGCGTCACCGCGTGGGTGCCCGATTATGCTGCCCGACTTGCAGAGCCGTTTGTCGCGGCTGCCGACCTTTCATCTTCGTCCACTGGCTGAAGCGGATCGCGTTACGGCACTGCAATTGCGGGCACGGCACCGCGGACTGGACTTGCCGTCCGGGACCGCGCGTTACTTGTTGAGCCGCAGCCGGCGTGACATGGGGAGCCTGTACAGCTTGCTCGACAAGCTCGACCTCGAGGCGCTCCGTGCGCAGCGGCGTCTGACGATTCCATTTGTCAGGGACGTGATGAAGGACTCGTAAAAAGTGGGGTCGAACCGAAGTTTTTTTCTAAAAGTGGGGTCGAACCGAAGTTTTTTCTCGACGGAGTCATCAAGTCGCCAGTTCTTACAAAAAAACTTCGGTTCGACCCCACTTTTTCAGTCCGCCGCCAGCCGGCGCGCAATGTCCGCGACGCGTTTGCCCAGCGCACGCGCGAGATGCTTCTCATCGTCAGACAGTGTGTCGGACTTGCGATTCCAGGTGATATGCGACGCACCGTATGGCGTGCCACCGGTTGTCGTTGTTGACAGCGCGGACTCCGTATACGGCAGCCCCGTCAGCAACATGCCATGGTGCAACAGCGGCACTGCCATCGTAAGCAGCGTCGACTCCTGTCCGCCGTGCAGCGTCGACGTCGACGTGAAAACACCGGCCGGCTTGTCGCAGAGGCTGCCCGCGAGCCACTCGCTGCCCGTGCCATCAAGAAAGTACTTCAGCGCCGCGGCCATGTTGCCGAATCGCGTCGGGCTGCCCATGACAAGTCCCGCGCAATCGACGAGATCCTGCACCACGGCGTAAGGGGGGCCAGACTCGGGAATATCGTCTTCGACGGCTTCGGTGACCGCAGATACCGCGGGCACCGTGCGCAGCCGCGATGCCATGCCGTCGACGGAATCGACACCGTGGCAGACCTCGCGCGCCAACGCCCTGGTCGCACCGTAGCGGGAAAAATAAAGTACGAGAACCTCGCTCACGGGTTCAGCAGGGCGTGAACGTTCTCAGGCGGCCGCCCGACGACGGCCTCGTTGCGGCCCTCGTCGACAACGATTGGCCGCTGCAATACCCGCGGATTTTTCTCCAGCCAGGCGGCGAGGGCGGCATCGTCATCGAGCGCGGGCAAATCCGCGGCATTGCGAAATTCGTCCTCACCGCGACGCAGCATATCGGCAACCGGCACGCCGAGGAGCCTCGCAATTTCCAGAATTCGGCTGGCCGGAGGGGGTTCGCGGAGGTATTCGACGACGCTTGGTTTCACCCCGGAATCCAGGATAATCTCTAATGTTTTCCGTGACTTGGAGCATCCTGGATTGTGGTAGATCGTAACGGTCATGGTCGTCTCGCTGGCCTTTGTCCAGGTTCCGGGGGCGAACTCTAGCAGGCCTGGCTGCCAACGTCAGCGCAGCACACCCGGCTTGACGGGGTGTGCGTCCTGTTGGTAGCGTACTACGGCTAACGTGTAATCAGAATAACAATGCCAGCATTTCGATCCATCGTCATACTGTGTACCGCCTTGCTCGCGACGCTGCTTATGGCTGCCGCCTGCGAAACGGCGCCACCCGTTCAGGAGATGAGCGACGCGCGCCAGGCCATTGCCGTGGCCAGGGAGGCCGGCGCCGCTGACCTCGCCGCCGTGGAGCTCAAGGCTGCCGAGGAATTCTTGCAGAGTGCGGAACGCAAGCTCAACGAGCGCAACTATCCGCAGGCGCGACGCGACGCAATGCACGCGAAAATCAAGGCATTGAATGCGATCCAGCTCAGCGAATCCGGCAAGGAAAACGGCACGGATTGACCCGGCATGCCGAGCGCACGCCTGTTCACGGTCAAGGGTCGCGTGCAGGGCGTGTTTTTTCGCGATAGCACCAGGCGCATTGCCGAGTCGCTCGAGATCACGGGCTACGCCATCAACCTGCCGAACGGTGACGTCGAGGTACTGGCCTGCGGCGGCCGTGCAGCGATCGCCGAGCTGGCTGCCTGGTTGCAGCAAGGGCCGCGCATGGCTCGCGTATCCGGGATCATCGAACGGGAGGCGGACTACGAGGATCGAAAAGCCTTCACGACGCGCTGACAGCCTGCTGAGCGCGGTTTGGGCTGCTAGGCCTTGAACCACTTGCGGCTTAGCCTGTCGATAACTTTATTCGGGTAGCGGCGTTTGCCGACGCTGCCGTTGTAGCGTCCGAGCGCACGGCGCAGATCGCCGTTTTCCTTGTCGAGATAGAATTTCAGAATCGCGCAGCCGTAGCGCAGGTTGGTGTCGACGTGCAGCAGGTTGTCGTCTTGACGTCCAATCTCGGCAAGCCAGAATGGCATGATCTGCATCAGACCCAGTGCGCCGGCGACGGAAACGGCGTAGCGGTCAAAATTACTCTCGACCTCGATGACGGCGAGTACCAGCTCCGGTTGCAGGCCCACGCGCGTCGCCTCGAAATGTACCCGCAGCAGAATTTCGATGCGCTCATCCGGATCTCCAACCTGCCGCTGCAAGCGTCGTGACATGTCGGTCAGCCAGACTTCGGCATCGTATCGTTCAGGAAAGCTGTCGGCGGCATTGGCCGCGGTTCGCAGCACTTCGCGCAGCTCAGGGTCCGGGAACTGCTCGGCAATGCCAGTTCCCGGCACCAGCAGGGCCGTGAGGATGCAGTTGAGGGCAATGCGGCGCGCGGCGTTCATAGGCGTGGTTTGTTGTAAGGGGGAAATGGGTTCGAACCGGGATCGGGCCTAAAGGTCCTCCCCCAGGGGTCGAGCCGGAATCGGGCCTAAAGGTCCTCCTACACGTTGATCGAGCCCTGTAGGAGGGCCTTTAGGCCCGAACTCTTATCTTACAGACGACTCCTCCAGTAATTTGAGAGCCTCTTCACGTTTCAGGTGACGCGCCTCCGTGTCGCGGCGGTGCCGGTATTCGAGCTCGTCGCTCGCAAGGTTTCGCTCACTGACAACGAGCCGGTGCGGGATACCGATGAGTTCTGCGTCTGCGAACATCACGCCGGGACGGGCGTCGCGGTCATCCAGCAGAACCTCGAATCCACGTTCGGTGAGCTCGGTGTACAACGATTCGACCGCCTCGCGAACAGCGTTCGAGCGGTGCAGATTGATGGGCACGAGCACGACGTCGTAGGGTGCCAGCGGCGCGGGCCAGATGATGCCTTTGTCATCGTGATTCTGCTCGATGGCGGCGGCGACGATTCGAGTAATGCCGATCCCGTAGCAGCCCATCTCGAGGACGCGGTCCTTACCATCTTTGTCGAGCACGGTCGCACCCATCGCCAGGCTGTACTTGTCGCCGAGTTGAAAAATATGGCCTACTTCGATGCCGCGTGCGATCTTGAGCGTCCCCTTGCCGCCCGGTGTCGGGTCGCCCTCGACGACGTTGCGAATGTCCACGGTTTCGGGCAGCGCAATGTCGCGGTCGAAATTCACGCCCGTGTAATGCGTGTCGGGTGCATTGGCGCCACAAACGAAATCGGCCATGTTTGCCGTCGCATGATCGTAGAAAACGGGAATATCCAGCCCGATGGGGCCTGCGTAGCCGGGCTCACTGCCTGTGGTGCGGCGCACGCTTTCTGCGTCCGCCATCGTCAGGGGCGACGCCACACCGGGAATCTTCTGCGCCTTGACGGCGTTCAGTTCATGGTCGCCCCGCAGGGCCAGCGCAATCGGTTGTGCGGTGCCTTCGACAATCAGCGTTTTCAATGTCTGTTGTGGCCCGATTTCGAGCATTTTGCTCAGCGCCTCGATGGTCCTGGCGCCCGGCGTCGCCACCTTGGTGAGCGTCTGTGCCGCTACCGGTCGTTTGCCGTCTGGCGCGATGGTCGCGGCCATTTCGATGTTTGACGCATAGCCGTCCTCGTCGCAATAAGCGATGGCGTCTTCGCCGGAGTCGGCCAGGACATGAAATTCCTGTGATCGGTTGCCGCCGATTTCACCGCTGTCTGCGTTGACAATACGAAACCTCAGCCCGAGGCGCTCGAAGATGGCCGAATAAGCAGCATGCATGCGTTGATACGATGCCTCGAGCCCCGCCGCGTCGAGATCAAAAGAGTAGGCGTCTTTCATGATGAACTCGCGCGCACGCATGACACCGAAGCGCGGCCGAATCTCGTCACGAAACTTGGTCTGAATCTGATAGAAATTGACCGGCAGTTGCTTGTAGCTGCGCAAGTCCCTGCGCGCGATGTCGGTGATGACCTCCTCGTGTGTTGGCCCGAAGCAATAGTCACGGTCATGGCGATCGGACATGCGCAGCAGCAGTGCTCCGTACTGCTCCCAGCGGCCGGATTCCTGCCAGAGTTCGGCCGGTTGCACGGCCGGCATCAGGAGTTCGAGGGCACCGGCGCGATTCATCTCCTCACGCACGACGGCCTCGATTTTGCGCACGACCCTCAGGCCGAGAGGCATCCACGTGAACAGACCGGATGCCAGGCGACGAATCAGGCCTGCCCTGAGCATTAACTTGTGACTGACGATTTCGGCGTCCGCCGGTACTTCCTTGAGCGTCGTCAGCCCGGATTCCGAATAGCGCATGAGCAGATCAAACCGAACACCAGAAGCCGCGCATTCTAGCTTTAGTGTGGCGGGACTGCACTCGCGTCATTCAATAATGGCAGGACTGAGGTACGCGGTTCGCGTCACGCACGTATTGACTCGGACGTCAAAGCGGGAGATGGTCGTCAATACTCCGTTAGTGTGATATTGACGGAGCACCCATCTGAAACAGCAAGGTTCCCTGACATTGCAAGGCCGTGGAAATCCGCTTGTCGCCCGTGAGGGAATTCCAATCCTGTTGGTCGCCGTGACCGGCAGCTGGCTGACGTATAAATTTCTCGGCGCGCTGCCAGCCCTGATCCCGGCGCTGGTCGCTCTATGGCTGTTGCTCGTTTTTCGCGACCCGCACCGGCACATTCCCGCAGCACCTCTCGGTGTCGTAAGTCCGGTCGACGGCCGTGTCGTGACCGTCGGCCTGGCCGACAAGGGCGTATTGCAGGGTGAGGCCCATCGCATCGTCATACGCATCAACAGTTTCGGTACCTACACCGCGCGCAGCCCCGTTGAAGGCAAGATTCTGGATTTGAACGCACTCGCGGCGGGCACCGTTGTGGATTACCCGACGAACGCGCTTTGGGTGCAGACCGACGAAGGTGACGACGTGGTTCTGCAATTCCATGGCTACCGTTTCGGTCTGGCGCCACGATCGTTCATGCGCTTTGGCGAGCGGCTCGGGCAGGGTCAGCGCTGTGCCTACCTGCGCCTGACACGTTTTGCCGAGGTGCACCTGCCAATTGACAGCAAGATCCTTGTCGAGCCGGGGCAGACTGTCGTGGCTGGCGCCGACCTGATTGCCAAGGTGCCGCACCCTTAGTGTCCTGTCCCGTAACCGGTTTCGTGGCCGGTGTAATGCGCTGGCCGCCATGGCAAACTGATACTCCATCATTATCACCTTGACGGAGTATTATCGCCGCAAATGTACACGCTCCAGCACCTGTGATGATTCAGTCCGAACAGCAACGCCGCGCCTACCTCGAGGCGATGGGTATCGACGTCTGGTTGCCGCGCGACCATGTTGACACCGTGGATGAAGCCGTGGCCGATACAGAGCATGACGTGCAGCCGACGGACGTACTGGACTGGCCTGAGCTGCGTGCGCGCGTCGCGGCGTGCACGCGTTGTGCATTGCACGAGGGGCGCACCCAAACCGTTTTCGGTGTCGGCAACCCGGACGCAGACTGGATGGTCATCGGCGAAGCACCCGGCGCCGAGGAGGACCGCCGCGGCGAGCCTTTCGTAGGACGAGCAGGCAAGCTGCTCGATGAAATGTTGCGCGCGATCGGGGAAGCGCGGGACACTGTGTTCATCACGAACATCCTTAAATGCCGGCCGCCGGGCAACCGTGATCCGAAGGCAGACGAGGCGGCCGCCTGCCGCGCTTACCTGGAGCGCCAGGTCGAACTCGTTAATCCGAAGATCATTCTCGCGGTCGGCCGTATCGCCGCACAGCAGCTGCTGGGCTGTGATGTTCCGGTCGGCCGCCTGCGCGGCAAGTTGCACCAATTCGGCGACACGCCCATGGTGGTTACCTATCACCCTGCGTACTTGTTGCGCAGCCCCTCGCAGAAGCGCAAGGTTTGGGACGATCTGTGCCTCGCAAGGCGCATCGTGGCGGAGCGGCAGGCGTGATTGCGCCAATGGCCGAGCCGCCGGCGAGCATTCGCCCGATGACGCATGAAGATATGGGTTTCGTGTCCGACATCGAGCGCCGCAGCTATGAATACCCGTGGAGTCACGGCGTATTTCGCGATTGCCTGCTGGCCGGATATCAGTGCATCGTGCTGGATCGGGACGAGCGTGTCGCCGGATACGGCATTCTCTCGATTGCCGCCGGCGAAGCACACATCCTGAATCTCTGTGTGGACCCGTCGTATCGTTCACACGGTTACGGCGAGCGATTGCTGGACGAAATTCTGTTTCGTGCCCGGGCAGCGTCGGTGCGCGAGATATTTCTCGAGGTTCGGCCATCGAACCAGACAGCCTTGGCGCTGTACCGCAAGAAAGGATTCCACATAATCTCGAACCGCCCGGCGTACTACCAGGCGCAGGCTGGCCGCGAAGATGCCGCCGTTCTCGTCAAGAAGCTGGTTTCCGACAGCTGAACCAGTACTGTGAACGGGCGCATCTGGCGAGGGCGGCAGTTTCGGGCTAGACTGCGCGGCCTTTGAGCCACGACGGGCACGATGGCAACTCTCGAACAACAAGTCATGCGGCGGCGCACATTCGCGATCATTTCGCACCCCGATGCCGGCAAGACGACGCTGACCGAAAAGCTGTTGCTCTATGGCGGCGCTATCAAGCTCGCGGGTACCGTCAAGGGCCGCAAGGCGAGCCGGCACGCGACATCTGACTGGATGGCGCTCGAGCAACAACGCGGTATTTCGGTGACGTCCTCGGTCATGCAGTTTCCGTACGCGGGCTATGTCATCAATCTGCTGGATACGCCCGGCCACGAAGACTTTTCCGAGGATACCTACCGTACGCTGACCGCCGTTGATTCTGCATTGATGGTGATCGATTGCGCCAAAGGTGTCGAGAAGCGCACGGTCAAGCTCATGGACGTATGCCGGCTGCGGGATACGGCGATCATGACGTTCATCAACAAGCTCGACCGGGACGGGCGCGAGCCTATCGAGCTGCTCGATGAGATCGAGTCGGTATTGGACATCAAGTGCTCTCCGATCACCTGGCCGATCGGCATGGGGCGCTCGCTCAAGGGCGTGTATCACATCGCGCAGGATCGCATCTATCTGTATGAGAGGGCCGGTCGCCAGCGTGCCTCGGAGCGGCGAGTCATCGAGGGGCTGCAGTCCGACGCGGCCGCCGCAGTACTGGGGGACGGTGCAGACGCATTTCGCGACGAGATCGAACTCGTCAGAGGAGCGTGTCCGGAATTCAGCATCGACGACTATCGTGCGGGCCTGCAAACACCCGTATTTTTTGGTTCGGCGCTGGTCAACTTCGGCGTGAAGGAGCTGCTCGATGAGTTCGTGGAACATGCACCGCCACCCCTGCCACGCGCCGCCGAGGAACGCATCGTCGCGCCGGATGAGGACAAATTAACCGGCTTCGTTTTCAAGATTCAGGCCAACATGAATCCGGGACATCGCGATCGCATCGCCTTCATGCGTATTTGCTCCGGGGAATACCGCAAGGGGCTGCGTGTCACGCACGTACGCTCAGGTAAGGAGATCAAAATTCCGGACGCGATTACATTCATGGCCGCCGACCGTCAGCACGCTGAGACCGCCTATGCCGGCGACATCATCGGTTTGCACAATCATGGCACGATCAACATCGGTGACAGTTTTTCGGAAGGCGATGCTGTCCACTTCACAGGCATACCGAATTTTGCGCCGGAGATTTTCCGGCGTGCTGTGCTCAAGGATCCACTGCGCCTCAAAGCGCTGAAGAAGGGTCTTGCTCAGCTTTGCGAAGAGGGTGCAACGCAGTTGTTCCGGCCCATGCGCAACAATGACCTGATTCTTGGTGCTGTCGGCCCGTTGCAATTCGAGGTCGTCGCGTATCGATTGCGTGATGAGTACAAGGTCGAGTGCCAGTTCGAAGCAATCAACGTCGCGACGGCACGCTGGGTGGAGAGCGACGATAAGAACATGCTCGAGGAATTTCAGCGCAAGGCACACGACAACCTGGCGCTGGATCACGGCGGGAGTCTGGTCTACATTGCTCCAACCCGGGTCAACCTGAGTCTGACAGAAGAGCGCTGGCCCGGCATTCGATTCTTAAAGATCCGCGAGCACTGAGCGCAACGGCGGCAGCGGGGCAACGCCATTGATTCGAACCGATATTCTCAACAAGAAAGTCATTGCCTGGGCGTTTTACGACTGGGCGAATTCCGCGTTCGCCCTGTCGGTGCTGGCGGTGCTATTTCCACTGGTTCTCGGCAGTTACTGGAGTGCCGGCGCCTCGGGCGCGACGATCACCGCCCGGCTCGGATGGATCAACGCCGGAGCCAGCGTCATCGTATGCGTGCTCTCGCCGGTGCTGGGCACGATCGCCGACGCCGGCGGTTACCGCAAACGCTTTTTGTTCGCGCTTGCACTCTTCGGCGCGGCGGCCACTGCGGGGCTCGGTCTCGTGAGCGAAGGCAACTGGCCATGGGCGCTGGCCCTGTATCTGTTTGCGTCTATCGGCTATTACGGTTCGACCGTGTTTTACGACTCGTTGATCATCGATGTCACCGAGCCGCGTAATTACAGCTTCGTCTCATCGCTGGGTTTTTCGATCGGCTACCTCGGCGGCGCAGTTTTGCTGGCGCTGCATGTGTGGATGCTGTCGTCGCCGCAGACATTCGGCCTTGCCAGCGCGACCGAAGCGTTCGGTTATGCGTTTATCTCTGTCGGTGTCTGGTGGGCTGTTTTCATGCTGCCGTTGCTGCGTGCCGTACCCGAGCACAAGAGCGAGTTGCTGGTCACCAGCGGCGTCATAAGAGCCGCCTACACGGAGCTGCTGTCGACCGTTCGTGAAATCAGCAAATACCGCAATGCGGTGATATTTCTGATCGCTTACTGGCTGTACATCGGCGGCGTATTCACGGTCATCACGATGGCCGTGAATTACGGTCAGCGGCTGGGATTCGGTCAGCAGGACCTGATCATGGCTTTGCTGGTGACCAATTTCGTCGGCTTTCCGGCGACGCTGCTGTACGGAATCATCGGTCACCGTTACGGTCCGAAGCGGGGCATCTACTTCGCTCTGGGCGTGTATGTCGCGGTGTCCGTCTGGGCCATGTTCATGGACGAGGTCCGGCAGTTCTACATCATGGCCATCATCATCGGCTCCGTGCAGGGTGGCGTACAGGGCCTCAGCCGTTCACTGTATGCGACATTGATTCCAGCGGGTCAACCGGGTGAGTTCTTCGGCTTTTACAACATGTTGACCAAGTTTGCGCATGTACTGGGCGCCAGCCTGGTTGCGATCGCCGCGATGTTGTCGAATGATCCGAGTTGGGTGTTGCTTGCGCTGCTGCCGCTGTTTATCGGCGGTGCAATGTTACTCGGCCTCGTCAGGGTGGCGCCCGCGCCGTCATCCCCCATCACCGGAGGGAGCTGACTTCTTCTTCGAGGCGACCCAACGCCGCGGGATCGAGCGATCCGTAGCGTGCGTCGAGATACGAGGCCGTGATTGTGCGCACGGTAGCCGCCGGCAACGGCGAGTCCGTCGCCGCACGGTCAGCGAAGGCATCCGGTGTCTCACCGATCGCCGGCTCGATGCCGGTCTTCCTGACGAAACGTCCGTAGAGTATTGCCGCGCGATCCCGTGGCGGCGACCGGTATCGCAGCATCAGCAAAACGCTGACCAGTAACGTCAGTGCGATGACGATGCCGACCAGTGTCAGCATCATCTTGCGCCAGTCCGGGTCATCCATGCCGAGCCATTTCATGAATTTGTCCTGATTGTCCGGCCCGTAACCGAGTACCCACTCGTTCCACTTGGCGTTGAGCGCATCCCAGGTAAGCGTCAGGCGGTGCAGCAGCAGCGACGGCGTGGCCAGACCCCATGCCGCACCGAAACCGCCGAACATGGCAGCGGAGATGCCGCTGTTGACGCGTTCCGGCGCGACTGCCGCGGTGGGATCAACACGACGCCAGCCAGCGCCTTCGAGCCAGACTTCGGTCCACGCGTGTGCGTCGGCCTGGCGCACGATCAGGTAGCCCCCCAAAGGATTCAGTTCGCCGCCCTGGTAGCCCAGGACGATGCGCGAGGGAATTCCCACGGCGCGCATCATTACCGCAAATGCCGATGCGTAGTGCTCGCAAAAGCCGCGCCGCGTGTCAAAGAGAAACCGGTCGACCGGATTGCTCCCCAATGGCGGAGGTTTGAGCGTGTAGAAATACTCTTCATTGGTGAATCGTTCTAATACGCTGACAATGAACTCGGTGTCCGACTCGGCCGACCTGCGCATTTCCTGAGCGAATTTGAGAGTACGTGGGTTGCTGCCTTCTGGCAGCCGCAGGTACCACGTGCGCATGTAGTTGCTGAGATCGGTGTCAATACTGTATTCGGAGTAGGAAACGGCGTCGTACGCAATGCGCTGATCGATCGGGTGCACACGGGCAAGTTGCTGCTGCGGCCCCATGAACGTGTTCGACAAGGTCCACGAGTAGGGCATGTCCAGAGCGAATACCCATTGCTGATGTGTAGGCTCGAGTGTCACCTCGTAACGAGTCGGCTCGCCGCGAATACTGACCTGTTCCCTGGAGCGCTTGCCGATCATCGGTTCGTTGCCTGACCAGGTTCGACCGTTGAATCGATGCAAAACCAGCCCGCGCCAGTATCGAAGTCGCGGCTCGGGAATTGCGCCTTCGAATTTCACGCGAAACGCAACCGCGTCCGACAAAGACAACGAACTGATGTCGCCGGGGCTCATCGTGTCACTCAGTCCCGATGTTGCCGTACTCGTGTCGATGGGCACGGCCCAGAACGGCGTCGAGATACGCGGAAAAAAGATCCACATCGCGATCGCGATCGGTGCGGCGTAAAGGATCAGGCGGCCACCGGTTGCAAAACTCTGCCGCGCCGGCTCTGTGGCGTCGGCGGACATCCTGATCCAGGCCGTCATGATCAACAATATTGCCAGCATCAGGTATGGCAATGACCACAGGTATTGCTCCCGCAGCAGCGATGACATGACGAGGAAGATCGCGATAAAGAGCAAGACGAACTGATCGCGTCGTTTGCGTGTCTCGAGCAGTTTCAATGCGGCCATGATGGCGAGCAACGCTGATCCCGGGCCGACACCGCTGATGGTACTGTAGGTCGTGAGTACGCCGAGAAAACAGACGAGCGCGAGAAACGCCCGAATCCAGACGGACGGCAGGGAGCCGCGGCGTTTTTCGATCGTGTAACGCCACGCGCCGCACGCAATAAACGCGATCGTGATCCAGATCGGCTGGAATTGATAATGCGGCGCAAGGGCGAACGCCAAAGCCGCCAGCGTCCAGGGCAGGCTTGGCAACAATGAGCCGTCGGTTCCGCGCGGTCTAGCCATGATCACGGTCCAGCCCAAAGAGCGCCAGTGCCTCGAGGCATCGGCGCCGATGCGCGTCACCGTGAGCCGGCGGGAAGGAATGGCCGGGCAGGCGCAGGCCGTAGTCCTCGCGAGTGCGCTCCGCGTTGACGATCCACCGCGTCAGGATCGAAAGTCGCTCCTCCACATCGTCGGCCTCTACCTCGGCGAAATCCAGCCATTGGCTGCTGGTGTCGGCGCCCGCGAATTGTTTGGACAGCAGTTGCCCGCTGCGCGCATAGGCTTTCCAGGCAACATTGCGAGGCGAGTCACCGGTCTGAAATCTCCGCAGGCCGGCAAAGTCTTCCTCACCGCGCGCGTCGTGCTGCCGGTGCCCCAGAGCCGATTGCGTTGCCGGCGGCGGTGGCGGGTCCTCGTCCGGGTGCGGGTATACGACGCCCTTGATCTCCATGTGCATCCACGCCCATGAACGAAACAGTTCGAACGGGAACAATGTGCGGATGCCGAAGCGGTTGAGCGCTATCCATCCACGCCTGTCCGTTGCGACCGGCAACACGAAGACACGGCTCTCACCGGGCTGCAGGTCGTGTATATCGCTATGAGCCTTGTCGGCGTACAGCCCTATTCGATGGCGAGCGCTTTTCGAGTGATTGGTCACGGCGATGCGGAAAAGCGCCGCCTGTCCTGCGAATACGGGATCGGTGCCGGCAAAACTCACTTCGAGCCCGACGAGATTGCGCTGGCATTGATGCATCGACACGAAGCCAAGCCCGATCAGCACGAACGTCAACAAGAACGAGAGATTATTGTTGTAGTTCATCGACCCCAACAGCATCGCGAATGCCATCAGCGCAAATACCAGGCCGACGCCGGTTGGAAGTATGTAAACCCGTCTCGATTGCAGGCGCGTGACGGGAGCATCAATGCCCTGACGCTTTCTTGCCCAGCGTTGAACGCGCCGGCTCGTGGCCGCGCTGACATTCGGAAAAAAACCGGGTCGAACCGAGGTCTTGTCGAAAAGTGGGGTCGAACCGAGGTTTTCACCCGATGGAATCAATAGCCGCCAAATCCTTCGAAAAAACTTCGGTTCGACCCCACTTTTTTCTATCTCCTTGACCGACATGGGATCAGAAAGACTCTAGGGAATGTCCACCGAATCGAGGACGTGCTGGCAGAGTTCGGCTGCGCTGCGGAAATTGGTGTTGCCGGCCGGCTTCAACCGGTGTCCGGCAATGGACGCAAACACTTCCTGAACATCATCGGGATAGACGCCCGAATGCCGTTCAACGAAGGCATAGGCTTTGGCTGCGGCCGCCAGCGCCCGCGCACCGCGTGGTGACAGTCCGATCTCGATATGGGGAGATTCGCGGGTCTGGCGCACCAGTGCCTGGATATAGTCGACGAGCGGCTCGCTCATGCGTACCCGAGCTGCCGATCGCTGCAGTGCCTGCAGCACCTCCGGCGTCGTCGCTGCGTCGATGTTGCGCAGCATCTCCCGTCGATCGTCGCCCGTGATCAGCTCGCGTTCATTGGCCTCGTCCGGGTAACCGAGTTCGAGGCGCATGAGAAAACGGTCGAGCTGTGATTCCGGCAACGGAAATGTTCCGATCTGATCGGCCGGGTTCTGTGTTGCGACGACAAAAAACGGTTCCGGCAACGCACGTGTATTGCCGTCGACCGAGACCTGTTGTTCCTCCATTGCCTCGAGCAGCGCACTTTGCGCTTTCGGCGTCGCACGATTGACTTCATCTGCAAGAACGAGCTGTGAGAATATCGGGCCGGGCTGAAATTCGAACTCGCCGCTGTCTTTGCGAAATACCGATACGCCGACGATGTCGGCCGGAAGCAGGTCGCTCGTAAATTGAATGCGGCAAAAACTGAGTCCCAGCACGGTAGCGAGCGACTGCGCCAGTATCGTCTTGCCGAGTCCGGGAAGATCTTCGATGAGCAGATGACCGCGCGCCAGCAGGCAGGATAGTGCCAAAGTTATCTGCCGGTCCTTGCCGAGAATGATACTGCCCAGGGCCTTGCGCGCGTTCTCGAGCGCGACGCGCTGCGCGTCTTTGCCGACCGGCAATTTTTCTATCGTGCTACCGCGCTGCATACGCTACTCCTGGAAAGCGTGATTTCGGCCGGGCCTGCTGTCCGATTATGCCTGCTATCGTCGCCAATCGGCGTGCCAATTGCACTTGGTCACTGGCCAGATTGTGATGCAGTGCTCAGAATTGCGGGGCGTCAGGCAAGCTCGTTCAACTTCTCGAGTTGTTCGCCTAGCTGACCGAGCTGTTTTTGCAACTCGTCTGAACGCTGCTTTTCCTTTGTGACTACATCGGCTGGCGCGTTGTTCACAAAATTCGCGTTGTCGAGCTTGGCACGGTTACGGGCGAGGTCCGCGCTGAGTTTGTCCTGCTGCTTTTCCAGGCGGGCGCGCTCGGCGTCAACATCGATGATTCCCTTCATCGGTACCAGCAGGCGCATGTCGTCCATCAATGCAGTTGCCGAAGCCGGCGGTTCCTCGCCTTCGTCAAGTATCCTGACGGACTCCACGCGGCCTACGCGATGCAGCAGCAAGGCATGGTCGTTCGCCCGTCTGCGATCTTCGTCGGATGCATTTTTCAATAGTACAGGCAGTGGCTTACCCGGCGAGATATCCATTTCGCCACGAATCTGTCTGATGCCGAGAATAAATTGACGCACCCAGATAATGTCGGCGACAGCCTCGTCATCGCGAGCGTGCTGCGCAGCGTCCGGATAAGCACGCAACATGATTGTAGACGCACTGATGCCGGCACGTGGTGCCACCTGTTGCCAGATCTCTTCGGTAATGAACGGCATAAAGGGGTGCATCAGCCGCAGCAGCGATTCGAGTGTTTCGATCAGTGTGCGCCGCGTGCCGCGTTGCAATTCCGGTGATGTGTCATCGGATTGCAGCACCGGCTTGGACAATTCGAGGTACCAGTCGCAGAATTCGTGCCAGGTAAATTCGTAAATGGCTTGCGACGCGAGATCGAGCCGATAGGCCGCGAAATGTCCGTGCACGGCGTCGATCGTTTGCGACAGTCTGGCCCTGATCCACTGATCGGCGGCACTCAATTCAACGTCGCCGTCATCCATATGCTCGGTATTCATAAGCACATAGCGCGCCGCGTTCCACAGTTTGTTGCAGAAATTCTTATAGCCTTCAATGCGTCCTAGATCGAAACGAATATCGCGCCCCGTAGTCGCGAGCGACGCGAATGTAAATCGCAATGCGTCGGCACCGTATCGCTCGATGCCGTTCGGAAACTGCTTGCGGGTCGCCTTGTCGATCATGGGCTTCAGGTGATTCTGCATGAGCCCGCTCGTGCGCTTGTCCAGCAATGTCTCGAGATCGACGCCGTCGATCAGGTCCAGGGGGTCCAGCACATTACCTTTCGACTTCGACATTTTCTGGCCGTCCTGGTCGCGAATCAGGCCGTGCATATACACCTCGCGAAACGGGACATCACCCATGAAGCGCAGCCCCATCATGATCATGCGAGCGACCCAGAAGAAAATAATGTCAAAACCCGTGACCAGAACGCTGCCCGGGTAAAAATCATCAAGCGCATCCGTTTCTTCCGGCCAGCCCAGGGTGCTGAATGGCCACAATGCCGACGAGAACCAGGTATCGAGGACGTCTTCGTCTTGCCTTAATGCGACTTTCGCACCCAGCTTGTGCTGCTTGCGAACCTCGTCTTCGGAATGTCCGACGTAGACCTTTCCCGCGTCGTCGTACCAGGCCGGAATACGATGTCCCCACCACAGTTGACGGCTGATGCACCAGTCTTGAATGTTGTACATCCAGTCGAAGTAGGTTTTGGACCAGTTTTCCGGAACGAAGCGAATGCGTCCTGACTTGACGGCCTCGATCGCCGGTTCGGCCAGCGGCTTGATCTTCACGTACCATTGATCGGTCAGATACGGTTCGACGACGGCGCCGGTGCGGTCGCCCCGGGGAATTTTCACTGTGTAGTCCTCGACGTGATCCAGCAGGCCCAGGCTTTCGAACTCGGCGACCACGGCCTTGCGAGCGTCGAATCGATCCATGCCGCGGTAGGCCTCGGGCACTTCGTCATTGAGCGCTGCATTGTCGGTCAGGATGTTGTACATCGGCAGTTCATGCCGCATGCCGATTTCGTAGTCGTTGAAGTCATGCGCCGGCGTGATCTTGACGCAGCCCGTGCCGAACTCGGGATCGACATAGTCGTCCGCGATGACTGGAATGCGACGTCCGACGATTGGCAGCACAATCTCCTTGCCGACGAGATCGGAATAACGCTCGTCGTCGGGATGCACAGCGACGGCGCTGTCGCCAAGCATGGTCTCCGGGCGCGTCGTCGCGACGACGAGGTAACCGTCACCGGATGCCAGCGGATAGCGAAAATGCCACAGGTGGCCGTCCTCGTCTGCCGATAGCACCTCGAGGTCCGACAATGCCGTGTGCAGCACCGGGTCCCAGTTGACCAGTCGCTTGCCGCGATAGATCAGGTTGTCCTGGTACAGCTGGACGAATACCGTGGTGACCGCCCGCGACAGGTCTTCGTCCAGCGTAAAGCGCTCACGGCTCCAGTCGACGGAAGCTCCCAGGCACCTGAGTTGCTCGCCGATCTTGCCGCCGGACTCCTTTTTCCATTGCCAGACACGCTCGACGAATTTCTCGCGCCCGAGTTCCTTGCGTGACGTGCCCTCGTTGTTCAACAGCCGTTCGACGACCATTTGCGTTGCGATGCCGGCATGATCGGTGCCCGGTTGCCACAGGGATCTGCAGCCCTGCATGCGTTTGTAACGCGTCAGTGCATCCATGATCGTGTACTGGAACGCATGACCCATGTGCAGGGTTCCCGTCACGTTCGGTGGAGGAATCATGATGCAGTAGCGTTCGCCGTCGCCTTGCGGTGCGAATAATCCCTGCTCTTCCCAACGCGCGTAAACCCGTCGCTCGATGTCTTGTGGTTGGTAGGACTTATGCATTCGTGGTCTGGCTGGCCGGGCGAAAGCGGAATACTAAACCTTGTGGGTCTCGAGCTGGTGCCCCTGCTCCCGGTACTCGGCAAATCGCTTGCGGCTCCGTTGCTTGCAATCTTCGTCCGAGGTTACAAGCTCGGCGACGCGTGGGAAAGCGTCGCTGCATTCAGGGATCGCATCACTCAGGTTGATGAGCAGGTCCCGGGGCTCGACATCGTCGGCACCAAAGCCGATCGTGACCGGCGACGCCAGATCTTGCTGCGCGTGACCGGCAAGGTGATGAGGCACGAAACTGCCGTCGCGAAACGTCCACAGCAATTCGTCGATGCGCTCTGCGATCGCTTTGCTGTCGGTGTGAATATGCACGGTATTGTCGAGGCGATACGCTTTTTCGGCGAGCCGGCAAGCAAAGGTCTGCCGTGCCTGCTCACCGGATTGCCTCAGGATATAAAAATCGATTTGTGCCATTACACGCGTCGCCAGGGCAGACGGCTAGGGCAGGGCGCCACAGCGAGCGAGCAACCACTCGGAGAGCATCGGCACCGGCCGGCCCGTTGCGCCTTTCTTTTGCCCGGACTTCCACGCTGTGCCCGCGATGTCGAGGTGCGCCCAGTCCATTCCGTCGGTGAACTTAGCGAGAAAACATCCGGCCGTAATCGCGCCGGCATCGCGTCCGCCCACATTGGCCATGTCGGCAAAATTGCTCTTCAGCTGTTGCGCATAGTCTTCACCCAGTGGCAATTGCCAGGCACGGTCATCCGCGTTGCGGCCGGCGGCGATAATATTGGCTGCAAGTTCGTCGTTGTTGCCCATGACGGCGGTATGGTGATGTCCGAGCGCAACGACGCACGCGCCGGTCAAGGTCGCGACGTCGATAACGGCCGCCGGCTTGAAGCGCCGGCAGTACGTCAGCGCATCGCACAATATCAGCCTGCCCTCGGCATCGGTATTCAGAATCTCGATCGTCTGTCCGGACATGCTCGTGACGATGTCGCCGGGTTTGGTTGCCCTGCCACCCGGCAGGTTTTCGACCGCGGGCACGACCACGTTGACGTTGATCGGCAACTTGAGCGCCGCAACTGTCGCCATCACGCCGATGACGCTGGCCGCGCCGCACATGTCGAATTTCATTTCGTCCATGGCAGGGCCGGGCTTTAGCGATATGCCACCCGAATCGAATGTAACGCCCTTGCCGACGAGCACGACGGGTTGTCCGCGAGCAACGCCTTTGTACTGCATGACGATCAGTTTTGCCGGTTCCCTGGTTCCGGCGGTTACCGACAGCAACGAATGCATGCCGAGACGTTTCATCTCGGTTTCATTGATGATCCGCGCTGTCAGTTTCCTGTATTTGCCGGCCAAACGCTGGGCCGTGCGTGCCAGGTATGCGGGCGTACAGACATTCGGCGGCAGGTTGCCGAGGTCCTTCGCAAGAGACATTCCCATAACGATCGCGTCGCCGTGTTCGGCGCCACGCATCGACCTGGCAGCGTCGCTGCGTTTCGACGTCGCGAGGCCGACTTTCCTGAGTGGCATGCCGCCTTTGCGCCGACCGCTCTTCATCTCGTCAAATCGATAAAGTCCGTCGCCGATCGCCTGTACGGTGTGGCGCGCAAGGTAGTATGCATCGCTTCCGGCCACGTCTTCGAGTGTCAGATAGCTGAGTATTTCCTTGCTCTTGCTGCGGGACACCGATTGAACGGCTGCCGCCATCGCACGCCGAAACTGGGCTACGCCGAGCTCACCGGACTTGCCGAGCCCGACGACGACGACCCGGCCGGCGCGCACGCCG
The DNA here is from genome assembly GCA_022560695.1 of Pseudomonadota bacterium. GTDB lineage: Bacteria > Pseudomonadota > Gammaproteobacteria > Steroidobacterales > Woeseiaceae > UBA1847. Next base: position 69,544 of record JADFSP010000011.1, read on the forward strand.
GGCACGTTGGTCAATACGGCACTTCGTCCCAGCCGCCCGGACACGTCTCCACTCTTGATCTGGCGGCGAATTTCACCCTTGCTCGCCGCGTCGATGTCAGCCGCGCCGGCACCGAGTTTGCCGCGCTCGTACACGCCGACGACGACACAGTCAGCGGCACGGCGCGAGGCTTTGCTCGTGGTTGTGAAATATTCCATGTGACACGTGCCCTGGTGGATGCAGATTGTCGTCTGGCGGCGAGGCTGATTGGTCAATTGACCGTTGCCGCGCCACCCCGGGTCTCGAGCGTCTTGATTATTGCCGAGTCTGTTCGTCCGGGTACCCTGCGAAACAGGGCTGTCCCGGGCAAAATAAAAGCGGTAGTCTAACCGATTCGACCGGCATCGGTTAAGCAAATCATTGAATTTTCAATGTTTCGTATCCTCGACCGCTACATATTTCGCGAGATTGCCACGACCTGGCTGGGCGTGACGATCGTCCTGCTGTTCATCCTGTTGACGAATCAATTTGCACGTGTACTTGGCGACGTCGCGAAGGGCAAATTGCCGAGAGATGCAGCGTTGGACGTGATTGGCTTGTCAGCCGTTCAGTACCTGACCATTCTCGTTCCGATCGGCCTGTTCCTGTCCATCATGCTGGCGCTCGGGCGGCTGTATCGCGACAGCGAGATGCCGGCGATGATGGCCTGTCGAATCGGTCCCAGCGGTATCTACCGGCCGCTGTCATTGCTGTTGATTCCACTGTCGCTGGGGGTCGCATGGCTCGCCGTCGATCTCGGGCCGCGAGCACTGACGAATATCGATCGCATCAGCGCTGAAGCTCGGCGCGTCGCCGACCTGGCGAGTATCGAACCAGGACGCTTCACCGTGTTCGGGCCCGACAACGCGGTGGTTTACGGCGAACGGGTGACACCGGACGGAGTCATGGAGAAGGTGTTCATCCAACGGCTCATGGAAGATGGCGTCATTGAAGTCATCGTTGCAGAGCGTGGCGAGCAAATCGAAGCCGACGATGCCGATGTGCGTGTCCTCGTTCTTTACAACGGCCGGCGCTACGAGGGAGTTCCGGGTACTTCACGGTTCCGTGTGGTCGAGTTCGCGGAGCATGGTATTCCGTATCAACTGCCAAGTCTCGACACGCCGGAACCGAGGCCACGGGCCATGACGATTGCAAATCTTCTGGCGTCCGGCCAGCTCGAGCACATGGCCGAGTTGCATTGGCGGCTCGGTGTGCCGCTGTCGACCGTCATTCTCGGCATCCTTGCCGTGCCATTGAGCCGCAGCCGGCCCCGGGCGGGACGCTATGGCCGGCTGGCCATCGGCCTGCTGGTGTTCATCATCTATTTCAATCTGCTCAGTGCCGGCAAGGCCTGGATCGAGCAGGGCACGGTCTCGCCTGAGCTCGGTCTCTGGTGGGTCCATGCCGGTGTGCTGACATTTGCGCTCGGCTTGCTCGCCGTTCAAAACTCCGTGCATCGCCGGATATTTTCATGAATGGCATCCTGAGTCTGTACCTGATGCGTTCGATCATCGCGTCAACGGCGCTGGTCCTCGTGGTTCTGCTGGCGCTGGCCGCGTTATTCGAGTTCATCGCCCAGCTCGATGACATGCAGAACGGCTATCAAACACCGCAGGTGATCATGTTTGCCGCGCTGCGTCTGCCGAACCTCGCGTTTCAGATGTTGCCGGTATCCACGTTGATTGGTTCGCTGCTCGGCCTCGGCGGACTTGCCGCGGGCAGTGAAATCATTGTCATGCGATCGGCGGGGCTGTCCGTCAAGCGTCTCGCCGGCATGGTCGCGGTGACGGGATTCGTCCTGCTCGTGTTCACGGGCCTGCTCGGTGAATTCATCGGGCCGCCACTCGATTACTATGCACGCAACATGCGCGTGGAGGCGCGACTGGCGCCGGGCGACGAACGGCTCGGCAATGCGGCCTGGGTGAAAGACGGTCCCGTATTCCTGCACCTGGAGCGCGTCAATTCGGAGTTCGATTTCGGCAGCCTCTACATTTTTCGATTCGACGACGATAACGGGCTGGCTTCGATCGCAAAGGCCGAAAATGCAGGCATCGACGACAATGACCGCTGGCGTCTGGAGAACGTTCGTGAAACTCAATTCAGCAACGACGGCGTGCAGGTGATCGCGTCCTCGGTTGCCATCGAGTCATTCGAGGTCAATTCGGAATTGCTGGGCAGCTCGCTTGCGAAGACCTCCAGTTTGTCGGCACGGGGGCTGCTCGGCTACATTGATTATCTGCGGCGCAACAGCCTCGATGCGAGTCGTTACGAAACCGAATTGTGGTATCGCATTTCGCGAACCACCGCCGTCATGATCATGCCGATGCTCGCGCTCGCGTTTGTCTTCGGTTCCCTGCGCACGGGCGGGGCGGGCGCGCGGCTGATGATCGGCGTCGTTATCGGCCTCGCGTATTACCTCGCGAGCGAGATGCTTGCCAATTCGGGGCAGGTATTCGATCTGAATCCGGCGCTGGTCGCATGGCTGCCGGCGCTATTGCTCTTGTTGGTGACGGCAGCTGCGCTCGGGCGCGTTCGTTAGCTACATCGACCGGGGTCGAACCGAAATCGGGCGTCAGGAAATCGCGGCCGACACAACCAGGAATAATCGCCCGCTCGGGTGGCCGAATCAATGCAGGGCGAAGAATCCGCGCCTGCTATTCCACCGACAGGATTCGCTCCATGAGCTCCGGGTCGTCGGGCAGCAGGCCGGATGCCGGCAGACGTTGCACAAGCTCGCGCCACAATGGCCGCATGTCGAATGCTTTTTTGAACAACGGAAGGGATTCATCGACGCGGCCGGCCGCCGCAAGCGTGGCCGCATGCCAGAAAATCATTTCGTGGCTGTCGGGGACGAGCGCCTCAGCCCCACTGTAAGCGGCAATCGCTTTCTCGACCTCGCCGGAAGTCATGTGGTCGTCACCTTCATTCATGAGACGGTAGGCACGCGCCATGGTCAGCAGTCTGCGCATTTCAGTCAGCGGCTCCGTGTGATCCTCAATTCTAAGATCGAATATCCGGCCTCCCCACGCGGGCTGCGAAATGTCGCCACTGACAACCAGCAATGCCACCGATTGTTTGCCGCGAATATCGCCTCCCTCACCTTCCGCTGCTTCAAGCGTAACTAGCATGCGCTCGGCAATATCGCCTTCGGCGTTCTCAAATGCCTCGAACATCGCGCTGCAGACCGTCGGCTTCCACATCAGGTTTGCCTGCACTGCAAAGCCATCGCCCGTGAGGTTGCAGAACTCGACGATGGCGTTATCGCCCGTGTGATTAGAAACAGTGCCGTTTGCATCAACCATGCCCACCTGCCTGACGTCTTCGTGCGCATCCGCCGCCAGCAGCGCAGTCAGCGCCTGCTCGGCACTCTTTCCCGCACGCATCAGCTGCAGGCCAAGTGGACCATAACTCGGGTCGGTGAACGATTGTGTCGCCACTGCACCGACGCCGGGCTCCGCCCAAATAACGCTTGATCCCACGGAAAACCAGTGCGATTGTACGGCGGCGCCAAGCTCGCCGGTCTCGGCATCGCGTGCCACGATGGAATAGGTATGAACCGGCCGCAGCGGTCGTTGCGACTCGCTGGCCCAACAAATCCACGGCAAACAGGCAATAACTGCGATCATAGTGCGTGTGGTCTTTTTCATTTTTCCCCCAGTGGCTGCATAATAGGACGCACGAACCGAAAACACAGAAAAATTATGCCCGTATTGCCGCATAAGTACTATCTGCTTGGCAGCGTATTCGCGTTGGTACTCTGCACGCCTGTCGCCGCAGATAACGAGGAGGCCATTGCTCACTGTGCGAAGATTGCTTCGGTCGGCGACCGAATCCTCTGCCTGGAGAATGCTTTGCGACGCCCATCGGGCGACACCAATCGAGTTTTCGATACCGATGAGTTGCCGACGCTGGAAGATATTGCATCCGAACCTGAATCGGGCACTGCCGATCTTG
>JADFSP010000034.1 GCA_022560695.1 Pseudomonadota bacterium
CAACTTGCTTGATCAGCATGGGGCGAATCATTGGGCGCACGAACGACAGATTCAGGAGACGTTCAAGCAGGGGCGCACGTTTCTTCGGCGCCGCCGCGGCAATCAGTTCGCTGGCCGCCTGTCGCCAGTCGCCCTCGGGGACAATTCGGTCAATAAGACCAATTCTGCGGCCCTTGTCGGCCGTTATCGGCTGGCCGGTCAACATCAGTTGCATCGCCGGGCGAACGCCGCAGATGCGCACGCTGCGGACCGTTCCGCCAAATCCCGGGTGAATACCGAGCTGCACTTCGGGCAGGCCGAGGATTCGTTTACGGCCTGCCAGCGCCAGGCGATAGTCGCAGGCCATCGCCAGTTCGAGACCACCGCCCAACGCGAACCCATTGATGGCCGCCACGGTTGGACACGCCAGCGCCGCAACACGATCGAGCACTCTTTGGCCGAGACGAATCAACTCGTAGGCTTGATCCGGTGACTCGATCTTTGCGAACTCATTTATATCGGCGCCCATGACGAATCCGCTGCTCTTGCCGGAATAGATCACCACGCCATTGGGTAAATCGGCCTGCAATTGCTCGATGAGTGAATTCAGTTCGGTCAGCACCTCGGCTGACAAAACGTTCGCCCCGCCATCCGCCTTGTCAATTCGTAGCCAGACAATTCCGTCACTATCGGTTTCTGACGTCCAATGTTGATGAGTCATTCGCGTAGACCTCTTTTTTTAGCCATGAGCCGGCGCAACTGCCGGGTCTACTCAATCACGAAGTCACATACCAACGGCAGGTGATCGGACAAACGCACATCCGGAACGTCGAAATCCGTGACGCGGATACCTTCCTGGTAAAGAATAAAGTCAAGAACCTTGCGCGGCGAGCGGCTCGGATAGGTCGGCACGCTGTTCACGTTTGCCGACGTCAGGCCGGACGCACGCAGGAAGAGGTATATCTCGTTTTCACCCCAAAACGTATTGAAGTCGCCGGCGACAATCACGGGTTTTTCGGTCGCGTCGATGAGATCGTGGAGCGTGCGCAATTGCAGGTGTCGATGCCGGTACTTTAGCGACAGATGCACGAGAAATACCGCGAACTCTTCCATTTCGAGTTCGATGATCAGTCGCTTGATGCCCGTGTCGAAGTAGTGAAACTTTTCGCCGTGTACGCGCTGCGCAGCCATGAACGCGTTGCCCTGCTTGCGCACGATCGGCAATATCTTATTGATCGACTTTTCACCGTACTTGGTTTGATAGGACGTATTCATGCCGAGATCGCTGGCGATTTTTTCGGCCTGATTGACCATGCGACTGCGAATGGACCCGGTATCGACCTCAATCAGCCCGACAATATCGGGGTCCACGGACTTGATGAACTGCGTTATCTCGGGAAGATTGTTTTGCCCGCCCAGCACGTAACCGACGCCAGGCAACGGCATATGCATCCCGGCGCCGCTGCCGACGGCATAACGAATATTGTACAACAGGAGTCGCATATCACCCATGAGTCAGGCCGGTAACAATGCCCGGCGCGCTGCAACCATACAGAATCGTCGCAGGCATGGAAACAGGCCGCAGGGCCGGAACGTTATTGCCGCGCAGCGAAGGCGGGAATTGGATAAAATCAACGCGCCACAGCCAGAACAGGAGCGTCCGGTGTCCGAAGATGATCCAATTCGGGTGTTTGTCACCCATATCTTTGAGGAAAGCGACGATTACTTGCGCGTTTTCGAATTCATTGAGAGTGTCGATCTCTTTTACTATCTGAATGTGAGCAGACCCGATAACGTCCCGATGGGCGGCGGCACCGAGGCGATCAAGCAGGAATTGATGCGCCAGATCAAGGAGTCCGAGGCCGTCATCGTCCTGCCGAGCGTTTACGCGCAGCAGGAAGACCTCACACGATTTCAGATGGATGTCGCCGATGAAAATTACAAGCCCATGATTACGATTCGTCCGTACGGCGGCGTCTCCGAAACACCTCCGGAAATCGTTGACCGCACGAAAGAGCACATCGAGTGGAATTCGCGCGAAATCGTGGATGCACTCAAGCGGCAGGCGCGCAATGAAGACACGGCGCGTTGGGAAGTCATCGATTTCCCGGGCCTGGATGACGAGGGTAATAGCTGATTAATGATTGAGTTACGTTAGTTTCATTGCGTTGATTCTCATATGGCGCCCGTCATTATCGCCCATCGCGGAGCGTCAGCTTACTTGCCCGAGCACACGTTGCCGGCCAAAGCCCTGGCGTATGCAATGGGTGCCGATTTCCTCGAGCAAGACGTCGTTGCAACACGCGACGATGAGCTTGTCGTGCTACACGATATCTATCTTGACCGGGTGACCGACGTTGCGACGCGATACCCGGATCGCAGGCGACCTGACCGTCGCTATTACGTGCGTGACTTCGACCTTGAGGAAGTCAAGGCGCTCAACGTCTGGGAGCGCGTGAAAGCTGACGGCAACGCCGTATTTCCGGGCCGGTTTCCAGTGCGAAGCGGGCATTTTCGTATCCACACGCTGGATGAGGAGTTGACGCTCATCCGAAGCCTGAACGAGACCACAGGCGGCACAACGGGCATCTACCCGGAAATCAAGCGTCCAGCCTGGCATCGGGAGGAGGGCGTCGACATTGCACCGCTGTTTCTCTCGGTACTCGACAAATTCGATTACAGGAATCGGGACGACAACGTCTACGTGCAGTGCTTCGATGCCGGCGAGCTCGAACGACTTCGTCATGATCTGGGCTGCAAAATGAAGCTGATTCAGCTCATTGGGGAGAACACCTGGGGCGAGGCTCAGACCGATTACAAGGCGTTAAGGACGGATGCGGGGCTGCGACAACTGGCGCAGACCGTTGACGGTATCGGCCCGTGGACCAAGCAACTCTACGAACTTGGGCACAGCGCCGGCGCACCTGTGTCCACCGGGATGGTCATGGCCGCGCAGGAGTTGGGATTGGCGGTACACCCGTATACATTTCGCGCCGATGATCTGCCGCCCGGTTTTGCCACTTTTGAAGAACTCGTCAGCTTTTTCGTGGGCGACCTGGCCATCGATGGGCTGTTCACCGACTTTCCGGACCGGGCGCGAAAGATCCTGACCGATCTCCGCGCGCACGGCTGATGCGCGAAACTCGTTGCCGCCAGAGTGGGAAGTGGCGAACATTCGCACCTGCCGTCAATATGCAAAAATTGCCGAGATACTCTGGTAGCGCTTTGTTTTTATTATGTAAATTGATCCGCCGATGTTCGCCCGGGTCGCGTATTTGGACGACTGCTCGTGTCATCGGTAGCAGGATTGAGACCTCTGTCCTTTATTAGAGGCCGAAAGCGCATAATCTAGTCCGATGTTCGTCGATTTCCCGTTCAATGTAATCCTGATGATGGCCGCGGCATTCCTGATCGGCTGGATTCTGTCATCGATTAAGTCCGCTTTCAGTTCGAAGAGGCGAGCAAAGGCGCGCGATCCGCGCGACGACCGAATACGCTCGCTCGAGGCCGAACATCGAATTGCCCAGGCCGACCTTGCCAAGACGACCAAGAAATTCGAGGCACTCGAAAAAGAGCTTGAGGATGCCCGCGACAGCATCGAAAAAAGGGACAGCGCGATCAGCCAGCAACAGCTGCGCCTGGACGGAATGAAGAAAGACCTTACGGACTCGGTGAAGAAAACACGCGAACTGCGCGCGGAGCTTTCTGACCGCGCCACCGAAAACGTCAAATCGGAAGTCAAATTGCGCGAAGTCGAGACCGAGTTGTCTGTCGCACACGCATCAACAGACATGATCGCGACGGGCGTTCTCGATTATTCGTTAGCTCCGGACGGTGAAGAAATCGAACTGGCCAAGACTGCCGACAAAACCAAATAGCCGCCATCAATAGTGCGGCCCCGCAGTTACCCCGAAGGCAATCCTGGTTGCCCGCCAAGCATAGTACAAAACCACAAAATAGGCCTGCATCGACATTGCGGCAATCCACTCGATACGATTTTCGATCGCACCGGTGTCGGCGAGAAGCGCTTTGAAAGTCAGGTTCAAAATTCCGAGCACAAATGGCGTCAGGCAAAGCCATAACATAGCGCGCGCCATACGGACCAACGCCGGGGAACGCTGGGATCTCGCGTGTCTCAGAAACGACAGCGCAAGGAATAGCTGTGCCAGCACTGTGCCGAGGAAATAACAATAGATGCCGAAGCGGCGCATGAACTCATAGAACGATTCTGTCGTGCCGAGGTACGTTGTGTAGACGATCAACGCCAGCCCGCCAATTGTGCCGCTGATCAGGACCACGAGTTCAGTACTCTTGCGGACGCCTGGACGCAGCGCGCGAAGCCACTGCACCGAGAAATACCAGAGAAAAATCAACAGCACACCCTGTGGCAGATGCGCCGCACGAAACAGCAGGCTCCCGGGTGGATGCCGGCCAGTTGAACTGATCGAAGTGCAGCCATCGATGTACGGGATACAGCTTGGCAGCACGTCGTGCGTGACACCCATCCAGTAAGCCACGTTCCCGGCGAGGAACGGCAAAAGTCCCGCCAGCAGCGGTAACCATCGAATCAACATCGTGGCAGCATACCGGATTCGAAACCGCGCTATACCGGGCCGCTCTCGCGGCTTAATATAGCGCCACCTTCAGGCAATGAAATGCCAATCAAAAAGGGGGTTGTTATGGGAATTATCTCTCTCTGGCTACCGATCCTCGTCTCCGCCATCATCGCATTTGTTGCGAGCGCCGCGGTCTGGACGGTGCTGCCCTGGCACAAAAGCGATTACAGGAAGACCGATGACGAAGAGGGCGTTCGCAGCGCGCTCAAAGGCATCGACCCGGGCCTGTATACCGTGCCGCATTGCCCCGATCCTGCGTCCCTGCAGGATGAAGAGGTACGTCAGAAATTCGTCGACGGCCCCCAGGCGTTCATCACCATCGTGCCGAACGGGCTGCCACAAATGGCTCCGAAGCTTGCGATGTCGTTTCTGTATAACGTATTGGTCGGTGTTCTGTGCGCGTATTTCGTCAGCCGGACGCTCACTGCCGACGCAAGCTATCTCGCCGTTTTTCGCATCAGCGGCACGGTTGCATGGATCGCCTATGGCATTGCCTTCATTCAGGACAGCATCTGGTTTGGGAAACCGTGGCCGGTGACGGCCAAAAACCTGCTGGATGCGCTGATTTACGGTCTGCTCACGGGCGGTGTGTTCGGCTGGCTCGCCTGATCCGCATTCGCGATCGCAAGAGAGTCTATCGTCATCAAGAGGGATTCAGTGGAAAAGGTGAGTCTGTCATGTGCTCGTCTTTTCACCAATATGCCTAATTTAACATAATATACATTATACGCATAAGGAAACGTCCATGAATGACGACGAACAATACGCAGGTAACGTCGTTTTGCTTAGAGGAGCCTGTTTGTGGCTCTTAACGGCTCTTTTCCTTGCATGGTGCCTGGTCGGTATGGGACTCGGTGTCCCGGCCGTAACGGCCGTATTCAAAGACTTTACTCGTCTGCTTCAAGCTCATATCGACTTATTGTTGATGACCGCACTGATCTTCGGAATTTACGCCGCAAAAGTTCCTTATATCGTGGCACGTGCGTTGGTCCATGGTCGTCGGCGCATTTACGAATTCCAGTTTGTTCTTGTTGATGTCCATCTTCCCGGTGATGCTGGACGCAAAGGCAGAAGGTTTTGCACCCGAAGGTTTGTTTCCCATGTTTTTTCGTCTGTATTTGTTTACGAGCCTCTGCATTACAACCTACGGTTTTGGTATGGGATCGATCACTATTTTTCGGTCGACGTTTGCGACGGCTGACCCTCGATGACGATCTCGGGGTAAACGGGTTTCCACCGATACTCCGCAATCTTTTCCTCCAGCCCACCGACTTTCTTTTGCCTGGCGACACCGTCGAGCACTGCCTGTGTCGCTACAGCTAACGCTACGTCGCCACAGATGTCCCAGAGGCGCGTCACTTCGGGCATCAGGCAAGGTTCGCCGAGTTCGGCATCGCTGAGACTGCCGGCAAGCGCCGTCGCTGCTGCACTGATCATTGAGTCGGTGATTTCACTCGCGCCGGCGACGATCGTGCCCAGGCCGATTCCCGGAAACACGAATACGTTATTCGCCTGACCGATACGCCGCGGACCATCCTCGAGCTGCACCGGCTCAAACGGGCTGCCGGTCGCCACAAGCGCCTTGTTGTCGGTCCAGCGAAAGATGTCCTCGGGAACAGCCTCGCTGATCGACGTCGGGTTCGACATCGGCAAGATGACCGGTGCATCGGTGTTCACGGCCATCGCATGAACCACGCCTGCGGTGAACGAGCCTCCCTGCCCGGACGTGCCGATCAGCACGGTCGCCTTGCACGCTGTAACGACCTTCTCGAGATTGCGCCGGTCCGTCTCGCCCAGTCCGAGCTCGGCGACCAGTTCCGCCGGCCAGGCGAGCTCTCGCTTGTACTCGTCGAGCCCGTCACGATCCGCACTGATGACGCCGCGGCTATCCATGACCAGCACAGCCCTGGCAAGAGCCTCACCACTTAATCCGGACTGCGTGAGTTGATCGCGCAGCTGCCGCGCAATGCCGAGACCGGCAGCCCCAGCCCCGTATATCAGTATGCGCGCGTCGTGAAAGCGACTGCCGCTGATTCGGCATGCCGCCTGTACGCTCGCCGTCGCGACAGCGCCGGTACCCTGGATGTCGTCATTGAATGACGGCAACATTTGCCGGTAGCGGTCGAGGATCATCAGCGCGTTGTCCTTGCGCAGGTCCTCCCACTGGATAACGACATCGGGAAAGACTTTCTTCGCGGCATCGACAAACTCATCGACGATCGCCAGGTACTCGTTGCCGCGCAACCTTTTGTCACGCCAGCCGAGATACAAAGGATCGTCGAGCAATTCCTGGTTGTTGGTTCCGACATCGAGACTGATCGGCAAGGTTCGTGCCGGATGAATGCCGGCTCCGGTGCAATACAATGCCAGTTTGCCGACGCTGATCGCCATGCCGCCCACACCCTGATCGCCAATGCCGAGGATCGACTCGTTGTCGGTCACGACCATCAGCTGCACGCCGCTGAACGGTGCCGCATGGCGCAACACGTCTTCGATACGACCGGCATAGTCCGGTGTGATGAAGACACCGCGTGCGCGGCGAAAGACTCTTGAGAAATGCTGCGATGCCTGGCCCACGGTGGGCGTGTAAATGATCGGCATCAATTCCTCGAGATGCAGGCTCAGCACCTTGTAGAAAAGCACTTCGTTTCGGTCCTGCAATGATGCGAGACCGATGTGCCGGCCAACGGGATCCGGGTTGAAACAGATGGACTTGTAGATACGGTCCGCCTGGGTCTCGATATCATTGTGCTGTGCAGGCAGGACGCCCTCGATGCCCAGGCGCTGACGCTCCTCGCGAGTAAATCCGGTTCCTTTGTTGTACAGCGGGTAACGCAGCAGCTCCGGACCGCTCTTCGGCACCCGCAACCGGTCGCCGGTTTTGGTCCTTTTCAGATCGAATTCTTGCACCGCTTGGCCCGGTCGCCTGACGAAAGACCGGCACTACACGCGGTTACGATTTGAGTGTCAAGCTGACCGGGGGGCGAGCCGGACACTCGGGATCTTTCGAATACATAGAGTTTATTAAATCAACGGATTACAACGTGTAACGCATGTGACTTCTCACTACGTTGTGGCCTTGCAGACGAAACCCCGAACGATCGAACGTCAATCGAGGTCATCGGCGCGCACGGGCGCCGGCACGCACGCGCGATCTTTCCAGGAACCCGGCCGCCGTGGCGCTGTGCCACTTTGCGTCGAATCGTCCCTGGTATCCAGGACAAAAAGGTTGCCGGCCAGCACCAGGATAACTCCGGCCACGGTTGTCAGATCGATAGCCAGCCCTTCGAACACGACCGAGATAAGCAGCGCCACGACCGGGAACATCACCATCGAGTACCCGGCACGGTGTGCACCGATGCGCCCCAGCAGTGTCAGGTAGGCACCGAATGCGATGATGGAACCGAAGACCGTCAGATACGTGAGCGAGGCGATATAGCCTGTCGACCAGTCGAAATTGAACTCGTGGCCCTCGACTGCAGCCATGATCGCTGTCAGTACGGCTCCGTACAACATGCCCCATGCATTGGACTGGATAATCGGTAACTTCGCCTTTTGCGCACCCTGCGACACCATGTTGCCGAACGAAGCGACAAGCGCTCCAAGCACGGCGAGCAACGAACCGAAGAAGACGCTGTCCGTGAGTGACACCTCGGCGACTTGTGGCGCGAACAGCGTAACAATGCCGGCAATACCGAGCAGTGCGCCGAATATGATGCGGCGCCCTGCCCTGACGCCGAAGAAGACCCGGGCATTGATGATGTTCATCCACACGATCGATGAGAACGCGATCGCGGTCATTGCCGATGTAATGTATATCTGCGCGCGATACGTAAGCACGTAGTTCAGGCCGAACAGAAAAAATCCCAGCAGCACGAACCAGGCGTGCGCACGCAGACTGAAGCCGAGATTCAGTCGCCGTACATAGCTCCAGCCGAAAAGCAGCAGCGACGCGCCCACATAGCGGTAAACGATCGAAACTTCGGGCGCCACGACACCCAGCTGGAACTCGATGGCAAACCACGTCGAGCCCCAGACGAGCACCGTGATCGCGTACAGCAAAGCATTACTCATGGTCAGTCTTGCGATCGACCTTGCGCATGGCGTCATAAAACATTGCCGTGCGCAGATTGCGGTACTGATGCAATCGCGTTGGCGCCAGACTGAGCGCGCCGAGGGCCCGGCGCCATGTCGACAATTGCCGCGCATTCCCGCCGCAATGAGCCGCTCCGGAACCGTGGCAGGCATCATCGACAACAGCGCTGCCGATGTTGTGGTTGGGCTGTTTCATGGTCATATCCTCCGCTTCTGTGGAACGTGGACTTGACTATACGGATCCTTTGTCGCTATAACAGACACAGTTTATTAAAAATATGACCTATACAGTTATGTTAGCCATCGACAAACGGGACGGGACCTATCTCTACCGTCAAGTCATTGATTTGGTTGCCGGAGACATCGGATCCGGCCTCCTGAAGCCCGGCGACCGCCTGCCCTCGCTCAGGAAGATGAGCCAGGCCGTCGGCGTGAGCGTGCCCACCGTGCGCCAGGCCTACATCGAGCTCGAGCGCCAGCGCCGGGTGGAGTCCCGCCCGCAGTCCGGCTTTTACGTCCGGCATCGTCCGACCAACGAGATCGTGCGCCCTGCCCGCTCCATAAACGGCAAGCCCGTGGCGCTGAACTGCCGCCCGCTGATGGAGCGTGTTTACGACGGCATCAACCACCCGAATCTGGTTCCCCTGGGAATCGCGAATCCGTGCATGGCCAAACCGGCGGCCAAGGCGCTGCACCGGGCCATGAAGCGGGTCATGTCCCGGGCCGAGGAACGCAGCCTGAATTACGCGTCGACGCTCGGTGAGCCCGCGCTGCGCCGCCAGATCGCGTATCACTATCTGGACACGACAGGATCGCAGGTCGAGCCCGACCACATCTGCATCACCAATGGAGGACAGGAGGCGCTGCTACTGGCCCTCACGGCGGTCGCGTCGCCTGGCGATGTCATCGCGGTCGAGACGCCGACCTATCACGGCCTGCTCGAGCTCATCGACAGCCTCGGCATGCTCGCCGTCGAAGTCGAAACCTGTCCCGAAGAAGGCGTGACATTGTCCGATCTCAAACGCACGCTCGAGGAGCATGCCGTCAGAGTCTGCATGTTCTCGACGACACTTGGCAATCCACTGGGCGTGACAATGCGCGAAGACGATCGTCGCGAACTCGTGGGGATTCTTGACGACTTCGACACGGTGCTGATCGAGGACGATGTCTATGGCGATTTGCGCTTCGACGGCCATCGTCCGGTACCGGCGCAATTCCTGGGCAGCAAGGCGCGCATCATTACCTGCGGCTCATTTTCGAAAACCGCGGCACCGGGCTATCGCATCGGCTGGATCGTGTCGGATCAGTACATCGACAAAATTGCGCGGCTCAAGCGCGCGTTTTCCTGCTCGTCGGGACTGCTGCAACAACTGACGCTCGCCGACTTCCTGGCATCGGGGGACTACAGCCGGCACCTGAAAGCGCTGCGACCGGTTCTGCAACGCAATGCAGAACGCATGGGTGCGCTTGTCGCCCAGCACTTCCCCAGGGAAACCCGCACGTCGAAGCCCGTTGGCGGCTCGGTGCTATGGCTCGAGCTACCAAAATCTGTCAGCGCCGAGCAGTTATTCGACGATGCTGTCGCCGCGGGCATCAGCATCGCGCCCGGTCAAATTTTCTCACCGTGCAGTTGCTATGAGAATTTCGTCCGCCTGAGTTACGGACATCCCTGGGGTGATCAGACCGAAGACGCGATTCGCTGGCTGGGCCGGCGCGTGAAAGAACTGGCCGAACAGTAGGGTCCGGACATCATGCTGCACGGGCTCCTGACGCTCCCAATCATCCTACCGGTCGTATTCTGGTCGATTTATCACTACCACAAGGATCGCCACCTTCCGGAGCCGCCCGTAAACCTGCTGCTGTGTTTCGGATTCGGCGTGCTGGCGGCGGGTCTTTCGAAGGCGCTTTACATCGGCCTCGGGCCCGTGGGCTTGCGCTTCGATGCGTCATTGCTCGCGGACACCAGTACTCTCGGCCTGCTGGCCTATTCGTTGCTGGCGATCGGGCCCATCGAAGAGCTCGCGAAACTCGTTCCTTTTCTGATTTTCGTGCGACGTTTTCGCGCCTTCGACGAACCGCTGGACGGCATCATTTACGCATCGTTCATCGCGCTCGGTTACGCCACCGTGGAAAACCTGTATTACCTCGATTTCCTGACGCCGCTTGAGGCGGCCGCACGCGGTTTCGCAGGGCCCATCGTGCACATCCTGTTCGCGTCAATTTGGGGATTTTCAATCGGCTGCGCCCACATCGCAGGCCGCTCGGTCTGGTTCGCGGCTGCACGTGGTTTCGCGATCGCCGCGGGGCTGCACGGCCTGTACGACTTTGCCGTGCTGCAAATCTCGATGAACGCGCTGCCGATCGCGGCATCGATCATCCTCGCCATCTGGATCTGGCGACTGAAACTCATGCGCACGCTGCACGAGGAAGCGAAGCGGGCTACGGAGGCGCGGGCTGCTCTGAGATCTCGAGAACGAGAATTCATCTAGCGGTGCGGGCCGGGTAGCCGCAATTTTCGAAACCGTCTGGCACCCGATCAAACGCGGACTTCGTGTTGCATGTTGTCGCGAGCACAAAAAAAGGCTGCCTCAACGAAGCAGCCTTTAATTTGTCACCGCCAAAGCGGCGATGTTGCTTAAGGTTTTACCTTGTCGATCGTAGTGAGGACGATTGCGGTGACGGCCGCGGCATTGAACAGGCTGCTTAGCCCATCGAGCGCACCGGAAATGTACTCACCGACAGCCGGAATGTCTCCCAGCGCACCGCTTACCATGTACAAAGCGATTGCTCCGATCAGAAAACGTGACCGGTCATCCTCTGCAATGAAATAGCCGCCTACGGCGCCAAGCACGGCAATGACTGCCGCACTGTAATCGAACGAAACGCCCAGGCCCACGATGACAGCGACCAACACTCCAACCAATTGGACAATCTTGCCTGCACCCATAATGAGTCCCCTTGTACTTATTAGTTATTCTATTTCGGTGTCAATATTTCGAATTGTTGTTTTGCGCCGCACCTGCGGCTGTGTGCGCGGACAGTCTATCAGTTCTTGAATAAATATGTTTCTGCTTATAAAACAATAAGAAACTTGGATAACTTCATGTCATTTCGATGCAAAAATTCACGCAATTTTGCGCTATTTCCAGCGTCATCAGCGACGGGTTGCACGCCTCTCAATAGCGCAGCAGCACCGATCCCCACGTGAAGCCGGCACCGAACGCTTCAAACAGCAACAGATCGCCGCGTTGAATTCGACCGTCACGCACAGCGACATCGAATGCCAGTGGAATTGAAGCACTCGATGTATTCGCGTGTTCGTCGACAGTGACAATGACTTTATCCATCGACAAATCCAGCTTCTTGGCCGCGGCAGCGATGATGCGCAGGTTCGCCTGGTGCGGAACCAGCCAGTCGATGTCGTGCTTGTCCACGTTATTGGCAGACAAAGTCTCGCGCGCCATCGAACTGAGCGTGGCTACGGCTTTGCGAAACACGGCATTGCCGTTCATCTGGATATAGGCTCGCTCCTTCCGCACAACGTCATAGCCTGACGAGATGCCCTGCGGCACCTGCAGCAACTCTTCGTACTTGCCATCAGCATGGATGTGCGTTGATATCAGCCCCGGCTTGTCCGCTGCCTCGAGCACCACGGCGCCGGCGCCGTCGCCGAACAACACCGCTGTCGTACGGTCTTGCCAATTGATGATCCGGGAAAACGTTTCGGTACCGATGACGAGAGCGGTCTGCGCACCACCGGTGCGAATGTAACGGTCTGCCGTATCGAGCGCGTACACAAATCCAGCGCAGGCGGCCTGCACGTCGAACGCCGGACAATTATGGATATCCAGTCTGCGTTGGATGATGCATGCGGTGCTGGGAAAAACTTTGTCCGGCGTCGTCGTTGCGACAATAATCAGATCGATGTCGGCGATATCTGTACCCGCCATTTCCATCGCGTTGCGAGCGGCCGCCAGCCCCATATCCGAACTCGTCTCTGCGTCGGCGGCGACATGGCGCCTCTTGATGCCAGTACGCTCGCGTATCCACTCGTCGGTGGTGTCCATGATCTTTGCGAGATCATCGTTGGTCATTACTTTTTCGGGCAGATATCCACCAGTGCCCGCGATACGTGTGAAAGTCATAATAAATGTCTGCCTGTCGGTCGGCCGTGATCAGCGCCTGAGAAACGCAGCGATCTCTCGCAAGGTTGGGTAATCGAACAAGTCACTGATATCGAGCTTGCCCGGATATCGCTCATCGATCGCCAATGTAATTTCGGTCAATGTCAGTGAACTCACGCCGACTTCAAATAAATTGTCGTCCGGCCCGATTCTTCGTTCCTTAGAAAACTCGCGGCATATCAGCTCGAGTTCCGCAACGAGCGCATCGTCGTCCATGGCGGCTGTCGCCTCGCCAGAAGATCTCAGTACCTCGATGACATCGTCGAATGCACCATCCAGGTAGTCGCGCAACAGGTGTGCGCGCTGCACTTTGCCGCTCGTTGTCTTCGGGATTCGTGGCACCGGAATCACGTGATCGACCTCGAGGCCGGTCTGTTCACCGATGACGCGCCGCACGTCGTCGACAATACCCGAAAAATCAGCAACATCCTTTCGGTAAAGAATAAAAGCCAGCAACTCCTCGGTCTGGCTAGCCGTCGTCGTCGCCCCTGCGACCACGACCCTGCCGAGATCGAGACCATCGATTTGCGCGGCAATCTCTTCGATGTCATGCGGATAGTAGTTCTGGCCGTTGACAATGATGATGTCCTTCAGACGGCCTGTAATGACCAGTTGTTTGTCAACGAAGACACCACAGTCGCCCGTGCGTAACCAGCCGTCGCCTGTAAACAGTTCACGGGTTGCTTGCGAATCGCCGTATATCTTCGCGGTGACACTGGCGCCGTGCAGCTGGATATTTCCGACCCGGCCATCATCCAGAATTTCGTCATCGTTGTCGACAAGGCGAATTTCGCAGTCCCGAATCGCGTTGCCCACTTTAATGAAACTCACGGCGTCGGCGTCGCCCGGCTGCGCCACCTCGAATGCTTCGCCGATGCGCAAGCTGTGCCGATTCACCGTTATCCTCGAGTACTCGTCACCCGGCGTGCCCAGCGATACACCGACCGTTGCCTCGGCAAGACCATAAACCGGATACATCGCCGACCGCTTCAGTCCATGCGGCGCAAGTGCGCTGAGAAAGTCCTCGCAAAGATCATAGGAAATCGGTTCGGCACCATTGAGAATTAACTTGACACAGGACAAGTCGAGATCGGCAAGACCCTTGCGATCAAACAGTTTCAAAAAATGTTTGTAGCCGAAATTGGGTGAACACAGTTGCGTCGCCCTGAGCTCGTTCGCCTTGCTCATCCACAGCAGGGGCCGGCGAACAAATACGCTGGTGTCCATTACCGCATGATTCATGCCGGCCGCCATGACGCTCAGATGATAGCCGATCAAGCCCATATCGTGAGTCAATGGCATCCAGCTCAGACTCTGGTCATCTTGCATCCATTGCGTCGCCTCGATAATGGCGCGAATATTCGTGCACAAATTGCGGTGCGTCAGACAGACACCTTTCGGGTCACTCGTCGAGCCCGACGAGTATTGAATGAACGCCGGGTCCTCCGGAGATGCGTCGAAGACCTGTCCGCTGTCGCCAGTACCCACATCGCCCATGAGAATTGTGCGGGACTCGAGAAGCACGAGCACGTCCTTCAGATGACGTTCCCTGGCGAAATCAACGAGTCGCTCGAGAAGGCTGCTATCCGTGAACAAGGATCCGCGCTTGAGTTGTCGCAGTATGCGGAACAATTTGGAGCGGTGTTCGTCACTGATTCCGACGGCGACCGGAACAGGCACGATGCCGCCCAGTATTGCGGCCCAGAAGGCAATAACAAAATTCTCGTTGGACTGACTGAAAATAACCAGCTCATCGCCTGGCTGCATGCCACGCGACTGCAGCGACCCAAGGAGCGTTCTGGCACGATCCCAGAGATCGGCAAACGGCACGACACTTTCATCATGCTCGCCGTCAATGAACCGAATGTGCCGTTCTCTGCCGCGCGCCTCCGCGACCAGGTCCGTCAATGTATCGTACAGCTTCATGATCGGATTATCGCAGAGCGGGCTGCAGCATTATGTCTTTTTGTGAACGCAAGTTGATGGCGATATCAAGACCCGGGTGACGGTCATCGACGCGATTCATGCGGAACTTCGGCAACAACAGGCCGATATGAATTTTCATTTCGAGAAACGAAAAATACTCACCGAGACAGCGCCGCGGACCCAGGGAGAACGGGAAATACGGCCGATCTTTTTGAGGCTTGCCCGCCTCCGCAAAACGCCTGGGGTCAAAAAGATCAGGATCGGTCCAAAAGTCCTCCGTACGATGCAGGATGTACGGTGACAGGTAAATATCGGTTCCCGGTGGAACGTCGTAATCGCCTAATTCGTCATGCTCGTGCGAGCGGCGGGTGAATAACCAAACGGGTGGATACAGGCGCAGGGATTCTTCAAGCACCTGCTGCGTATAAGTCATGGCCGCGACGGATTCCACGTTGACAGCCGACACGCCGGGAAGAATGCGCCCTGCCTCTTCAAGCAATTCAGCCTCGACGTCGGCATTTCCCGAAATCAGATACCAGACCCAATTGAGCGTGTTCGCGGACGTCTCGAATCCGGCAACGATCAACGTCGTCAATTCGTCAAGCAATTCCTTGTCGGTGAACGCCCCACCGTTTTTGTCCGTCGCTGCGAGGTACACCGACAGGAAGTCGAAGTCATCGCCGCCATCACCGTTTCGCCGTGACGCAATGATATCGAGTAACAGTTGGCGCACTTGTCGTACTCTCATGACGACGCTGAGGTCGCGCGTCGAATCCCTGCTCAGAAACGCGAACGGGTTCTCCCCTCCGGCGATGATCCGTTTTTCGTAGTCCGCGCCAAAAATACAGATCAGGATCAGCTCGAGAGCAAAATCGCTGGTCTCCGACGTGATGTTGATCGCTTCGTCATCGGCCGCCGCACGCGCCCATACCGCGGCACGGCGATCACAACACTGCACCATAACCGCCATGAGACGATGCACGTTCTGGCGGCTGAAGGCCGGCTGTATCATCGTGCGCGAGCGGCGCCAGACATCACCGTCACTGACGATCAGGCCGTTGCCAAGCAGCATCTTGACGCGCTCGAATCCCGGACCCTTCACATACTTGCCGTGTCGCCTGACCAGGATTCGGCGCACTTCGGACGGGTCATTGATGAAATACGCGAGCCGGCCGCTCGGCTTCTCGACACTGACCATGTTGCCGTACCGGCTGCGTAGGTCCTGCAGCGTCGCCAACGTTTCGGCATCGATGCCGAGAGAAACAGGCTCTTGCGGGCCGGGCGGCCGCCGTGTTGCTGTACGGACTGCAGTCATTGAATACGGGAAACGGGCCGCCTGTCGAAATGCAGGCGAATTCTACATTGACCGGCGCGGAACCGATACTGCAAACTCGTGCCACGCACATTCCGGTCAATTGACCTTCACCAGCCAGCGGAAGCCGCCTTGAGCGACGATCATCCCAGGGACTCCGACTCTGTCGCGTCACGCCGCAGCGAAGCCTCTCTGCGGCGCATGTCGCGTACACGGCGACTGTACTATTTCCTTGGCCTGCCCGTGCTGCGCGGCCTGATACGGCTACTCACTGCCAGTTATCGTTACGCAGCAATCGTCGGGGCCGAGAATATCGAGCCATACATCGCCGGCAAGAGCGTTTGTGCACCGTGTTACTGGCATCAGCATCACGTTCTTTGCTCAGAGCTGATTCGGCGCTGGGTGCAGCGGGACTTCAAGGCCTGTTTTCTCGTCTCCGGATCCGTGGACGGAGAGGTTCCGGCACGGATCGCACGCGCCTGGGGCGCCGAAGTCATACGCGGATCGGCAAACCGCAGTGGCGCACTGGCCTTGCGCGACATGCAGGGCATGATGAAGCGCGGTTATTCGATCGTGACGACGGCAGACGGACCGCGCGGACCCAGGTATGAATTCAAGGCGGGCACAATCCTGATGGCCCGCATCGCCGCCGTACCCATCATACCTGTCGCATGTGCCGCGGATCGAGCGTGGTACCTGGACCGCTGGGACAATTTCATGATTCCGAAGCCGTTTGCGCACGTTGTCATCGGCGTTGGTGCGCCCTACTCCGTCGCGCCGGACGTGCCTCTCGACGAAATCGAGCCCCACCGCCAGAACGTTCAGGAAGCAGTCATGTCTCTAATGAGAGAATGCGAGTACGTTTTGCAAAACGGCTGAGGATGCTGCCTGTGCCAAAGACACGATCATCTCGCACGGCCTTGATTCGCGCACCGTTCTGGCTGTCTGTGGCCGCAATATGGCTGCTGGCGTCGCCGGCAATGGCCGAAAAATCACTGACACCGCACTCGGCCGAGTACAAAGTCAAAATCAGCGTATTGCGCGGGCGCCTCAGAACAGAACTGCGAGCAACGGACTCCGGCTACGAGGCGACACACGAAATAGTGGCAACCGGCATATCCAGGCTCTTCGCAAAAGGCTCGATCCGCGAAACATCGCATTTCGCAATCGCCGCAGACGGATTACTGCCGACCCGGTACCTGTCCTCGGACACATTGACCCGGGACAAGTCACGTGCCGATCTTCACTTCAACTGGGCGACTGGCGAAGTGACGGGGACCGTCAACGACGAGGCGGTACAAACGATACTCGACAATATCGTGCTTGACCGCGTGTCATTACAATACGAATTGATGCGCGACCTGCTGAACGGCGGGCCAAGCGAGCAGTACATCCTGTTCGACATCGACAAGCTCAAGACACTCAACGTTCGAATCGTCGGCACGAAGCGGATCAAAGTGCCGGCTGGCTCGTTTGATGCCATCGGCATCCAGCATCAGGCCGAAAATTCGTCACGTGTGACAACCTTGTGGTGCGTCGAAGAGCTCGGTTTCCTGCCGGTGCTCATTGAGCAGCATCGCAAGGGCAAGCTGCGCGTGCGGGCGTCACTCAGAAAGTACGAGCCCGCGACCACCTGACGCTCGAGGCAAATTTCGAGACGATCAGGTCAGCGCATATGACAGCTGCAGGAACAGCATGATCGAAGCGGTCACCACCCCACTCAGCGCGGCACAAGCCATCCATCGACCAAGATACACAGCATTCGTCACTCCCGCGATTAGCGGCACTGCGGGCAGCACGGCGAAGCACACCAGCGGGTACAGAAGGACCGCAATTCGGGGATGCTGGAAAGCCCAACTCCGCAACTCAGGCCGTTCGCCGATGACGGCAGCGATCTCGTGCACATCGCCGAGATCCTGCAGCGCCTGTTGCTCCGAGGCGTAAACACACGCCCCGTTTGCAACGGCTTCATCGACCAGATCGTCAAAATGCTCATCGAGTTCAGTGATCGTGCGCCGTACATGGCGCGGCGACAGCCCGGACCGCAACAGCTGCGCCTGCAAACTGCCGAAATCGGGCCTAGGCATGGCTTGGCACTTCCAGCGCATTCGTGATGCCACCCTGAATACGTCGCCAATCGTTTCGCAGCTTGTCCAGCCGTTGCCGCCCTTTGGCGGTCAGCGCGTAATAGACACGTGTGCGGCCGCCGACCGGCTTGCGCCTGGACTTCAGTGCTCCATTGCGCTCGAGGCTGTGCAACGCGGGATAGATAACGCCCTCCCCCAGCGAAATGGCCTCACCCGTGACTTTCCGGACAGAGCGGACGAGTTCGTATCCGTACATCTCGCGCTGGTCGAGCAGGCGCAGTAACAGCAGTTCGGGGACGCCGCTCATGAATGGAGGGTTCGTCTGTGCCATGGGATGGCTCCTGGCAACGCAGGTTCCCGAGTATACCTCGAACTAAAAGGTATTACAACGGTTACTTTGTGGTTCAAGGTATGTACACTATACCTAGTAGTTCAAGGCATGGTGTTACGGCGGGATTCGAAAGTAGAGGTCTTCGACATGATTGCCAGATACGCATTCACCATCACCACAGCCACGGCTGTCACGCTGGGCCTGTTTTACCTGATGCACACGCTGATCGCACTGCAGCCCGGTGCATCAAGTGAACCGAGAGTGCACGGGTCGCTGAGCTTCATCCGGATCAAGCCGGACGAAACCATCACCGATATAGATCCGTGGACTGACATCGATATCCCGCCGCCGCCGCCCGTGCCACCTCGTGGGAAGCCGGATGCCTGGGAAGAACCCGGGATCCGCGTTGCAACATTGCAACCTTCGGCGCCAAGGCAGGACTATGCACCTATTGGCTTTCAACTGTCCGACGGGCCTCTCGTTGTCGTCATGCGAGTGGAACCAAACTATCCGCCTTCCCTGGCCCAAAAAGGCATCGAGGGCTATGTCATCGTCCGCTTTGACGTGATGCAGGATGGCAGCGTCGAAAACGTCTCGATCGTCGAATCCAGTCACCGCGGTTTCGAGCGCAACGCGTTATCGGCGGCGCAACGGTTTCGCTACAAAGCCCGCGTCGTGGATGGGGACCCGCAGGTAACGACCGGCGTAAGCTACCTGTTCAGTTTCGAGATGAGTGAATGAATTGGGTTCGCCGGGCGGCGGTCCTTTGGTCAGCCTTTTCTTCCCGCCGGGCTGGCCAATAGATCGTCGCCCCTTTTCAACCCGAGACGCGATATCGGCGTGAGACCCGACAGATCGCCGCCCGTTTTTCAGGCGAAACGGAGCAACGATCACCTACTCGATAACTCGATCGAAAACCTGTTGAATCGCAAGTTCCTGCTTTTTCTTGAGCAGCATCGTGATGTCTCGAATGAGCACCGCGTTATTTTCTGCCAGCGAGTAGGTTTCGAGAAGCTTGCCGCCCTCCTCGTCCAGGGTCTCGATAACGAAGTGGCGGTTCTCCCAGCCGGATACCCGCTCTGCCGTGACAGGCCCTACATTGGCGATCCGATGTTCTCCGAACAGATACTCCTCCACGATTGCCCGATCGAAACTGATAAAGAGGCCGTGTTCGGTCTGCGTGATCTTGAGGGCATTCCCGGTTTCGAGAAATACGTGAACGAGCGACCTTGATTTGTGCCGTGCCGGGTGACTGCGAGAATTGCGCCGCGACGATTGCACGAGATCATCGAGGCCGCCGGCGGCGCGTCGTTCTGCAGCC
>JADFSP010000035.1 GCA_022560695.1 Pseudomonadota bacterium
CACGCTCGGTGATTCGTCCATCGCCGGCCGACGGCCGACCCATCTATGACAGGCCGTCAACCTATGACGTGATTCTGACCAATACTGGACAAGGCAGTTCCGATACTTTCTCGATCAGCGCTGACAAGATCTGGGATACGCGCGCCGGCATTTTTGACTTCTCCCTCGCTTATACCCTCATGGATGCCGAAGATGTCAATCCGTCGCAAAGCTCCACTGTCAGTTCAAACTTCGGTCGCCCGGCAACGTTTGACCGCAACAACCGGCAGCTTTCGAGGTCGGACTTTGAAATCGAGGATCGCATCAGTGGCACGTTCGGTTGGCAGAAAAATTTATTCGGCGACAACATCACCCGAATTAGCGGCTTTTTCGAGTATCGAACCGGCCATCCATTCAGCTACACAATGCGCGAACGGCCGTTTGACGAGGCAGTCTGGGGTGGTCATTCCACCTTTGCCCGACGTGACAGTCAGTTGCTGTATGTGCCACTCCTGAACGACCCGAACGTGATCTTCAACAACTCGGACGGCAGCCTGGTTAATGATCCCGCCCTTGAGGCCGACTTCAATGCGTTCATTGCCGCCGCCGGTCTTGAGGGATTTCGCGGGCAGATTATGCCACGCAATCACGATACGACGGCAAGCAGAAGCAAAGTTGACATCCGTATCTCCCAGGAAATCGGTCTGAGCGAACTGCCGGGCGTTGGTGAAGTCAAAGCGATGCTGTTCCTCGATATTGAAAACTTCGGCAACCTGCTGAACGACGACTGGGGTAGAGTCGAACAAGTGTTTTTTCCGTTCAACTTTACGGCAGTCGGAGAAGTCTCCTGGAACGATGCCAGCGGCGATGGCATTTTCGGTAATGCAGGTGACCAGTACGTCTATGGCTCGTTCGGCAGCGGCTTCAGCGGCGGCATCGACCCGGCGAGCTTTTTCTCGCTGCAATCGGTATACAAGATTCAGCTTGGTATAGAGATCAGGTTCTAGTCAACAGCACAATGTGTGGACAAAGGGCGGTCTTGCGACCGCCCTTTTTTTTCGATGCCCGTTCCAAGCGTGGTCGCTCTCGCGCATTCCTGCGCTCCGCGACATAATGTCATCTTGACCGTAAAGGCCCTCCTACCGGAAGCATTCTGAGCGGTTCTCATCCAGCTCAACGAAACGCGGATTCACCGCGTCCACCGGCACACCGATGCGCCGTCCCTGTGCCTGCGCGTTGATGATCGCGTCCAGTACCAGGTACTTGAGCTCCGAACCGGGTTTGGATGCCGGACGATCCTGCGGTATTTGGTAACCGTCTCCACCGTGGTAGAGGTAATCGGACACGACAACGCTGTAATCTCTATCGGCGTCGATTTCCTGCCAACCACCTTCAACCGGGACTTGCAGGCTGACAATCCGGGACCCGTCTACACGAGCGCGATCGACGCAAACCCTGAACCCGGATATCTGCGGGAAGTATCCCTTGCTGCGACCGGCGCCACGATAACCGGCCTCCAGCACCTGCTGAAATTCAGCCCCAGACAAGATCATGTCGCGCAGGAACGACGAAAATCCGAACGTCCTGCCAATATCCTCGAAGCTGATGTCACCCGCGATGAAATCATCGATGCGTAGCGTGCCGCTGTTGATGAATGCCAGATCGGCGGCGGGCTCGCCGAAAGCCGTACGCATCTGATCGACGATGAAATTCCCCCAGCTCGTCTCCTCGTTCCTGATCGTCTCCTCCGTTGCGTCGAGAGGAAATGCCGCGACACCGACCCGAGCTTCAAGGAATGGATACATGTCGAGCAAACGATCGCGCCATTTCTTCTCAAGCACCGCATAGTCGGAATCTTCGACAACCCGCCGGTCCATGTTCAAACGATGACCCTTGACCTGCGCCATACCCGCTGCATCGAAAGTCACATCGACTTGCCAGATGACTCTCGCGTTCGATGCGCCCTTCATTACCGCGGCCGAGGTCTCGCTCAACGCGCTGTACTTCGGATCGTGCTCGTGTCCGCCGACAATGAACGCGAACGTAGGATGATCTTCGCGCAATGCGGCAATCTCGACGTCCGTCCACATATCCAGGTGCGTCAACCCGATGATCAGGTTCACGCCCCGGGACTCGAAGCGCTCAATGACCCGCCTGGCAACACCGATGTAACCGATGTCCGTCGGCATGTAGTCGCGATCGTTACCACCGTGATCCGCGTGCAGTGTCAGTGCGAAAATTCCGATCGTCTTGTCTTCGTGCTCGATCACAAATGCTGAATGCAGAGCGGAGTCAGTCCGCGCGTTACCGGTCTCGAAGCGGTAGTTGTCGCCCAGCCAGTCGAATCGCGAGGCAGAGACCGCATTGACGAGATGCCCGGGAGTCCGGCGATCGGTTTCATGATTACCGACGATGATGTACATCGGTGCGAGGTCGTCGAGAAAATTGAGCGCGTCGACCATCTGCTCACCGTTCCAAAGCTGGCTCTCGAGCGAGGGATAGAGAAAATCTCCGCTGTGCAGGATGCGCACATCCCGGCCTTGTGATTGCAACCCGCGAATGACTGTCGCGACACGACCGAGTCCGCCCTTGTCTCCATCCTCGACGGCGCCGAGCCGGTAGGTGTCGTTCAGATGGATGAACGTCAGGATGGACGACGTTGCCGGTGGCACCTGTTCAAGCGTCGCCGTACACGCCGCCAGAGCGAATGCCAAAGCGGCAATCACGAGACAGCCTCGTTTCATGGAAGCTCCTGAAGAAAGTCGGAATCCGCGGATTTTGCCGAATGCCGGCGGAATTTGCGATCGCTATTTTTTACTGGCCCCAAACTGGCGGCGTATCTCATCTGCATGCTAATGTGCCCGGCCACGTGGCTACTCGAGAATTTCATGGCCCCAATTCGCACCTTGATTGCATCAGGTTTCGTGGTCACGTTCGCCGGTTGTGCCGCCGCGCCCGAAGGTCATTCGCCGGGCAGGGACCTTGGTTTGCTGTGGGTCAAGCACGCTGCCGAATACGCAGCCGTTTCGACGCAAGTTTATGGTATTGCCGAACAGGCGCTTCCGGGCTTCATCGAAGATACATCGTGGAGCGCAATGCCAGGCCAATCCGACGCCGCGCACCTGCCAACCGCAATCATATTCGACGTCGATGAAACCACGGTCGGCCACGTCGATTTTCAGATCGAATACGAGCGACCGTTCGCCAACTGGAAACTCGACTCGTGGAACTCCAACACTGTCGCTACCCCGATACCGGGCGTGCGGCAGTTTGCTCAAGCGGCTCAACGGGCCGGGGTCACGCTTTTTTTCCTTACCAATCGGCCTTGCCAACCGATAGCAGGCAATGACGATCCTTGCCCGCAGAAGCAGACCACGCTCGACGACCTGATCGAGGCGGGCATCGCGACCGACGCCGACCATGTCATGCTGTCGGGCGAACGACCCGAATGGAGCCGGGAAAAGCTGGTGCGCCGCGAACTGATTGCCCGATCGCACAGAATCATCATGTTGATCGGTGACGATCTCTCGGACTTTATTCCGTGCGTGCGAAAAAAGGCGGCTGCGCCATGCACGGAATCGGCAACGGCGGCCAGCCGACGACAATCAATCGAGCTGTTCAGAAACTACTGGGGCAACGGCTGGTACATACTGCCAAACCCGATGCACGGCTCGTGGACATCGCTGCGATGACGCGCAACAACGTGGTGCAATGCGGCCCGATCGCGATGATTTTGCCCCCAAAAAGGCGTATGCTTTGGCTTAAGAAAAACTCGATAACACCTTGAAAAGAAAAGGAACTCGCTGCTGCCAGTAGGGCAATTGCGAGCCGTCGGCGGGGACTGTAATGGCAAAACTCACTTGTGGCCTGATTCAAATGGCGCTCAAGGGCGATGGGTCGATGCAGCCCGATGATATCAGGGACCGCATGCTGGAAGCCCACCAGCCGTTCATTGCAGACGCGGCGAAACAAAACGTTCAGGTTCTGTGTTTCCAGGAAGTGTTCACGCAACCGTATTTCTGCCCCAGCCAGGACCGCAAGTGGTATGCCGCCGCCGAGCCCATTCCGGATGGGCACACGATACGCATCATGCAGAAGTACGCGAAGAAACATAAAATGGTCATCGTTGTGCCGATTTACGAAGAGGCCATGCCGGGTGTGTACTACAATACGGCAGCAGTGATCGACGCGGACGGTTCTTATTTAGGCAAGTATCGCAAGACACACATTCCACAGGTCGATCCGGGTTTCTACGAGAAGTTTTTCTTCAAACCCGGAAATAGTGGCTATCCGGTGTTTGACACGGCGTACGTAAAACTTGGCGTCTACATTTGTTACGACCGGCACTTCCCGGAAGGCTGGCGCGCCCTGGCTTTGAACGGCGCCGAATACATCGTGAACCCGTCCGCGACGGTTGCGGGACTGAGCAAGTATCTCTGGGAACTCGAGCAACCCGCCTCGGCCGCCGCGAACGGCGTGTTCATCGGCGCCATCAATCGTATCGGCACCGAGGAGCCCTGGGCCGAACGCATGGGCGAGTTTTACGGTTCGAGTTACATCGTCAATCCTCGCGGCGCCATCGAGGCACAAGCCAGTTACGACAAGGATGAACTGCTCGTCCACGAGATCGATCTGGACATGGTGCGCGAGGTGCGGAACACTTGGCAGTTCTTCCGCGACCGGCGACCGGAAACCTATTCAACATTGACCGACGGGTGAACACTGCCTGACGTAATCGGAAGGGGATTATGACGACGCCCGACTCTTCATCATTCAGCCAGGCACGTGCGGTCGGCGAGCTATTCGAGCTCGACGCCGAACGGGACGTCCTCGACAGCCCGTATTACAACGAGGACATCGCGCCTACCACGGTATCGCAGCGAACGTGGACGCGCTGGAATGTCGCGTCGCTCTGGGTCGGCATGGCGATATGCGTACCGACCTATACGTTGGGGGGCGTACTGACCGCGTACTTCGGTCTGTCGGTCTCGGAAGCGCTCTGGACGATATTGCTTGCGAACGTCGTCATCCTGATTCCGCTGACCCTCAACGCCTACCCTGGCACCAAGTTCGGTATCCCATTTCCGGTCGTACTACGATCGTCATTCGGTATCGTCGGATCGAATGTACCGGCGCTCATACGCGCGCTTGTCGCGTGCGGGTGGTTCGGCATCCAGACACTGTTCGGCGGTATCGCAGTGCACCTGCTGTTTTCAGCGGTGTCCGACAGCTGGGCCTCGCTGGGCGGCAAGGGTGAAGTCCTCGGCTTCTTTATTTTCTGGATTGCCAACCTGTGGGTCGTTATTCGCGGCTCCGAGGCCATCAAGCATCTCGAAGCGCTGGCTGCGCCGTTGCTGCTGACCGTCGCGTTCGGGCTGATCGTCTGGGCCTGGCCGAAGACTTCTGTCAGCGACATTCTCGCCATTCCTGCGAGCCGGCCGGAAGGTGAACCATTGTTCGGCTACTTCATGGCAGGGCTCACCGCGATGGTCGGTTTCTGGGCAACGCTGTCGCTGAATATTCCGGACTTCAGCCGCTTTGCGAAGTCACAGCGCAGCCAGGTGGTCGGGCAAATCATCGGCCTGCCGCTGACCATGTTCATGTTCGCCGGACTCGGTGTATTGCTGACCGCAGCATCGGTCGACCTCGTCGGTGAAACCGTATCGGACCCGATCAATCTGATTGGCAAAATCGACAGCACATTCTGGGTGATCGTGTCGATGATCATGATCATCGTGGCGACGATTTCGACGAATACCGCAGCGAACATCGTCTCACCAACCAACGATTTTCAGAATATCGCCCCGAAACTGATCAACCAGACCAAGGGTGTCATCGTGACCGGCCTCGTCGGTATCGCGCTGATGGGCTGGGAATTGCTCAAGAAGATGGGTTGGCTGGAATCCGATATCAGCGTCGAAAGCCTGTATTCGAACTGGCTGATCGGTTACTCAAGCATTCTCGGACCGATCGCCGGCATCATGATCGTCGACTACTTCGTCATTCGCAAACAGATGTTCGACCTGCCGGCCTTGTACATCAGAAATTCCACGTATCCCGCCTGGAACAGGGCCGGCTTCATCGCGTTTCTCGTTCCGGTGAGTCTGACAATCATTGCCATCACGACAGGGTCGCTCGGCTGGTTTTATAGTTATGGCTGGTTTACAGGCTCGTTGCTGGGCGCTGGCATCTACTACATCATGGCGCGGGGCGAGACCAGGACTTCATAATGAATGTGCTTATCAAGGGCGGTACTGTCATCAATGCGGAACGCAGCGTGCGTGCCGACGTGTTGTGCAAGGGCGGTGTGATCGCCGATATCGGTGAAGGGCTTAAGGCGCCCAGGGGTTCAACTGTCGTTGACGCCGGCGGGCAGTACGTGATGCCCGGCGGCATCGATCCGCACACGCACATGCAATTGCCGTTCATGGGCACGATCGCGAGTGATGATTTCTATTCAGGCACAGCGGCCGGCCTCGCCGGCGGCACGACGATGATCATTGATTTCGTCATACCGAATCCGCAGCAGAACATCATGGACGCTTACCGGCAGTGGCGCGAATGGGCGGAGAAATCGGTTGCGGACTACTCGTTCCATGTTGCGATCACGTGGTGGGACGAGACCGTCCATGCCGACATGGAAACGCTCGTTCGCGAACACGGTGTGAACAGCTTCAAGCACTTCATGGCGTACAAAGGCGCCATCATGGCGGATGACGAGATCCTCGTGAACAGCTTCACGCGGGCTCTCGAGCTTGGCGCGATCGTGACCGTACATGCCGAGAACGGCGAACTCGTTTACCAGCTGCAACAGAAACTTTACGAGCAGGGCCTGACCGGACCCGAAGCCCATCCTTTGTCACGACCACCCGAGGTTGAAGCCGAAGCGGCGAATCGTGCTATCCGGATTGCCGAGGTTCTGCGCGTGCCTCTGTACGTCGTGCACAATTCGTGCCGGCAATCGCTCGAGGCCATCACACGCGCGCGCAACGAAGGTCAGCGCGTCTTTGGCGAAGTACTTGTGGGGCATTTACTGATCGATGACTCGGTGTATCGCCACAAGGACTTTGACGTTGCGGCGGCCCATGTCATGAGCCCGCCCTTTCGAGAAAAGGAACACCAGGCTGCGCTGTGGCGGGGCCTGCAGTCGGGTAACCTGCAAACCACGGCGACCGATCATTGCTGTTTCTTCGCCGACCAGAAGGCCGCCGGCAAGGATGACTTCAGGCTCATCCCCAACGGCACGGCCGGCATCGAAAATCGCATGGAATTGCTCTGGCATCATGGCGTTGGCACGGGACGTCTGACAATGAATGAATTCGTTCGGGTCACGTCGACGAACGCGGCGCAGATTTTCAACATCTATCCGCGCAAGGGCAGCATATCGGTCGGTGCCGACGCCGACATCGTTGTGTGGGACCCGGCTGCGACCAAGACGATATCGGTCAAGACGCATCACCAGAACGTCGACTACAACATATTTGAGGGCATGACCGTCACCGGTGGCGCTTCGCATACGATCAGTCAGGGCAATATTGTCTACGCCGACGGCAAGCTGGACGTTGAGCGCGGTGCCGGACGCTACGTAGATCGCCCGGTGTTCGCGCCGTATTACGATGCCTTGAAAATACAAGCGGAACGGGCCAGGCCGGTTTCGGTACAACGCTGAGCGGCGAGTATGGTGAGCACGAAGCGTTCGCAAGAACCCCAGTCCAGTCGACTCAGCAAGGCCGAGATCGAGGACAACTTCGGCGACCTCCACCCGCCGCTGTCGCGTTCCGAGGCACTGATCGAGGCCGATCGCTGCTACTTTTGTTATGACGCGCCATGCACGACCGCGTGCCCGACCGGTATCGACATACCCGGTTTCATACAGAAAATTCGCAGCGATAATATTCGCGGGTCGGCGTACACGATTTTGCGTGAAAATATCATGGGCGGCATGTGCGCCCGTGTATGCCCAACCGAAGTTTTATGCGAAGAAGCATGCGTGCGAAATCTGCATGAAGAGAAGCCTGTCAGTATCGGGCGCCTGCAGCGATTCGCGACAGATCCGGTTTTTGAGCAGGCCACGCAACTTTTTTCGCGTGCGGATGCCAGCGGCCGGAAGGTCGCTGTCGTTGGCGGTGGCCCGGCCGGGCTCTCCTGCGCACACCGGCTGGCAACGCTTGGACATGATGTCGTCGTTTTCAATCGTGACAGCAAGCCCGGCGGACTGAACGAGTACGGCATCGCCGCCTACAAGACCATTGATGATTTCGCACAAAAGGAAGTTGACTACATTCTTTCGATCGGCGGCATCGAGGTCCGTAATGACGTCGCGATGGGCGACGACTTCACATTGCAGCAATTGCGTGACGACTACGACGCGGTGTTTCTCGGTATCGGTCTCGCAGCTGTCAACGAACTTGGCATGGACGGTGATGACATGACGGGTGTCGATAATGCGATCGAGTACATTGCCGAATTGCGTCAGGCCGACGACAAGAGCGCACTACCCGTTGGACGCAATGTGGTCGTCATTGGCGGCGGCATGACGGCAATCGATATTGCGGTGCAGAGCAAGCGGCTCGGCGCCGAGCGCGTCGACATCGTTTATCGGCGCGGCCCCGATCAAATGGGCGCGAGCAGGTATGAGCAAGAACTCGCGCAGACCAGTGGCGTGACGATTCACCATTGGGCACGGCCGCTGCGGTTACACGGCGGCGGAAAGGTCACCAGCATCGAGTTCGCACGGACGTCATTTGACGATAAGGGCAAGCTCAAGGCCACCAAAGATACGTTCGTGCTCGACGCCGATGTAGTCTTCAAAGCGATCGGACAAAGGCTCGCCGACGACGATGTTGTGGATCTGAAAGTTCAACACGGTAGAATCGTCGTTGACGACTCGCAGGCGACTTCGCTGGCCGATGTATGGGCGGGTGGCGATTGCGTCACCGGTGGCGACGACCTGACGGTCAGCGCCGTGCAGCATGGCAAAGTCGCAGCGATTGCCATTGACACTTATCTGCGGAAGTAATTGCTCGAGGAGATGCAGCCATGGCGAACCTGACTTCGGAATATCTCGGCATACGATCGCCGAACCCGTTCTGGCTGGCGTCTGCGCCGCCCACGGACAAAGCCTACAACGTCAATCGAGCGTTTGAGGCGGGCTGGGGTGGAGCCGTATGGAAAACGCTTGGCGAGGATCCTCCCATCGTCAATGTCAACGGGCCTCGCTACAGCACGTTGCACAGCAACGAGCGCCGCGTCATCGGTTTCAACAACATCGAACTGATCACCGACCGGCCGCTGCAGACGAATCTTGATGAGATTCGTCAGATCAAGCGCGACTGGCCCGATCGCGCGCTCGTCGTTTCCGTCATGTTGCCGATGGACGAGCAAACCTGGGCCAAGTACATTCCGATGATCGAGGACACGGGCGCCGACGGCCTTGAACTCAACTTCGGCTGTCCTCATGGCATGTCGGAACGCGGCATGGGCGCCGCGGTCGGCCAGGTTCCCGAGTACATACAGATGGTCGCCGAGTGGTGCAAGAAGGTCGCCACTGTTCCCGTCATCGTCAAACTGACGCCAAATGTCGCAAACATCGTGCCGCCGGCCAAAGCCGCCAAAGACGGAGGCGCTGATGGCGTCTCGCTGATCAATACAATCAACTCGATCATGCGCGTCGATTACGACACGTTGACGATGTACCCGACCACTGACGGCATGGGCACGCATGGCGGATATTGCGGTGAAGCCGTCAAGCCGATTGCGTTGAACATGGTCGCCGAAATCGCACGCAACCCGGACACCGCGGATCTGCCATTGTCGGGCATCGGCGGCATAACCAACTGGCGCGATGCAGTCGACTTTCTTGCGCTGGGTGCGAGCAATGTGCAGGTCTGCACGGCAGCGATGGTGTACGGCTTCAAAATCATCGATGACCTCGTCGACGGTCTCAGCGCATTTCTCGACGACAAGGGCATGGCGTCCGTCAGCGCCCTCGTCGGCGCCGCGGTTCCGAGCGTGACGGACTGGCAGTATTTGAATCTCAATTACGTCGAGAAAGCGGTTATCGATCAGGATCTGTGTATCAGCTGTGGCCGCTGTCACATTGTTTGCGAAGACACATCGCACCAGGCGATCACCCACACAGTCAACGGCGAACGGCACTTCGAGGTCATTGACGAGGAGTGTATCGGGTGCAACCTGTGTGTGTGCGTCTGCCCGGTCGATGGGTGCATAACGATGCGGCCCGTGACCGACGGTATCGACGCCAGAACCGGCGAGAAAATCAACACCGAGAAAGCGAACTGGACGACGCACCCGAATAACCCGATGCGCAAACAGGGCTGACGCGGTGACGGCGTCCGATCAGGAGTTGCTGGAGGCGGCGAAAAGCGCTCGCGGAAATGCTTACTGCCGATATTCCGGATTCCACGTCGGCGCCGCGCTCATTGACGACCTGGGCCAACTGCATGTCGGGTGTAACGTCGAAAACGCCGCCTTTCCTGAAGGCACGTGCGCGGAGGCCAATGCGATCGGCGCCATGATCGCGGCCGGCGGCCGGACCATCGTCACGATCGCGGTGGCGGGTGGCAGAAAAGACATCGAGTTCTGCACGCCGTGTGGTGGCTGCCGGCAAAAAATCGCGGAATTTGCCAATCAGGACACACGAATCCTGATCGCCAGAAACAATGACGATATCGATACCTATTCGATCGACCAACTGCTGCCGGAATCCTTCCACCTGTAGATTGAGGATTGCGGGCGGGACATTCATTTCATAAAAGTGGGGTCAGACCCTACTTATCCTACTTATCCCCTGGGGGATTGCGGGCGGGACATTCATTTTCGTCATGGCTCGCTGCGCTGCGCTTTACTTCCTCAAACGATTGTCCCGCCCGTAAAAGTAGGGTCTGACCCCACTTTTGTTACAACAATTGCAAAACTTCGTCGCGCGTCGGCAATGACGGCTGCGCGCCCTGCCGGGTTGCCGCAATGGCGCCCGCGGCGCAGGCAAACCTCAGCGCTTCCTCCGGCGCCTGCCCTTCGACGAGCGCGACGGTCAACGCCGCGGTAAACGTGTCCCCGGCGCCCGTTGCGTCCACAACCTCAACGGCTGGCGGCGAGGCCTCGGCCATGACGTCGCCCTGCGAGCGCAGCACAGCGCCCTTCGCTCCGTACGTCGTGGCAATCATTCCCGTGCAAGCGGCCAGGGAGTCTCCATACCACGCCGCTTCGGTTTCGTTGACGACAACGAGGTCGGCTCTTTGCAATACAGACACATCGATCTCCTTCGCCGGCGCCAGGTTCGCGCAGAAAAATCCGGCGAAATTTTCGGCCGCGTATGCGATCGTGCTCCCGGGAATCTCGAGCTGGCAAATCAGTGCATCGGCATTCGGAAGCTCGAACGATTCAGGTTCGAGCCGGTTGTTTGCGCCAGGCGCAACGACGATCTGGTTTTCACCGGACGGCGCAACCGAGATCAGCGCGACGCCGGTCGGAGCTTCGGCATCGATAATGCAGCGATCGAGATCGACGCCACCCTCGCGCAGCAGCACGAGCGCCTCGTCTGCCGTCGCATCATCACCAACGCATGCGATCAGTTTGACGTTCGCGCCGAGCCGCTGCGCCGCGAGCGCCTGGTTCGCACCCTTGCCGCCGGGGAAACGACTCAATTTGGCGCCGGTCACGGTCTCTCCGG
Source organism: Pseudomonadota bacterium (assembly GCA_022560695.1). Taxonomy (GTDB): domain Bacteria; phylum Pseudomonadota; class Gammaproteobacteria; order Steroidobacterales; family Woeseiaceae; genus UBA1847. The sequence continues at coordinate 11,672 of JADFSP010000035.1, forward strand.
CCGCGGGCAGCCGTGACACAGAAGCCGACAGATCGAGATTCACCGAGCCAATGACGACAATATCGGTCATCGTTCAATCGCCGAACCTGGCAAGCCTCCCCGTCAGCAGCTCGAAAAACGCGTCGGGATCGACGTCGTAGATCCAGTTCGTATTGTGCGGTCGATCGGTGACGTTCCAGAAGTCCACGGCCGTATGTCCAAGCGTCAGCCTGGACTGCGTCTCAACGGACACGTTGCACTGCTTGCCGTCGAAGATGTCAGCTTGCAGCAGGTAGGCAACCGTACATGGATCGTGCAATGGCGCGCCTTCGGAGCCGTACTTTTTCGTATCGAACCGATGGAAAAAGCCGAGCATGCCGGCCGTCGCAGTCGCGACCGGATTGTTCAGCGCTTTGATTTTCGCGACCCGTTTCCGCGTCGACAACACTTTGTGTGTGACGTCCAAACCCATCGCCGTGACGGGCCGGCCACAGCAAAATACGATGTCGGCCGCGTGCGGATCGGCGAGTATGTTGAATTCAGCGGACGGTGTTCGATTGCCGCCCTCTCGCATCGCGCCGCCCATGAGCACGATCTCGTCGATATGCGAGAGGATCTCCGGCACCTTGTCGATCGCCGTGGCGATGTTGGTCAATGGTCCTGTCGGTACGAGTGTCACCGATTCCTCGCTGGCCGCCAGTAGTGTTTCGATGATGAATTCAACGGCATGCATTGATCGCAACGGCGTCACGGGGTCCACTACCTCGATTCCGTCGATGCCGGTCGTGCCGTGTATTTGCTCCGCCGTCATCGGCTCACGCACCATCGGCCGTGAACAACCGGCGAATACAGGCATGTCGGTGCGCCCCGCGATGTCGCACATCTGCCTGGCGTTACGCTGGGTCAGTTCCAGCGGAACATTGCCCGCGACCGCCGTAATGCCAAGTATTTCGAGCTCGTCCGGCGACGACATCGCCAGGAACAGGCACACGGCATCGTCCTGGCCCGGATCACAGTCGATGATGATCGGACGCGGCGCCATTGCGTCAGAACGTCAGTAACAGACCCGCAAACGCCGCACTCATCAGGTTCGATAGCGAGCCGGCTGCAACCGCCCGGATGCCGAAGCGCGCGATGAGTTCGCGTTTTTCCGGTACGAGTACACCGAGGCCGCCGAGCAATATCGCAATGGACGACAGGTTCGCAAAGCCGCACAGCATGAAGGTCGATACCGCTCGCGTCCGCTCGGACATGCCGGCAAGATAGTCGCTCAAATGGGAGAAGGCGACGAATTCGTTGAGTATCAATTTCTCTCCGAACAATGCGCCAGCCGCCTGCGCTTCGGCCCACGGCACGCTGAGCAGGTACATGAGCGGCGAGAATAACCAGCCGAGTATTTTCTGCAACGTCAGATCCTCAATGCCGACGAGGCCCGCAATACTGCCCACAAGGCCGTTGAACAGCGCGATCAGGGCAACAAATGCGATCAGCATGGCACCGATGTTCACGGCGAGCTTTAGCCCGTCCGCCGCGCCAACCGCAGCAGCCAGGATGACGTTTTCGTGCTTGCTGCTCTCCATCTCGAGTTCTTCGCCTGCGGCGCCTGCATCGACTTTGTCATCCGGCATCAGGATTTTTGCCATTAGCAAGCCGCCCGGCGCGGCCATGAAGCTGGCCGCAAGCAAATAACTGAGCTCCGCGCCCATGAGCATGTACGCGGCGAGTACCGTACCCGCCACCGACGCCAGCCCGGACACCATGATCGCGAACATCTGCGGCTCGGTCAGACCCTTCAAAAACGGCCGCACGACGAGCGGCGCCTCGGTCTGTCCGACGAAGATATTGGCTGCAGCGTTGAGGGACTCGACGGCGCCCGTACCAATTACTTTGCGCAGGCCGCCACCGACGAGCTTGACGACCCATTGCATGATTTTCATGTGATACAGAACCGACATCAACGCCGAAAAGAAAATGATGATCGGCAGGACGTTGATGGCGAAACTAAAGCCAATGATCTCTGTGTTTGCCAATGGGCCGAAAACCATGTCGATGCCGGCCTGGGAAAAATTGACGACGGCCATCACGCCGTGGCTGAGCTTGTCGATTGCGATTCGGCCTGCATCAAAATAGAGCACGAAGGCGGCAACCGCTGCCTGCAGCGCGAATGCGGCGCCGACAATACGCAGGTTGATCGCTTTGCGATTCGTCGAAAAAAGAATCGCGAGCCCCAAAATGACGGCGATTCCGACGAGCCCGATTAAGTTACCCGGCATGAGCTGTCCCCCGAAGCAGTGATTATTGTTATTCGTTCTTCACCCGAGGATACCGCAAAGACCGGCCTACCCGGATAGAATTTCCGAAATGACAGCTCGTCGCTCGGGCGCCACCGGACCCATGCTACAAGCCGCGAGCAGATTTTTCGCCGCTGCCGCTGCGTCGTCTTCCGTCGCCGCATGCACGATGGCCAATGGCGTCTCCTTGTCGAGAAGCGTGCCGATGGGCGCAATGCCGGTGAAGCCGACGGACAAATCGAGTGTCTCCCCGACGCATCTGCGCCCGCCACCGAGCGCGATGATGGCATTGCCGACTGCGTACGCGTTGACCTCGGTCAGGTAGCCTTCGGCATGTACCGGCCTGGTGACCTTTGCCTTCGGCAGGTAGTCCGAGTACCGCTCCACGAAGTCGGCGGGCCCGCCCAGCGCAGCACTCATGCGACCGAAGATCTCGGCAGCACGACCGCTGCTGACCGCCTCATCGCAACGCTTCAGGGCCGCCTCACGATCCGCCTCAAGCCCGGTGACGATCAGCATCTCGGCACACAGCGCCAGTGTCACCTCGTCCAGCCGTTGCTCCCGATGCTCGTTACGCAGGTAGCGCATCGACTCCGCGATTTCGACGGCGTTGCCGGCCGTGGTGCCAAGCACCTCGTTCATGTCGGTGATCAACACGTGCGTCTTGAGCCCTGCCCTGGCCGCCGTGCCGACGATGCTCCTGGCCAGCTCGAGCGCCTTGTCGGGACTGGTCATGAATGCGCCGCTGCCGACTTTGACATCCATGACGAGCGCCTCGAGGCCAGCAGCGATCTTCTTGGACAGTATCGATGCCGTGATCAGCGGTACGGACTCGACGGTGCCGGTGACGTCTCGAATCGCGTAGAGACGGCGGTCTGCCGGCGCCAGGTCTTCGGTCTGGCCGATAATGGCGCAACCGACTGTCCTGACGGTCTTGCGGAACGTCGCAAAATCGGGTCCTGACACGTAGCCCGGAATGCATTCGACCTTGTCGGTCGTGCCACCCGTATGACCGAGCCCCCGTCCCGAGATCATCGGTACATAGCAACCGCAGGCGGCCGCGATCGGTGCGAGCAGGAAACTGACCTTGTCGCCGACGCCGCCCGTCGAGTGCTTGTCGACCACGGGACCATCGAGGCCTTCGTCCTGCCAGTCGAGGACGGTCCCCGACGACGCCATCGCGGACGTCAGCTTGCCTGCCTCGTCGAAGGTCATCGAATTGAGGAATATCGCCATCGCGAGTGATGACACTTGCTCCGCAGGAATACTGCCGTCGGCGAGGCCGTCGACGAGGAACTGGATTTGCGCGCCGGTCAGCTCACCGCCGTCGCGCTTGTTGCGAATGACATCGGTGAACAGCATGAACGTTATTGCTGGAAGCCGCGCAACGGCAGCTCGGGACTTCGCTGCAGCCAGTTCTCGGCCGGGTATCGAGCCTGCCGGTCGATTGCGTGCAGGGTATACGCATGCCGCGATACCTCCGAGCGGTTCGGCCCGCTCATATGCGGTGCACGGCCATTGAAAATAACGAGGGTGCCGGTGTGCGCCTCGGCCGGCAGCCGCAGGTGTTCCGGCCACGGCGTGTCATCGATGGTCTCGGTAGTCAATGTGCCGTCGGCATTGCGATAGTTGCGTTGTTTCAGCGGCAATCGGTGCGCGCCCGGAATGAAATACATGCAGCCATTCTCGATGGTTGCATCCTCGAGCGCAAACCAGAAGCCGACGCAAGACTCGGGCTCGGTATAGATATAGGTCGAGTCCTGGTGGCATACCACCTCGCCGCCAATGTGGGGCGGCTTGAAGATGTACATTGACTGGATGATGGCCGGGTCACCGAATCCCAGCCGTTTTGCAGCCTCGCCCAGTTCGGCCGTGCGTGAAAACGCATCGAAAACGGGGTCGAGATCGTGCATCGCGTGGCCCATCTTGTTGAGGCTCATGTGTTTCGGCTGCCGCAGAACACCTGCTTCGTCGAAGGCATCGTTTTCAAGGAAAAAGCGGATCTTGTCACCGGAATCAATAAAATAACTGTCGTCGAGCTGCGTCTGTTCCGTCGTTGAAAAAACGCTCTTGACCTCGGCCGGGTCGAATTGCTCGACAAGCTCGAGCGCCCGCGTGCGAAGGGCCGCACACCGCTCCACGGACACGAAGTCCTGCAACAGGATGACGCCTGCTACGTCGTAGGCATCGAGCATTTCCTGCGTCAGGCAACCGCCTTGCGGCGCCCTGAAAGACGGCAGAACCTCAAATTCGACCAGGACGGAGTTCATGGGCATCACTCGAATTGTTCAAAACAGCTGATCACAAGCGCGACAATTGTCTATAATTCGATTGTACGGCGCATTGCAATTCTTTCGAAATGGTATCGCCGGCAATCATCACAATTTTCTGGGGGAAGTCAATGATTAATAACAACTATCTGCCCTTCTCGGTGCTTGCAGCGAGCCTCGTGGCGCTGGGTGCGGCTCCTGTTGCAGTCGCGCAAACCGAGGATTCCGTATTCGAAGAGGTCATCGTTACGGCAACCAAGCGCGCAGAGAACATTTACGATGTCCCGATGGCCGTCTCGGCGTTCACCGAGGACACAATATTCAAGCAAGGCATCACCGACCTGACTGACATCGGTAAATTCGTGCCCAACATGACCGTGACCGGTTTTTCAGCAGGCCACACATCATCAGTTAATGTGTTTCTTCGCGGTATCGGTCTGCAAGATCACCTGATCACCACGGATCCCGGCGTCGGTGTCTATGTGGACGGTGTCTACCTGGGCCGTCAGGTCGGACAAAACTGGAGTCTCTCCAATATTGAGCGCGTCGAGGTGCTACGTGGACCGCAGGGAACCTTATACGGGCGTAACTCCATCGGCGGCGCCATCAATATCATCACGAACAAACCCGGCGACGAAAACGGAGGACGCGTAACTTTAACGGTGGGTTCGCGTGGCCGATTGAACGGTGACTTCTATTGGAATACACGCTTATCCGATAACTTCGCCGCATCTTTTACGGGATCCTACATGAGCCGTGATGGTGTCGGCGATTTTCTCAACTTCGACGCTGGGGTCGGTGTCGGTGAGATGGAGGAATGGGCAGGCCGGATCGCGGCAAAATGGGATCCCACCGAAGACTTGTCCGTGATGTTCACATATGACAAGAACGACGGGGAAGGTGGATTGCGCCCCTACACCACCCTGATCGACGAGGTTCCCACCGGGCTGTTGTATGGAACCGGAGCGCGCAATTCCGACGTTTCCGCCGACCCCTATGACAACGCCGGGGCCTTTTACTTCGACAGTAATGGGAATCTGGTCAGCCAGGCCAACGTCAGCAACGAGGCGGATGGCTGGTCGATCACCGCCGACTGGCACATGACTGAAAACCTGTCGTGGAAACTGATCTACAGCGACCGCAGTTCCGAATATACTTCGGGCCTGGATGACGACAGCATTGGGTTCATCGGGGCGAGTGCCGACCCGACGGATCCGACTTTGGGTGTCCTGTTCCAATACCCTGAAACTGGTTTTGCCGACCAGACTTCAGCTGAGCTGCAGCTGTTTGGCGATTTTGGTAACTGGGATTTCGTCGCGGGCCTCTACTTCTTCGAGGAAGAGGGCGGCAACGACCAGAACCCCAACTTTTTCGTGGGCGGGTTGGGAAGGCATCTGAACTTTCAGGACGCGGAAAGCAAGGCGATATACGCCAATGTAGGATTCCAAGCCACGGACCGTCTGCGGCTGTCCGTCGGCGCCCGTCACACCCAGGACGACAAGTTCGCCTTCACCGATATTGGCGCCCTCCAGGAAAGCAATTCGCGCGACTGGGATGAGACCAGCTGGGAAATCGCGGCAGCCTGGGACATGAACGACCGCATGAACCTGTATGGCACCATCCAGAACGGCTACCAGTCCGGCCAGTACCCGCCGCGGCCGTTTTGCCTGTTTGATTCCTTTGATTTCGGTACCGGAATTCTCAGTCGGCCAAACTGTTATGTGGCCAACGACAATGTCACCGCTATCAATTACGAAGTGGGCCTGAAAGGCAGGCCGGTGGACAGGCTAAGCATGTCGGTGGCCGTGTTCACCACCGATTACTCGGACCTGCCCTACCAGGTCAGCGATAATACCGGTGGCGGCTTCAACACGGTCAATATCATCGTCGACCAGACCTCCACAGGCGTAGAATGGGAAAGTTCCTGGGCGCCAACCGACCAGTTCATGTTGCACACGGCCATCGGTTTCATTGATGTCGACGTTGACAACCCCAATCCGAGGATTGCGGCGCCCCTGACCCCTGAGTTGACCGCGGCCATCAGCCCGGAATACACACAGTCGCTGCAGGGTGGCGCCGAAATCGTCTGGCGTCTTGACTGGTCCTACCGGGACGAAATGTTCGGGCAGCCCTTTAATGATGTCCCGATCACCGATATCGACAGCCGAACGCTGATAAATTTCGATATTGCCTATCACAGCCCGGACGGCGGCTGGACATTAGCGGCGTACGGCCGAAATGTGACGGATGAGAAATACGACAATGCGCGGCTGCTGCCAATCGATTATGTACTGCAGATTCTCAACAACGACCGCAGCGAGTTCGGCCTCCGATTCGTGAGAAACTTCTGATCGGGCAACAACGTTGAAGATAGAAAGAGCCGGTCGCTGACCGGCTCTTTTTTTGCCTGCCGGGACCACACCGGATGCTACAATTCCCTGCTAAAGGGAAGGCAATGAAAACAATAAAACACTGTTTTATCTGGATATTTCTGCTCATCGGGCTGCAAGCCTGCGAGCCGCCAGCGGCAACCGACGATGAACACGCCGCCACCGGTCAGCGCGATCAAGTCGATCTGATTATCGCCGGCGACACCGTGGTGACCATGGACGCTGCCCGGACGATCATCGAAAACGGTGCCGTGGCCGTCGATGACGGCGTCATCGTCGCTGTCGGCACAGCGGCGGAAATCACCGCAAAGTATTCGGCGAAGCAAACCCTGACCGGAGAGAACCGAGTCGTCATGCCGGGATTGGTCAACGGTCATTCGCACGCGGCCATGACGTTGCTCAGGGGCGTCGCAGACGATCTCGCCTTGATGGACTGGCTGAACAACTACATCTTTCCCGCAGAGGTCGAATTCGTTGACGCGGAATTCGTACGCATCGGCACCGAGCTCGCGTGTTGGGAAATGATTCGCGGCGGAACAACGACGTTCGTCGATATGTATTACTTCCCGGACACAGTCGCCGAGGTCGTCGATCGCTGCGGCATGCGCGCGCTGATCTCGGCGACGATCATCGATCAACGCAGCCCGGATGCTGAAAGTGCACCCGATGCTTTGCGAAAGGGCAAGGAATTCATCGGCCGCTGGAAGAACAAGAACAACCGCATCACGCCGATCTTCGGTCCGCACGCAAATTATACGTTGAATGCAAATCAACTCCGTGCCGTCCGACGGGCCGCAATCGAACTTGGGGTACCGATCAGCATTCACATATCCGAGTCACCGTTCGAACTGCAGTATTCGCAGGATACGTTCGGCAAGACGAGCATTGAGATGTACGAGGAAATCGGTTTCTTCGACGGGCCCACGATCGCCGCACACGTCGTCTGGCCGACCGAGGCAGAGATTCCGATACTTGTGGAACGCAAGGTCGGTGTCATTCACAATCCCACTTCGAACATGAAGATCGCCTCGGGAATATCGCCCGTTGCCGCGATGCTCGACGCCGGTGTTCGCATTGGCTTGGGTACCGACGGTGCCGCAAGCAACAATGATCTCGATTTGT
>JADFSP010000036.1 GCA_022560695.1 Pseudomonadota bacterium
TGCTTCGTCCTCGAGGAATGATCGAACGGTCACACGCTCTAGGACGCGGGGCCGTACTCGGCCTCGCGTTCTTTTTCGGCGTCGCCCAGGGTGGCCCGATTGTCGAGGTGACAAGCCACGAGGGCTTGTTGGCCGTGCACGCGGTCGATGCGCCGATGCGCGACGTGCTCGAGGCGATCGCCGCTCACAGCGATCTCGAAATCCTGGCGCTCGCCCCGCTTGAGCAACGCATCAGCTTTCACAGCGAACCGCTCACGTTGCACGATTTACTCAGCCGCCTGTTGCGGGACCGGAGTTACCTGTTGCTCCAGGGGCTGACACCGACCGGAGCAAGCCGCTTGAAGATATTGTCGTCCCGACAGGTGTCTGCAACTGAACGCCCGCAGATGCAGCCTGATGTGGCTGCGTTGCCTGACGTGGCCCAGCGTGAAGATGCCGTGTACGCGCTCGCGGACGCTCGCGAGTCACCCGATGTGACCCTGCTGGCGGAGTATATGCATGATCCTTCACAGCGAGTCCGCATCGCCGCCATCGTCGCGCTCGCGGACGATGCAAGCGATGCGGCTCTGCACGTCCTGGGAGAGGCGCTTACCGAATCCGGCCCGGCGGTGCGCAAACACATCGTCGACGCTCTCGCCGATATCGATACGCCGTACGCGACCGAACTCCTGCAACAGGCATTGGGCGACGAGCTACCGCTGGTCGTGGCAATGGCATCCGAGTACCTGGCTGAGCGCCATAAAATTGCATCGCTGCGCCCGCATTGACGCCTGGGAGTCTTTCAGCGACCGTTTATGGCGCCAGGAACGGTCTAAGGCGGTAACGAAAGTCGTTCGCCACCGGGGATCATCTGTGTACGTCGGGCATATCAATCTCGCCGAATCGATGAACGGCACCGGAGAGCACTTCATCAAGCTTGTTGAAGGTCTGGACCGACAGGGCATCAGGCAGCACGTTCTCGTCCGCAATCGGTCACTGGCGCGCCGCCTCGCCGTTTGCGACAACGTCACCGTTGGGCCCGTGGTCAAAACACCGGTGATGGCTTATTGCCTGATGCCCAGCGTCTCGGTTGCGCATGCCCACGATGTCAAAAGCGGCCACGCCGCGTTGCTAATGACCCTGACTCGATCGACGCCTTATGTCGTCACGAGGCGCAGCACTGACGCACCCGGCAGGAATCCGATTACGCGCGCGATATACCGCCGCGCCGCGAGCCTGATTTGTTCGACCGACGCGGCCGCCGCGAAAATGCTTGAAACTGACCTGTCGGTTCTGATCGATGTCATTCGCGATATCTCGTATGCGGCCAGCGACGACCCGGAAACGGATGGCAACCGCATTGCCGCCGAGCATGCGCGTATCTACCGGCGCGCCATCGATTCATGGCGCGTGCCGGCACTGCTGCTCTGAGTTCAGATTCGAGTCAGAACTCCCAAAGCACGCCAATTGCGGGCAATCTCGGCAGCCAGTAATCCAGGCTGCTCTCGATGTATGCATTGCCCGCCGCATCATCGGCGAGGTCCCAGTCGATGCAACATTCATTGCTCCGGTTTGTGGCGTTGGAGATCTCCACAAACGCCGTCAGAATGCCACGCCCGATTTTGAAGCGACGACTCACACGAACGTCGATGCTCGCGAACGTCTCGTGACGAAATGTGTTGCGCGGTCCTGGCACGACGACCAGGATCGGGTCGCCATTCACGTCGACACCGCTCTGGGTGAGCGTAAGGTCCGTGGCCGGCCAGCCCGAGTGGACGCTGGCTGCCAACGAAGCGTCCCATGTCCTGTTCGACCAGCCGATGCCGCCCTGAAACGCCTGCGGCTGATCCCAACTGCGCAGTACGTCCGCACCACCGATGCGATCGACGCTTTCGGTCAATGAATACGACAACCACCAGTTCCACCGACCGGACGAGCGGTCAATGGAGACCTCGATCCCTCTCGACATCGCGCTCACCGGCTCGAGGCGTACGCGGTCGGGCTGTACCTCGGGAATCAGAGCCAATGGATCAAACAGGTTTTCGAAACGAGGGCGGACATCCTGCATGTCCTTGCGGAAAAGTTCGATACGCAGCATCACGTCGTTGTGAAAACGGTGATGCAGACCGGCGATCAGGTGATCCGCGCGTTGCGCCGGCCAGAACTGCGTGACATCGTCTTCGATCTGCAGTTCATGGATGCCCTGCGACTGGTGGTAACGCCCCCAGCTCAGGCGCAGTTCCGTACGCTCGCCGAGTTTGCGCAACAGGCTGATTCGCGGGCTCAGCTGCGCATCGGAGCCCAGCTCAGTGTAAGTCTGGTCGTCCCAGCGCAGTCCCCATTCGAAGATCGTCCTGGGCGACAATTTCCAGCGATCGGCGACGTAGGCAGCGTAGCGGCCGCCGCTTGGCGATGCCACCTGGGCGCGAGCGATTGTCGCCGGTTGCTGCGGGTACAGTGCCTGGAGTCCGAAATACTGGGCGGCAGCGGCGTAATCGTACTGTGCTTCGCTGATAACGGCCTGCAGCCCCCATTGCAGGACGTGGACGTCTGACGAGCGCCAGGTCCAGTCCTGCCGCATGCCGAATTCCTCGACTTCGCGCTCGTCACGGACAGATGCAATGATCTTCTCAGGATCAGCCGTGAATCCCTGACGCAGATTGCTGAAGGACATCGCAGAGAAGACCGTGCTTGTTGACAATGTGTCCGACCATCGCGTATTGAGTTGCAGCCAGAGCTGAGCATTTCGGGTCTTGCTGTTGACCTGTTCAAGTTCTGCCGGATCTGTTTCGAGGATCAAAGTCACGCGATCGTCGGCATACAGCATGTTGATGGACAACGTCGTGTTCGGGGTCAGATCAATAGCGAGTTCAGCGAAGACGTCGTAATAGGACGGGCTGCCGAATTTTGGGTTGATGACCAGATCGAGATTGCCGCGACGCGCCGAAAACAGCCACCGCTTGTTGGCATTCGCGCCCGCAGTCAGCACCGAGGTATTGAATACGCTTATGCCCAATTCCGTCTGCCGCGGCCTCTCGGACTCGAGTGAGTCCATGAGCACGAAGCCGCTCATGCGATCACCGTAGCGAACCGGAAATCCGCCTGTATAGACCTCGACGCCTTCAATCGCGCGTGCGTCGATCGCACTGAAGATATTCTGGTAGTCGCGCACGTGAAACGGATCGAACAATCTTTGGCCATTGAGCATGATGCCGATCTCACTCTCTTCGCCACCGCGAAAGTGAGTCTTGGCCGATGCGCCACTCGCCGCGGCGCCCGGCAGTCGTTGCGTTGCGCGTATCGGATCCTCTCCGATATCCGGCATCGTCTGGATCGAACGCCGGTCGATCAGAAAACGCGACGCCGCGATGTCGCGAATTATCTCGTAGCGACTCGCCGATACCGTGATCGCCTCGAATTCAGGTTTTTCGATCAGCATGCCGACATTGATGACCGCAGTCTCGCCGGGCGCAACATCGAATACACGGCTCGTCCGTTCGAAGCCGCTCGCGTTAATGACGACGCGATACCGGTCCGGTCTGACCTCGAGGAATTGATAGATCCCCGGCGCGATACGGCTGCCTCCGGGCATGGCAGGATTAAGTGTCAGTTGTGCATCGTCAATGGGGCGGTCGTCACCGCGGGCACGAATCACAAGCAACACCTGGCCCAACGCGCCCTCTTCGCGAACGACGAGGAACACGCCCGCATCTTCGTGCAGTTTCAATCCATGGGATGCAAGAATCTGGCGAACGATGTCGATGGTGTTACCGCCCGCGGGCTCAGTCTCGACAATCAGATCGTCGGGAATCAGGTTGCTGCTGTACGCGAACGGGTAGCCTTGGGCACGGAATTCATCGATGACCTCTGCAATGGGCCTGCCGGCGTAAGGCACAGTGTCGCCTTTGGCAGCCGAACCGGCCGCCATGACCAGGACAACAACGATCAATAGTCGTCGCATCATTTCTCAGCGGACACCCTTACCTGAGGGACATCTGATCACCCGAAGTGTCGTTCACCCCCTTGTCGTTACCGTTTACTGACAACGATCGTCCCACCCTCAATGCGCCAGTCGACGCCGACAGTCGGCGACCAGAAGTCGAGCGCATCACGCGGCGGAATCCTGACCGTCCCAGTCAGAGTATCCCTGTGTGCAGCGCTCTCGGCCGTTGCATCTTTGTAATGCAACTGCAGACCAGTCTCGCGACTGACCCATGTCAGGAATTCGTGAACGGTTCTCTTGTCGACATCGGCCGACGGCGCCACTGCCTCAGCCCAATTCCAGGCGTCACCGTGACGGCTGATGTTGACGACCTCCGGACGTCCACCGCCCGAAAATTTGATGCGCTCGCCCTTGTCCGCCGTCTCGCGGTAAGTCAGCCCATCGATCAACACCTGACCTTCGCGAACGCTGACCCAAAGCGAAATTGCATCGACGCGGGTCATGAATTGCGTGCCGACGTGCGACACCACGCCCTGCTCGGTACGAATCTCAAACGACGCAGCGGTGCCGGCCATGATACCAGCCGACAATTCGGAAGGCTGCGAGTCAAAATAGACCCGGCCCGAGCGCAGCACGATCGCGTCCCGGGCAATAAACTCGATGCGTGTGTCTTCATCAATCCGCAGCGAGCCACCTGCACCCCACAACAAACCGACGCTGGAACCGTGGCCCGTAAGAATCGTCTGCCCCACCGTGAGTGCGGACAGGTCATGGGTCTCCTGCAATTCCGACTGTTCGCCGAGCAGGTAAAGCGAGCCGATGCTCTTGTCTATCGTCGCCACAGTTACAGGCACGGCACTCGGGACGCGCAGTGTGTTAATCGTAACGCCGACCGCAAGCAGGACCGTGGCGGCGAGGGCGAATGTCGTCAAGAGCCGGCGCGTACGCCGCTTGCCGCTCATATTCCGCCATTCCGCATGCACCGCACTGCGGACGCTTGCCGCGTCCGATTCCGGCGGCGCAGGGCGCGGCGGCACCTGCCGCAGCAGTTGCTCCAACGCACGATCGCTACTCAATTCACTGTGCTGATTCGTGTTTGTCATGATTTCACCAGTCCATGCGCGCGCTCGTTCATTGCATTAATAATTGATGAGTAAACATCACCGAATGCGCGTTTTGCTCTCGCGAGCAGCGACTGCGTCGCCTCGTGGCCGATATGCAATCGCGCCGAAATTTCTTTCACTGATCGTCCCTCGATGTATTTCCATTCAAGGACATTGCCGTATTTGGCCGGAAGCCTGTCCAGCGCGACCTGGATCAGCCGCAAAGCCTCGACACGTTGGTATTGCCTGTCCGGCTGGTCCTCTTCCGGCGCGTGATACGAGTCCACGGCCGCCTGCACCTCGGGAAAGTCCTCAGTCAGGACGACGTGCTCGTGATAGCGGCATTGTTTTCGCAGCCAGTCACTGGTCTCGTTGCGACAGATCGCACACAGCCAGGTAAACAGCGCCGATTCGGCACGATAAGTATGCAGCTTGCGAATCGCACGGGTCAGCGTAATTTGCGCGACCTCGCGTGCGGCATCGGGATCGTCGGACAGGCGCGCCAGTGCGAAGCGATACAGGCGCGCGAAGTTTTCTTCGAAAAAGCGGTCGAACGCCCGCTCATCGCCGCCAAGCAGCTGTTTTACAAGCCCTTTATCATGCAGATAGATCGCCATCGCGCCCTGCTCCCGGTGTCCTGATATCAGACGGGGAAACGCAACAAATTCGGTCGCAGCCGGGCCATTCTACGCGCATGGATTCGCGGCTGAAGCCGCTCCTGCCGCTCTTGACTGGCCCCGGTGGGAGGGCGTTCAGGCCCGAATGGGCACTATCTCTTCATCGCTTCGAAGAACGCAACATTCGTCTTCGTGTCCTGCAGCTTGTTGAGCAGGAATTCAATCGCGGCGAGTTCGTCCATCGGATGCAGCAGCTTGCGCAGCACCCACATCTTCTGCAGCTCAGCCGGTTCGGTCAGCAGTTCTTCCTTGCGCGTGCCCGAACGGTTGATGTTGATGGCCGGGAACACGCGTTTCTCGGAGATGCGGCGATCCAGGTGGACTTCCCAGTTACCCGTGCCCTTGAACTCCTCATAGATCACTTCGTCCATTTTCGAACCCGTGTCCACAAGGGCTGTCGCGAGAATCGTCAGGCTGCCACCTTCTTCGATATTGCGCGCGGCGCCGAAGAATCGTTTCGGACGATGCAACGCATTGGCATCGACACCGCCCGTCAGCACCTTGCCCGATGATGGAACGACAGTGTTGTAGGCGCGGGCAAGACGCGTAATGGAATCGAGGAGAATGACGACATCGCGCTTGTGCTCGACCAGTCGCTTCGCTTTCTCGATGACCATTTCGGCCACCTGCACGTGGCGGCTTGCGGGCTCGTCAAAGGTTGACGAGACGACTTCGCCACGCACAGTGCGTTCCATCTCGGTCACCTCTTCCGGCCTCTCGTCGATCAGCAATACGATCAGATCGACATCCGGTGAGTTGCTCGAGATCGACGACGCTATGTTCTGCAACAGCATGGTCTTACCGGCTTTCGGCGGCGATACGATCAGGCCGCGCTGGCCTTTACCAACCGGCGCTACCATGTCGATGATGCGTGCCGTCAGGTCCTCAGTGCTGCCGTTGCCCAGCTCGAGCAACAGCCGTCTGGTCGGGAACAGCGGCGTCAGGTTTTCAAACGGAACCTTGCCATGCGCATCTTCCGGGCCATCGTGGTTGATCTCCCCGACTTTCAGCAGCGCGAAGTAGCGCTCGCCGTCCTTCGGCGGACGAATGAGCCCGGATACCGTATCGCCGGTGCGCAGGTTGAAGCGCCTGATCTGGCTGGGACTGACGTAAATGTCGTCGGGCCCTGCGAGATAGGAGCTGTCGGCCGAACGCAGAAAACCGAAGCCGTCCTGCAGAATCTCGAGCACACCATCGCCATAGATATCCGCGCCGTTGCGCGCGTGCGCCTTGAGAATCGAGAAAATGACGTCCTGCTTGCGTGAGCGTGCGAGATGCTCGACTCCCAGCGACTGGCCGAGATCGACCAAATCCGCCGGCGGACGCATCTTGAGTTCCGTGAGGTTCATGATTTTTTTGCTCTCCTCGAGCTGCTCGGACGAAATCACCTCAAGGTTTCCTTCATCATCAGGATACTCATCCTGCGGCGGACGCCTGCCGCGGCGGCGCCGATTGGAATTGCCCTTGCTCTTGTTGCCGGACTGTTTTGGCCGGCTTTTCGCTGAATTACCCAAGTACCCTCTCACAGATTGCTGTCCAGAAAATCGATCAGTTGTGATTTCGACATTGTCCCCAGCTTTTGCGCCTGCACGGCGCCATCTTTGAACAGCATCAGCGTCGGGATGCTGCGAATACCGAATTTCTGCGGCGTGTTCGGGTTTTCGTCGATATTCAGTTTGACGACGGCCAATCGGTCGGCGTACTCGTCCGCTGCCTCGGTCAGCAATGGCGCGATCATCTTGCACGGACTGCACCATTCGGCCCAGAAATCGAGCAGAACGGGCTTGTCCGACTGCAGGACATCGCTGTCGAAATTGCTGTCACTGGTGTGCACGATCTTCTCGCTCAACGGCCACATCCTCCAAATGAAGTTATCGAGTACTTTGAGTCTGACCCTGCTCGCTATCGGTGCATCCGATCAACGAGCAGTGTGAAATGGATGACGCTGCCCCAACAATCAGGCAATATGTTGCAGCTTTGTTGCCGATTTTTTCCGGCTTCTTTCTGGAATCGATGGTTGCTAAACTGGCAGGTGCGACGATTGTCGCGTCGAATTATGCCAATTTGACCGCTTCGCGAGCCATATTGCAAGCCTTTGGCGCACATTTTCTGGTCTCTTTCCCATGACGCAAAACCATCTGAGCGACCTCAGATTCGATACATTGGCGCTTGACGAGCGCGTGCAGGCAGGTATTCGCGATGCCGGCTTCGAGTATTGCACGCCGATTCAGGCCAGGACGCTGCCGATCGCGCTCAGGCAAAACGATGTCGCGGGCCAGGCGCAAACCGGTACCGGCAAGACCGCCGCCTTCCTGATAGCGACTTTTGAGCGTCTGCTGGATACAGAGCCACAATACGACGGCCAAAAGCAGCCGCGCGCATTCATGCTGGCGCCAACCCGTGAACTCGCGGTACAGATCGCGAAGGACGCCGAACAGCTTGGAAAACACACCGGTTTCCGCGTCGGCCTGGCGTATGGCGGCACTGATTATGAAAAACAGCGCCGAATTATTGAAAATGGCATTGATATCCTGATCGGCACGCCTGGCCGCATCATCGACTATTTCAAGCAGGGAGTGTTCAAACTGGACCGCATCGAAGTGGTGGTGTTGGATGAAGCTGATCGTATGTTCGATCTCGGCTTCATCAAGGACATCCGCTATCTGCTGCGGCGGCTGCCGCCACCCGATCAGCGCCTCAACATGCTGTTTTCGGCGACATTGTCGTTCCGCGTCATGGAGCTGGCGCACGAGCACATGAACGAACCCGAACTCATTCGTATCGAGCCCGATAAAGTGACGGTCGATACCGTGCGCCAGGCGATTTTCTACCCGTCGAACGAGGACAAATTGCCGCTCCTGATCGGATTGATACGCGAAATGGGCGAGTCCCGCATCATGGTGTTCGTCAATACCAAGCGCGAGGCAGAACGCGTGCAGGACCATCTCGAGGCCAACGGCATCGACGCCAAGGCTATCTCCGGCGACGTGCCGCAAAAAAAGCGGCTGAGCATGTTAATGCAATTTCAGAGCGGCGAACTCGCCGTGTTGATCGGAACGGATGTCGCGTCGCGCGGCCTGCACATTCCGGACGTGAAATGCGTCGTCAACTACGACCTGCCGCAGGACGCCGAAGATTACGTGCACCGGATTGGCCGCACCGCACGCGGCGGCGCCGCGGGCGACGCGATCAGCTTCGGTTGCGAGACCTATGTGGTATCGCTGCCCGACATCGAAAAATTCATCGGGCACAAGATTCCGGTTGCCAGCTACGATCCGTCAGATTTGCCGGATATCAAGAGGACGAGGCCCCGGCCGAGACGCAAACCGCAGCAACGGGGTCGGCCGGGAGGCAGGAAACCACACGGTGCACGCGGGTCGCGACCACGATAATCAACTTAGGAGTGCTACCGGTGCGCCTCGGCAGCGGCTCAGAGCATGTCGGCGACAGCCTCCACACCCTCGAAATCCGAGCCGCTGCGAACCGGCTCAGTGGTGTCCGGGCGGGTTACCGTCACGAGCATTTTGACCCCGTAGATATCGGCGTTTTCCAGCACCGAGACTGTGTCGTCCACCATCAGCGCTGTTTGCGCATCGAATCCGACCTCGTCCTGCAACGCGCGCCAGAATTCCTGGCTTTCCTTCACGTAGCCGAACCCGTGTGATGTGTAAACACTGTCGAAGTATTCGACCAGCCCGGTCACCTCATCCTTGAGCGCCAGGGTATCCGGGTGTGAGTTCGTGACCAGGATGACGCGGATGTCATGGTCCCGCATGGTCTGCAGAAACTCCTTCGCGCCCGGGAGATAGCCGATGCGATGGTTGACGTCGCGATGCAGCTCGAGCATGTCCATGCCGAGCCGGTCGCTCCAGTGGTCGAGGCAGTACCACTCGAGGTTTCCCCGCAGCGCTTGATACTGCGCAAACAATTGATCCCGCGCGGCCTCGACGCTGATGCCGCTCGCGTGCGCGTACCGCTCTGGAACGAGCCGGTGCCAGACATAGTTGTCGAAGGCAAGGTCGAGCACCGTGCCGTCCATGTCCAGCATCAGCGTCTCGCATCGATCCAACATCGCCTTCGGATCCATATTCGCTGTTCCGGGTACTCCGATCATTTATACTTCGCGCCCTGCGCGCCGTCCGGATCGCCCAATGAAGTACACGGACTTTATCGAACCGATCGCCACTCTCGCCCATGAAGCCGGCGAGGCGATTCTCGCAGTCTACGCCACCGATTTCGTCGTTCAAAGCAAGCCCGACGCGTCACCGCTCACGCGGGCAGATCTCGCATCGCAACAGCGCATTATTGCCAAACTCAAAGACCTGACACCCGACATTCCCATAATCTCCGAGGAATCCAGCCTCCCGCCCTTTGACGAACGCCGCCTGTGGCAATGTTACTGGTTGATCGATCCACTCGACGGCACCCGGGAATTCGTCAATCGAAATGGCGAATTCACGGTCAATATTGCGTTGATAGAGGCTGGGCGCCCGGTCTTCGGCGTTGTCCATGTACCCGTGCAGCAAAAGACTTACATCGGCTGCGAAGGCCATGGCGCGGAACTCAGGGATCGCGGCGGTCAGCCACTCAAGATCCGCGTGGCCGACGTGAGTTGCATGCCCGTACGCGTTGTAGGCAGCCGTTCGCACCGCGGCGCAAGCCTCAATGCGTTCCTCGCCGGCGTGGGTGCTCACAACCTCGTACCCATGGGCAGCTCGTTAAAATTCTGCGCCGTTGCAGAAGGCACCGCGGACGTGTATCCGCGCCTGGGACCTACGTCGGAATGGGACACCGCGGCCGCCCAGGCGGTCGTCGAGCAGGCCGGCGGCGCGGTCCTGCAACTCGACGGCAACCCGTTGTCATACAACCAGAAATCAGACATTCTCAATCCATGGTTCGTGGTTCTCGGGCCCATGGATCGGGACTGGCTGGCACTGCTGCCCAACGGCGAGTAGCATGGCCGGTAGTCCGTCGAAGTGATATTGATGCAAATCCAGACAAGCTTCGCAATTATTCTAACCGGAGGTCGTCCGACCCCCAGAACGACCTGAATGTCCGACAATGTCGACACCGAATCCTTCAAACAACTCGAACGACTTCGCGAGTTGCGGGTCAGTCACAGGGACCTTGACTACCTGATCGATCGCCTGCAGCACGACCCCATGGTTGACCAGTTGCGAATTCGTCGCTTGAAAAAGCGCAAGCTTTTGATCAAGGATATGATCACATCGATGGAAAGCGAGCTTATCCCTGATCTCGACGCCTGACAGGCCGGCTGCCTTGGTGGTTTATCGGCTTCGCTGACCCGAGCACGGCACCGATGTGCGTGTCGCCGCGTTTCGCGGCTGACGCGACCTGCCGACGCCGCTCCTCGAGCCTGGCCGCGCGTCCGGCGTCGAGATCGTCGGCACAGTGCGGGCACGACACCCCCTCTCGATAGTCCGGTGATTTCAGATCGTCGCTGCTCAGTGGCCGGCGGCACGCGTGGCATTGCACGTAGCCACCTTCAGCAAGGTCGCGATCGACGGCCACCCGGGTATCGAAAACGAAGCACTCGCCATCCCAGCGATTGTCTTCTCCTTGAGTTTTTTCAAGGTAGTTCAATATGCCACCTTGCAGGTGATTCACCTCATCGAAGCCGAGTTCCAACATGAGTGCCGTTGCCTTTTCGCAGCGAATGCCGCCCGTGCAGAACATTGCAAGCGGCCGGTCGCGAGATGATTTGGCAAGCTCTTTTGCGAACTCGGGAAACTGCCGGAAACTGTCGGTCCCAGGATCGATGGCCCTGGGAAATGTACCGACCTCCACTTCATAGTGATTTCGCGTATCGATCACCAGCACGTTCGGGTCATCGATCAATTCATTCCATTTTCCCGGCGCGACGTGGATGCCCGATTTCTCATGTGGCAGGATATCGGAGCGTCCGAGCGTGACGATTTCCTTCTTGACGCGCACACGCATGCGGCGAAACGGTGCACTATCGACTTCGGTCCACCGGCCATCGATGCCTGCGATGGGTGACAGGCGCTGCTCGATCCACGCCAAAATGCCCGTGACCGAATTTTCAGGCCCGGCGAGCGTGCCGTTGAAACCTTCGCCGGCAACGAGAACCGTACCAAGCAGTCCTTCGTCATCACATCGTGCCTGAAGTTCCGCCCGGAACGCTTCATGATCGGCAAGGTCCAGAAACCGATAGAACGACACAACCTTCATGCGTCGACGCCATCGTCGGTTGCAGTCAGCGACAGGATGCTGTGTCGGATTTCCTCGCCGAGCACGAGCCTTGCGTCCGTGCCGATACGTTCGATATTTTCATCGAACTCAAGCAAGCCCCCGGCATTTCGCCGCAGCACGTCGGCGTCCTGCAATTTTCGAATGAAATCCTGAAACAGCGTTTTGTTGAAGAAATCGGGCGAGTGCAGTCCGTATATCATTGACAGGCGCTCGGCGCTTTGCTGACAGAGGCTTTCGAGGCGGCGACGCGACAACCGGCCCGATCCATTTATCACGAGGATCGCGATGACGAGATAGAACCGTTGCAGCATCGACACCATGGACTGGCCAAGCATCAGCAGCTGATACGCTTTTTTGGACCCGGCCGGCGGCCGCGTGAGCATTTTTTTGTTCTCGCCGCGCGTCAATATTTCCATTTCGATCAGCGCCTCGATGGCTTCGCTCGTGACATCGTCGATATCCTCGTTGTTCCACTTGAGAGAAAGCTCCTTTTGCATGAAAGGGTAGATCAGGCGGATGAGCCGCTGTAGCTCCGCATGTTCGAGCTGCCTGCCCTGGATGAAACAGCACGCAACCGATGCCGGCACCGCCAGCAAATGCATTATGTTGTTGCGAAAGTAAGTCATGAGCACGGCCGTGCGCTCTGTCATGTGGAAGATGTCGCCCATCGGGTGCGAAGTACGGCTGATGACCTCCAGTTTTTCGCCGTGAGCGATGATCTCGTCCGGTGTATGGTCTGGAAAAGTAACCGATTTCGAGTAACGAAAACGCCTCAGGAGATCGAGGCTCAATTGCAGTTGACGCCTGAGCTCGTCAGCGCCAATTTTCTGCTTCGGTGTCGCGAGCAATGCAAAAGCGAGCAGGCTGATGGGCGTTACGGCGGCGGCCGAATTGATCTCCATCATGATGCTGTCGCCGAGTTCGTCGATGACTCCACCGAGCCATTCCGGCCGATCCTCGATGTCAGCGCCATGCTCACGCCACGCGGGTCGCATTCGGTCAAGCAAGCACTGGAGCTCAATCGGCTCGGCGATATTGACGTAGACCTTGCCGAAATTCCCGCGCAACGATCGCACCGAGCGTATCAGCCCGAGCAGCGATTCCTTTTCCTTCTTGCCGCCACCAAGTTCGTCGATGAAAGAATCGCCCTCGATAAGCTTTTCATATCCGAAATAGATCGGCACGAAGACGATCGGCCGTTTCGGATCCTTTATATACGAGTGCACCGTCATGGCCAACATGCCGCTCTTCGGTGCCAGCAGCCATCCCGTACGGCTGCGTCCGCCCTCGATGAAATATTCGATCGAATAGCCGCGCACGAGAATCTGGTGCAGGTAGGCGTCAAACACAGCCGCGTACAGGCGACTCCCTTTGAAACTGCGGCGCAGGAAGAATGCGCCGCCGCGCCGCAGGATCGGACCGACGACGGGCATGTTCAGATTGATGCCGGCCGCCACGTGAGGAAGATGCAGCCCCTCCTGGTAGAGGATGTAACTGAGCAGCAGGTAGTCGAAATGGCTGCGGTGACAAGGGACGTAAACGATTTCCCTGTCCTTCGCGACTTCATGCAACCGATCGATATGATTGAGTTCGATACCGTCGTAAATCCGATTCCATAACCGTTTCAGGAGCCGGTCAATGATACGAATTGTTGGATAGGAAATATCAGCGGCAATTTCCATCGCGAAATTGCGCGCCTTGTTCCACGTACGTACCTGCAGCTCGGCGTCGTCGCCGGACTCGCGCTCGATGGCACGACGGACGGACGGCGCCAGCAGTACCTGCTTCACCAGCGTGCGCCGGTGCGACAGATCGGGGCCCACCGTCGCCGTCCTGCGCTGCCGAAAATGCACGCGCAGAATGCGCGACACCTTGCGGTAGGCAACGGCCGCATTCAGGCCGTTCGAAACGATAGAACTCAGCGGCAGGGCGTCGCTGTAGCGCAGCAAGGTATTGCGGCCCTGCAACAGCGTCAGAAAAAACTTATGCGTGCGCCCCGCGACATTCCAGTTCTCTGAAAACACCAGTTTGAAGACCGACCGTTCCTTGTCGGGCGATCGCCCCCAGTAGATTGCGACGGGAATCAACAACAATTCCTGCCCGCCATGACTGGCGGCTTCGACAAGTCGTCGCAGGCGTCGCGACCCCTCGGTTGACGGGTGCCGGACAATGAACCCGCGCATGCGCCGCAGTACGATGACGCGGCGCGCCTCGCGCTGCCCGCAGAACTCCAGCGACCCGGTCGGCGACGGCAGGCCGTGCAAGCCACAGGCTCGCTCCAGTGCCAGCAGATCGGCGAGACCGCCGCTCTCGAGTACGTAGCAAACCGCAACATCCGGGTTCGCAACGAGTTTGGCGGGCGCTTCCGGTTGCACCGCCGGCCGCGCCCAGATTGAGAAGATTCTGCCGGCCAACCAGTAAAACGGTCTAAACACGAGGCCCGCGATATTCATGGCGAATCAGTTTATCGAAAACAGGGCTTCAGCACGGTCCCGTGTCAGCCGCTAAACCGCACCATGTGGAGTACTAGTCGCTGGTGGCCTCTTCGATAGCCTCGTCGAGGTCCTCTTTCGCCTCCATGATGATATCTTCAACCGCCTCGGCAGCGTCCAGCGGATCATGGAGCGCATCGCTGATACTGCTGGCAGCCTCCTCCATCCCGTCGTCAGCGCTGGAATCAGATGAGTCGTCGGACGACCCGCAACCGATCAGCGCCAGGCTGACCACGAATAGCAGATACTTCATGATATTCCTCCCACACGTGCCTCGTTCATGAACGGATTTTTTGGACGAAACTTCGCAGATGATCATTGATCTCATCAATGTTCGCAGTCAAGCGATGATCGCCGTCGACCACGTGCAGTGTTGCATGACATTGCCGCGCAAAGCGAATGCTGTTCTCAACCGGCACGATGTCATCGTGCCAGCCGTGCACGATACAAATCGGCATGTCCGGCGCGTCCGGCGTCAGTCCTTCGTAGCCGGGCATGAAGTAGGCCGGCGCCAGCACGAACAGTCCCGCAGCACGCAGCACCTGCGCCCCGGCCGTCGCCACGTGTCCACCCAAACTCGATCCTACAAGTATCAGCGAATCTTCAATCTCGCGGCACTCAGCGATGAGTTTCTGGACGCGTTCCGTCGGGTCCGCGATGCCCTGGTAGTCAATGCTGATCGCCACACAACCGAGTTCCTGGACCACGGCGGCCATCGCCGAAATTTTTTTGCCCCACGGGCCGCTTTCCTGGCCGTGCGAAAATACGACGGTCGTCATATCAAAATCCCGTCCGCGGATTCGCAGAGCTCCTCGAGGTGCCGCACGAGCAACCAGATTCTATCCTGGCCCCAAAGCGTAAATTCACCCACACGAATCGTCGGCACGCCCCAGGATCCTGACTCCATCATTAACTCTCGATTATCTTCGGCGGCAGCACGCCAGGCTGCGTCCGCCATCGCGGCCTTCGCCGCCGGCCAAAACAATCCTGTACGGCCTGTCACCTTGCGCATGCCCTTGTCTGTCGCAACATCGATCCCCTGGCCCCATATCGCCGCGCCCGCGTTGATCAGGAAATCCCGTTGACGATTTTCGCCCGCCGCGTAATCGAGTACCGCCAGGCAGCGTTCCGTACCGACGCCGAGCGGATCGGCAATATTGCCGAACGGGATGCCGAGCCGGTCTGCTTCGCGTTTGGCGTCGGTTACGATGTAGACGAGTTTTGCGCGCGGTACCTGCATACCGCGCATGACCATGGGCAGCACGGGTCTGACTCGAACCGTCATGCCGAACGCGTCGGCTACTTCAAAGATGCGAAGCAATGACAAATAGGAGTATGGACTACGAAACGAATGAAAGAGCTCGATCGGTGGCAATTCGCCCGCCGCGGCGAGCGGTTTGACCGGCAGGCTGACAAGCATCGCCTGGCGTATTGATGCCAGTTTCGGGTCCATTTTGTCGTCGCGCTGCAGACCGAGCTCGGCAAGCCTCGTAACGAGATAATGCAGCCGGTCGACGCCCCAGTACCACTCGCCGGCGTAATGCAGCATCGCAGTGTTGTAGTGTCCGAGCTTCCGTAACCTGCGCTGATTTTTTCGCAACAGGGTATCCGCGCATCCGGCGAGCGCGGAGCCCGCGGCGCGCCGCCGCACCGCCTCGGTATCGCCGCGCCAGTATGCGGCAATGACGTCGAGCAATTCGTGATCGAAGTCAGGATCGGTCGCATTTTCGGCCAATGCATCGAGCAGCGCGCGACGGTGCTCGACGGGCGGCGTGCTCCCCTTGTCGAGAAACGGCACGCCGAGCTCGTGCGCCAGGCGCTCGCAATCCTGTATTGCGTACTCGGCCTGCATTTCGGGTCGCGGAGTGTAGGCACCCCCGAGCGCTGGTGTCAGGTACAGACGCAGGTCGATGTCGAAGCTCGCCGCAAGAGCTGGCAAGTAGTGGCTGAGCAGGTACGAATACGGATCATCGAGCTCGAGGAAGACCGACACAAGATGCCGGCGTCCCGTGAGCATTCGACGCATCTCCGCCATGCGTCGTCTCAAAGTGCGGGTACGCGCGCTGAGCATAACGTTGAGAAAACGCGACCGCAAATTTCGCCTGATGCTCAAGATTCATCCCACGCCGATGACGGCTTCCACAACAACTCGTCCAGGTCCGGTTGCCAACGGAATGTACGCATGTCGATGCGACCTGTATTGACAGCAATACCTTCCATCATCAGCCGCTCGCGCTGCTCTTTGAATCGTGATGACCCTTTTTCGAACGCGATGCGGCCGGACACCGTGATCACTCGATGCCATGGCACGTCATGGCCATCGGGCAGGGTTCTCAGTGCATAGCCCACCTGGCGTGCACCGCGTACAAGACCGGTAATGTCGGCAATCTGTCCGTAGCTCGCAACGCGGCCTTCAGGAATGTCCCGGATCGTATCAAGTATGCGCCGCGTGCGAAGGTGCCTATCCATGATTCGTCCGGCTTCAGCTCAGTCCGAGCCGCGCCTGAATCTCGCGCTTGGCATCGCGCAGCACCGTATCCCTGTCGAGGCTGTCCAGTATTTGCTTTACCACGTGCTTCGGACCGCCCTCCCCCCAGGATTTGCCGTCGGCCAGGTACTCGGCGGCGGCGCGCCCGACAAGATAGGTACTGTAATAAGCAATAGCGCCCTGCGCGCCGCCAGTGACCAGTGTCGACAGCCCTGCCGTGCCGATTTTGAGCGCGCTCGATACGAAATGCAGTGCCCAGACCGTTCCCATGAGCGCCGCGGACTCCGCAACGATTACTTTGACCAGCGAGCCGGCCTCTTTCTGGCTCAGTGGCAGGTCGTACACGCGAGACAGATGCACAACCATGCCGACATCGATCAACGCGGCTGCAAAGAGATCTGCAACCGGGACGGGATTGAATGCGACGGCGATGCCTTTGGCGACGCAATACGTGCGCGTGAGCTTGTCGCCAATTTCGCGACGGGCGTCAAGAATGCGCCGGCCGACCTGATCGCTCAGATCCGATGCAAACAGGCTGGCGTTCAATGCCGCAAGCGTCTTGCCTTCGGCGTCGAGAATCTCCCAAAGCTTGAGACGCAACGCGTCAACGTCGGGAGCACGCTCACGCTCGGCCGTCGTCTCCGCGCCATCGGCATCCACCTCGACCACGGCCTGGGGCCTCGGTTGCGCCGCCACGGCCAGGACGTAGTCAGGATCGACAATACCTTCGGTACGCTGTCGGACCGACAGCAACAGCCTTTCCTGTTCGTCCATTGTGAACAGGTCGCTCTTGTTCAGGACGATAATGACCGGCCGTCCTTGCGCGAGCAGCGTCCTGAGCGACTCTAGTTCAGTCTCTGTGATGTCACTGTCGAGTACAAAAATTACGAGATCGGACCGCCCCGCAATTTCCCTGGCGAGTTGCTCGCGTTCTTCCCCGCCCGCTTCGTCGAGCCCCGGAGTATCGATCAGGAATACGCCGCCAGCCTCGAACTCGCTCCAGTGTTGCATCGACGAATGCCTGGTTTCGCCATGCAGCGGGCTGACCGCGAACGCCTCTTCGCCGATCAATGCATTGAGGAGCGAAGATTTTCCAGTGCTGACGCGCCCGAATACGGCAAGGTGCAGATGGCCGTGCTCGACTTTGTCGAGCATTCCCTGAACGGCTTCGTAATCGTACGCCAGCGACTCGCGCACGCCAGGCGGCAGGCGGGAATCGTCGATCAGGTCGCGCAGGCTTTCACGAGCCAGCGTCAGGTGCCCGGATCCGACGACGTCGCCGGCGTTAGTGTGCGTCGGTTTTTTGGTCCAGGGCCAATCTGGCAATGCGGCGAGCGCCCGCTTCAATATGCTCATTGATGCCTTCCTCGAGTTCTTTCGCCGCCGCCTTAGGCACGAGTTCACCGTGCTGCGATAGTGTAAGGACCAGGCTTCTTCCGAGCGCATCGAAAATCAGCCCATAGGCGACCGCGTGCACAACACCGCCGGCGACGGTACCGATTCCGGGAAACGCCTTGAGGCCATTGCCGGCAACCGCCAGCGACAATGGCAAGGCGCGGCCGACGCGACTTTGACTCAATGACAAAAACTCTTCGACATCCAGGTCTCGCGGCGTTGCACCGTATAATTTACAGAGTTCTTGCGTCATCATCGTGCCGATGTAGCCCTGAATGAGTATGTCGGTCCCGGGGCTGACTGCCGCAAGCGAGCCGATCACAGCCTTGCGTGTTGCATTGCGGATAAGTTGTTCGGATCGCTGAGCACGATACTCCCCCTCGGCCTCGGCCAGCTTCTCCGCAGCGAGTCTAAACACGGCCCGGTCACGCCGCAGGTCGATGGGTACCTCGCTGTTATCAAGCATGCGATTGATTGCAACGATGAGCACGCCGATGTCAGCGGTTCGCCGCCGGCGTGAAACCGTTTCGGCTCCATCCGCTTTGCGTTCGACGACGTCGACATCACCACCCGCCGAAACGGCGACGACGCGATCGCGTCGCGGCTCGCCGCCCAGCTCCTCGAGCCGCTCGAGAAGGCGCTGCATCAGCGCGGCCCGTTCCTCGACATTGAAGCGGTCGGCCTTGTTCATGACAACAACGAGAGGTTTCTGCAGGTCCAGCAGATGACCAACGGCCTGGCTCTCCGCGCGGGTAAGGTCGCCATCGCATACGAACAGGACAACGTGGGCACGCTGTGCCTCTTCGAGGGCAAGCTCGTCGAGCTGATCTTCGGCGCCGCCTGTGCCCGGAACATCGGTTAGCAGGATCTCGTGGCCCGCTTCGTTGCGCCAGCGGTAGTGGCGAACGTCGCGTGTCGAGCCGCCGATGACATCGATTCTGACCTCCGCTGCCGGAACCAGCGCCTTGATCAGGGAACTCTTGCCTGTGCTGACTTCGCCGAAAAAACACAGGTGTATCGCACCCGACTGCTGGCGGCTTGCCAGCTCTTCCAGTTCAGCCTGCGCCGCGCCCACGTCCACACCGGCCGCCTCGGCGTCACGCAAGCGCTCTTCGATGTTTTTCCTCGTGAGCCTCTCGACTGACGTTTTTCCTGCGGCGGGTATTTGACGCCGAATGACGAGTCGCCAGATCAGGAAGATCGCCGCAATGACAAGACCGGCCATGACCGTGAAATAGGCGTAAAGCAGTACGCGTGGCCCTTCGACGAGCCGGTCCCAGACATTCAGCGCCGATTCTGTCACGAACAGCAGCGCCCCGATCGCGGCAATGAATACGACGACGATCAGCAGCGCAATAA
>JADFSP010000012.1 GCA_022560695.1 Pseudomonadota bacterium
TTCGCGGTGGCGGTCGCGACGGCGATGCGTGGATCGTAGCAATGAAAAGCGTGCACTCGTCCGTCGAGCTTTTCCGCCAGCGTTTTACAGACATTCAGGATCTCGTCGTCGAGTGCAGCGGGCTTGTCGTGCTGATTCATTGGATCGATCGCAGCGACAAAAACCGGCGCATCCGCGGACTCTCGCGGTTTGACGAGCCAGAGCAGCGTTGGGCAGGTTCGAATCAGATTCCAGTCCGTATTCGACAGCAATGCACGAGTCAATGCCGAGTGATGATGCGTGTCCTTGATGACGACGTCGGCTCCGCAGTTGACGGTGTGACGAACGACGCCCTCGTCGAGCGGATGGTCCCAAACAGCCGACGTGCCAACGACAATTCCGGAGTCGCGCAGCGGCTCGGCGATCTCTTCCAGATGTCTCGCATGATTCTCTATGACTTGATGACGTGCATTCTCGAGCGATGGTGAGTCAAACAGGCGATCACCACTCAGGTACTCGTTGTAATAACAGACGAGCAGCTCCAACTCGGCGCCCGTCGCCCCGGCCAGCCATGATGCACGACGAATTGCGGGCTGATCCTCAACGGTCGGGTCAACGACGGCGAGAATCCGGGAGATAGTTTGCATTTTCACACCTATAATATACGCATACTGGCTGTCAAAACCCGCACCTGAATGCGTACGTCTCGACGGTACAGCATTCCATAGAAAGTGATGCTTGGATAACCCCGGATTTTACCTACGCAGCCATAGTGGAATTTACTAATATCGCGGTGGCCGGCACTGCACGTAGATTAGACCGGGCGCAGCATGCGGAAACGTAACTGGAGTAGCGATGCACGCAGACACAAATGAGGCATTACGCCGGCGGCTCGAGAAGCAAAAGCGCGACCTGACCGCAAGGCTGGATCGAATCACTGCAAATGTGCGGCGTGGTTATCATGCCGATTCCAAGGAACGCGCGAAGGAGTTTGAGGACCGCGAGGTCGTCGACGCCCTGGGAAATGAGGCCAGGGACGAAGTCGCGAAAATCACGGCGGCCTTACAGCGGATGGAGTCCGGCAACTTCGGCCTGTGTGTCGAGTGTGGTGCAAGGATTGAAGACGCGCGGCTCCAGGCTCACCCATATGCCGAAGAGTGTATCGAGTGTGCCAGGCTGGAAGAGCGCCGCGGTGCGTTGCTGTAGCCGGGTCAGCTCTGCCGCATGTGCAACTTGACGAGGTCGGCGAGTGACCTGGCCTCCATCTTTTCCATGACGCGCGCACGATGAATCTCCACGGTGCGTTGGCTGACGCCGAGTTCGTAAGCAATGACTTTGTTTGCCTTGCCGGTCACGACGAGGTCAAAAACTTCGTGTTCGCGGTTCGTCAGGCGCGCGACCCGCTCCACGACTTCCGAGCGTTGTTGCCTTTCTACTCGCCGCTCCCGGTCGGCCTTTAACGCGTCGTGGATGCGGTCCAGAAGATCCTGATCGCGAAACGGCTTTTGAATAAAATCGACAGCACCTTTTTGCATGGCCTCGACGGCCATCGGCACATCGCCGTGACCCGTTATGAATATGATCGGCAGGGTGTTGTGCCTCTGCACGAGCAATTCCTGAAGTTCGAGGCCGCCAAGCCCCGGCATGCGAATATCCAGAACCAGACAGCCGCCCCGATCATCGCTGTATTGCTCGAGAAACTCGTCCGCCGAGCTGAAAATTTCGTGCCGCAGGTGAACGGATTCCATCAGGGCCTGCATCGCGACCCGGATGGCGGGATCATCATCGACGACAAATACTGTGGGTGTCTGTTTGTCGAGCTCAGTCATGATACTTCGGGATTCCGTTGTCTCACTTGAAGGTCTCATCTACGCTGCCGGTTGCTGACGCCTGCCATTGCAATAACGTCCGCAACAGTAATTGGATCAGAAAAATCAGGGTTTTGCGAGTACTGGCGGTAAACTGCTCATTGCGCGTGAAGCGTCAGGCGCGTCTCACACCCATCTGAGGCTTTTTCAATACTCCGCGCTAGTCGAGACGCTTGGAGAATCGCAGCGCGGCGGCCGTCATCGTGATCAGTGCAAACCCTATGAGGAAGACGACCTCGGGATAGAGTTCCACCAACGCTGCGTCGCGCAGCATGATGCCGCGCGTCAGGCGAATGAAATGCGTATTCGGCAGCAGTTCGCCCAGGTACTGCGCGACCCTGGGCATGCCGTCGAACGGAAACATGAAGCCGGATAGCAAAATGGACGGCAGCAGGTAAAAAATTGTGACCTGCATCGCCTGGAACTGCGTTTTCACCGCCGTCGATATCAACAGGCCCAGTCCGAGGTTTGCGGCTATAAAGGCTGTTGCGGCCAGGTAGAGATCGACAATGCTGCCGCGGATCGGGACGTCGAATAGTAGCCGGCCAACGCTGGCGATCAGGGCCAATTGAACAAGGCCGATCACCACATAGGGAACCACCTTGCCAATCATGAGTTCGGCCGAACTGACCGGCGTGTTGATCAGCAGTTCGAGATTGCCGCGCTCACGTTCGCGAACGATCGCAACCGCCGTGAACAATGTCATCGTCATCGTCAGGATGATTCCCATCAGGCCGGGTACGATGTTGACTGGTGCACGGCGCTCCGGATTGTAATAAGGTCGTATTTCGATCGGGCCCGCAGACGCTCCTGCAGCCATTTTTCCATGTGTCGTGCTGCGCGCGACGTCAAAAGCGATCGGCATGCCTCGCAGCCGGGTCGCGACACTGAGTATCATCGGGTCGCTGCCGTCAACAAGCAGGTGTACGGCCGCTCGTGACCTGTCAGCGACACGGCGATCGAAGTCGTGAGGGATCACGACGCCAATCGAGATGTCGCCGGCCCGCAGCAGATCTTTGAGCTGCGCGGCGTTTGCGACCGTCGCGATGATGTCTACGACTTGAGTCTGTCCGAGTTCCGCGACGAACTGTCGCGACAGGTGCGTGTTCGCCTGATTTGCGACTGCCGTCTTCAGGTTGCGCACGTCCGTGTTGATCGCATAGCCGAACAGGAGTACCTGGATGATCGGCAATCCGACGATCATGCCGAACGTCAACCGGTCGCGGCGCAATTGCAGGACTTCCTTGCGCACGATGGCCATCAGACGAGTCAGCGACATCATGCCGCGCGCTCCTGCGGCGTCATCGTGACTGCGACAAAAACGTCTTCAAGCGTTGCCGGCATGAGCTGCACACGAGCCTGCATGTCCTGTGCGCGCAATGCGCGGTCGACGAGCCGCAACGGATCGTCAACCGTCGTCGAGATCAGCACACGCAATCGGATGCCGAGCTGAGTGACGCTCGCGATCCTCGAGATAGTGCTGAGTGCGGCCTGCGCGCGATACGGATCGTCGGCAAGTACTTCAACGATGTGCATGCCGGTATTTTTCTGCAGATCGTCGGGAGTGCCATCGGCGACCTTGACGCCGTGATCGAGGATTGCGAGCCGGTGGCAGCGCTCTGCTTCGTCCATGTAGTGCGTCGATACGAGGATTGTGGTTCCGGCGTTTGCCAATTCGAATAACCCGGCCCAGAAATCGCGCCGGCTCTGCGGATCCACGGCGCTGGTCGGTTCATCGAGCAATAGCAATTCGGGGCGGTGCAGGACCGCGCAGGCCAGCGCGACCCGCTGTTTCTGTCCGCCGCTCAGCGTCGCTGCAAGCTGATCACGTTGTGGCCCGAGGTTGTACTGTTGCAGCAATTCGTCAATGCGCGATGCCCGGTCCGGCGACGGAAACGAGTAAATCTCGGCAATAAATCGAAGATTTTCGAAAATCGTCATGTCGCCGAACAGCGAAAATTTCTGCGTCATGTAACCGATCCTGGGTTTGAGGGCTCGGGAATCGCCGGGAATCTCGGTGTCGAGGACGGTCGCGGACCCTTCGGTCGGCAACAGCAGGCCGCATAGCATGCGGATCGTTGTCGACTTGCCCGAGCCGTTGGGGCCGAGAAAACCATAGATCTGACCTTTCGGTACCTTCAGGTCCAGCCTGTCGACAGCCCGCACGGCGCCGAAATGCTTGCTAAGACCCCGGGCTTCGATGGCGAATTCGCCGCTCACGGGAGGGGGGCGTCGCTCAGGAACTCGACCTCGACCGGCACGCCGTCGGGCAGTCGATCCCGTTGTCCGGTGAGGTCGATCTTGGCGACATAGCTGAGCCGGCCGCGATCACGTTCAGTCAGCGCGTAGTAGGGCGTAAACGCCGATTCGCTCGATACCCAACGGACCCGCCCGTCGAGAACTTCGTCGAGTCCGTCGACGAAAATTCGCGCGGCGGTGCCGGGCCCGATCGTGACGCGAATCGCCTCGGGCACATAGACGCGAGCGTACGGTTGCACGCCACCGAGCAGGATCAGCACCGGCTGCCCGCTCGCAGGCCGCTCGCCGGGCTCGAACAGCCGACTGTCGACGATGCCGGCGACCGGTGCGCGCACTTCGTGGCGGTCGACGTCAACCTGCAGGTAGTTGCGCCGGGCTTCGGCCTGGTGCAACGCCTGTTCGGCCTGCGTCAATTCCTCAATGGTCGTTCCTGCCAGCAGCTCCTGCAATTGCGCTCGTCGCACGTCGAGATTGGCTTGCGCAGCATCGAGCGCGGCCTTTGCGCGGTCAAGCAGGTCAGGAGAGGCAAGTTGCTGCTCGCGAATTTTCTTCGTGCGCTCGTAGTCGGCAGCGCGAAATTCGAGATCCCGGATTGCGCCGTGGACATTTGCACGCGCGGCGGCAATTTGCTCCTGGCGCGGACCGCGAACAAGCTCGTCGAAACGCGCCTGAGCCTGCGCGAGGGCTGCTGCGGCCTCCGCCAGTCGTGCCATCGCGCGTGTCGCGTCCTGGCGCAGCAGGAGCTGTCCCGCGATGACGGTCTCACCTTCGGCTACGTATATCCCGACGATCGGTTCACTCGATTCCGCCGTCAGCTCGATGCGGTCGGACGCGAGGTCGCCAACGACCCGCCGTGTGGAATTCGGGTTATCGCAGGCCCCTGACAGGAACGCGGCTGCTGCAATGACAAGTAGTGGTCTGGCGCCCATGTCTGACTCCAGTCAGGCCTTGATGTCGTTGAGAATCATGTCGATGTGGCACTCGATGAGCCGGTCGGTGTCGAGCGAGCGATTTTCGAACAGGAGCTTCCAGATCACGGAAAAAATGACCGGCGCAATCAACAGGTGTGGAAGTTCATTGACGGCAGTGCGTCGAAATTCGCCGTTTTCCACGCCGCGATCGAGAATTCGCTGCAGTGCCGCCAGCCCGCGTGATACGACGTTTTGCCAATAATAATCCACGAGGTCCGGATGCCTGTGCGCCTCGGCGATCATGAGCCGTACGACGATGCCGACGGGCGAGCCCGGGATGCCTTGCATGAACTGCAGCATCGGTCCGCGCAAAAACGCTTCAGCTGACAGCGTGGACTGATCGAGTGCAAGCTCCAGCGCGTCGACGCGCGGGATCACGACACTGCGAATGACAGCCTTGAACAATTCCTCTTTGGTCTTGAAGTAGAGATACAGCAGCCCTTTGCTGATTCCGGCGCGTTTCGCGACTTCCTCGACGCGGGTCGCCGCGTAGCCGTTCTCGGCGAAAGCGGACAGCGCCGCTGCCGTGATTTCGTCGGGCCGGTCTTCCTTGCGGCGCCGGTAGCGCGGCTCTGCCATGGTTTCTGCCCGTTACTGACTAACGAGTCACTAAGTATAGTTAATGACCGGCCGGTCAGCAAGGATCATTTTGCGACCGGGTCGAACTGAACCGGATTTTGGCTATTGCCTCCAGAGCCGGGAGTTGGGCGGATCCTGCTCGAAATTCGAGCGAAACGGGTTGATGTCGATGCCGCCACGTCGTTGAAAACGCGCGTAGACGGTCAGCGCTTGCGGGGCGCAGCGGTCAAGAAGGTCGACAAACATGCGTTCCACGCAATTCTCGTGGAAGTCGCTGTGCTGTCGATACGAGACGATGTAGCGTGTCAATGCCGCGCGCTCGATGCGGGGCCCGCGATAGCGGATCAGGACACTGCCCGAATCGGGCTGACCCGTCACCGGGCACAGACTGCGCAGCAGATCCGAGCGCAGCGTTTCGCTGACCACCGTGTCCGGATCGGCACGCAGCAAGTCGGCATCGACATGCCACGCATCGCAGTCCACATCGTTATCGTCGAGCGAGTCTCCGGGTAGCGGTTCGGTGTGCCGGCGACCGGTATCGGCAGCGCTCGTCAGCCTGACGTCGACTACCGAGCCCGCACAGTCGCCAAGATCCCGGGCGATGGCGGCGCGGACGTCGTCGGTGGATTGCTGATGCGTCATCGCGAAGGAAGCCAGGTACAGCTTCATTGACTTGGATTCGATGATATTCGGTGAATCGGCCGGCACGCGAATTTCGGCCAATGCGGCCCGTGGCAACCCGCCGGGTGCCAGCCAGGTCAGTTCCCACGCGTTCCACAGGTCGGTGCCGTGGAACGGCAGCGGCTCGGCAAGACCGAGTATGGAGCGGCTTTGCGCACGTGCGATCGGGCAAAGCGACTCGGGCGAGTATTGCTGCGGCTGCGCCGTCGATCGTCCCAGCGGTGATTGAGCGGTCATTGTTGCTGTCATTCCGGCAAGGTCTTGGGAGTGTACGCGACGAATGCCTGCTCCGGAATTCGCAACGGAATGGCGGGATCACGCCGATCCTCGTGTACAATACCGACCTTTTTTCGTGGTCAGATTAATGAGCCCGTCCAACAACACAAACGACGCCGAGCGCGGCTATATCATTCCGATAGGCGGTGCCGAGGAAAAGCTGAACAACCCCGAAATCCTCGATCGATTCGTGACTATCTGCGGTGGCAAGAACGCGCGCATCAGTATCATTCCGACAGCATCGGAGCGCGATGACACCGGGCGCAACTACGAGAAGCTGTTTCGCCGCCTGGGAGTCAGGCATGCGCGCGTATTGCCGTTCGAGACTCGTGAGGAATGCCAGTCGAGCCCTGATCTCGATTACATCGACAAGTCGGACGGCATATTCATGACGGGCGGCAACCAATTGCGCCTGTCGACGACACTGGGTGGCACCGAAGCCGCACGACGAATTCGCCGCCGCAACGCGGCCGGCATGCACGTTGCAGGAACGTCGGCCGGCGCCGCATTCATGGCGGAGCACATGATTGCAGGCGGTGCCGAGGGCAGCACGCCGAGCCCCGATATGGTGACGATGGCGCCGGGGCTGGGTCTGACGAACAAGTTCATCATCGATCAGCACTTCAGCGAGCGCGACCGCCTCGGACGGCTCTTGACGGCGCTCGCCTACAATCCGTTTGCGGTGGGCATCGGTCTGGACGAGGACACGGCAGCATTCATCCGCCCCGGGGACGACCTCGAGGTGGTCGGTAGCGGCGGAATCACGATCATCGATCCGACCGATCTGAGTTACTCTTCCATGGACCGGGCGCGTCGCGGCGAGCCTGTGAGCCTGGTGGGAGTCAAGCTGCACATCCTGATCGCAGGCGGCAGATTCCTGACCGCGACGAGAGAGGCGCACGCGGAGCAACTGCAGTGATCAGTGCTCCGCCAGGATAGGACACAATAATGAAAATCGTCAGTACCGATGTCTACGTCGGGCCGAATATTTACGCGCACTTTCCCGTGATTCGCCACGTCCTCGATCTTGGCGAGCTCGAGGACTGGCCGACAGGGCGGCTGGGCAGCGACTTTATCGACCCGATGCTCGAATTGCTGCCCGGGTTGCATGACCACGGCTGTTCCTATCGCGAGCCCGGCGGATTCGTGCGTCGTCTCACCGACGACGAAGGTACGTGGCTAGGCCACGTCATGGAGCACATCGCGATCGAATTGCAAAATGTGGCTGGCTCCGCTGTTACGTTCGGCCG
Organism: Pseudomonadota bacterium; assembly: GCA_022560695.1. Classification (GTDB taxonomy): domain Bacteria; phylum Pseudomonadota; class Gammaproteobacteria; order Steroidobacterales; family Woeseiaceae; genus UBA1847. The sequence continues at coordinate 7,864 of JADFSP010000012.1, forward strand.
AACACGATCGATCGACGGGCAAGCCGGTCGTTACAGCATGGTATTTCAATACAAGGACGTCGCTGTCGGCCGCGAAGCGAGTGAACTTGCGTTGAAGCTGATTCACAGCCTGGTGCCCGATGCCGTGAAACCCGCTGAAGCGCCGGACGACGACTGGGACTTCGCCAAGGAGCGCGATGGCTTCATTCGCTTCGCGCAGCGCCGCGCTTTCGGCCCGAGCACGGCATCGCTGGTCGCGGCTGCCGAGGAACGCGGCATACCGTGGTTGCGCCTGAATCGCCACAGTCTTGTGCAGTTCGGTCACGGGCGGTATCAGCAGCGCATCCAGGCGACGACGACGGGCAGGACCAGCAACATCGCGGTCGAGCTGGCGTCGGACAAGGAGGAGACGAACAGTATCCTCAGAGATCTCGGGCTGCCGGTGCCGAAGCAGCGCATCGTGCGCAGCGCAACGGAAGCTGTTCGGGCGGCCGGGCGAATTGGCTATCCGGTCGTCGTAAAACCGCTTGCGGGCAATCACGGCCGCGGCGTCTCGATCAATCTGCGCACTCCGGACGAAGTCAGGGTCGCGTATGACAAGGCGCGCGAACATGGCCGAACCATCGTCGTCGAGAGCCATATCGAAGGCTTCGATCACCGTCTGCTCGTGATCAACGGCGAACTCGTTGCGGGTGCAAAGCGCGTGCCTGGCCACGTTGTGGGCGACGGCAAGCACACGATCGAGGCGCTCGTCGAAACCGTCAACGAAGATCCACGCCGCGGCGTCGGCCATGAAAAAGTGCTGACTCGCCTGGAATTCGACCACCAGGCGGAACGCATGCTGGCCAAGTGCGGCTATGACCGCAACACGGTGCCTGAGAAAGGCGAGGTCGTGTACCTGCGATTGACGGCGAACCTTTCGACCGGCGGCACGGCCATCGACGTCACCGACATCATTCATCCCGATAATCGCGAGATGGCGATTCGTGCCATCAACGCCATCGGTCTCGACATAGGCGGCGTCGATTTTCTGACCAGGGATATTTCCGAATCGTACCGCGATGCGGGTGGCGGTATTTGCGAAGTGAATGCGGGTCCGGGGTTTCGCATGCACGTTGCACCGAGCGAAGGCACGCCGCGCGATGTGGCGGGGCCGGTCATCGACATGCTGTTTCCGCCTGATCGGCCAAGCCGCATACCGATCGCCGCGATCACGGGAACGAACGGCAAGACGACGACGGCGCGCATGCTGGCCCACATTCTAAAGCTGTCCGGGCATACGGTTGGCTTGACGTCGACGGATGGCGTTTACATCGATGGCAAGCTCAGTGTACCGGGCGACATGACGGGGCCGGTTTCGGCGCAGATGATCCTGCGCGATCCGTCCGTCGACGTTGCCGTGATGGAGACGGCGCGTGGCGGAATGCTCAGGAGCGGGCTCGGCTTTCAGGAATGCAATGTGGTCGCGTGCCTGAATGTCACGGCCGACCACCTCGGATTGCGCGGCATCGAAACGCTGGAGCAACTCGCCGCGGTCAAGCGCGTGCCTGTGGAGATCGCGAAAGACGCTGCCGTACTGAACGCCGACGACCCGTTGTGCCTGCAGATGGCCGACTACACGGAAGCTGAGCGCCTGAGCTATGTCACGATGAACCCGTCGCATGCGCTCGTGAAACAACATATTCGTGCCGGCGGACAGGCGTTTGTTCTCGAACAGGGGATGAACGGGCACATGATCACGATCTATGACAACGAGAGTCACACGCCGCTTCTCTGGACGCACCTGATTCCTGCGACGATCGAAGGGCGCGCGACGCACAATGTGCAAAACGCGATGTTCGCGGCGGCGCTTGCATACAACATGGACATCGGTCTGGAAGACATTCGTCATGGCTTGCGGACTTTCGACTCGACGTTCTTCCAGACGCCGGGACGAATGAATATCTACAGCGAGCACCCGTTCAAAGTAATCCTCGACTACGCGCACAATCCCGCAGCCGTAAGCGCGATGTGCGCACTCGTCGACCGCTTTGAGGTGGAGGGCCGTCGCATTGTAGTGCTCTCGGCGCCGGGTGATCGTCGCGACGAAGACATTCGCGAAATCGCGTCGATTTCGGCCGGGCATTTCGATCACTTCATCTGCCGTTGTGACGACAATCGACGCGGCCGCGGCAAAGATGAAGTCGCCGTCATGCTCAAGAACAAGTTGCTGGAGGAGGGCATTCCGGCAGATCAGATCGAGGTCGTGGCGGATGAGCAGGAGGCTACGACCCGGGCGCTCGAATCGGCTGCACCCGGCGATCTCGTGCTGATTCTCGGCGACAACATCAAGCGCACGTGGAAGCAGATCATTTACTTCAATTCGGGTGCGAAGATCGAAGATACGGGCCGCAAATCGACCGTGTCGATGGAGTTGCCGGAAACGGACAGTTTCGCGTTCGATGCCGACGTGCAAATTATCAGTGACGAGCGCGGCGTCCGCATCGCGCGCGAAGAGGGTGACTAACGCGTGGCCTGACCGATGGAATTCCTCGACGCCCGCAGACTGACCGGACCGAGCCTGTTGTTCGATGGCCCCGGCGCCATACTGGACATTCGCTGCACCAGCGATGAAGCCGAACGCCTGGTGCCGGCCTGGGAGAAGCACGTCCGGCGCATGCTGACTGAGCTGAGCTGGACGGGCTGCGACTTGCGCACGCTGCAATTGTCCGGCGGCGTGAGTCTCGCATTTACGGCGCCCATCGATGCGCTGTACGCGGCCACCGAAATCAATGAGTGGGCCTGGGCGGCGTGCAACAGCGAATTGAACGGCACGGACTCGCCGGACTTCGGCCGGTCGCGCGCCGAAATCCAGGCGTCGATCGCCACAGAGGCGAATCGCGAACTGATGCATCTCCAGGACCTGGCCACGCGACGCGGCGTGACGTTGCTTTGGGATGACGACGAGGTATCGCTGGGCCTGGGTGAATTCTCCAGGACCTGGCCGGCACGGGAGCTGCCCGACCCGAATGTGCTCGATTGGGGCGCATTTCAGGATGTTCCGATCGGCCTCGTGACCGGGACCAATGGCAAGACGACAACGGTACGACTTGCGATGCACATCCTGCGCGGTTGCGGGCGCAATGTGGGCGTGAGTTCGACCGACTGGATCGCCGTCAATGACCACATCATCGATCGTGGCGACTGGTCCGGCCCGGGCGGCGCCCGCGCTGTGTTGCGGCACGAAAAGGTCGACGCCGCGATCCTCGAGTCCGCGCGCGGCGGTTTGCTGCGACGCGGACTGGGCGTTCAGGTGGCCGACGCCGCGCTGATCACGAACATCGCCGAGGATCATATCGGCGACTTTGGTTCGCAGAATCTCAAGGAGTTGCTGAACATCAAGTGGATTGTCAGTCGCGCCGTAAAAGACCACGGCCGGCTATTGCTCAACGCCGATGACCGGCTCCTCGTCGACAGGGCTGAAGGCTATCCGGGGGAGCTGGTCTGGTTCGGCCTGGATTCGCGCTGCGACGTCATCCAATCGCGGATGAAAGCCGGCGAACTCGCATTCGTACTCGATGGCGACGAGTTGTTGCTGATCCACGGTGCAATGCAGGAACTCATCTGTCGAAGCCATGAGATAGCGATCACCCTTGACGGTGCGGCGCGCCACAATATTGCGAACGCGCTCGCCGCGGCGGCACTGAGCTGGTGCCTCGGAGCGCCGCTCGCGGACATTCGGGTGGGCCTCACCTCAGTTACGCAGGATGACAATCCTGGCCGTTGCAACGTCTACGAGATCGATGGCTGCAAGGTACTCGTCGATTTCGCGCACAATCCGCACGCGATGCATGCGCTTTTCGACATGGCGCGCGCGCTGCCGGCGAAACGTCGTGTGTTGTGCTTCGGGCAGGCTGGTGACCGGCCGGACGACCTGGTTCGGAAAATGACCAGGGACGCCTGGGCGATCGGTCTCGATCGGGTCATTGTGTCTGAATTGGCCATCTATCACCGGGGCCGCGAGGCGGGAGAAATCTATGACGTCATACGCGACGAATTGATGCGTGCCGGTGCAACAGCCGATAGCATCGAACATCACGATCAGGAACTCGACTCGCTGGCGGCCGCGATCGAGTGGGCGGAGCCCGGTGACCTTGTCATCATGCTGGCTTTGGGCGGCGCCGCGCCGATTCAGGAGCAACTGCACAAACTCGGCGCGACATCGACCTGAGAAACCCCGATCAACTACTCAAGGCTCAGAATCCGGTCCCAGTGTTGCTTTTCGACCGGCATGATGGACAGGCGGTTGCCCCTGCGCGTCAGGATCAGGCCATCCAGCCCGGATTGCGCCTTGAGCTCGGTCAATGTCAGCGCCCTGGTGAGCTTGCGTACAAACTCAATGTCGACGAGGCACCAGCGCGGGTCGTCGGCGTTACTCTTCGGATCGAAATATCTGGAGTCCGGGTCGAACTGCGTCGGATCGGGGTAAGGCTCACTCGCGACTTTCGCGATGCCGACGATGGCAGGCTCCTGGCAATTCGAGTGATAGAAAAACACATCGTCCCCGATACGCATGGCATCACGCATCATGTTGCGCGCCTGATAGTTGCGAATTCCGTCCCACATCTCCCGGCCATCACGTTCAAGGTCGTCGATACTGTACGTCCCGGGTTCGGATTTCATCAGCCAACAGGCCATGCTCAACTGCGCTTCTTGCCGACGGGATCGGGAGTGTAGCACGCAAATCTCAGGCCATTTTCATGCGATCAGCGGGTGCAATTTCGCCGCTTCCGTGTGCAGGAATCGCTACAGGGCTATGGTAGGATTGCCGCGCGATCGCAATGATCGGATGTGCAGGGCACTGGGGAGGAACGTCCCGAATGGCAAATATGCTGGCGAATATCTTTGGCTCATCTCCGGTGCAGCCGCTCGAAAAGCACATCGACATCTCGTACCGGTGCGCAAAGCAATTGCGCGCATTCTTCTCGGCCGCCGTCAAAGGGGACTGGGACGGCGCCGTCGAGGCGCGCAAGGAGATCGTGCAACTCGAACACGACGCGGACAATCTCAAGAAGGAGATCCGGCTGCATTTGCCGAAGAGTCTTTTCATGCCGGTGCCGCGCGAAGACCTGCTCGAACTTCTGTTGGTTCAGGACAAGATCGCGAATCGCACGAAGGACGTCTCGGGTATTGTCATGGGCCGGAAAATGCAGATTCCCGCTGTGATTGCCGAGCAATTTCTCGATTTCGTCGACCGTAATATCGACGCCGCAAAGCAGGCCCGAAAAAGCGTCCGCGAACTCGACGAACTGTTTACGTCGGGCTTTCGTGGTGCCGAAGTCACTCTCGTCTCTGCAATGATCGAGGAACTGGATCGCATCGAGACAGACACGGATGACAAGCAGGCCTCACTCAGGGCGGCGTTGTTCAAAATCGAGGATTCCCTGAACCCGATCGACGCGATTTTCATGTACCAGGTCATCGAGTTGACAGGCGAGATTGCGGACATGGCCGAGCGGGTCGGCCGTCGCCTCGAACTGCTGCTCTCTCACTAATAATAAAAAAAAGGGAACGTCCGGGTTCCCCGCAGAGGCATCGCAATGGAAGCAGAACTCATCTACATTGGCCTTGCCGCGCTGTTCGGCATTTTCATGGCGTGGGGAATCGGCGCTAACGACGTTGCCAATGCGATGGCGACATCGGTTGGTTCGAAAGCGCTTACGATTAAACAGGCGATCATGGTCGCGGCCGTATTCGAGTTTCTCGGCGCGGTTCTTGCCGGTGGCGACGTGACATCGACGATTCGCAAGGGAATCGTCGATACCGATCTGCTGGCGGGCTCACCGGAGCTTCTCATCTACGGCATGCTGGCAGCGCTCCTGTCGGCGGGCACCTGGCTTTTCATTGCGTCGAAAAACGGTTGGCCGGTGTCGACAACGCACTCCATCGTTGGAGCGATCGTTGGTTTTGCCGCAGTCGGCATCGGTGTGGATGCCGTCCAGTGGGGCGAAGTCGGCATAATCGTCATGAGCTGGGTTGCGTCGCCACTCACAGCGGGATTTATCGCGTTCCTGATCTATCTGAGCGTGCAGCGATTGATCCTGCACCAGGAAGATCCATTGACGTGCGCGAAACGTTACGTGCCCGTCTACATTTTTTTTGCGGCATTCACGATCACGTTGGTCACAATACTCAAGGGGCTGAAGCACGTCGGCCTGGATTTCAGCCTGCGCGACTCCTACATGCTGGCAACCGCCATCGCGGCGTCGATCGCCGTCGTCGGCGGCATTGCCATTCGACGCATACAGCCAGATCGAAAAGCGGAGAAAATCCAGCATTTTCACACGGTCGAGCGGGTCTTCGCGGTGCTGATGATTGTCACTGCCTGTGGCATGGCGTTCGCGCACGGCTCCAACGATGTCGCCAATGCCATCGGCCCGGTTGCGGCCGTTATTTCGGTTGCCCAGACCGGCATCATTGCCGCCAAGTCGACAGTGTCGATATGGATTCTGATACTCGGTGGCGCCGGCATCGTCGTCGGGCTCGCAACATTCGGCTTTCACGTCATTGCCACGGTCGGCAAGAAAATCACTCAATTGACGCCTAGCCGGGGATTCGCGGCCGAGCTCGCGGCTGCCACGACCATCGTCATCGCATCGGGCACAGGCATGCCGATTTCCACCACACATACATTGGTTGGCGCGGTATTGGGTGTCGGCCTGGCGCGTGGCATAGACGCTATCGACTTGCGCGTCGTGGCGCGTATCTTTGTGTCCTGGGTCGTGACCATCCCGGTTGGGGCATTTCTTGCGATCGTATTCTTCTACATTTTCAAGCTGATATTGCCGTAGCGACGTTGTCGCTCCGGTCACTGAGTGATCTGTTGGTGAAAATGTGAATCAGGACGTATCTGCGTTGGTTTCGATCGCGGCGCGCAGGTACACGATGGTTGTGTTGACCGTCGTCTACGTCTTCAATTTCGTTGATCGGCAGATACTTGCGATCCTGTTGCCCTCGATCAGGGACGAATTCCTGGTCAACGACTCGGTGCTCGGGTTTCTTGCCGGTACGGCGTTCGCGATCTTCTATGCAACGCTGGGTGTCCCGATCGCGTTGCTGGCCGACCGCTGGAATCGCCGCAACCTCATTGCAATCGCTCTGACAATCTGGAGCGGCATGACGGCAATGTCGGGCATGGCGGCGAACATATGGCAGCTATCCCTGGCCCGCATCGGCGTCGGTATCGGCGAGGCGGGCTGCAGCCCACCGGCGCACTCGATGATCTCCGATCTTTATCCGCCGGAGCAGCGATCGACGGCAATGGGTTTTTATACGCTCGGCATTTCGACGGGCATCGCGCTCGCCTATCTCGGTGGCGGTTGGGTGGCGCAGAACATCGGCTGGCGCGCAGCGTTCTATATTGTCGGCGTGCCGGGATTGTTGCTTGCCGTCGTCGTCCGATTCACCTTGACCGAGCCCGTGCGCGGTGCATCCGAAAATCGGCAGGACAGCGGTGCGCATCCGTCGGTAGCGGATGTGTTCAAATTTCTCCTGGCCCGCCGCTCGTTCATTCACATGGCTGTTGCGGCCGGGCTCAGCGCTTTTGTCGGCTACGCGGTCGTCAGCTTTTTCCCGAGTTTCCTGGTGCGCAGCTTCGACATGGAAATTGCGGCGATTGGCAAATGGCTTGGCTGGATATTGGGTATCGCGGGAGGCATCGGATTCTTCGGTGGTGGTCTCCTCGCCGATCATTTCGGCCGCTCAAAGCGCCGGAACGCGCTGTGGCTCATAGCGGCCATGATGCTCGTGACAGCTGCATTCGAGGTCGCCGTGTTTCTGGCACCGAGCGCTGCATGGACTTTGATCATTTTCATCGTACCAGCCGCGACCTCGAATATTTACCTGGCGCCGGTGTTGGCGCAGACACAGAGCCTGGTCGGCTTGCGCATGCGCGGAGTCGCTTCGGCGCTGGTGTTGCTTATCATAAATTTGATCGGTCTCGGACTCGGGCCGCTCGCGGTCGGCTATGTCAGCGACTTGCTCGCGCCGCAATTCGCAGACGAGTCGATGCGCTACAGCTTGTTGATTATTTGTGCCGTATTTCTGCCTTGGGCTGCGTGCCATTACTATCTTGCCGGCAAGTCCATCGACGCGGACCTCGCCCGCGCCGCTGAAAAGGACTAGCCAGGAGCGAGTCGCGCCCAGGGATTCGTCAGGCGTTGCGCAAATACCATTCAAAATCGAGCGCACTGACCACGTTGTGAAAGCTGGCGCTCTCGCTGCGGCGGTTCATCGCATAGTATTTGCAGTAATCGGCGCCGAGATACATTGGCAACACTTTGCTCCGTGCGAACTTGTCGATCGCTGCATCCCACCGATGTGGAATGCGTATCTTCAGCGTCACCGGCTCGCCCTCTTCGATCATGCGCCCCGGGTCGCACTCGTTCTCCAGTCCCCAGTGCACGCCGGCCGCGATGGCGGCTGTGACCAGGTAAGGATTGGCATCGGCCCCGGCCACGCGGTGCTCCAGCCGCAGGTTGCCGGCGTCTGACATCGGGATACGGATAGCGACGGCGCGGTGGTTCATGCCCCAGTTCGGCTCGACCGGCGCAAACATTTCGGGGCGCATGCGGCGATAGGAATTGGCATTTGGCGCGAACAGCGCGGTCGATTCCGCCATGGTCTTGAGGAGCCCGCCGACGGCGTGTCGCAGGCGCGGCGAAAACGGTGGCGACGCCATGCTGTCCTTGCCCTGCGAGTAGTAATTGCAGCCGTCACGATCGACGAGGCTCATGTGAATGTGCAATCCGCTGCCGGAATCTTCCGCGAACGGTTTTGCCATGAAACAGGCCACGAAGCCGTGTTTTCTTGCGGCAGCTTTGACGGCTCGTTTCAGTAACACGGCCTGGTCGCAGGCAAGCACCGGATCATCGATGTGCCGCAGGTTGATTTCGAATTGTCCCTGCGAGTACTCCGAAATCGCCGAGTCTGCGGGTATACCCTGTGCCTCGCAGTACGCGTAAACATCGTTGATAAATGGCTCGATCTCCCACAGGTCGTCAGGGTGATACACCTGGGCCCCCGGTTGTAGTCGTCCGATACCCGGAATCAGAGGTGTGGCCGCGGCCGGCTTCTCGCTGTTGGCATCCAGCAAATAGAACTCGAGCTCGGTTGCCATGACGATCTGGATCGACAGCTTCCTGAGTGGCTCGAGGGCGCGTTCGAGGACCGCTCTGGGATCGGCGAAAAACGGTTCTCCGTCCGCGGTCGTCATGCGAAACAATGCCTGCGCCATCGGTTTTTCGGCCCAGGGAATCGGCGCGATGCTACCGGGGACCAGGTGCGCCTGAACGTCGGGATCGCCGTCTTCGGCACCGAACGGTATCCCGGAGACCGTCTCGCCCAGCGCTGTCAATAACACCGTCCCCGCGCAAAACCAAAAGCCCTCGTTGCATACTTTTTCGAAATCCCGCGCCTGGATGCGCTTGCCCTTGAGTATGCCGTGCATATCCGGGATCAACAGCTCCATCGTGCCGGTATCCGGAAAGTTGCCTAGCAGCGTTTTCAGTTCGGCTCTAAGCGTATTGCGAAGGGAATTGCGATTGGATTGGGCCATTGTCGATTGTTGTTGTTGCGGGACGCCTGAGCTTCCACGATCTCACTGGAAGTCGCAAGGACGAACTGGCGCGTCGGTCACGGCACGCGGCGCCAGGAATGTTTTCCTGGAGCGCAAAGCTGTTATCATAATATGAAATATTTAACCACTATATGGTATCCGGCGATGCACGATACGACCCCTCCCAAGGGTGCCCAGGCTGCGCTGCGCGCAGTTCGGTTGCTCAAGATGTTCACGCCCGAGCGCTCGGAATTGCGCCTGGGCGAGATCAGCGATCTGGCTGGCCTCAACAAAACGACGGCACACAGGCTTCTGAGGGCACTGCAGAGCGAGGCATTGATCGATCGTGATCCCGCGACGGGCAGATACCGCCTCGGGGCGGGACTCATGGCGCTCGGTGTGCTGGCACTGTCCAGCAACGATCTCAGGCTGCGCGCGCGCCCGATGCTCAAACGCCTCGCTCGCGAGACCGGCGAGACGGCGACGCTCGAGGTCCCGATTGATGATTCGATGTTGATTCTCGACGAGGTGACGGGTAGCCACGTCATCGGGGCCGCGGGCAACGTCGGCACGCGCTGGCCGATCCACGCAACCTCGACGGGTAAGGTGCTGATCGCGTTCGAGGAGAAGGGCATGGAACGGGTCGGCACTCGTTTGGCGTCGCTGACACCGCGAACGATCGTGCGACGCGCGATACTCGAGGAGCAACTCGGCGAAATCCGTCGGCGCGGTTTTGCCGAAACGGTTGATGAACTCGAAGAGGGATTTTCCGGCGTCGCAACCGTGATTCGAGGCAGCCTGGGCGAAGTTCTCGGTGCAATGTCGGTTTGCGGACCGACACAACGCTTTACGGACGCGCGTCGATCGCAACTCGGAGCCTCGCTTTGTGCCGCGGCGCAATATCTGCAACCGGCGTATTGATTCAGGAGTCCACGCGGCAGAATTTCAAGTTGCGGGCAGGCACCGTGTTAACATGCCGGCACGCCAAGCGGCAGGAATAAGAACATCAACAAAAGCAGCTTGTACGCCCGGCTCCGGGTCTTGAACCCTGCGATCGTCTTCATCGCCGCCGTTCTGTGGCCGTTTGCAGTGTCCGCGCTGGACATCGAAGCACCTGACGTGGCATTGACGGCGGTGCCGATGGAGATCGTAGTCGCCGACGCGCCAGTCGCAGCGCAGGTGACGCTGCGCGTGGGCGATTCGACGTATCGTCAATCGGCCGGCGACGACGGTCGCGCCGTGTTTGCCGAACTGTCGATCGGTACCAGCGGCACTTATCCGATCACGGCCACGACGGAGGGGCAATCGGCATCCGTCGAATTGCGGGTACTCCCGGCGTGGGTCTCGGTAATGCCCGCCGTGCTCGCGATCGCAGTCGCGTTGATACTGCGAAACGTCATCCCCGCCTTGTTGCTGGGCCTCTGGTTCGGCGCGACCGCGCTGCATTCATTCACACCCGGTGGCGCGGGACGTGGGCTGCTCGATAGTTTCCAGGTTTTTGTTATCGAAGCGGTGGCAGATCCGGACCATGCAGCGATCATCCTGTTTACGATGATGATCGGGGGCATGGTCGGCATCATTACGCGCAATGGCGGCATGGCGAGAATTGTGAGCGTCATCGTGAGCCGGGCGAAAACGGCCGTCAGCGGACAGGTCGCAGTCTGGCTGATGGGTCTGATGATTTTCTTCGACGATTACAGCAACACGCTCGTCGTAGGCAACACAGCGCGGCCCATTACGGATCACCTCAAGATTTCGCGCGAGAAGCTGGCCTACATCGTCGATTCGACGGCAGCTCCCGTGGTTTGCATCGCGTTGATTACAACGTGGATTGGCTACGAGGTCAGTCTGATCGACCAGGCGATGCAAGGCATCGAGGAATTGGCCGGCATACCGGCGTACACGGTATTCCTGTCGTCGATACCGTACAGCTTCTACCCGATACTCGCGGTCATATTCGTGTTGGTTGTTGCCGCATCCGGAAGGGACATCGGTCCGATGTACCGCGCGGAAGTTCGTGCACGCCGGGGAAATGTGTTGTCCGACATGGGCGATGAAACTCCGGCGATGCAGGGCGACGATCTCGATGCGAAGCCGAACATACCGCTACGCGCGATCAATGCGTTTGTGCCGATCTTCGTGCTCGTCATAGCATTGCCGGCCGGCCTGTACGTTACCGGCGAAGGTGACACGTTAACCGACATCATCGGTTCCGCGGATCCTTACAAGGCGATGATGTGGGCATCCTTTGTTGGCGCACTGACGGCAGCAACGATGTCCATGGCGCAACGCATCCTGAGCGCGCATGAGACCGTCGATGCCTGGTATGGCGGCGCACGGGCGACACTTTTCGGCATGATCGTGCTCGTCCTTGCATGGTCTTTGTCGTCCGTAACGTCGTCGTTGTACGCGCAGGGTTACCTTGTCAGCATACTCGGCGACTCGCTGCCGATCGCAACGGTGCCGGCGGTCGTCTTCATCCTGTCCGCCATTACGGCGTTCGCGACCGGAACGAGCTGGGGGACGATGGGGATCCTCATGCCGCTGGTCGTGCCGCTGGCCTGGGCAGTCATGAGCATCAACGGCATGACCGGGCCAGCGGATATGCACGTGCTGCACTCGTCAGTTGCGTGCTGCCTGGCAGGCGCCGTATGGGGCGACCACTGTTCGCCGATCTCGGATACGACTATCCTGTCGTCCATCGCGAGCGGGTGCAATCACATCGAGCATGTTCGTACGCAATTACCTTATGCATTGCTCGTTGGCGCCGTGGCGCTTTTGTTCGGCACGATTCCGGGGGGCTATGGTTTCCCGCCATGGATTTCGATTATCGTCGGTATCGCAGTTCTGATCGCCTTATTACGTATCTTCGGCCGCAAGGCGGACGACGCCGTCCAGAGTTGATCGTCTCCTCGAGGCAGTCTCGAGAATACTGTCTGCCATTATTGAGAATGCCGCAATTATCGAACGGATCGTGTACTTGCGGCTGGCGACTGACGTATCCTTGGCCGCATCTAAAGACACAGGAGTAACGGGGTCCGTCCCCATATGCGTTCGAAACCGATAATTGCAGTGCCCGCCGATCGGCGCGTCATCGAGCCTCACCCATATCACATGGTGGGCGAGAAATATCTCAAGGCGCTGACTGACGGCGCCGACGCCATACCCCTGATGGTCCCAGCCCTGGCCGATGAACTCGAGATCGATGAGATCCTCGATGAGGTCGATGGCGTGTTTTTGACAGGCAGCGCCTCCGATATCGAACCGCACCACTATGGCGAGGAATCCGGTGATGCCGGCGCATTGCGCGATCCACATCGCGACGCGCTGACACTGCCGATGGCACAAAAGGCTTTGCGGTCGGGCGTGCCGTTACTGGCCGTCTGTCGCGGCTTTCAGGAACTCAATGTCGTTCTGGGCGGCACCCTGCATCAAGAGCTTCAAATTGTTCCGGGCTATCACAACCACAAGGAAAACCCGGAAGATCCGCTCGACGTGCAGTACGGACCGTCGCATCCGGTGACGCTTGTTGAAGGTGGAATGCTGCAGCGACTGGCAGGACAGACGTCGGCGATGGTTAACTCACTGCATGGTCAGGGCGTGCGGAAACTGGCAGACGGTGTCACGGTCGAGGCCGTTGCTGACGATGGGCTCATCGAGGCGTTTACGGTTGATTCGGCGCCGGGATTTGCGCTCGCGGTGCAATGGCATCCCGAGTGGCAGGTCACGAACAACGAATTGGCCACTGCGATCTTCAAGGCGTTCGGTGATGCGTGCAGGGCACGTGCATGCCAACGGCAGGTGCAACGTGAGTAAAGACGAAGTTTTTCAACCGTGGCTGAAGGAAAGAGGCATCGAGGATGTCGAGGCTTTCGTGCCGGACATGGCAGGTTCCGCACGCGGCAAGATCGTGCCCGCGGACAAATTCGGTTCCGAGCCGATGAAAATGCCCGAGGCAGTGTTCAGTCAGACGATATCCGGGGGCTACATCGTGGACGCGAGTAACATCGAGGATCGCGATATGTTACTGGTGCCCGACCCGACGACGCTGCGGCCAGTGCCGTGGTCCACTGACCCCGCTGCCTCTGTATTTATGGATTGTTATCATCGTGATGGGTCAAAGGTCCGTCAATCACCGCGAGCGGTCCTGCGCAGTGTACTGGCAAAATATGACTCGCGAGGTTGGTCGCCTGTCGTGGCGCCCGAGGTCGAATTTTATCTATTGAGCCCGCATTCCGACCCGAATCAAGAAGCCGAGCCGCCCGAGGGACGTCTCGGCTGGACCGAAGGGGCACGTCAACCGTACAGCATCGATACGATGAATGACTTCGACCCGTTCATCATCGACGTGTACAGCCATTGCGAGGCACAGGGAATTTGCATCGATACGTTGTCGCAGGAATCAGGCCCGGCGCAGTTCGAAATAAACTTCATGCACGGGGATGCGGTCGATCTGGCCGATCAGGTGTTCCTTTTCAAGCGCACGATTCGCGAAGCTGCGATCAAACATGAGATGCATGCGACGTTTCTTGCGAAACCGATGTCCAACGAAGCCGGGAGTGCATTGCACATCCACCAGAGTGTGGTCGACAAGGACGGCAACAATATTTTCTCATCCGCGGACGGTGAAGCCAGCGACCTGTTTTACAGCTATCTCGGCGGGCTGCAAAAGTATCTCCCGGAAGCACTGCTGTTATTTGCGCCGTACGTCAATTCGTATCGACGCTTTCTCAAGCCATCATCGTCGCCCGTGAATCTTGCCTGGGCTATCGACAATCGCACCGTCGGATTACGAATTCCGGATTCCGTGCCGGAAGCGCGTCGCGTCGAAAACCGGCTCCCGGGTTCTGACGTCAATCCGTACCTGGCGATCGCCGGCACACTGGCGTGTGGCTTTTTGGGCATGGTTGAGGGATTGAAGCCTACCGAGCCGACCAAAGGCAGCGCCTACAGCGACGAATTCGGCCTGCATCGACACATATGTTCGGCGATCGAGGCGCTTGCGGGCAGCGATGCGATGCACAACATGCTGGGCGATGACTTTGTCGGTTTGTACTGTCCGCTCAAAGACGCTGAATACATGGAATTTCAGGAAACCATTACACCCTGGGAGCGCGAAATTCTGATGTTCAACGTCTGACGGGCCACGTCGGGCGTTTCAGAATGTGATTCGCGCAGGACGCCACCGCCACCGTCGGATATCATCGATGCATTCCCGTCTGAAACAGTGTCGGCACCGTTGAGTGCCGTGCGAGGTGCGCTATGGCAGCCATCGAAAAACGGTCCCGCCATGAGTGGCAGGAACTCGACAAAGAACATCATCTGCACCCGTTTACCAATCACAAGGAACTGCACAAGAAGCGGTCGCGGATCATCACCCGGGCCGACGGCGTCTATATTTACGATATCGACGGCAACAGGTTTCTCGACGGCATGTCGGGGCTCTGGTGTGTCAACGCGGGATATGGTCGGGACGAACTCGTCGATGCGGCAACTCAGCAAATGCATGAGCTGCCTTATTACAATAACTTTTTTCAGTGCTCTCATCCGCCCGCGATCGAACTGGCGGCGGCGCTCGAGGAGATCAGCCAGCCGCAGTTCCGGCGCGTGTTCTTCGCGGGATCGGGTTCTGAGTCGAACGATACGATCGTGCGCATGGTGCGAACCTACTGGGATCTGCTGGGACAACCGCAACGTCATACGATCATCAGCCGCAAGAATGCTTACCATGGTTCGACGGTTGCCGCCGCGAGCCTCAGCGGCATGAAGCCGATGCATCGTCAGAGCGGCCTGCCGATACCGGGAATCGTGCATGTCGAGCAACCCTACTGGTTCGGCAGCGACCGGAGTATGTCGCCCGGGAAATTTGGCGTCGCGGCAGCCAGGTCCATCGAGGACAAGATCAACGAGATAGGCAGCGACAAGGTCGCGGCGTTCATCGGTGAACCGATTCAGGGCGCGGGTGGCGTGATCATCCCACCGGCGAGCTATTGGCCCGAAGTGCAGCGCATATGCGACGAATACGGAATCTTGTTGATTTCGGATGAAGTCATCACCGGATTTGGCCGCCTCGGTGAGTGGTTCGGCGCGGATTACTTCGGCATTCGCCCGGACTTCATGCCGTTTGCGAAGGGCGTGACATCGGGCTACCTGCCGCTGGGTGGTGTATTCATCAGCGATCGTGTTGCCGATGTTCTGATCGATAAGGGCGGTGAATTTTTCCACGGCTATACCTATTCCGGGCATCCGGCCGCGTGCGCAGTCGCGTTGGCGAACGTCAGGTTGTTGCAGCGCGAAGGTCTTATCGAGCGCGTCAGGGACGACATAGGCCCCTATTTGCAGAAGGGCTGGCAATCGCTTGCGGAGCACCCGCTTGTCGGCGAGGCACGCATGACCGGACTCATGGGTGCGCTGGAGCTGGTCAGGAGCAAACAGCCTGTCGAACGATTCGACGAGAAGCAGGGTGCGGGCACTATTTGTCGTGACGCACTGATAGACAACGGCCTCGTCCTCAGGGCCGTTGGTGATACGATCATTTGTGCTCCGCCGTTCACGCTGACGCACGAAGAGGCGGACGAGCTGATCGGGATTGCGTGGAAGTGTCTGGATCTGACGCAGCAGGCGCTGGACGCCTGATAAATATTCTTCGTGGAGGAAGAGAACCATGGTGGGTAAGTTCAACAGCGACAGTGCGATAACGCGAAAAAGCCTTTATGGCACGACGCCGGAGCCCACCTACGCCGGCATCACATCGTTCATGCGCCGCAAGTACACGCGCGACTTCGACGGTGTGGACGTCGTTGTAACCGGAGTGCCCCTCGACACGGCGACAACCAATCGGCCCGGCGCCCGATTCGGCCCAAGGGCCGTTCGTGCGGCGTCAACGATCATGGCGTGGGAACGGCCCTACGGTATGGAGTTTGACCCGTTTGACAAACTCGCGGTCGTCGATTGCGGTGATTGCTATTTCGAGTTTGGACGACCGGAGAACGTGCCCGACGAGATCGAGGCGCATGCCTATGACATCATCAGTCAGGGTCCTGGATTGTTGTCGATCGGTGGCGATCATTTCATCGCATATCCGCTGCTAAAGGCGCACGTGCGCAAGCACAGTGGCCCTTTGTCGCTGCTGCATTTCGATGCTCACAGCGACAGCTGGGCGGATGAGAACGATCGTATCGATCATGGCACGATGTTTTTCTGGGCCGCGAAACAGGGGCTCGTCGACCCGGCGGCGTCGGTACAGATCGGTTTGCGGACGACCAATCCCGATACGTTGGGATTCAACGTCATTGACGCGCCGTGGGTGCACGAGAACGGCATCGATGCCGTTATCGAACAAGCCCGGCGGCACCTGGGTGACAAGCCGGTTTACCTGACGTTTGACATCGACTGCCTCGACCCCAGTTACGCGCCGGGCACCGGCACCCCGGTTTGCGGCGGCCTGACGAGCCATCAGGCCATGGCGATCATCCGCGGCCTCAAGGGAATCAATATCATTGGCATGGACATTGTCGAAGTGGCGCCCGCCTACGATATCGGCGAAATCACCGCGCTCGCAGCATCGCACCTGGCCATGGAAATGCTCTACCTGTATGCCTCCCGACCCGGTCAATAAATCGAATCCATCAATATCACCCTGACGGAGCACCAAACCCTTCGATCAATGCAGGACTCTAACGAACATACGGCGTCGTACTATGCGGCCACGCGCAACGACACCGCGGATTATCCGGCGTTGCTCGGAGCTCATCGTTGTGATGTCGCCATCGTGGGAGCCGGCTTTACCGGAGTCTCCACCGCGTTGTATCTGGCGGAGCGTGGCTACGACGTGGCGATACTCGAGTCGTATCGCGTTGGCTGGGGAGCGTCCGGCCGCAACGGCGGGCAGCTCATCGACGGCTTTGTCGATGTCGGGAAAATTGGCAAGCGCTTCGGGCTCGCAGCGGCTGACATGGCGTACCGCATGGGACTCGAATGCCGCGAGATCGTCGTAAACCGCATAGAGCAGTACGCGATCGACTGCGATCTCAAGATGCGCTTTCTCGACCTGGCGTTGCGGCCAGCTGACATGCGCCAATTCGAAGAGGAAATCGCCTCGAAGCGGCGCATGAATTATCCGCATGACATGCGCTTGGTTCAGGCAGCGGAGATAAGTGAATACATTGGCTCGGATCGATATATTGGCGGACTCGTCAATGCCGGCAACGGACACCTCCATCCGCTGAATCTGTGCATCGGCGAGGCGCGTGCCGCGGTAAATCTTGGCGCAAAGATATTCGAACAATCACGAGTGACACGTATTCGGCACGGCCAGAAACCTGTCGTCGAGACGGCCGACGGTAGTATCAACGCTGACAAGGTCGTACTGGCAGGAAATGCGTACCTGGGGCGCACCGAGCCGAAGCTTTACGGGACGATCATACCGGCAGGCAGCTATATCATCGCCACCGAACCATTGACCGATTCGATGGCCGAAGCTGTGTTACCCCAAGACATGGCCTGCTGCGATCAGCGCTCTGCGCTCGATTACTTTCGTTTGTCCGCTGATCGGCGGTTGTTGTTTGGTGGACTGTGCAACTATTCCGGAAGGGTACCGTCAGACATCACGGCGTCATTGCGACCGAAAATGCTCAAGGTTTTTCCACAACTCGGCGGTGCCCGCATCGACTACGAATGGGGCGGCAATATTGCGATCAGCCTCAATCGTGTGCCGCAATTCGGACGTATCGAAGGGAATACCTACTACGCGCAAGGCTATTCAGGGCATGGTGTCGCGCCGACCCACCTTGCCGGAAAAATGCTGGCTGACGTGGTCTGTGGCGACTCCGAACAGTTCGACGTTTTTTCGCGAGTCAGGCACATGCGCGTGCCGGGCGGCAAATGGTTTGCCAACCCCGCGATGGCACTCGGCATGCTGTACTACCGGCTCAAGGAAATCCTGTAGCAGCGCTGCGCGGGGGCACGCCTTCAGGCAACGAGCTTGTTGAGGCCCGCCTCATACTCCGCCTTCGGCCGCACGCCGACGAATGTTGCAACGATTTGGCCCTTGTTGAACAAGATGACCGTCGGTATCGAGCGAATGTTGAACTTGAGCGCGACCTGTTGATTGGCGTCGATATCGACTTTCGCGACCCGTATACGACCATCGTAGTTTTCGGTCAACGATTCGATAATGGGTCCCAGGGCGCGGCATGGCGCGCACCACTCTGCCCAGAAATCAACGAGTACAGGCCGATCCGATTTCAGGACCTGGCTGGCGAAATCCGAGTCCGTCACGGCTAACGGATGTGGTGCGGTTTGGTTCATAATCCATCTCCTTCGGTCGGCCGGCGAATTCGGCGGCGCGATACTTCAATCGCACATGGATCTTGGAGTGCTTTGGCTGCATTCAAGATTCAGACCTGCGGTGCAGCCTCGAGATTCAGATCAAAATGGCATACCGGTATTCCGCAAGAGCAGTTTGTTGAACGCGAGCCAATTGCTGAAGTTTTTTGAGGCTCGCAGGCGCCGCGAAGAGCCGCTCGTACTGGTTACGGTATTCGACACGCAAGGATCGACCTACAGCAAGGCCGGCGCGCGCATGCTGATTGACCAGAACGGTGATTTCCAGGGCATGTTGTCCGGTGGATGTCTGGAGGGTGACCTGGCAGTTCGTGCGAAAATCGTCGTCGAATCGGGCTCGCCGCAAGTCGTGACTTATGATCTCAGCCAGGACGACGAGCTCTGGGGCCTCGGCATAGGTTGTGACGGGCTCATGCGAGTGTTCCTGCAGCCCTTGATCCATGGATCCGGGTATCAGCCATTCGCCGCGTTGGCGGATATTTTGCGTGGCCACTCCATGGCCGTTGCGACGACCGTCATCGAGTCCACAAGTCCTGCGACACCGCCGGGCGCAACCGTGATCCGAAATGATGCGGGGGCACAAGTCTTTGGCATGAGTGACGACTGCGCTGAAGCGTTGACTGCAGCGGTCCCTGCGGTGGCCGAGCAGGGATTATCGAGTGTGTCGCAAGTTCAGATCGGTGATGAGCGTTTGCTGGTGCTCAATGCTCTCGTCGAGCCGCCGCCGCGTCTTCTGGTGCTGGGCGCCGGCCTCGATGCAGAGCCGATTGTGCGTTTCGCGAGCGAGCTGGGCTGGCGATGTACGGTCGTCGATCATCGCCAGGCCTACATCGATAATGGCGATTTCGGCCGCGCTGATACGGCCCTGTGCGTGCCCGCAGATAATCTTGCGGACATGCTCGAACTGCCGGAGTTCGATTTCGCGATCGTCATGAGCCATCACCTCGTCAGCGATCGCAGTTACTTGCGGCAACTTGCGGCGACGGACATTTCCTACATCGGGCTCCTCGGCCCCGCCAACCGGCGCGAACGTCTTTTGTCGGACCTCCGTCAATCGGGAACAGACCTGGGAGACAGGCTCCACGGGCCTGCGGGACTGGACATCGGCGGCCGCGGGCCGGCGGCGATCGCGTTGTCGATCATGGCCGAGATGCAGCAGCAATCGAGGCGGCGTTGCTAGCGGCCCGGTAGCGGGCCGGGCAGAAAAATCCGGATGATCATGTCGGCGAGTTCCTCGAGCGTTGCGGGCGAGTCGAAATCGATGTTGCTCGTGCCTTTGATTTCGAGTGCCAGGGCGAGCAGGGCGCCCGCCGATACGCGAATCATGTTGAACAACAATGCGGGGTCGCCCGGAGGCGCGATGCCCAGTTCCTGCAACTCTTTCAACTGCTGCACGACCTCCTTGAACAATGGCCGCAGGTGATTTTGGACGAGCCAGTCCAGACGGGCACTCGGATAATTCGCTTCCTGAAGAATGATCTTGTGCAGCGCAGGCTGTTTGTGCGCATAGCGCACATAAGTGCGAATAAAAGCCACGGCACGAGCCTTCGGGTCGGCCACCGGCACCGCGGCAATTGCCTTGACCAGGGCGATGTTGAACTCCCGGAATATGCCGTTTGTCGCGGCGCGCCACAAACTGTCCTTGTTCTTGAAGTGGTAGGTGATCAGGGGGTGATGCACGCCCGCGCGGTCCGCGATGTCGCGTGTCGAAGTGCCTTTGAAGCCATTCTCGGAGAATGCCTCGATAGCGGCGTCGAGCAACTTCTGCTGCGTCACTATGCTCCGCTGCTGTTGTTTTCTCGCCGGCCTTGTTTTGACGGCGAGTGCCTGGTCAGACACGATCTGACACTCCGCAAGGATGAAATATCGCTGCAGACTAGCGGGAATATCAGAAATGATCCAGTTTGGAAGGTTTTCCCGGCGCGCCTGGCCGGCTCATGTGCCGGCTACTCGATCGCAAACATCATGCGCACGGCCGCGCGCCTTTCGACCGCAATACCATCGTCGAAAACAGGTTCGAATTCCCATCCCTCGACGGCTCGAATGGCGGCATCGACAAACGTATTGCCCGGAGTCGATTCCGTAACGTCGACATTCGTCACTGTGCCATCGAGGGTCAGTGTGAACTCGACGTCCACCCAGCCCGATAACTTGCGGCGCTGGGCGCTGCGCGGATACCTTGGCGCCACGTACTTGGTACGGACCAACGAACTGACCGCGACGGGTCTGTCCGGGACGGGTGGCGGCAGATTCTGCGCAGTGTCATCCTGTCCGGCATCGCTGCCGGCATCCGCCGCTGCAGCGCCGGCAAAGTCATCTGAATCCTCGATGGGTGCGGCACCCGCCTGGTTGTCGTCGGCCGTCTCAGTTGCGGCGGAGGTATCAGGTCTGGGCTCCGGCGTCCTGACTACGGGCCTGGGCCGCGGCGCCGGAGTCTGACGTTGAGTGCCCGAAGGTCCCTGGGCAATGGCCAGCCGGTCAACCTGGCTGGGGCGCGACGACGTTGGGGCGCTTTCGCGTGCCTCAAGCAGGGCCTTCTTTGATGCAGCGAGCGCCGCACTTGACGGATCCAGGCTACGTACGTCTCCTAACAATTTTTCTGCGGCATCAAACTTGCCGATATCGATTTGCGCGCGGGCCTGCAGAATCAGTTCGCTCGCGATAGCCGACAGCCCCTGGCGTGCCGCCAGGCTATCGGGATCGATATTGAGGACGAGTTCAAAGTAATAGCGGGCATTGTCATTCGCCGGCGATACGAGCATGCCCTTCTCGAACTGCTGCGTTGCCAGCGTAAGGGTTGCGTCGATACGTCGTGCACTGCGAGCGGTCTTGACTTCAGCGGCGAGAGCGTCGATCTTGGTCCTGTCTGCACCATCCAGCGAGCGGGCACCGGCAAGCGCTGTCGACGCATCCTCAAACCGTGATTCGCGCAGCGCACTGCGAGCGTCGTCGAGGTAGCCGCGTAATTGCACTTCAGCCAATTGGGCATTCAGGAACGGTAATCTCTGGTGGGCCGGGTCGGCGAATGTGACTTGCGCGAGCGCTGCTGTCGCTTCATCGATGCGGCGCTCCAGAAGTGCGGTCTCCGCCATACCGAGCGCCTCGTCGAGCGTTGCCGCGAGCTCTGCATCAATGTTGGCATCGGAAGGCGCCACTGTTTCGGCTGCCAGGAAGAGTTCGATCGCATTGGCGACAGGTGGGTTGTATATATGGCCCGCGTCACGAGCACTGCGTGCCATTTCAAGCAATTCATCGAATGTCGCCCCGGCCACGCCACTCAGGGCGGATGAAGTACCGAACGCCGAGTCGGGTTCACTGACCGAACCCGGTCTTGAAAATACGCCGTCAAAGCCGTCCAAATACCAATAGCTTCCGCCGGAGACGGCAATCAGGACGATCGCACCGACCGCCGCAACTTTGCGCAGATTAAGTGGCAACGCATTGCTTGCCCCGATCGCTCGCCTGCCCCTGGGCACATCCTCACCCTTGAACAATCGTGTGGCGCCGACGATTACTCCGCCGACAGCTCCGACTACGGCGCCTATCTGTCGTTTCACGCCCCCCTCTTCGATGCCGAACGCGCCCGACAGACGATCGTCGGCCGAAGACGGCCGAATGGCTGCTGCCCTGGCTTGCTTCTTCGCTAATGCCTCGGCTTTCTTCTTTGCCGATGTCTCGGCTTTCTCCTTCGCAACCGCCTCGGCCTTTTCTTTCGCTGCTGCCTTGGCTTTCTCCCTGGCTTCCGCCTTGGCTTGCTTCTTCGCTGCTGCGTCTGCTTTCTTTCTTGCCGACGCTTCGGCCTTTTCTTTCGCTGCTGCTGCCGCTTCGGCCTGCTTTTTCGCGAGTGCTTCAGCTTTCTGTTTTGCGGCTTCGGCTTCAGCTTTCTTTTTTGCGGCTTCGGCTTCGGCTTTCTGTTTTGCGGCTTCGGCTTCAGCCTGTTTAATCGCCAGTGCTTCGGCTTTTTGCTTCGCGGTTTCGGCTTCGGCTTTTTGCTTTGCGGCTTCGGCTTTGGCTTTTTGCTTCGCGGCTTCGGCTTTTTGCTTCGCGGCTTCGGCTTTGGCCTTCTGTTTTGCGGCTTCGGCTTTTTGTTTCGCGGCGGCTTCAGCCTTTGGATCCGGTGTCGGCTTGGCTTTCGGCAGTCCCAGGGACACGAATTTCGGCGCCCATCGCGACTTGGGCGCCGCCTTGAACGCGGAGTCGGGTGCCTCCAGGTGGTGCTTGACGGATGCTTCAATTGCGAGTCGCGCACGGCCAGCCGAAACCGGTTTCATCAGGAATCGATAGACCTTGCCCCGGTTGATCAGATCCATGAGCATCTCACCGTCATCGCGACGGCCGGCGACGATCGAGACGAGGCGCTTTTTCGATTCACGCAGATGTTGAGTTAGTTTCTCGATGTTCGAGCCGATCATTGCGGCATCAACGACAGCAACGCCGACCTTGCTCTTCTTTAACGCCTGTTCCGCCTGCTTTAGCGTGCTTGCATGATGGACGTTGTGCAGCCCGCGAACAGAACCTTTGATTGTGCTGAGAAATTCGTCGTCCGTCGTCAATATGAGGACGTCGATAGTGCGCGCGCCGACTGCTATGGATGACGATATTTTGGTCGGATCGAGGGCGTACATACGGCCTGTGCCGTCGCTGATGATCGCCGAGCCGTTTTCGGCTGTTTCCATCACGATATGCTCGGACGTCGGTGCGTCGACCCTTGCCGAGTTATCATTTGCAGACTTGGCCAACGCCATCAGGCGCATTTGCTGCGTCGCATTATCAATGATTTTGCCGAGTTCTTTCGGACTGATACCACCGCGGACTATCTGAAATACTTCCTCATCGCCGACGAGCGCCTCGAGATCATCCTCCATGCTGGCGAGCAATATGCCGATTGTCTCCGGGGAGCGTTTCTTGGCCTCGCGCAAAGCTTCAACGCCGCTCATCCCCGGCAGTTCCTGAGCCGACACGATGACGTGAATGGGCGTGTCGCCGAGCGTGTTCAGTGCTTCGGTGCCGCTTGTCGCACAGTGTACTGTGTAGCGTTCGTCGAACCCGGCACTTAAATCGTCCAGCGTGCCTCGCTCACTGTGAAGCAACAGTACCTGCGTATTGAATCGGTCCAGCGGCACTCCAGGTCCTCCATTTGCCTTATGTTGAATCGGACGGGCAGTCCTTTCGTCGGAGCAGTATATCCTTGCAGGCCGGGCTAGGTATCGCTGCTGGCCCGATGATGTTGGATTCTGTGACGCGACGCACAGTCAGGCTGTCTGGCGTGTCACGTTCGGTCCTGGGCGCAATGCAAGCCAAGCAACTTTCGCCAAATTGCGACACCTGCGAGCTACCCGGAGCATTCCGTACTCGTGTTTCAGGACGATTGGGCGCGATTCCGGACTTCGCGTTCGAGTCCGTCGATGGCCTCATCAAGAGCAATCACGCGTTGCTGTTTCGAACCAAGGCGACGCTCGGCCACGGTCCGGTTTTTGACTTCACGCTGGCCTACCGCGAGTAGCGCGGGCACCTTCGCGACACTGTGCTCACGAACCTTGTAAGCGATTTTTTCGTTGCGCAGATCCGTTTCGGCACGCAGACCCCTTTTGCGCAATTCGGCTGCCACCTCCTCGGCATAGTCATCGGCTTCGGACGTGATGGTCAATACCTGGACCTGTGTTGGTGCGAGCCATAGCGGCAAGTGGCCGGCGTGATGCTCGAGCAAGATAGCGATGAATCTCTCCAGCGAGCCGAACATCGCACGGTGCAGAATCACCGGTGTGTGCTTGTTACCGTCCTCACCGATGTAGGTTGCGCCGAGTCGGCCTGGAAGATTGAGATCGACTTGCAAGGTTCCGCATTGCCAGTCGCGCCCGATCGCGTCGCGCAACACGAATTCGAGTTTCGGTCCGTAAAATGCACCTTCGTTCGGGTTGTACTCGTAATCGAGACCCGCGACCTCGAGCGCTTTCTTCAGTGCAGCCTCAGACTGGTCCCACACCGCATCTTCGCCGACCCGCACCTCGGGCCGGTCAGCGAACTTGATACGCACATCGTCGAAGCCGAAATCATGATAGATGCCCAGGATCAGGTCGCATACCGCGATCGACTCGGCGGTAATCTGCTCGGGCGTACAGAAAATGTGTGCATCGTCCTGGGTAAAGGCTCGCACCCTGAGCAGGCCGTGCAATGCACCTGACGGCTCGTAGCGATGCACCTTGCCGAACTCGGCCAGGCGATAAGGAAGATCGCGGTAACTCTTGATTCCCTGCTTGAAAATCTGCACATGTCCGGGGCAATTCATGGGCTTGATCGCATAAGTACGCCCGTCTTCGGTTTCGGTCGTGTACATGTGATCGCCGAACGATTCCCAATGGCCCGACGCTTCCCATAGCGAGCGAGCCATGAGATCGGGCGTGTTGACCTCGAGGTAGCCAGCCGCATTCTGCTTCTGACGTATGTAATCGACCAGGTTTTGAAACATCGCCCATCCCTTGGGGTGCCAGAAAACGGCGCCCGGCGCCTCATCCTGGAAATGGAACAGATCCATGATGCGGCCAAGTCGGCGGTGGTCGCGCTTCTCCGCCTCTTCGAGCATGTTGACGTGTTTGCGCAGCTGTTTCTCATTCGCCCACGCGGTGCCGTAGATACGTTGCAACATGTCATTGCGCGAATCGCCACGCCAATACGCCCCGGAGACCCGGGTCAGCTTGAAAGCCTTGCCGAGCTTGCCTGTTGACGGTAAATGGGGACCGCGGCAAAGATCGATGAAGTTACCCTGGCGATACAGTGTCAGCGTTTCGCCTGGCGGAATTCCTTCGATGATTTCGGCCTTGTACTCCTCACCGATGCTGCGGAAAAATTCGATCGCTTTGCCGCGCTGCCAGACCTCGCGCTCTATCGGCTCGTCGCGATCGACGATGTCCTTCATGCGCGCCTCAATGATCTCCAGATCGCTTTCGGTAAACGGCTCCACGCGCGCAAAATCATAGTAAAAGCCGTTTTCTATGGCGGGCCCGATCGTTACCTGTGTGTCGGGCCAGAGTTCCTTGACGGCCTCGGCAAGCACGTGTGCAGCATCATGCCGCAGCAGCTCGAGACCCTCGTCGGATTCCCGTGTCACGATCTCAATGGCAGCGTCGGACTCGATGTCGCGACCAAGGTCCCAGAGTTCGCCATCCACACGGACAGCCACGGCGTCCCGCGCCAGGCTCTTGCCGATGCTGGCGGCAATGTCGGCCCCTCGGGTGGCAGCGTCAAACTGCCGTTCGGAGCCGTCTGGTAACGTGATTTTCGGCATGATTCGGATTGGTGTATGTTTGTTTGCCTGCCCGAAGATACGGCGGGATTGTACAGAAAATTTCTGGCCTGGACTTTGGAACCTCGTCAACGTGATATTGATGGGTACGGAGCCAGGCGGATACGGAGGCCGACAGGACAATGCAGGGACTCGAACAGCCATTCCCGTCGCAACAGCACGATCACGACGACTGTATCTCGACCGCCATGGATGCCGCCGAAGGTCTGTGCCGCCAGCGCGGGCTTCGCTTCACCGAGCTGAGACGACACGTGCTGGCCTTGGTCTGGCACAGCCACAAACCCGTCGGGGCGTACGAAATCCTCGGCAAGCTCGGCGAGGAGGGCAGGAAGGCCGCCCCGCCGACCGTTTATCGGGCTCTCGAATTTCTGATCGAGGCCGGGCTTGTGCACCGTCTCGACTCGCTCAATGCGTTTATCGGCTGTCCCGATCCCGAGTGCTCGCACTCCGGCCAGTTTTTGATCTGCCGGGAATGCCGCACCGTCACTGAACTCGATGATGGCGACATCAACCTGCTAGTCGGACAAAAAGCCGGGGCGGTGGGTTTTGCGGCCGAGCACCAGATGCTCGAGGTCCGGGGATTGTGCAGCGAGTGTCGCCGGCCAGACCAGGCAACCTCAGTGAAGTAATGAATGCCGAGTTCATCAATTTGTCCGTTACGGAGCGCTGGGCGCCTTCCAGAGTTCGCGTACAATACCGCCCTTCGGATTGACCCTGACTGCCTTTCATGAGCGATGATGTTTCGCGGGACTTCATCCGCAAAATCATTTATGACGATCTCGAATCGGGCAAACACGATGAGATCGTGACGCGGTTCCCGCCAGAGCCGAACGGCTATTTGCACATCGGCCATGTCATGTCGATATGCCTGAACTTCGGCGTCGCTGCCGAAAACGATGGCAGAACGTTTCTGCGCTATGACGACACCAATCCCGGCAAGGAAGATGAAGTATTCGTTCGCGCCATCGAGAGCGACGTTCATTGGCTGGGTTTCGACTGGGCCGACAGGCTCACGCACGCGTCGGATTACTTCGAGCGCCTCTACGAAAGCGGCGAGAAGCTCGTTGAGCTGGGGCTTGCCTATGTCGACAGTCTGAGCGCGGATGAGATCCGCGAGCATCGCGGCACGCTGACCGAATGCGGCAGGAACAGCCCTTTTCGCGATCGCAGTGTCGGGGAAAACATGGACTTGTTTCGCCGCATGCGCGCCGGCGAGTTCGTCGACGGTGTGCATGTGTTGCGCGCGAAGATCGACATGGCCTCACCGAATATGAATCTGCGCGATCCGGCGCTGTACCGAATTCGTCATATCAGTCATCAGCACACGGGCGATGCCTGGTGCATATACCCGATGTATGACTTCGCACACACCTTATCGGACGCGTTTGAGGGCATTACACATTCCTTGTGCACGCTCGAGTTCGAGGACCACCGTCCGTTGTACGACTGGTTTCTCGACAACCTGAAGCCGCCGCACCGCCCGCGGCAAATCGAATTTTCGCGTCTCAATCTTGCCTATGCGATTACGAGCAAGCGCAAACTCGGCGTGCTGATCGACAACAAGGTGGTCAGCGGTTGGGATGATCCGCGCATGCCGACGATCGCAGGCATGCGCCGGCGTGGCTATCCCGCGGCTGCACTGCGGAACTTCGTCAAACGCGGCGGCGTTACGAAAAAAGACAAGCTGATCGAAATGGGCGTGCTCGAAAACAGTGTCCGCGAAATTCTCGGAGAGGTCGCCGAACGGCGCATGGCCGTGTTGCGGCCGCTCAAGGTCGTGCTGACGAATTACCCCGAAGGCCGGGTGGAAATGATGCAGGCGATGAATCATCCGAATCGGCCCGAGCTCGGCAAGCGCGAAGTGCCGTTCTCGCGCGAAATATGGATAGAGCGTGATGACTTCATGGAGGACGCGCCGCGAAAATTCTTCCGTCTGAAACCCGGAGGCGAGGTACGACTGCGCAGCGCCTATATCATACGTTGCGATGAAGTCGTCAAGAACGACGCCGGCGAAATTGTCGAATTACGTTGCAGCTACGATGCGGATACTCGCAGCGGCACGGGAACGAGTGATCGCAAGATCAAAGGCACGATCCACTGGGTGTCTGGTGATCAGGCGCTTCCGGCAACGGTCAGGCTGTACGATCGATTGTTCACGGTGCCTGATCCGAACACGGTCGATGACATCATGGACGTCCTGAATCCGGATTCACTGGCCACGGTCGAGGCGAAGCTTGAGCCATCGCTCGCAAGTCTGGAGCCGGGCGAGGCAGTGCAGTTCGAGCGGCTCGGTTACTTCTGCCAGGACGCCCACGACAATTCAAAAGACAGCCTGGTCTTCAATCGCATCGTTACGCTCAGAGATTCGTGGGCCAGAATCGAAAAACAGGCGATGCGGGGGCAGACTTGAATCAGAGGTTCCCTAGGTGTCGTAGCCGTCGGTCACGCGGAGCGGAGCACCGCGTTCCGCACCCAGACCCTCGGCCGCATTGCTTTCGGCCCGTGCTATTTCCACTACTCCGAATGAATTGATCAGCGCAAGGTATTCGCCGGGCTTCGCCCTGCCGTAAGTGGTCAGCATCGGAATCTGGTGTCCGGCAATGCGCGCAACGGGTTCGGAGAAGCCATCGATCAGTGCCGAGTCGATGTTGCTGATCAGATTACCGAAAGTATCCACGGTGACGATAACGCCCGAGACGCTGCCGTCGGTGGCTTTGGGCGGGTCGAGCCATGCCGGGACCCACTCGCAGGTCGCCGTGCCGATTGCCACGGGCCTGGTCCTCCCGGCTGCCAGTTCGGCAGCGATCGGCGCAAATATATCGCGACCATGAAATGTCGCGCTTGGCACGCCGATGCCAAGCCTGCCGAGCGAGTCGAAATCGAGCGTGAAGACGGCCGCGTCGTCCGCGTCGTCGAGCATCTGTGCGAGCAAGCCGTTGTCCGGAGCCATGAAGTAGTGGCCGTCGTACTCGACGATCAGTATGTCGCGTTCGGTTCCAACGCCGGGATCGACGATCGCAATATGCACCGTACCGCGTGGAAAGTACCGGTATGACCGGCTGACCCAGAAACCGGCCTCGGGCGGCCACTGCGCTGGGATGTCATGTGCCAGGTCGATGACTGTGGCGCCGGGAAAGCGGCTGACAATAACGCCCTTCATGACGGCCGCAAACGGTCCTTTGTGACCGAAATCTGTCGTGATCGTGATGACACCCGACGGTTGCATCAGGATCAGGCGCTGTCTGTCTGTCGGCCAGCGTGCCGCGCGCCGCGCAACTGCGGCCGGTGGGCGCAGAAATGCGACTCATCATTATTACCGACACCGCTTCTCAATATCTGTCACCCGCAAAAATACCAAAACCAGTTTATCAGGCTGACTGAGCCTCTGCCGGATGCCGCTGTCCGAATGCAATCCTGGCCCAGTAGATAAATACCGTGTCGATCAGTGCGATGCCGATCTTGAATACATACTTGGCAGCGCCCAGTGCAATAGCGGTGCGCAGATCGACGATGCCCCACCAGACCACGAGCGCGTATATCACCGTGTCAAGTGCCTGCGAGCTCATCGTCGAGAGGTTGTTGCGCAGCCACAGCCAGCGATCGCCGGTCAACGCTTTGATCTTGTGAAATGCCCACACGTCGAAACTCTGGCTGACGTAGTAGGCGAGCAACGAACCGAAAATGAATCGCGGTGTGTAGTTGACGATTGTCGCAAACGCTTCGTGAATATTGCTCGAAAACTCGGCCGATCCGGGCCGGTTGCTGGGCAGATAGAGCAACGTGAAACTCAACATGACCAAAACGATGATGCTGACGGCGAAACCCATGCGAACAGCCTTGTTCGCTTCGGCTTTGCCGTAGTTTTCCGACAGCACATCCGTGGCAAAGAATATGCTCGAGTAGAAAATGACGCCGACGCTCGTTTGCAGACCGAAGATGACGGTGAGCTTCGGACCCTGAAGATTGGCCAGTATGATCGCGGTTGCGATGGCGACCTGAAGGCCGGCCTTGCCGAAGAGCCGGTACAGGATCACGGTCCCGCCGAGGTCAAGTACCAGCGTGGTCAGCCACAGTAATTCCTGGTGTGCCGCAAAAAACGCCACAACATTTTGCGGAATCATGACGCCCTAATCGCCAGCGACGTTGCTCATCCGGTGGCCAGCTTGTCCAGGTGCCAGTCGGCGTTGCCAAACATCTGGCCGATCGTTGTTAATCGTTTGAAATAATGAGCGATATCGAGTTCCCAGCTGACCCCCATGGCGCCGTGTATCTGTACGGCGTCCTGGCCGACCTTCCGTCCGGCTGTCCCTACCTGGTACTTGATGGCGCTGATGGCGCGTTTCGCCTCGGCGCTGCCAGATGCGCTGACCATCGTCGCCCAGAGCAACAGTGACACGGATTGCTCGCAGTCGGTCAGCATATCGACCATGCGGTGCTGCAGTACCTGAAAACTGCCGATCGGTACGCCGAATTGCACTCGACTCTTCGAATATTCCAGCGTCTTGACCCTGAGAACCTGCATGATGCCTACCGCCTCGGCACAGACCGCGAGGGTCGCCTCATCGATGACCGCGTCGAGAACTGCAAATCCGCCGCCAACCTCGCCAAGCACGGCGCCCGCATCGACGCGAACGTCTTCGAAGGTGATTTCGGCTGCCCGGAGGCCATCGACAGTTGCGTAGGCGTTGCAGGTGATGCCTTTACTGTCCGCGGGGACCGCAAATAATGTAATGCCGTCCCGATCGGTTTGTCCGCCGCCGGACCGGGCCGGAACGATGATCAACCCGGCATTGCCGCCGTTGAGGACGAAGCCCTTGTTGCCGTTCAATCTCCATGCTTCGCCATCGACCGCCGCCACCGTCGCAATATTGGCGATGTCGTAACGGCTCTGGGGTTCGACAAAGGCGAGTGTCGCCTGCAACTCGCCCGCGATGATCGGATGCAACCACTTTTCTTTCTGTTCCGCGTTGGCGGCGCGTCCGAGGATGCCCCCGGCAAGCACGATATTGGCGAGGTACGGCTCGACGACGAGCCCGCGCCCGAAGAGTTGCATTATGACCATGATTTCAATAGCGCCACCATCGAAACCACCGTCGTCTTCGGCGAACGGCACTGCGGTCCACCCCAATTCCGCGAATGTGCGCCACACGTCCGCGCTGAAACCCGAGTCACTGGCGGCAATTTTCTGGCGCGTCTCAAAGTCATAGTCGTTGTCGATGAACTTTTCGACGCTGTCCTGCAACATCATCTGTTCTTCATTCAGCGAAAAATTCATGTCTGTTCCTACAATCCGAGTACGTGCTTGGCGATGATGTTTTTTTGAATCTCGTTCGAACCACCATAAATCGACGCCTTTCGGTTATTGAAATATTTCAACGACGTCGTCGTCTCCGCGCCATGACCAACGTGGTTTTCGCCCGGTGCGTCGAGCGTGTATTGATCAGGTACATAGGGCAGGGCGTAGTAACCTGCCGCTTCGACATACAAGGCATCGAGGGCCTGCTGCACGTCCGTACCCTTGAGCTTGAGGATCGACGACTCGGGACCGGGTGCCTTGCCCGACGCCACAGCAGCAAGAGTGCGCAATTCCGTGTATTCGAGCGCCTTGATATCCACTCCGACGGCCGCTATTTTGCGCATGAAGTTTCGATCCAGGGCGAGCGGCTCCGCGCCGCGAATCGCTTCGCCGGCTTGTGCACGTAATTTCTTCAGGCGGTACTTCGAGCGTGCGACTCCGGCAATATTGGTGCGCTCGTGTTGCAATAACACCTTGCCGTAGGTCCAGCCCTTGCCCTCTTCTCCGACGAGGTTCTCGAGCGGCACGCGGACGTCTTCGAAGTGCACTTCGTTGACTTCGTGGTCGCCTTCGATCGTGATGATCGGCTTGACCGTCACTCCTTTAGTGCGCATATCCACGAGCAGGAAACTGATGCCTTCCTGGCGGCGCGCAACATCGCTGCTCGTGCGCACCAGGCAGAATATCCAGTCCGCATGCTGACCCAGCGTCGTCCACGTCTTCGTACCGTTGACGATGTAATGCTCACCATCGCGGTCGGCGCGGGTCTTCAACGATGCCAGATCGGAGCCCGAACCCGGCTCCGAGTAGCCCTGGCACCACCAGGTGTCGCTTGCGAGGATATCGGGCAGGAAGCGCTGCTTTTGTTCGTCGTTGCCGAACGAATAGATGACCGGGCCGACCATACTGAGGCCGAATGGCACGATGGCCGGGGCGTTGGCCTCTGCCATCTCCGTGGCGAAAATGTACTTCTGTACCGGGGTCCAGCCAGTGCCGCCGAATTCGACCGGCCAGTTGACGCCGGCCCAACCCTGTTCGTGCAGACTCTTCTGCGAGCGGATCATGTCGTCCCGCTGCAACGGCACGCCGAGTCGTTGTTTGTCGATAACGTCTTGCGGAAACCGGGTCCTGAAAAAGTCTTTGACTTCCTCGCGAAACGCGATCTCCTCGTCGCTGAAAGTAACGTTCATGAGATTCCCTTGGCTTTTGATTGTCGTACGGGTCCGCGATTGACCAGGCCCGCGCGGATGCCGTGCGCCTGCGCCCAGCTTACCATCGTCGCCGGGGGAGTCCGCAACCGCCCGTGTGACCCGGCTGGGGCCTGAGTGTGGCAAGAATTGGTCTCCGGCACCGTATGAGCCGCAGGCTTCGGCGGTCTGATTGTTGAACACAAATGTCGGGATGCATTCAAAGCGGCGCTGAGATCGGGCACAATGAGCGCATGTCATCGCACCTGATACCCGACGACCACCCGGCCCCGAAGCTGTCAGAGACGCTCGATGCACTGGCCCGGCCATTGCGCGATCTGAGGATCTCGTTACTCGATCGCTGCAATTTCCGCTGTCCGTATTGCATGCCCGAGTCGGAATATCATGCCGACTTCGAATTTCTGTCACGCCCGGAGCGACTGACACATAGCGAGATTCTGCGTATCGCGCGGATCGCCACGGGTCTCGGCGTTTCGAAAATTCGCCTGACAGGCGGCGAGCCGCTGCTCGACAAGAAACTTCCGGAGCTCGTCGCCGGACTGGCGCAACTGCCGGGCGTCGACGACCTCGCCATGACGACCAATGCGATGCTGCTCGAATCGGTTGCCGGCCGTCTCGCCGAGGCCGGATTGCATCGCGTCACGATCAGCCTTGACAGCCTCGACGAGCAGATCTTTCTGCGCATGAGCGGCGGGCGCGGCAACCTCGCAAGGGTTCTCGCGGGGATCGAAGCGGCTGAGCGTGCGGGAATGTCGCCGATCAAGATCAATGTCGTGGTGCAACGCGGCGTCAACGAGCATACCGTGCTCGATCTGGTCGGGCATTTTCGTGGCACGGGTCACATCGTGCGACTGATCGAGTTCATGGATGTTGGTAATCGAAATGGCTGGCGCATGAACCAGGTCGTGCCGTCGAGGGAGTTGCTCAAAAACATCGAAGCTCGCTGGCCACTCAGGCCTGTCGGTCGCAGCTACCCGGGAGAGGTTGCGCAGCGCTACCAATATGTCGACGGTCAGGGTGAAATAGGTTTCATTTCATCGGTGACCGAACCGTTTTGCGGCAGCTGCACGCGTGCGCGCCTGTCAGCCGATGGCGTACTTTATACTTGTCTCTTTGCTACGCATGGTACCGATCTGCGCGAGCCACTTCGAAGTGGAGCGAATGACGACGAATTGGCCGACATCCTGTCGCGCACGTGGTTACAGCGCGCGGATCGCTACAGCGAGCTGAGACGACCCGATGTCGCGGAGGCGCATCATATCTCCAAGGTCGAAATGTACAGAATCGGTGGCTAAACTTACTCATATCGATGAGCACAACCGGCCCGCCATGGTTGATATCAGCGCCAAATCGGCGACAAACCGCGAAGCGCATGCGAGAAGCATTGTCGTTCTGCCCGCGACGGTTCTCGCCGAGCTCGACGATGACGAGATTCAAAGCAAGAAAGGTCCGGTGTTTGCTACTGCGATCATCGCAGGTGTCATGGCTGCGAAGAAAACTCACGAGCTCATTCCGTTCTGCCATCCCCTGGGACTCGAGAGCTGCGATGTCACGATCGCCGTGAATGAGGGGCATGCCATTGTCGACTGCGTTTGCAAAGTGCATCACAAGACCGGTGTCGAGATGGAGGCATTGACGGGCGCAAGCATTGCGGCATTGACCATCTATGACATGTGCAAGGCCATGTCGCATGACATCGTCATCAGCGAGACCCGCCTGATCGCCAAGTCCGGCGGCAAGCAGGATTATCGTAGTGGCGACTAGTACCATTTACGGGCTCGTACTCGCGGGCGGCAAGAGCCGCCGCATGGGCGAGGACAAGGCATTGCTCGTGCGTGACGGCACAAGCCAACTCGAACACATTGCCGCGCTGTTGCAAGCACTGACCGACAAGGTGTTCGTATCAACGCGTGCGGAGCAGCAGGATGAACGCGTGCGCCGGCGTTTCGAGCAGATCGTGGATCAGTTCGATGACATCGGACCGATCGCGGGCATTTTATCGGCAACGCAGGAATACCCGCATGTGGACTGGCTCGTCGTCGCCTGTGATCTGCCCAATGTCGACGATGAGACGATTCGCTTCTTGCTGGCAAATCGGTCCGTGGAACAACCGTTTACGGCGTATCGCAGCAGCCACGACGATCTCCCGGAGCCGCTGTGTGCGGTTTACCGTGCCGGCGCTGACGAGATCATCCGCAAATTTGTGGACGAGGGTCTCGTTTGCCCGCGCAAAATCCTGATGCGTTCGGACACTTGCCTGCTTTCGCAGCCCAATCCGGCGTCGCTCGACAACGTCAACACTCCCGGTGACCTCGAGCACAGTGTCCTCGAGGCCGCATCGTGAAGACAATCACGGTTCGCTATTTCGCGATGTTTCGCGAACATGCCGGCGTGGCGGAGGAAACGCTGACGCTCGACGTCGGCACCGCGGCGGATGTCTTCGAGTGCACCAAGGAACGACACGGGTCTGCCGAGCCTGCCGGGCATTGCAAGGTTGCCATCAACGACGAAATGGCCGATTGGTCAGCCGTAGTCAGTGACGGCGACACAGTGTTGCTTTTTCCGCCCGTGGCGGGCGGCTGACATGCTTTCCATGACCACCGCGGCAATCGATCCCGATGCGCTGCGCAAGAAGCTGTTCGATGCGGCCGCCGGCGGCTATTGTGCATTTGAGGGATGGGTGCGCAATGAAAACGACGGCCACACGGTGCTCCGGCTCGAATACGAGGCCTATGAGCCGCTCGCCATTATCGAGGGCGACAAGATTTTCGCCGAAGCGAAGCGGGAGTTTCCATTTCTGCATGCCCTATGCGTGCATCGCACAGGGATGCTCGAGATCGGCGACTGTGCGGTTTGGGTCGGAGTGGCGTCTCCGCACAGGGATGAGGCATTTCGCGCCTGTCGATACATCATCGACGAGCTCAAGGTGCGACTGCCGATCTGGAAAAAGGAGCACTACGCCGATGGCCATTCCGGCTGGGTCAACTGCGAGCGCTGTGCGCAACACGGGCGAGCCGGCTCGCCGACCTAGCCAAGCCGCGTGAGGTCGTCCCGCGTATCGATATCGGTGGCGGCGGGCTCAAAGATGACGGTCCTGGTTCGATAGCGGTCATCGCTTAGCAGGTGCTGCGCGCCCTGATCGCCCTCGAGTCGTGCCAGCTCTGCAAACGTCGCCCGGGGAAAAAGGACCGGCGGCCCCTTGGTGCCGGCGAAGGCCGTGGCGATGATTTCATCGTCTGCGCCGGACCAGGCGCCGCACAGCGACGCGAGATGTTGTGCCGTAATCAATGGCTGGTCCGCCAGCAACAACAAGATCGCGCTGGCGGCGTGCGCGACACAGCGCACGGCCAGCGAGATTGATGTGCCCAGACCATCCTCATGCCGTTCGTTGCGGACCAGGTATCCGCTGTCTCTACGCGCAGCCGCGGCGACGGCCCGCCAGTCATGGCCGACGACCAGTACGGTGTGAT
The DNA here is from genome assembly GCA_022560695.1 of Pseudomonadota bacterium. GTDB lineage: Bacteria > Pseudomonadota > Gammaproteobacteria > Steroidobacterales > Woeseiaceae > UBA1847. Next base: position 44,057 of record JADFSP010000012.1, read on the forward strand.
GACCGCACGTCTCGAAAGCGAGATCGGTGGCAGGTCTGACCAGGGGCTGACCACCAACAGGTTCAAGTTGCTTGGTCGAACCAAAGCGCCTGGAGCTGCCTGCTGCCAGTACGATCGCGAAAATTGCGTTCGGCATTCGATTCCCGGGGTTTTGCGGGGCTGATACTGCCGCGACGGAGTACCAGTATAGGTGGCGAACTTACATGTCACAAAAAAACGCAGCCCAAGACTTGCGGCGGCAACGGCTTCTGTGTATTTCTAGCTTGGCAGCTGCGGTGCTCGTGAGGAGTGATCGGGGGGCCGCGGCAAAACAAGGAATCTTAATTGCGCGTTATTCAGTCCATCGACGATGCCAAATCACTTGAAGGTGAAGAGGTCGGGTTATCCGATTGGGTCGTCATCGATCAATATCGAATAGACCAGTTCGCCGAGGCGACCGGCGACTACCAGTGGATTCATGTCGATACCGAACGAGCGGCCCGCGAAATGCCGGATGGCAAGACGATTGCGCATGGTTACCTGACACTCGCCCTGATTCCTGCGTTAACGGGGGATTTCGTCAAGGTCGAAAATCTCGCACGAGCAATTAATTTCGGTGTCAACAAGGTGCGCTTTTACTCGCCGGTGTACGCCGGCGCTCGCGTAAGAGCGCGTGCAAAAGTATTGCAGGCGCGCCGCCGGGCCGGAGCATTGCTGCTGACCTCCGAAGTCAGGATTGAGGTCGATGGCGAACGCAAGCCGGCGTGCGTCGCCGAAACGCTGGGCATGTATTTTTTCAAGGACTGACCGGCGCGCCACAACAATCGGTGTCGATATTAAAGGGTATCGGGCCTGAGGCCCGACATGTTCACACCCCTCTTTGCTCTATTCGTCATTCAAACGGCGATAGCGCACCAGCGTGCTTCGATAGCCTGCGCTCTCGCGCATGCGCTCGGCAAGCCTGCCGTGCAGTTTTTCGTCCCAGTAATTCCATCGGGAAACGAATAACTTCACCATGTCGTAGTCGCCGGCGTACAGCAGTTGCAGCACTTCCCGCAGCAACTTGCCGACAACCTCGTGATAACGATCGTAGTTTATCGTCAGAAGTGCCGGCTGGCCTCGCAGTTCGATCAGGCCGTGCTCGATGAAGAAGTTGAACTGCATCAACTGCATATTCTGGTATGGTTGCTCGGGTCTCGGCTGCACGACCTGCAGGGTGCGGCGAATGCCGTCGGCGTAGTGAGCGCGCATCGCATCGGCATCGTAATAGCCTGCGTCCCTGAGTGCCGGCGCGGCGAACAGCGATACAAGGTCGGATTTCATTTCTTCGAACAAATCGGAAAAATCGGCCAGCGCAGCGTCGAGACTACGGCCATCGGCAGTGACGCTGACACCGAGATAATGGCCGATCTCGTGCCACAGCGTTCGGTTGAAACCGCCGTTCAGCGTCAGGTGATCGCGAAAGGCCGCATCCACAACGGCGTCATAGCGCCTCTTGCGATTCGCGAATATGGCCGGATTGGTCAATATGTTATTGCGTACGAGTATGGTTCGGCCGTACTTGCGTGCATGGTCCGCGTCATTGGGTAAAATCGTCGCCGTGTTTGCGCCGCGCGCTTGACCAAAATCCGCAATAACGTTGTACACGCCGACCGGTATTTGAGAGCGAACACGCTTTTGGTGGTCATACGGAAGCGAATCTTCGATGGCCTGAAGTCCCGAGATAGCCGTGGCGAGGGCGCGGCTTTTTTGTTCGTCCCTGGCCAGAATGCTGGCGCTGTAAAACGCCTTCACGCCGTACAAGGCATCGTCGTAGGTTTCATAACTCCCGATCTGTACGTTGAGGCCGTTGAACGAGCCGCTGACCCAGGACGCATCGCCGGCCTCGTAATCGCCCGTCAGCCAGTCCCGGCCGCGGTTTCTGAGATAGGCCTCGAAGTCCGGTGATTCGTCCGCAATGGCATCGGCCGCGAGGTTCAGGTGCGTCCGTGCATCTCGCAATTGTGGCGCATACGCGAGTGCGTACGGAACTGCATAGAGTGTGTTCGGGTTGGGCCGCAGCATTTCGAGTCGCTGTCTCAGGCCGGAGTGCAATGCGTCGATCTCTGGAAATTTTGCGAGCTGCTCGAGTTCGGCAGCAATATTATTCGCGGTGGCGCGGCGAACGACGCTGCGTTCATCGAGAATGGATTTTGCCTCGTGCGGATGCGCGGCCAGGTATGCATCGATCTCAGCGCGTGTGAGGCCCACCGGGTAGACGTTCTTGCCCGGGTCTTCGGCGTCCACGGGCAGGAAAGGCAATCGCTCGTTGTCCAGCGTCGTCGTGATGGGCCCCTTGGACAGGTAATAGAGGTCGACGAGATTTTGTGTCGCGGTATTGGTGCTTCGCGCATGCGCCGTTTCAAGTGCCAGTCGTGCGTCAGCAGCACCCGCATGCCGCTGCTCTTCAAACAGCGCGTGCATGATCCTGCCGGCGGCCAGAAGTTCGTCGAGGGCCCGTAACTCGCCCTCGGTCAGATGGCTGAGGTCCGGGTCCAGCGTCACTCTCAATGCCGCATCGAGAATCGGTTGCGTTTTCTCGACTGTCCAGTAGCCCTCCGGCAACTCTGCGGCGGTGGCTGGGAGCGAGATGAGGAGCAGGGCGCCCAGGCTGAAGCTATGTCTCATGATTCAGTCCGTAAATTCTGCGGTTGACTGTCGTTGCCGGTTGACGACCAACCGGGTTACATCGGGTCTCGCGTAGTGGCCGGCAACGTCGAGGCTGTGCCGTTCTTCGAGCACGATCTGGTGGTCGAGTTCCGCGATACGCAGCGACTCGTTTTCGACTTCCGGTTCAAGCAGCCAATCGCCCGTCGGCGACGCGATACACGAACCGCCGTTGGCCATGATGTCCTCTGCGCTCTCGCGCAGCGTTGCTGCGTGTGGCAATTCATCGGAGATGTCGCTCTTCCTCATCAGGCCCGCGACGGACACGACGAAACTGCGTCCCTCGCGTGCGATGAAGCGCGTGATGTCCTCGGTGTTACGGCGGTTTCCCGGCCAGATCGCGACGTGCAGATCCTCTCCCTGCGCATACAACGACGCCCTGGCCAGCGGCAGCCAGTTCTCCCAGCAATTCAGCCCGCCGGCCGTGAACGGGCCCAGGCGGTGTGTGCGCAGGCCGTGGCCGTCGCCGATTGCCCAGACCAGTCGTTCCTCGTGCGTCGGCATGAGCTTGCGATGGACCGAACGGATTTCTCCGCCGGCATCGATGAATATCATGGAGCAGTAGAGACTGTGGCCGCCCCTGTCTGCGGCTCGTTCGATGATTCCCAGGTACACGGCGATTTTGCTCTTACGTGCTGCCTTGCACACATCGTCAAGATCGCCGGACTCGATCGTAATCGCCTGGGTAACGTAGTGCGCGAATAAGGTCTTTTGTATTTCAGACTCGAACCGGGCGCCGTCCGTGCGCTCCACCCAGAACGGATAACCCGGCAGCAGCGCTTCGCCGAAGACGACAAGTTCCGCGCCATCGCGAGCGGCACTGGCGACCCACTGCACGATCTTGGCCAGCGTTGCGTCGCGGTCGAGCCAGATCGGCGCCATCTGCGCGAGGCCGACGGTCAGGGTCGTCTTGCTCATCAGGCGATCATACCGAATTGGTCACCGGTCGCAGGAGCCACAAGAAAAGGGGCAACAGGTTGAACCCTGTTGCCCCGTGTTCGACCGGTTGCGTCAATCGAAGTTCTTTCTGAGCGTCAGCCCGTACGTTCTCGGCTCATTCGGATAGCCGCTGAAACTACCGGCCTGTGCAACCGCCGGGAACGCGCTCAACAGGTATTCGTCGTTAGTGAGATTGCGCCCCCACAGCATGGCTTCGAACCCGTTGTCCCATTGCAGGCCGATGCTCGCATTGACCGTACTAACTTCGCGCGAGGCAATGTTGCCCGGAACGTTTTCGATAATCGGTATTTCGTCCTCGTAAATATACCCAACGCGAACGAAGCCTGATGTGCTGGCACCGATGTCGAAGTTGTAAACACCCGAAATATTCATGCTGAACTCATGCACACCCGGCACCGTCGTTCCACTCAGGTCCTGCTCGAGTCCGTCGGGAAACACGAAGTTCTTGAACACGTCATATTTTGGATCCAGCCAGGTGGCGGCAAACGACAGCTTCCATGCATTGGTCGGAAGCCAGGTCGTCTCTAACTCCACACCAGTCGTTGACTGTTTACCTGCATTTTGCAGGTTGAACCCGGTACCGTTAAAAATATTCGACTGGAAACCCTCGATTTCCTGGTCGAAGATGGCGATATTCAAAGCACCTCTCTCGAAGCGGGCCTTGAGGCCAATCTCGTAGACGGTTGCATCCTCGGGTCCGGCAAAACGGAATCCGGTAGCCAGATTCGGCAGGCCGAGCCCGGCGGCGAGAATTGCGCTGAAATCGGATGCGAACGGCAGCGAATCGCGCGACAAATTCCAGGATGTCGCTTTGAAGCCGGTGCTAGCGCCGACGTATAGGTTGACGTTGTCGGTTGCATCGAAGGCCAGCCGCACCGTCCAGGTCACGTCGTCGTCGCTTGAGCTTCCCGATTCGACGGCGTTCGGAAAATCGAGAAATGGCGGCAGAAACTGCAGGGGCTGAAGCGCGAGAAGCGAATTACAAGGCAAAGCCGTAGCAGGCGGACATGGTTCGACACTGATCGCCTGGGCTAATGCGGCAGCTCCCGGATTGGCAGCAATATTCGCAGGCGTCGGCGCCAATCCCGTGAGAGCTTGGAAAGCCCCCGCAAAGCCAATCGACACGAAATCGAGCGACGAGAATACATCGGTATTGAGCATACCGACAAATGCGTCTTTTTCATCCTCGGTGTAGTTTGCACCGAGCGTCAATGTGACGCGATCCGTCATGTGCCAGTCGACCTGGCCGAATATCGAAGTCGCCTGGTTGTCCTGACCTGCGGTTTCGAAATTGCCCTGGCCGGCCGCGAAGAATGTGCCCGCCGGCAATCCCAAGGTTGTTTCCAGCAAGGTGACGCCACCGCCCGTAAGCACATCAGTATATGCCCGGAAGTCGACACCGTAATTGAGCACGTTGCTAATTTCGACTTCTTCGTCGAAGTAGAATACGCCAATCATCCAGTCCAAAGGGCCGTCACCCGACGAGGCCAGCCGCAGTTCCTGGGTGAAGGTGTCCAGTTCGGTGTCACTCGAGTTGGGGTTGATCAGTCTGGCACTGGTGAAGTCCACGTCGCTGTTCTCGAAACGGGACTGATTTCGAAATGAAGTAATCGAGGTCAGCGTTACGGCGTCGAAGTCGTAATCGATCTGCAGCGAGACACCATTGTTCTCAATCTCGTTGACCGGATTGAAGTCGTAGAAGTTGGCATATGCGAAGGGCTGGTTGGAGACCAGGTCTCCACCAATCAGGCGTATGGCGACACCCGTCGGGCCATCGACGAGATTTGCGACGCCACAACAGACTTCGTCAATTTCTTCATAGTCTGCGATCAAGCGGAATTCCAGTTTGTCGCTTGGCTGGAACAGGAGTTGTCCGCGGACACCCCAACGATCACGCTCGCCATATTCTTCACCGTCCACGAGGTTGGTGTAGTAGCCGTCACGATTATTCACGCTGCCGGACAGGCTGAACGCGACGGTATCGGACAACGGACCCGTGACGTTACCTTTGACGATTACCTGGCTGTACTCACCGAGCGTGATGGAGGCGGAACCACTGGTTTTCTGCATGTCTGGCTTTGCCGTGATCACGCTGATGACGCCTGCCGACGCATTCTTGCCGAACAGCGTGCTTTGAGGGCCACGCAAGACCTCGATGCGCTCGAGATTTGGAAAATCGGCGAGTGACGATGCGGTCCGCGAGCGATATACGCCGTCGACAAAGACGGCTACCGAGGGCTCAATGCCGGCGTTATTGGCACCATTGCCAAATCCGCGGATGATGAAGTTCGTGTTAGCGGTCGTCTGCAATTGCGTGATGCGGAGCGATGGCACGATGGACTGCAGGTCCTTAATGTCGAGCATCTGCGCTTGCTGCATATCATTCGCGGTGACGACCGTTACCGCAACGGGCACTTCCTGCAAGGTTTGCTGACGTTTCTGGGCCGTGACGATGATTTCCTCAATGACATCCTGGGCAGCGACGTTGCCACCCGCGAACAACCCCACGATGAGCGCCGGTGCAAAGCCAATCAGTCCGCCCGCACGTACGTGGCACAGACCAAGAAATTGATGATTGATATTCATTTCTCCCCCTCTTCGCCACAGCGCGATCGGTCATTCTGTGCCTGTGGACGATAGCTACTGTCGAGGCATCTTGGTGAATGGCGGCCGAGTGGTTTTAGCCAATGAAAACAGACGTCTCGGCCGACAACCTGGAGTACATATTGTTCTGCCAAGGATACCATGGTTTGGTGCGCCATTAGCGCTTGGGTGGGCGCTTCGAGAGCCCGGTGCGGCTTGCTGCGACGGCTATGCGAAGGTATTTCGGGATGCTGAGGACGGCCAGATCGCCAACTCGAAAGAGAGCAAGCTGGCCACTTCTGTTAAATTGGGAGCCGCGATTCCTGCATTGAAACGCCAAACAAGGAAGAATAATCATGCGTGGCCTGATGATGAACACCCCGCTGCTGATTTCAGCGATCGCAGAACACGCGGCCCGATACCATGGTGGTCGCGAGATTGTATCGGTCACGGCCGACAACCCCAGGCATCGTTACACGGTCGCAGAGGCCATGGCGCGCGCGCGACAACTCGCGAACGCGCTCGTCAAATTGGGACTGAGCAAGGGCGACCGCGTGGCCACCATTGCCTGGAACGACTACCGGCACCTCGAGATCTACTACGGTGTCAGCGGCTCGGGTTACGTGTGCCATACGATCAATCCGCGCCTGTTTGCCGAGCAGCTGGTATTCATTATCAACCATGCGCAGGATCGCTGGATATTCGTCGACCCGATGTTCCTGCCGCTGATCGAGAAAATCGCGGACAAGATTACCGGAGTTGAAGGTTTTGTGGTGCTGACCGACGAGGCACACATGCCCGACACGTCGCTGCAGAACGTTCGTTGTTACGAGACGTTGGTCGGTGCCGAGTCGAGTGACTTCGCCTGGCCGGAACTCGACGAAAATTCGGCGGCGGCGCTGTGTTACACGTCGGGCACGACCGGCGACCCTAAGGGCGTCCTGTACAGCCATCGATCGACGTTACTGCATGCCTACGCGGGCGTTGCGCCCGACGTAATGAATCTGTCGAGTCGTGACAACGTGTTACCGGTCGTGCCGCTGTTTCATGTCAATGCCTGGGGCATCCCGTACTCGGCGCTCATGGTTGGCGCGAAGCTGGTCCTGCCGGGGCCCAAAATGGGCGACGGCGAAACGCTCTATGCGCTCATGGATTCCGAGGACGTGACGCTGGCGCTCGGCGTGCCCACGGTCTGGCTCGCGCTGCTGCAATACATGGCCAAGGCTGGAAAGCGGCTCGACAAGCTCAAGTCCACGATCATCGGCGGCGCCGCGGTGCCGAGATCGATGATCGAGGAGTTTCGCGACAAGCACGATGTCGAGGTGCGACAGGGCTGGGGCATGACCGAGATGAGCCCGTTGGGTACGGTCAATACGGCCAAGGCAGGTCTCGAATCGATGTCCGGCGACGAGCAACTCGACCTGGCGACCAAGGCAGGGCGGGGCATTTTCGGGGTTGAGATGCGCATCGTCGACGCCGACGGCGTCGAGCAACCGTGGGACGGTGTGGCATACGGTGCATTGCAGGTGCGCGGGCTGTGGATTTGCAGCGACTACTTCAGGCTCGAAGGCGGCGCGGGTACGCACACGCCCGACGGCTGGTTCGAGACCGGCGATGTCGCGACGATCGATCCGCATGGCTATCTGGCGATCACCGATCGGACGAAAGACGTCATCAAATCGGGTGGTGAATGGATCAGTTCGATCGAACTCGAAAACGTGGCGACAGACCACAGCGCCGTTGCCGAGGCCGCGGTGATCGGCGTCGCGCATCCCAAGTGGACCGAGAGGCCACTGCTGGTGGTCGTAAAGGCCGAAGGTCAGGAAGTCAGCAAGGACGACTTGCTGGCATGGTTCGACGGCAAAGTGGCGAGCTGGTGCGTGCCGGACGATGTCGCATTCGTCGAGGAGTTGCCACATACCGCGACCGGCAAGGTCAAGAAGATTGAATTGCGCAAGCAATTCGCAGACTATCGTCTACCCGACTAACAGGCGTCGCGTTCAGTCAGGAGCATTCATGGGCGATCCTCTGCGGCTATACGGAATGAAAGCACTCGTCACCAGTGCCGCGAGCGGCATTGGTGAAGCCGTTGCGCGGACGCTCGTCAAGCACGGCGCCACGGTACTCGCGGCCGATACGAAAGACAGTGGTGTTGAACAGCACTTTGCAGCCGTGAAGGGTATTCTCGGCCACGCAGAAGATCTCACCGATGTCGTGCGCATGCCCGCGTTGATCGATGAGGCCGTGGGACGGCTCGGCGGCATCGACATACTCGTCAACGAATTTCCATTACAGCCGGATGCGCCGCTGACGCAGCGCGATGCTGCACTCAAACGCCTGCTCGATGCGCGGACGCAGCTGATCCTTGCGATCTGTCGTGCCGCGTTGCCACATCTGAAAAAAAGTCCCGCCGGACGCATCATCAACACCGGCTTCCTGCGCAGTACCTTCGCGGCGGACGGCATCGCCGCCTGTGCCAATGCCGAGCAAAGCCTCGCCGCGCTGACACGCGCGCTGGCGGCCGAAACCGGCGAGTTCGGCATCACCGCAAACTATGTTCAGCCCGGCGCCGTCATGACGCCGGTCAGCCGTGAAGTATTCCGCAAGAACAAGGCGCTGCGTGACCATTGCATTGCGCATTCGGCGGCGGGGCGAGTTGGCGAGCCGGTCGACGTCGCCAAAGTCGTGTTGTTTCTGGCGAGCGACGACGCCGTGTTCGTCAGCGGCGGCGGCATCTCAGTTGACGGCGGTCGCACCGACGTCTGATCCAAAGGAATTCGCGACGCCCAATGCACCCTGTTCTCGAAGACCTGATCGCGTTGCTCACGCTCGAGCGTATCGAGGAGTATATTTTTCGCGGCGACAGCCGGGACATCGGCAGCCCGCAGGTATTCGGCGGCCAGGTTCTCGGTCAGGCGCTGTCTGCGGCGCAGCATACGGTCGAGGGTCGTGTCGCGCACTCATTGCATGCCTATTTTCTGCGCCGCGGCGACATCAACGCACCGATCATCTACGAAGTCGATCGTGCTCGCGATGGCGGCAGTTTCTCGAACCGACGCGTTGTAGCCATTCAACATGGCCGCCCGATTTTTAATCTCGCAGCATCCTTCCAGCGACCGGAAGTCGGTCTCGAGCACCAGGCCGACATGCCCGAGGTCCCCGGGCCCGAAGGTCTCAAGGACCTGACCGAAGTCGCGAGCGAACTGCTCGAAAAAATTCCGCTGAAAATGCGGCGCTACCTGACGGACAAGCGACCGTTCGAATTTCGTCCGGTCCGGCCGTTTAACTTCACCGAGCCGGAAAAACTGCCGCCGGTCAAGCACGTCTGGATACGAGCCGTCGATAAGCTGCCCAGGGACCAGGCGTTGCATCAGAACTTATTGGCGTACGTTTCCGATTACGAGCTACTGAGCACCGCAACGCTGCCGCATGGGCTCGTGTTCGGCCGCGGTACGATCATCATGGCGAGTCTGGATCATGCGCTGTGGTTTCATCGCAGCTTCGCAGTGGACCAATGGCTGTTGTACTCGATGGACAGCCCGAGTGCATCCGGTGTTCGCGGATTTTCTCGCGGACAGCTGTTTACCGAAGATGGCGTGCTTGTTGCATCGACGGTTCAGGAGGGTCTTGTGCGCATCGTTGATCCCGCGCAGAAAAAAGCTCGTTCCGACCCGCGCCTGCAGGCATAGCCACCCGGGGGCGAACGCTACACGATCAGATTATCGGGCCTTGCCCTGCGCCACCACGGCTGCAACGGCTTTGGCGACGACTTCGGGATCGCCCAGAAATTCACGCGACCGCGGCTTGAGATCGTCGTCGAGCTCATAGGCCAACGGGATTCCGGTCGGGATGTTGAATCGGGTAATGTCCTCGTCAGATACCTCATCGAGCATCTTGACCAGCGCCCTGAGGCTATTACCATGCGCCGCGATCAGTACATTGCGGCCGGCGCGCAGCTCGGGTGCGATCAACTCGTTCCAGCAAGGTAGGACGCGCGCCAGCGTCGTCGCCAGCGATTCGGTAGCGGGCAGATCATCGATGCCGGAATAGCGGGCATCGTGCGATGGGTGGCGCTCATCGTCGCTGTCCAGCGGCGGCGGCGGAATGTCATAGCTGCGACGCCAGACATGCACCTGTTTCTCACCGTATTTTGCGGCGGTCTCGCCTTTGTTCAGGCCTTGCAGGGCCCCGTAATGACGCTCGTTCAGACGCCAGTCGCGCGTCACGGGAATCCACATTCGATCCATCTCATCGAGCATGAGCCACAGCGTACGAATGGCTCGCTTTAATACCGACGTAAACGCGATGTCGAAGTCAACGTCGAGGTCGGCGAGCGTTTGGCCGGCCGCAATCGCTTCGTCGATGCCTTGTTCGGTCAGGTCGACATCGGTCCAGCCCGTGAACAGGTTCTTCAGGTTCCAGTCACTCTGACCGTGACGGCAAAGTACAAGCTTGCTCGCCATGGTCGCTCCGTTGGATCGTGTCGGCGTCTGGGATCAGTTGGCTATAAGGTCGCGCATTTCCTGAGCGGCCACTGTGAGCGTAGCAAAATCGACATCGTTGCGTAGCTTCATTTCCTCGACCATGCTTTTGAATCGCTCGACTTTGGCACTGCGTTCATGCAGCCAATTGTCGACAGCAACTGATATATCCTGCTTGCTGCGCTTGCGCAAAATTTGCGCCGCCAGGTCTCGTCGGATGCGGTAGAAATCGTCGCGCAGGTTGCTCCGCGCAATGGCTTGCCAGCGGCCATGCACCTTGAGGTCCTCGGCGCTGACATGCAACCAGTAAAAGCCGATCTTTTGGTTGAACGCCGAATACAGGCGTGCAGATTCGAGCACGTCGCGCTTGTGCGCCGCGGCGAGATCGACGATGTCGAGCGCAGCGCGGGTCAGCAGCAGCGCCGACATGCGATCGGCGAGCTTCTCCGGCGCACCCATGGCGACGTAGCTGGCAGCCGCTTTCTGATGCCGTTCACGGGCGGCCGTCGACATGGTGGCGCCGGTACGTGTGTACACCACCGTCATTCCATCTTTGAGGCGCTCCACAGCCGCCTCGATTTCGAGTTCGTCTTCGAAGCGTTCGATCAGCCAGTAACATACGTGCCGCAGGGTTCGACTGACCTCGAACATCATCGACATCTGCGCGGATGCCGGAATTTCATCATCCAGAGACTCGATCGTGTGCAACAGTGGCCCCGCGCGGCAGATCTGCCGCGCGATTGTGTAGGCGCGCGCGATGGTCACGATATTGGCGCCGGTGTCGAGCTGAATGCGTTTGACGAACGCAGGACCCATTCGGTTGACGATGTTGTTTGCAATCAGTGTCGCCAGAATCTGCCGGCTTAATCGATGGCCTGCGAGGAGATCAGAGTAACGGCGGCGCAGCACGGCCGGAAAGTAACGCAAAGGATCGACCTTCAGGAAATCCTCGAGTGTTTCATCTGAGGCAATCAGGCCATTGTAAAGATCGATCTTCGCGTAACTCAGTACAACTGCCAGTTCCGGACGTGTGAATCCCTGCTTGCGAGTGCGCCTCTCCTCGATTTCTACCTCGTCGGGAAGGAATTCGAGATCCCGGTCGAGCAAGCCGGTACGTTCGAGATTGATAATCAGGCGCGCTGTCTCATCGATGCGCTCAAGTGAGCGAATCTCGCTCATGCTGATCGCCTGTGTTTGCAGGTAGTTGCTCCGAAGCACCGATTGGGCGACATCATCGGTCATCGAAACGAGCAACGCGTTGCGCTTGGCGCGGGACATGCCTTTATGTTTGGCGACGTCGCTGAGCAGGATCTTGATGTTGACCTCGCGATCCGAGGTGTCGACACCAGCGGAATTGTCGATGAAATCCGTGTTGATGCGTCCGCCCGCGAGGCTGAACTCGATGCGTGCACGTTGCGTCAGGCCGAGGTTGCCGCCTTCGCCGATAACTTTGCACCGCAATTCATTGGCATTGATTCGTACATTGTCATTGCTGCGGTCTCCGGCATCGCCGTGACTTTCGATCGCGGCTTTGACGTAGGTGCCGATGCCGCCGTTCCATAAAAGGTCGACGCGCATACGCAAGATCGCGCGAATAAGCTCGTTCGGCCGCATCGATGTTGCTTCGGTATCGAGCATTTTTCGCACTTCGGTAGTCAGGCGAATGTTTTTCGCCTGGCGTGAGAACACGCCGCCACCCTTGGAAATGACCTTTTTCCTGTAATCCGCCCAGCTCGATTGCGCCTTGCCGAACAGGCGCCGCCTTTCCTTGTGACTGGCTGCCATTTCCGGATTCGGGTCGAGGAATATATGCATGTGATTGAACGCTGCAAGCAAATTGATCTTGCGTGACAGCAACATGCCGTTTCCGAAAACATCACCGCTCATATCACCGATGCCAATGACGGTAAAGGGATCTTTCTGAACGTTGAGATCCTGTTCGCGAAAGTGTCTTTTGACGGCCTCCCACGCGCCGCGAGCTGTGATACCCATCTTCTTGTGATCGTAACCGGCCGAACCGCCGGAGGCGAAGGCGTCGTCAAGCCAAAAGCCATAGTTTGCTGAAATCTCGTTGGCTATATCGGAGAACGTCGCAGTGCCCTTGTCGGCAGCGACCACGAGATACGGGTCGTCGTTATCTCGACGGACGACGCCCTCGGGTGTCACAACCTTGCCGTCGACGACATTGTCGGTAATGTCGAGCAGCCCGCTGACGAACGTCCGATAACACTCGATGCCGGTCTTCAGGACGGCGTCCCGGTCACCGGTGGGCATGCGCTTGCAGAAAAAGCCGCCTTTGGCGCCGGTCGGCACAATCACGGTGTTCTTGACGACCTGGGCTTTCATGAGCCCCAGTACCTCGGTGCGAAAATCCTCGCGGCGATCCGACCAGCGCAAGCCGCCGCGAGCGATGTCGCCGCCACGCAGGTGCACGCCTTCCACTTCGGTCGAGTAAACGAAGATTTCGTACTTGGGCCGGGGAAGCGGTGCATCCGGAAGTTGCGACGGATCGAGCTTGATGGCTATGCAGGGCCGCGGCAGGTCGTTGTCGCCGGTGAGGTAATAGTTGGTGCGCAACGTCGCACGAACCGCGAGCGCGAAAGACGTCAGGATGCGATCCTCATCGACGTTTTTGGCCCGGGCGAGGCCTCGCTTGACCGCCGGGAGGATGGCGTTCATCTGGTGGCTCCGCTTCGTCTTGCTGAGTCGCGGGTCGAATTGCGTTTCGAATTGTTCGACCAGCAGCTTGACGAAACCGGAATGTGACACCAGCACGTCTTCCATGTAGTCCTGACTGAACGGAATGCCCAATTGCTGCAAATACTTGGCGTAGCATCGCAGCAACGACGTCTGCCGCCAGTCGAGATCGGCGCTCAATATCAAGCGATTGAGACCGTCATTTTCGGCGCGACCGGCAAGCACTGCGGTGAAACACTCCTCGAAGCGGGTCGACGCTGATAGCACGTCAATTTCGGTGCCGCTTTCGCGTCGAAGATGGAAATCCTGGATCCAGAAAAGATCATCCTCCGCTAGCTTCAATTCATACGGGCGTTCCGTGTAGACGTCGACGCCCATATCCTCGAGCACGGGTAATGCGTCCGACAGCGCGAGCGGTTCGTCGTCGCTGTAAATCATGAATTGCATGTGACCGGGCTCGGATCCCGCCGGTTGGTACAGCGCAACGCTGCGGCGGCGATCGTTACTACGCATATCATCGATACGGCTGATGTCGCTGCACGCATCGCTCGGGCTCGTGTCCTCCTGGTAACCGAGCGGGAAGACATGCCCGTAGGCGCGATACAGCCGGTGACCGTCGTCCTGGCCAAAAGCGTCGAGAAGCTCATCACGCAATTTGTCCGTCCAGGTTATGACGACTTCGGCGATGCGTTCCTCGATCTCGGTGAAACTGATGCGCGGCCGATCGCCGGGCGGTGTACGAATGATGAAATGCACGCGAGCGAGCGGTGAGTCCGAGATCTGAACGCTGGAATCGATCGAAGTGCCGGCGAAGGAATCGATCAATATTTTCTCAATGCGATGCCTGACCGCGGTCGTGTATTTTTCGCGCGGAACGTACACCAGGCACGAGAAGAATCGCCGGTAAGTGTCGCGGCGCACAAACAGCCGCACGCGCTGGCGGTCCTGAATGTTGAGGATACCCAGCGTCGAGCGCGTGAGATCGGATATCGAGCCTTGAAACAATTCATCGCGAGGAAAGGTATCGAGAATATGCATCAGCGCTTTGCCGCGGTGACCCCCGGGATCGACGCCGGCTCTATCGAGTACCTTCTGTATCTTATGCCGGAGCAGCGGAATATTGCGCGGGCTTTCGCTATAGGCTACCGACGTATACAGCCCGATGAAACGGCGTTCGCCCACGGCCTTGCCATTCTTGTCATAAATTTTTACACCGACGTAATCGAGATAGGTGGAACGATGCACCGTCGAGCGAGAATTCGCCTTGGTCAATATCAGCCAGTCCTTCGCACGCGCCAATCGACGCATCTCACTGGTCAGTTCGATGCCCTTGCCGCCGCGTTCGTCGTGCGTCAGAAGTCCGAGGCCGCTGCCGGCGACGGGATTCAGGAAAGCCCGATCGCCGCGATAGGACAAGACATATTCGCGATAGCCGAGGAACGTGAAATGGTCGTGTGCCATCCATTCGAGCAGCGCCCGGCTTTCGTCACGAAGTTCCGGGTCGACGCCGGCAGGACCGTATCGCATGGTCTCTCGAGCCTCGGTCATTTTTTGGCGAATCTTCTTCCAGTCGCGCACCGCGATTCGAACATCGGCCAGCACTTTGGTGATTTCGTGCTCCAGGAGCTTCAATTGGTGTGGATCGGTTTCCTTGCCGATCGCAAAGCGGACGAGTGACTCGCTGCGGGTCTCCTTGTCGCCACGCTCCGCGATGCTTTCGATCCGGTCGTGTTTGTCCCGCCGCACGTGGACGATCGGGTGCACGGTGATGTGCACAGCAATTTCCTGGTTGTGGATTGCCGCAGATACGGAATCGACGAGAAACGGCATGTTGTCGTTGACCATCTCGACGAATGTGTAGGCTGACGTATAGCCGTACTCTTCCTCCGTGGGATTATAAATTCGTAGCAGCACCTGCCCCTTGCGCCGTATTGCACCAAACTCGAGATGCGCGAGCGCAATCTGCGCCATGGTCCGTTCGGACCTGCCCTGCAGATCCTCAACGGGAACATCCGCGAAATAGATACCGAGAAAGTGTTTGATTTGCTGCCGGTCGGGCAGTGTTTCCGACTGCACGCGTGAGGAGACGATTGCCGCAAGGATGCGCTCCTTGACGTCGCTGCCCCGGCGTAATTCGTGTCGTGTCACTGCTTACTCTCCGACCGGTTGCGCCGGCCCGATCGCTTCGTTATCCATACCCGCCAGTCCAGCAATCGCAGGTCTTTCTTATCGCAGCCAGGACGTGGCAGGCCAGCCGCCTGTCGAGGAGCGCGGGCATTATACAATATCCGCATTTAAATCCATCCACGCAGTCGGCGTTTTCGTTATTGCGATGCCGATGCTACGGCGCGCCGAGCAGGCGCGCCTTCGCGAGCAGTGTCTCCATAATACGATTGAGCCTTTCGATGTCGTCGTCGTCGATGCCACGCAGCAGGTCACGCTCGAATTGCATCGCGAGCGGTGCAATTTCGTCGTGAACACGCCGGCCCTCAGCGGAGAGATTCAGGATAGAACGCCGCCGGTCGCCGTCGGCAAACTGACGATCGAGCCTGCCGCTCTTGATGAGTTTGGTCACGGCCCGGCTGACGGCGACTTTGTCCATCAGCGTTCTATCGGCCACTTCAACCGCCGACAAGCCCGGGAATCGCCCGAGAATGGCGATGACGCGCCATTCCGGTATAGACAGACTGAAACGCTTGTCATAGATACGCGCAATGGTGCTGCTGACGGTGTTTGACAGGATGGACAGCCGGTAGGGTAGGAAATTTTCGAGGATCAGTTCTTCGCTCATTGTCGCTTCCGTTTTCATGCCGTGTGGTTGCGCGATCAACACTATCCACAACGACCAGCGTGTTCAACTGCAACGCAGTAGTGCACCGGTATTCAAGCAAGGTGTGGCAGGGCGAGGTAATCGGATGATTGCATTTCAACGAGCCGGCTGACCGTGCGCTGAAACTCGAATGTCAGGCGCTTGCCCGTATACAGGTGATTGATGTCCGTGGCCGCCGCAAGCATCAGCTTAACGCGCCGGTCATAGAATTCGTCGACGAGGGCGACGAATCGACGTGCCTGATTCTCGAGCGTGACATCAAGTACCGGTACTCCCGCGACGATGACGGTCGGGTACCAACGCGCGATTTCGATGTAGTCTGCCTGGTTTCTCGGGCCGTCGCAGATATCGTCGAAATCGAACCAGACGATGCCCTTGGCGCATTGCCGGGCGCGAATGTCGCGACCATTGATGTCCAGTAACCGGTCCGCGGTGATCTGACTCGATGCCGACTCGTTGAAGAAGTGCTGCAATTTCGCGTGTGCAGCCTCGTCAGCGGGTGAAAAGTACGTGCCTGCCTGCTGCAGCAGCCGCAGGCGGTAGTCCGTGCCGCCGTCCATGTTTATGACCCGTGCGTGCTGCTCGAGCAGTTCGATCGCAGGCAGGAACTGCTGTCGCTGCAGGCCGTCCTTATAAAGTTCTGCGGGGGGCGAGTTCGACGTCGCGACCAGTGTGACGCCGTGTTTGAACAGGCCGTCGAGCAATCGGCCGAGTATCATCGCGTCGCCGATGTCGCTGACGAAAAATTCGTCGAAGCACAGCACGCGCATGTCCTGTGCAAGATCGGCGGCGACGGTACTGAGCGGGTCTTCAATGTCGCCAAGCGCATTCAGCCGGCGATGCACCTCCTGCATGATCCGATGAAAGTGGATGCGGCGCTTGGCGTCGATCGCGAGCGTCTCGAAGAACAGGTCCATGAGAAACGTCTTGCCGCGACCCACGCCACCCCAGATATACAGCCCTCGCACACCGGTCTTTGGCTCGTCACCAGGGCGAAGCAGGCGCTGCAACCAACCGCGCCGCGGCTGCTCGTGAGCATAAATGCGGCGTTGCAGTTCCTCGAGCAGCGCGACCGTCTTTTCCTGGGCGGGATCTCGCACATGACCGTGCCGGCGGAAATTATCTTCGTACGCCTCGCGAAGGTTCAATTTAACTTCAATCCTGCATCGCGCTCGCCGCGCAATAATCGATCAGAAGCTCGGTAGGTTACATTGCCGACCGGTAGGTCGCCAGACGGACTGTTAGAATGTTATTGCGATGAAAATGCAGGAACGGAACACGACATGACACAAACGATCGAACGTGAGTCGATGGAATTCGACGTCGTCATCGTTGGCGGCGGGCCTGCAGGGCTGGCCGCGGCCTGCCGGCTCATGCAGCTTGATGCCGGCCTTTCCGTGGTCGTCGTGGAAAAAGGTTCGGAAGTCGGCGCCCATATCTTGTCGGGTAACGTCTTTGAGCCGACCGCACTGAACGAACTGTTCCCTGACTGGCGTGAAAAAGACGCTCCCGTGCATACTGCAGTGAAACGTGACCTTGTTCATTACCTGACAAGCGAATCGAAATCGATTCGCGTGCCGGCGTTGTTCTTGCCGCGCCCGATGCACAACAAGGGCAATTTCATCATTAGCCTTGGACGGCTTTGCCAATGGCTCGCAGAACAGGCGGAGGCGATGGGCGTCAATGTGTTTCCGGGCTTCGCGGCCAGCGAAATACTGTACGACGGGCGTGGCAGGGTGACCGGCGTTGCGACCAGCGATCAGGGCATCAGCAAAGGCGGGGAGCGCAAGCCGGGATACCAGGCGGGCTACGAGCTGCTGGGGAAGTACACGATTTTCGCGGAGGGCTGTCATGGCAGCCTCGGTCAGCAACTCATGGACCGGTTCGACCTCAGGGCCGGCGCGGATCCGCAGCATTACGGCATCGGCCTCAAGGAAATCTGGGAGATCGATCCGGACAAGCACGATGCAGGGCTCGTCGTGCACACGTTGGGGTGGCCCCTGGATCAGCATACGGAGGGCGGCGGGTTTCTCTACCACGCGTCCGGGACGCAGGTGTTTCTCGGCGTAATCCTGGCGCTGAACTACCGCAACCCGCACTTGTCGCCATTCGAGGAATTTCAGCGCTGGAAACAACACCCGAAGATCAGATCGTATCTCGAGGGCGGCAAGCGCATCGCCTATGGCGCGCGCGCCGTGAACAAGGGCGGCCTGCAATCGCTGCCGAAGCTCAGCTTTCCCGGCGGCATGCTCGTCGGCTGCGATGCCGGGTTCCTCAATGGTGCCAAGATCAAGGGCGCGCACACCGCGATCAAGACCGGCATGCTGGCGGCTGAAAGTATTCACGAGGCGTTGACCGCGGGTGACGAGGGATATGGCGAGCTTGCGTCCTATGAGCGAGCCGTCAAGTCGTCCTGGGTGCACGAGGAGTTGCATCGCGCGCGAAATTTCGGCCCGGGCCTGAAGAAATTCGGCACATTCTGGGGTGCCGCATTCACCTTTATCGACCAGAATGTTTTTTTCGGTAAGTTGCCGTTTACGTGGCGCAACAGGGAGCCGGACCACGAGTCGCTGGATGACGCCAGCGATGCGGCCATCGTCGATTACCCGAAACCGGATGGTGTGATCAGTTTCGACCTCATGTCGTCCGTGTTTCTATCGAGCACCAATCACGAAGAGGACCAACCCTCGCATCTGAAGCTCAAGGACGAATCGCTGCCGATCGCTTTCAATCTGCCGAAATACGACGAACCGGCGCAGCGTTACTGCCCGGCCGGCGTGTTTGAAATCGTGGAGGAGGGCGATCTGAAGCGATTTCAGATCAACGCGCAAAATTGTGTGCACTGCAAAACCTGCGACATCAAAGACCCGCGACAAAATATTGTGTGGACGGTTCCGGAGGGCGGCGGGGGGCCGAACTATTCTGGCATGTAGCGGCAATGCACGCGCCACCGCGTGTGCGTGATCGCCCTTGTTCGTCGCAGGCCATACGGGCCCCGCTGCGCGGTCCCGTATTTCCCCCTCCCGGAGCGTATGCGCGACTATCGGGGCTGCATCCGGATCGCGCCGTCCACGCGTATCGTCTCGCCATTGATCATCGCCGTGCTGTAAATGAACGCTGCCGTGTCGGCGTACTCTTCGGGCTTGCCGAGTCGCTGCGGAAACGGGATTTGTTTGCCGAGAGACTCCTGCACCTCTTCAGGCATGCCGGCAATCATCGGCGTCTTGAAAATACCCGGTGCAATCGTGTTGACGCGGATGCCGAACTGCGCGAATTCACGTGCAAGCGGCAGCATCATGGCGACGATGCCGCCCTTGGATGCCGAATACGCGGCCTGGCCGATCTGCCCTTCGAAAGCCGCAATCGATGCCGTGCTGATCACAACGCCACGCTCGCCATCTTCGTTCGGGTCGTTAAGCTGCATGAATGCGGCCGCTTCTTTCGTGACGTTGTAGCTGCCGATCAAATTGATCTGAATGACACGGTTGAAGTTTTCCGACGGCCATGGTCCGTCGCGACCCAATGTACGTCCGGCGGTCGCGACCCCGGCACAATTGACCGCGAGGGTGATTCCACCCATGAACGCATTGGCGCTTTGCATGGCTGCACGGACCGCTTCCTCATTGGAGACGTCGGTCTGCACGAATACGGCTCGCTCGCCGAGAGCGGCGGCGCCGGCTTCACCTTGTTCGATATTTACGTCCAGCAGCGCCGCGTAACCACCGGCATCGATAACGCGTTTGGCGGTCGCGAGCCCGAGCCCTGATGCGCCGCCGGAAATCACGGCCTTCGCAGTTGCAAGATCCATCTAAGTTTCCCTCAGTCGATTTCGATTCCGATCGCGACGGCTTCGCCGCCACCGATGCAGAGTGAGGCAACGCCACGCTTCTTATCATGCGCACGTAACGCGTGCAGCAACGTCACGATGATTCTGGCACCGCTTGCTCCGATCGGATGACCGAGCGCACAGGCGCCGCCGTGCACATTGACCTTGTCGTGATCGATGCCGACGTCGGCCATCGCAGCCATCGTGACGCAGGCAAAGGCTTCATTGATCTCGTAGAGGTCGACGCCGTCGGGATTCCAGCCGAGCTTGTCGTGCAATTTGCGAATCGCATGGACCGGCGCTGTCGTGAACCACGCCGGCTCCTGAGCAAAACTGGAATGACCGGCAATCCTGGCCAGTGGCTCCAGACTGCGATCTGCGGCGTCGCTGGCTCGCATCAGGATCAACGCGGCGGCGCCGTCCGAAATTGACGACGAACTGGCTGCCGTGACGGTACCGTCCTTGCGAAATGCAGGTCGCAAGGTCGGAATCTTATCGATGTTGGCGTTGCCGGGGCCTTCGTCTTCGCCGACCGTCACTTCGCCCTTGCGTGTTGTGATTGTAACGGGCGCAATCTCAGCGCTGAATGCACCACCCTTCATTGCCTGTCGGGCGCGGTTCACCGATTCAATCGCGAAGGCATCCTGGTCTTCGCGCGTAAAGGCGTATTTGACGGCCGTTTCTTCGGCGAAGTGCCCCATCATGTTGCCGTCGTACGGATTTTGCAGGCCGTCGAAGAACATGTGATCGATCACTTCCTGATGTCCCATTCGGTATCCCTGTCGCGCCTTCGGCAACAGGTACGGCGCGTTCGTCATCGACTCCATGCCGCCGCTAACGACGACATCGGCGCTACCTGCAGCGATCAGGTCATGGCCGAACATCGTCGTCTTCATGCCTGACCCGCAGATCTTGTTGACCGTAGTACAACCCGTGCTGTCGGGGATGCCGGCAGCCAGCGCGGCCTGACGCGCAGGCGCCTGGCCGATGCCCGCAGGCAAGACACAACCGAACAGGACCTCATCGATGTCGGCGGGATCGATGGCGATATCCGCGATGCAGGCCGAGATCGCTGTAGCACCGAGCTTGGGCGCATTCGCGGGCGCCAGGCTTCCCTGGAACGTGCCCAAGGGCGTGCGCCTCGCGGCAACGATGACGACGGGATCCGATTTCATATCAACACTCCGATGCTGCCAGGGCGGCATCCCTGAAACTACGCTGCCGCCGAACCGGCCGCTACTTTCCAGCAATTGCGCCGATTGCGCAATGTCATCAGCGGGATCAATGAACCATGAGTTCCGTTTCTGCGTCCGCCGCCCTCAACAGCCCGATGCGCGCCGCACCAAAAGCGATCGTGCTGCTCGTCAATCCGCGAGCAGGTCGGGTTCGCCGAGCACTGCGAGGATTCGTTGTCGGGCCGTCTCGGCGAGTGCGCGGTGATTGTCGAACGCCATGTCGGATGGATCGATCGGTGCCAGTATGTCCACGCGGATCGGGCACGGCCATGGCAGCAAACGGCCCGCCGGCATCATCTGGCGGGTGCCGGAAATTGCGACCGGGATAATCGGCATGCCGCCCTTGATCGCAGCCACAAATGCCCCGGCGCGAAATCGGCTGACGCCAGGTTGTTTGATGAAGGTTCCTTCCGGAAAGAATGCCAATGATTCGCCATCACGCGCGGCCTTGACGATCTGCCGCGCATCACGCGTGCTTCCCGCTGTGACAAAACGCTCGACAAACTTCGAGCCGCCCCGGCGCAGCAGGAAATGCGCAATTGGGATATTTCGCATCTCACCTTTGACGACGAAAGAAAATCGTGCCGGCAGGTAACCGCTCAGCAGCACCCCGTCGACATAGCTTGCGTGGTTGGCGACGACAACGCAGTGTCCATCGGGCAGATTTTCCAAGCCGTTGATGTCCGGACGGATGCCGGACAATACGAACGTCCCGCGCGACGCCAGAGCGACGGCCCGGCGCCGCCTCTCGAGGCCCGGCACGACCGTGACGGCGACAAGGGCAAACAGCACGCAAAGCGCAAATACAAGCCAGCCATAGACGCCGAAGAGCCTGTGCAGGATGCGCGTCGCCAATCCACCGCCCGTGCTGGTCATGTCGGCAAAGCGTTGGCTGGTGTGCGTTCCAGGGTTATGGCGCTGTGTGACACAAGTCACCTTATGTTAATGCCTTACGGATTCTGTGACAGCGGTCACTCCGACTGCAGGGCATCATTATCATACTCAAATCCTTGAAAAATCCGTCGCTTGGCGCTGCGCTGTCGGCGTCGCACGACAGTTCTGGTCGCTACGTCGAACATTTTGGCTCGGCGTATGCTACCAGCCTGCCGATGCGAATGTCTCGATCAGGGGCGTGTCACCGTGCGGACGTGAGGAATGCGCGACTAAACAGTTGGACGATTATGGCTAGCACCGAAGCAAACAAAGAGGATGCAAAGACGGTAGCGCGTTCCGCGGAACTCGTGGATCGATTCCTCGACGCGATATGGATGGAGCGTGGTCTGTCGCCCAATACGCTCGGTGCGTATCGGGCCGACCTGATGACGCTGGGGCGCGGGCTCTCCGTTGGCAGCAAGTCGATCGACATGGCGGACAAGGCCGATTTACTGGCCTTCATTGCACATCGCGTTGAAAACGGCGCAAAGCCTCGTTCGACTGCACGGCAATTGTCCAGCTTTCGCCGCTTCTTTCGTTACATCATGCGCGAGGGTTTACGCGATAATGACCCGACCGCTGACATCGAGATGCCCCGCATCGGTCGCTCATTGCCGCAAACCCTGAGCGAGGAAGAGGTCGATTCGTTGCTCAATGCACCGAATACTGATGAGCCGCTGGGCCACCGTGACCGTGCCATGCTGGAAGTCCTGTACGCGACGGGCTTGCGCGTTTCAGAACTTATTAACCTGAAACAATCGCAAATCAATTTTAACCAGGGAGTCTTGCGTATCATCGGAAAAGGCGATCGTGAGCGCCTGATTCCACTTGGTGAGGAGTCCCAGCGCTGGCTCAAGAACTTCATTGACGGCCCGAGAATGGAAATTCTGCTCGAGCGTCAAACCGACTACCTGTTTCCGACGCGGCGTGGCGACCGCATGACCCGGCAGGCGTTCTGGCACATTATCAAGCGCTACGCCGCGAAAAGCGGAATTCGCAAGAAGATGTCCCCGCACAGTCTGCGTCACGCGTTTGCGACACACTTGCTGAATCGCGGCGCCGACCTGCGCGTCGTGCAGTTATTGCTCGGGCACAGTGACTTGTCGACCACGCAAATCTATACGCACGTGGCCCGGGAGCGACTCAAGGACCTGCACCGCGAACATCACCCGCGCGGTTAGGGAAAGTAGGGTCGAACCGCAGTTTTCCTGAACCCCCGCATTGCCTCAATACAACCATGAAATGCAAAACTGCGGTTCGACCCCACTTTCCGAGGAAAACTGCGGTTCGACCCTACTTTCCTTGCTAAACTCGCCGCCGCCGGGAACCGGCCCGCCAAGGCAGGGTCTACTCAACGAGTGTACTGACAGCCTGCAAGGAATGCCCTGGATGAATCGACGTCGCACCCAACACTTAACATTTTGGCTCGCCGTGACTGGCGCCTCGGTCCTATTTTCGCAGGCGCTGGCCGGTGAGGTCAGTGAGGACTTGCAGCAAGTCCGCGAGAAGGTCGCCGAAATGTTCGACTCCATTGAGCCCGAGCATGTCAATGTAAGTCCGGTTGATGGCTGGTACACGATTCAAAAAGGATCGATTGTTGCGTACATCACCAAAGACGGGCGCTACCTGTTGCAAGGGGATCTGATCGACCTGGACAACGACATCAATCTTACCGAGGCCAGTCGTAGCGAGTCGCGCCGCGACCTGATGGCGTCGGTGACTTCGGACAGGGCCATTACGTTTTCGCCGACAGAGACCAAATATTCTGTCTCTGTGTTCACGGACGTTGAGTGCACGTACTGTCGGCGATTGCACAGCCAGATCGACGAATACCTCGCGCACGGGATTGAGGTTCGCTATTTGCTGTATCCGCGCAACGGACCCGCGTCTCGATCCTGGAACACGTCGGAAGAGGTCTGGTGCGCCAGGGATCGCCAAAATGCGCTGACAATGGCCAAGCTCGACCGCAAGTTTGAGACGTCGAACTGCGATGCGTCGATTATCCAGGACAATTACCTCATGGGTAAGGCAATCGGCTTGTCCGGCACGCCTGCCATCGTGCTCGACAACGGGACATTGATCGGCGGGTACTTGCCGCCGGATGCGTTACTCCAGCGCCTGGAACAAGAAACGGCAGCTCCCGCCCCTGCCGACTGAGCAAATCCTGCGGCAGATCAATACCTGATGTGCCTTATTTCATGAGTGTGAACGCCGTTGTTACGGCCGCGGTCCTCGAAGTATTTTTCGAGGGCAAATTTTCCGCTGCGAAATGCAAGGTCCTCCCACGGAATTTCGTCCTTGTGAAACAGCGCCGTCTCGAGACTCTCGTCGCCGGCGCCATAACCGCCGAGCAGCCTGCCTATGAAAAATACATGCACCTGGCCCGCGTCAATGACATCAATCGACGCAAACATATGGCCAATTTCGATTTCGGCACAGGCCTCTTCGAGCGTTTCCCGGGCGGCGCCCTCGGCCAGTGATTCGCCGAGCTCCATGAAACCCGCCGGCACGGTCCAATGGCCGTAGCGCGGCTCGATCGCGCGCTTGCACAGCAGCACCCTGTCGTCTTTAGTGGCAACGCAGCCAACGACGATCAGCGGATTCTGATAGTGGATGGTGTCGCACCGGTCGCAGATCCAGCGTTCGCGCGTATCGTCCGCCGGAACCCTGAGCGAAACCGTGGCGCCGCAGCGTGAGCAATACTTCATCGTCCGCATTAGTTTCCGCAGTCCATCGCGATCCGCGTCATCGGTCGTCAAAAAATGTGGTGCCGGGAGCGAGAATCGAACTCGCACTTCCTCTCGGAAACCGGATTTTGAGTCCGGCGCGTCTACCAGTTCCGCCACCCCGGCTTGCCTGCCGGACGGGGTCTTGTCTTGGCTGCCCCGGCCGGAAGGCGCACAGTATATGCGCGAATATACGGGTTTTGCGCAAATCTGTACGTACAACCGGGCGATTGAAACACAAAGAAAAACAAAAGAGTACCGCCGACTCGCAAGAATTCACGCCTCGGCGGGGCTGAAAACGAAAGCACACTCGAAAGCACAGGACGCTTAATTTGGGGCAAAAAGCTCCTCTATGCCTCGAATCAACAATCGCAAACAATTCGCACCCTCAATGTGCAACACCAAACAGCATTAGGAGGGAGCGATGAATCAACAAATGAACAGGGCCGATTTTGGCCCAAACGACCTGATAAGTGAGGATGAGGCCGCCGCCTATCTCGGCATTTCACCACAATGGCTCAGGTGCAGCCGGATGACGAAACCTTCGTGGGCGGGACCTCGATTCATCAAAGTCTCGAAGCGCCGCGTACAGTACAGCACGCGCCATCTCAATGAGTTTCTCGCAGCCCGTGTAGTCGACCCAGCGGAGCGGATGGCGGCAGCGTCATGAGCTGCCACGCATTCCAAACAAGGGCGGAGAAGCGGCGCGCCACATGAAGGGGGGACGATGACATGGGTTTTTTTATGACGCATCGCAAACAAGAGTGCCTCTGCGCTCCCGCAAGAAACTGCCTCTCCGTGGCAGGCGCGGCCGCCGGCTGGCATTGCTGCGTGATTTTGAGGTCGGGCAAATCTACACATTCCCAGAATTCTATCGGCTGAATCTGCCGCCCGACTTGCTCGAAGAGGTCAAATTATGAACACACATGCCCCGCGCAAGACGAACAGTCACGGCAGACTGCCGAGCGTCGTGACATCGCCCCCAAAATTTCCGATACGGGGAAAGAAGAAAAAGTGCAAGGATGATGAACACATACCGAGGCGTGCGAAGACAGCCCGCCGCAGTAGCAAGTTCACTGGATCGCTGCAGGAAAATATCCTAACGCTCTTGTGCTTCGATCCAGAGGCCTGTCCTATTATTATTGCGGCAGTTGATACAAGCTTATTTGAGTCACAAGTCTACCGAAACATTGCTGACCGCTCGATCAGTTACTTTCAAAAGTACGGAGAGGCAGCGGGCGATCATCTACCCGATCTGGTAGAAGATTTTCTGCAGTCCAATAAGCGCTCCGAAGTGCGGATGTATACGGAGGCGCTCCACGCCTTGCACAGCATCAGCAAATCAATTAACAGCAAATACATACTGGACGAGCTAGGCCGGTTTGTTCGGGAGCAATCGCTCCGACAAATAATCGTAAATGCCGCTGAAGAATTTCAGCAAGGTAAAACGGACTCGGCAGTGCGCCTGTTGGCGAAGGGACTGGACGAGATTGGGAGGCCGCAATCTGCGGGGCTTCTTAATCTCGAGGGCGCAGTCCACACGTACCGAGAATTCCGTAAGCTGGAATTTCCGCCCGTTGAAAGCGCGCTGTTTCCGGTGCTGGATAAACCGGGAATAACGCAAATCAATGGATTTCGCGGTCACGGTAAAACATTTGTAGCCCTGTACATGGCCGTTGGACTCGCCAGCGGCGTCGATGTTTTTGGCTGGAGCTGTCAGCAGCCGCATCGCGTCCTGTTCGTCGATGGTGAATTGCCGCCGTGGACGCCTCAGCAACGGCTTAAGGGCGTTGTAGCTGATCTCGGCGGCGTGAGGCCGAAAATGGTGCGCGACAACCTACACGTGATCTCGTCATACGAAGGCTTATTAACGGCGCCGATCAACCTCTCTGACTCAAGGCAGATCGATGAATTGGTAGAGTGCTTCTCACAATACGATGTCGTCTTCCTTGACAGCATCACAGCGCTCACATTCGATATTGATATGAATGACGCCCAGGACTGGGAGGTCATCAATACACTCTCAATGCGCTGTCGCGGCAACGGCACGTCCATTGTTCGCTTACAACATCTGGGCAAAGACAAATCGAAAGGAGGCTTCGGATCGTCGAGACAGGAACATCCATTAGATTTCTGCCTTGAGGTGAAGCAAGAGATTCCGACGACGTTTCACGCCAACGAAATAATTCACATCACCTGCACTAAAACGCGAAATCATGGCATCACCGATTTCAAGCCAGTGGATCTCGAACTTTCAAAAGGCAGAGATGGGCAGATTGAGATTACCCACGGGCTTGCCTACAAGAACAAGACAGAGGCAATGCTTCCAGAAATCATGGAATTAATGACAAAGAATGAGTGGAAGAATACTAACAAGCAGAACTTTGCTGACAAGTATGACGCGGAACGCACCACTGTATATCGAGCCGAACAAACGGCAAGGGAAAGGATAGAACAACAAGAGGAGGAGAATTCATTAATAAAT
>JADFSP010000059.1 GCA_022560695.1 Pseudomonadota bacterium
AATAACAGGGGTCAGACCCTACTTTTGCGTTAGCGTGTCTTGCGCAAGTGAAAGTCGAATGACTCGCGCGTGCCGTAGCGATTGTTGATCCACAGGATCAGCATGCCCTCGACCCAGTGTGCGTTTTCGAGTGGCCCGACATCGATCGGCTCGAGCCCCATGCCCGCGACGAGTTCAGCAACCACTTTCTTCGCTGCGGGGTCATCACCGGCGAGCGGAATGGATACGGGGCCATCAGCCGAGCCCGGGTCGATCATGGTCTTGTAGTTCAGCGTGTTGAATGCCTTCACGACGAACGCGTCGGGTGCTGCAGCCTGGATAATTTCCGCGTTTGACGTTTCCGCTGCATGTACCAGATTGGGCACCTTGCCCTGCAGCGGGTTCGTCGGGTCGATGATGATTTTGCCCGAGAGGTCGCCGAGGCTTCTTGTGATTTCCTCGACCAACATGCCCGGTATGGCCAGCACCACGATGCTGGCCTGAGCCGCCGCATCGGCTTGCGTCGTCGCCGAAGCACCCTCGCCCGAACGTGCAACCAGCTCATTGACCGAACTGCGGCCGGGATCGCGTGAGCCATAGACGATGGTATGACCCTGTTCGGCGAACCTGGGACCGAGCGCGCTGCCGACATCACCCGTACCGATGATGGCAATGGTGTCGGCGAATGCCGGTACAACACTGAGCGCGAACAAACACAATGCAATTGCGGTCAGCGGCCTGCGTGACAACATTGGGAATTCCCCCGGTGAGTTGTAGTCGTTTATGATTGTGAGACGGTTGCGAGTTCGTCTCTCTTTAATCTTCGGCGAGTATGCGCTGCTTAATTAGACTTCCGGTTTAGCTGAGAGCCATCGAGAATCAGGTCGAAACCCTGCATGTTCGCCGGCAGGACCACGACGCTGCCTTCGTTGTCAGCGAAGCGCATCAAGGCGGTGTTGATCTCGTGCTGCAGGTACGCGGCCGTCAGGCTGCTGTTGATAATGCGGTTGGCCTCCGCGATGCCCTTGGCGCGTTCGATCTCGATCTCGGCGTCTTTTTTCGCGATCTCTACCTGCACCTGCTTGGCCTCGAGCCGTTTCTCGGCCTCGACGGCATCGCGAATGGCGGCCTCGATGCTCGGGTCGGTATTCAAAGCACGGACAACGACGCGCGTAATCTGGAAGTCGCCGGGATCGGAGTGATCCAGCCGGCGCTGTAATTCTTCGAGTACCGAAGCCTGCAGCACGTCTCGCTGCTTATGGAGTTGCAGGCTGTCGATCTTGGACACATTCTCGTAGATCGCGGAGCGTGCTTCGCGAACGACCAGGCCATAGGCCGGCAGATAGATCCCGTCAGCACCGCGACTGGCGGAAGCGGCGTATTTGACCATCAGTTCGGAGATGCGATCGGCCTCCACGCGGTAGAACACGGAAACATCGAGATCTCGCAACGACAGGTTGTCCGCGGCCTTCGGCTGCAGGTCATTGATGTCGATGACGATTTCCTTGGCGCTGAATTCCAGTGCGACGGTCAGCAGGGGCATCTTGAATTGAAGGCCCTGACCGAATTCCTCGTGGTTCACTTTGCCCAATGTTCGCTCGACGACGACATTGCCGGACTCGACCGTGTACGCGCTCATGAAACCGAGCACGATGACAAGAAAGAGGGGTACTGCTAATCGGATAAGCGGCATGTTGGTTCCCTTGAAGCGGACTATGTCCGAGGCACGAAGTTTTTTGATGTTGAATTGTCGGTCTGACATTGGGCAATTACCGCATATTTCAAGCGCGGGGAACAGCAGGACGGCCTTCAGGCCCGATTTGGGCCTGAAGGCCGTCCTGCAATACCGCGAATGGCGGGGGGCCTACACGCCTTCCGCCGGAAACGGAAAATCATCGGGAGCCTGCAAGCCGTCTTCGACCCAGGCACGGATTCCCGCGTCGCACATCGCGTAGCCCCAGTTGATCAGGCGTCGTTGCGTTGTAATGTCCTTGGCCGCGAGATCCGTGGCGATGTTTGCAAGTTGCTGCGTGCGTTCGTAGGGGCAGTCGAGTCTGTCCGGGGCGGGGTAGTCCCTGATGTCGCCGCGGATACTCCAGTAGGTGCCGAAGCGCTCGGTCGTTTTCAATGACGAGATCAACAGGCGTTTGCGCAAGCGTCGAACCTGGTTATCGATGGTCTTGGCGACCCGGTAGCTTTGCCGAATCCAGCCTCTCGGAATCTTCTCCTGCGCTTCGTAGCCGCCGCCGGCGTTGCTGCAGATGACGGTCTTGTAGTGGTTGAAGACGGTTTCGAGCCCCAGGTTGTCGTACACGCCGCCATCGGACAGTGTGGGCCGGGTCGTAAACGGCGGTCGTTGCAAGTCGTGGCCGCTGCCCGGCGTGTATTGCGATTCGGCGTACCTGAACCGCGCAGGGGACAGGAACGGCGGGAATGCGGACGAGGCGCCGACCACGCTGGCGATGGAATCAATGGGGTTCCGGACTTCTCCCACGCGCCAGTCGCGGGCGTGGAGTTTCGAGAAGCGCCACAATGCACCCGACTGCAGGTTGGTCGCATTGATGACGAACTGGGGTTGATCGGGCAAATCCTGCAAGGTCGCATCGTCGTAGAGCCGTTCGCGGTAGACCTTGACGACCTTCGTGTTGACCGTACTGATGATCGCGGCCCACAGCCCCGAGGCGATCGAGATCGTCGTGCGGCCAGCGAAATCCTGAATGGGGTTGACGACATGGTCGTGAAATCGCCCGGACAGGCCGGGCGCATCGACGTCGAGGTCGTCCCAGGCAAGACCCAGCACGCCGGCCGTGATCGCGCCGCCGGAGACTGACGAAACGCGTTGCAGCGAGCCGAGCTTGCCGTGCTTGCCTTTCCGTTTTGCAGTGCCCAGGTAACCGAGCTCGGCAAGACGCCAGACAACGCCGAGATGAAACAGCATGGCGCGATAGCCCCCGCCACTGAGACACAGGCCGATGTCTTCTTTCGTTTCGCCTTCGCCGGGAGCCTCGGAACTGACCGGGGAGAGATCGAGATCAGGCATGTCGATTTGTCACTCTTGCGATAGGATCGATATACCATATTTGGCGGACCGTGGAGCACCGGAGCCTGGCTCTGGCCATAGCGAATCTGATTCAATACCGTGAGCCGCTTGCTTTAGTGTGAAAACTACACTATACTTAGTGTGTAATAAACATTAACTAGATGATGGCTTACACCTACGACCATCCGCACCCGGCCGTTACCGTCGACGTCGTGCTCTTCACGATCCGGGATGACGACCTCAAGGCGCTGCTGATTCAACGCGGGCAGGAACCGTTTGAGGGATCGTGGGCACTCCCGGGAGGGTTCGTCGGCATCGGGGAGAGCCTCAGGCGCGCGGCGTGGCGGGAACTCAGGGAGGAGACCGGCGTCCACGCGGGTTATATCGAGCAGCTGCATACGTTCGGCCGCCCGGGCCGGGACCCGCGCGAGCGTGTGATTACGGTTGCCTATCTTGCGCTGTTACCGTCCGACCGGCTGGAGCCGGCACCAGCGTCGGACGCGAAAGCTGCGAAACTGTTCAGCCTGAAGAACCTGCCCGATCTTGCGTTCGATCACGCCAATATATTGCGGCGCGGCCACGAGCGATTGAAGGAAAAGCTCGATGATTCCGTCATCGCACTGCAACTGCTGCCCGTGGCGTTCACGCACTCCGAGTTGCGGCGCGTCTACGAACTGGTCCTGGGCGTCACGCTCGACAAGCGCAATTTCCGCAAGAAGATCAGCGCGTTGGACGTAATCGAGGCGACCGGGGAGGAAAAGAGGGCAGGGCCGCACAGGCCGGCGAAACTCTACCGCGCCAAAAACCCTCACGACGTCCCGTTTCGATAAGGCACGAAAGCAGCAGATTCTTACTCCGCGTCTTGCGGATCTTCCGCATCTTCCGCATCTTCCGCATAGATAATCTTACTGTTCCTCTTGACGGTCAGAGGGTGATAGCCCGGCCGGGCTTTTTCGAAAATTCGAATCGCCATGCCGGCATTGCCCGCATCCATCAGCTCCTGGTACAGCGGCATCAGGAATTTATTGCGACCGATGCTGGTCAGAAAATCCTCCAGCCGTGCATAGGCGGGCTGGTAATCGTTTCGCACGGCAATTCGCAGCCAGCTGAAGGCGATCTCGTTGTTCGTCGAAGCGGTCAGCGCAAAAGCCTGGTCCAG
>JADFSP010000013.1 GCA_022560695.1 Pseudomonadota bacterium
GGATTCGTCATGGGCGCCGATATAAATGAGTTCGCAAATATCGAGTCACCGGATCAAGCCTACGAGTTGATTCGTCTCGGCCAAAGAGTGCTCGATCGTGTTGCGGCGCTGGCGTGTCCAACCGTGGCGGCCATCAATGGGTTCGCGTTGGGTGGTGGTCTCGAACTGGCGATGGCCTGTGACTATCGCCTGGCGATGGCAGGCCGTAAACGAATCCTCGGCCTCCCCGAAGTGCAGCTCGGTATTCACCCGGGATTTGGCGGAACGGTCCGCAGCGTGCGCATCTGCGGCGTTCGCCCGGCGATGCAACTGATGTTGACCGGCCAGCCGATAACGGCCGACAAGGGCCGCAGAATTGGTCTAATTGACCGAATTGTCCCCGAGGGCGACTGGCGACAGGCGGCCAGCGAGCTGATTGCCGCGGCGGCGCCGAAAAAACGTGCGCCCCTGCTTGAACGTCTCCTGAATCTGTCGTTCGTGCGCCCAATGATTCGGCCCATGCTGATCAAGCAAGTTGCGAGCAAGGCCCGCAAGGAGCACTACCCTGCCCCGTACGCGATCATCGAATTGTGGTCCCGGCACGGCGCTTCGACGAAGTCGGGTTATGAAGCGGAAGCGCGGTCGATTGCCGACCTTATGTGCACGACAACGTCACGAAACCTGGTCCGTGTATTCTTCCTGCAAAACAAGCTCAAGAGCCAGGGGAACAAACCGGCGACCGAAATTTCGCACGTCCATGTCGTAGGTGCAGGTGTCATGGGCGGTGACATTGCCGCGTGGTGCGCATACCGGGGCCACACAGTGACGTTGCAGGACCGCGAACAAAAGTTCATCGAACCCGCGTTACAGCGCGCAGACAAAATGTTCGCCAAACGCGTTCGTGACGACGAAGAACGTGCTGCGACCAGGGCTCGATTGCAAACCGATGTCGGCGGCGACGGAGTGGCCGATGCCGACCTCGTCATCGAGGCCATTTACGAAGACTTGACTGCGAAGCAGGAACTCTATGCGGCGCTGCAGAAGAAAATGAAACCGGGTGCCTTGCTGGCGACGAATACATCGAGCATTCCTCTCGAGGAGTTACGTACGGTACTCGACGAGCCGCAACGCTTTATCGGATTGCATTTCTTCAATCCGGTCGCATTGTTGCCGTTGGTTGAGGTGATCCGGTGCGAGGATACTACCGCAGAAGCCCTCGATATCGGCTTCGGTTTCGTCAGGGGAATTGGCAAATTACCGCTGGAATGCGCGAGTTCCCCGGGTTTTGTCGTCAACCGCATCCTCGCGCCGTACATGGCTGAAGCGATGGAACTCGCCGAAGACGGCGTGCCCCTTGCGGAGATCGACCGCGCGGCCGAGGACTTCGGCCTGCCGATGGGCCCCATCGAGCTTATTGACAGCGTCGGAGTCGATGTGGCGTTGCATGTCTCGAAAGTGCTCGGCGCGGCAATGCATCGACCGGTACCTGAATTGCTCGCGAAGATGGTCGGTCGCGGGCATTTTGGACGCAAGTCGGGCCAGGGCTTCTATTCGTGGATCGATGGCAAACCACAAAAACCTGCCGCCGGTGGTGGCGACGTTCCAGCCGACATCGAAGACCGCCTGATATTGCCGATGGTGAACGAAGCTGTTGCCTGCCTGAATGACGGCGTTATCGGCAACGCTGACATGCTGGATGCCGGGGTCATATTCGGTACCGGATTCGCGCCGTTTCGCGGGGGTCCATTGCAGTATGCCCGCGAACGGGGCGTGGATGGCGTCGTTCGACGTCTCAATGATTTGGCAACAAAATACGGTGAGCGCTTCCGCGCTAACGATGGGTTCGGAAAACTGTGACCCGCGTCGCGGGTCTGGCCGCAAAAAAACTGTGCGCCGCTTCACGCTGAGAGCGTCAAGTGGTATCGGAAGTCGTTGAATTGAAGGTAGAATGCGGGCGACGGAATGGAAACCCCATGCGCGCAAGCGAGAGTTCGGGACAGCTTTTCAGGGACCGGACAAAATCAACAATCCAAAAACGAGTATCAACGGGATGACTAATGACGGGTGAGCAAGTAAGCACGGAGCTGCTCAGAGGCTTCTCACCGCTGAATGGACTGAAGCGCGACAACCTGGCCGCACTTGCCAGCAAAGTGCAGTTGCGGGAGTTATCGCCCGGACAGGTTTTGTTCAAGGAGGGTGATACCGAGAAGCGCACTTTCTACATCGTATCCGGCATTCTCGAATTGGTTGATCAGGGCAAGGTCGTCGCAACGCTCGCGGGCGGTAGCGAAGCGGCCCGCAATCCCGTCACGCCGATTTTCCCGCGCCGCGTCTCGGCAAAGGCCAGGGACCGGGTCAAGTTCATATCCATCGATAGTGACTTGCTTGACGTCATGCTGACCTGGGATCAGACCGGTACCTATGAGGTTTCTGACCTGCAAAGCAAGGTCGACACGGGCAGCGACGACTGGATGACGATGTTGCTGCAGACAAAGGCATTCCACAAGATTCCGCCGGCAAATATTCAGGCTATCTTCATGCGCATGCAGCAGATCAACTTCAAGACCGGGGATATCATCCTGAAGCAAGGGGCCGAGGGCGACTATTTTTACGTCCTGACGCGCGGCAGCGCCCTTGTGACGAGGGAAACGCCGCTCAGCAAGGACGGCATCAAGCTGGCAGAGCTGGGCGTCGGTGACACGTTCGGCGAAGAGGCGCTTATTTCCGAAGCGAAGCGCAATGCGACTGTCACGATGCTCAGCGACGGCGCTGTAATGCGTCTCGGCAAGGATGACTTCAAGACCTTACTCAACGAGCCGATGCTTGACTGGGTTGACTATGCGCGGGGGCAGGAAATTGTTGCAGGCGGTGGTCAATGGCTCGATGTGCGGCTGCCCAGTGAATTTGAAAATCAGCATCTGGACGGTGCGATCAACATTCCGCTGTATTTCATTCGGCTGAAGATCAATACGCTGGAGCAGACCATGAAGTACGTCGTCTGCTGTGACACGGGCCGGCGCAGTTCGGCTGGCGCCTACATTCTCAGCGAACGTGGCTTTCAGGCCTACGTTCTGCGTGGGGGAATCAATCAAGAATAGGCCTCACTGGCCGCCGTACCTGACGCACTCGCCGATTACATCGTGTGGGTAAGCTTTTCGCCGCCTATCGCGCCAGCAAGATAATTCTCGATCTTCTTCTGCGTATTGCCCTGATCCTGATCGCTGAATTGCACGCCAATACCGGTTGTGCGCTTACCCTGGGCGCCCTTGGGCGTCATCCAGATCACTTTTCCGGCAACCGGAATTTTTTCGTCTTCGCCCATCAGGTTGAGCAGCATGAATACTTCATCGCCAAGCCGATAGGAGCTGTTGGTCGGAATGAACAGCCCGCCATTGATGATGTAGGGCATGTACGCGAGGTACAGGGCGCTCTTGTCCTTGATCGTCAGCGTCAGCAGTCCTGGCTTGCTCATTCCTTCACCTTGCGGCACGCAAAAGCTGCATGCCGTCCGTTATTTCATCCGGGCCGCAATTTCTGAGGCCCTCGGCCCAGTCGATCAGCAAGCCTTCCAGCGTCAGCTGGACGTTGTAGGATCCACCGGGCTGGCCTCGCAGCCGATTGATCCTGTCTAGATAACAGAACAAATTTCGCCTGTCCATGCGCTCGAGCACAGAATCGTCAATGGCTATGCCGGCCGCTCTGCTGCGCCCGCCCGCCGCCGACAAAATGACCAGCCGGACCTGCCGTGCCAGCCAATCCAGAACAAACGGACCGTCGATCTGTGACCATTTTCCTGCCACCGCAACGGGCGATGATTTTCCGCCAGCGACAGCCGCGAATTCGCGGCTCATCGCATCGCTGGTGTCAAGTTCTTCGGCGGCGGCGATCGCCGCGAGCGGAGCGAATCCTGCGACTCGCAGTGCCTCCAGCCACGAGGCGCCTGGTTGCAGCCGATCGAGCCACGCCAGCCCATCGGCCTCGGACGGTGGCGCAAAATCGATTCTCTGGCAACGGCTGAATAGGGTCGCCGGCAGGCGACCGGTTCGATCGGCGATCAGTATCAACGTCGTATCACCTGGAGGCTCCTCGAGGGTCTTGAGCAAGCTGTTCGCGGCGCTGATGGTCATCGCGTTCGCAGGATCGATTACGGCCACCTTCCCGCCGCCATGAAAGCTCGTCAGGCTAAGATCGGCGACAAGTTCCCGAATCTGATCGATCCCTATGGCCTGTTTGTCTTCGGGCGGCTCAATCCAATGCAAATCGGCGTGTGCAGGCCGTTCAAACGGGTAATGTGGCAGTGCCTGATGTGCGTCCGCCTGCAGCTGTTGCGCGGCGATCCAGGCCGCTGCCGCCCGCTTGCCCAGTCCCTTGGGCCCGATGAGCAGGACGGCGTGTGGGAGACGCCCATGCTGTCTCCGGTCCAGCCAGGATTGTGCGAAAGGTTTGTGCCATAAAAGTTCCATAATGTATAGACTTACGTCCTAAACCTGATCTTTTGCATTAGATATTAATGCACTGGCAATCTCACCGATCGCGGCCTGCACGGTGGCGATATCCTGAGTGGCATCGACGACGACGAAGCGCTCCGGCTCATGCTCGGCAAGTTTCAGATAAGTCTCCCGAACCCGCGTGAAAAATTCGGTTTGCTCGATTTCAAAGCGGTCCGGTTCGCCGCGTTTTTCCGCACGCTGCATCCCCGTCTCGACCGGTGCGTCGAGCAGAATGGTCAGGTCGGGTTGCACGTCGCCGTGAACCCAGTCCGCCAGTCGATCGATGGTCTCGGGCGGGATGCCACGGCCTCCCCCCTGGTACGCGCGGCTGGCATCGGTAAATCGATCGCAGACGACCCAGGTACCCGCCTCAAGCGCCGGACGAATGACGTTGTTAACGTTGAGTGAGCGCGCCGCAAACATCAAAAGCAGCTCCGCAATGTCCGGCATTGGTTCGTCACCCCGCTCGACAAGCAAGCGCCGAATGCGTTCGGCAATTGGCGTGCCGCCGGGCTCACGCGATTTGAGTACCTTGTAGCCGTGAGACTCAATAAGGCCCGCAAGGAAATCGATGTTGCTCGACTTGCCGACGCCCTCAATGCCCTCGACCGTAATGAATCGTCCGTATTGCATGTTATTCGCCTCAATATCACCTTGACGGAGTACTAGCGGCGCTTTTCGCGCAATCGTCTGAGGTAGACCGAAACGGCAGCATCGTGCTCTTCCTTCGTCGCCGAGAACTTGTGGCTACCATCGCCGAGCCCGGTTGCGACGAAGAAAAGCTCGTTACCGCCCGATGGATGCAAAACCGCGTGAATTGCGGCCCTGCCGGGCAACGCGATCGGTGTCGGCGGCAAGCCGTGCCGGGTGTAGGTGTTGTACGGGGTATCCTTGCGCATATCCCGACGTGTCAGGTTGCCGTCGAAGTCCGGGCCAATACCGTAAATCACCGTCGGATCGGTCTGCAGCCGCATGCGCTGTTCGAGCCGGCGCAAAAAAACGCCGGCGATTCTTGGCCGTTCGTCAGCACGTGCGGTTTCCTTCTCCACGATCGACGCCAGTATCAATGCCTCGTACGGAGTCCTGACCGGCAGATTCGCAGCGCGCGCGGCCCACTCGTCAGCCAGCGATCGCTGCATCAATTCATAGGCCTGGGCGAGCAAAACCCTGTCGGTCGTATTGCGCGGGAAACGATATGTTTCGGGCAGAAACAGTCCTTCCGCATGCGTGCGTTCTTCGCCGAGTTCAGCCAGCAGCGCGGGCCAGTCTCCGTCAGTCAGCGTCGCATCGATCTGTGCATGGTCGTTGAGCTCGCGCAACAGGTCCCATTGATTCCAACCTTCGACAATCGTGAACGAATACAGTCGTACGTCACCGCTCGTGAATTGCTCAAGCAGCTCGATGGCCGATGTGCCCGGTTCGATGTGGTACTCGCCAGCCTGCACCGCACCCGCCCTGCCCGTCCAGCGCGCGTAAGCGCGGAAAATTTTGTCATGCGACATGATTCCGGCCGCCGCAAGGTCCTGACTCACGGTCGCGAACGAGCTGCCAGGTGCAATGTCGAAGTTGCTGCCCGACTCCGGCACTGGCAGCGGCGCATGCAGAACACGATTGAATTGCCATGTCGCCAATGCCGCTACGACGCCCAGCACGCCCACAGCAATGGCGACAGGTCGGGCCAATCGATTCAAATCCGGCACTCCGGCACATCGTTTTGGGCGGCGAGCGCCATGATTCGCCGACTTACCGCGTGCTGTGACCAGGTGTGTTGCCCGCATCGGCGCACCGGCAGCACACCGAACTGACTGTTGGTCAGGAACATTTCATCAGCTGCCAACGATTGGCCAACACTGATATCGGCTACCTCGCAATCGATGCCGGCGTCAGCAATGATCGCGAGCAAGTGCTGGCGCATGATGCCGGCGACACCGCAACGGGTAATCGCGGGCGTTTTCAGGGAATTGGCGGTAACGATGAACACGTTGCTCATAGTACCGCAGATCAGGCGATCGTCTGGATCGAGCATCAGACCCTCAAAAATATTACTGTCGTCCCATTCGGCGCACGCCATGACCTGTTCAAGTCGATTGAGTGTCTTCAGCCCGGCCAGCTGCGGCTGTTTCGCCAGCCGCAAGTGACACAGTCTTACGTCGATGCCGTCTTTGTACGCGGACGCCGGAATCTTCTGCGCGCGGAAAACGCCGATCCAGACGCTTGGCCCTGCGCCGCCGGAGCGACGATAGCCTCGTTGTCCGGTGCCTGCCGTAACAACGATTTTTGCGGCACAGTGTGTCGTATCGAACGCGCACTGGTGCAGCGCCGCATCGAGATCTGCGGCCAGCTCCGCCTCGTCCGGAGCAGCAATTCCCAGTCGGTGACAGCCGAGTTGCAGGCGCTTGATGTGCAGCGGCCAAAAACGCGGCTGGCCGTCACGAATCGCGATCGTCTCGAACAGGCCATCGCCGTACTGGACCGCGCGATCGCGAATATCGACGGAGTCGATCGATCGCCCTTTCGCAAACCACTCGCTCATGACGACAGTGCTCTTATCATGCCCCTGGCTTTGGCACGGGTCTCCGCCAGTTCCGCCTGTGGCTCTGAGTCGGCAACAATGCCGGAACCGGCACACAACGATACGCTATTGCCTCGCATGACCATGGTCCGGATCAGGATGTTGAGATCGAGACTGCCATCCCGATTCAAATAACCGAACGATCCTGTGTACGCGCCACGCGGCCGTTGTTCGAGCTCGCGAATGATCTGCATGCAACGAATCTTCGGGCAACCGGTAATCGTGCCGCCCGGGAAAACCGCTCGAATCGTGTCGCCCGGCGTGATCTCTTTGCGCAACCGGCCCCGAATATTGGACACGATATGATGCACATGCGCGTAGCTTTCGAGAACCATCATTTCATCAACTTCAACCGAGCCGGGCACGCATATGCGGCCGAGATCGTTGCGTTCGAGGTCGATCAGCATGACGTGCTCGGCGCGTTCTTTCGGATGAGCAAGCAATTCGGCAGAGAGGCTGTCGTCAAGGTCGCGGTCATCTGAACGTGGCCGTGTTCCCGCAATGGGCCGGGTCGACACGGCGCGATCGCGGACTTCGACCAGACGCTCCGGAGAGGATGACATTATCGTTGTGTCCCGCCATCGTACGAGACCCGCAAAAGGCGCCGGATTCGCATCACACAGCGCCACATACAGGTCAGTCGCGTCCCGGCCCGGGTCAACTGTCGCGCGCCAGCGGCGTGAAAGATTGGCCTGGTAAATGTCCCCGGCAGCGATGTAATCCTTGGCGCACACGACCGCGTCCAGGAACCTGTCCGGGTGGTCCTCTATGATTGCCGGGCAGTGTCGCGAAGAAGATGGCCCTGTGCCGATATCGCCGGTGCAATTCCCAATATCGGCGGCAAGCTCGTCGTAGTGATGCTCAGCGGTTCGTTCCGCGACAAAATAATTCTTACCGTTGTGGCGGTCGCGTACGACTGCAGCGGGACAGCGCACCGCGAATGCGACGGGCAGCCCCTCATCGGGATCGAGGTCGAGCGTGGGTTCAATTTCCGCTGCGAGTTCATAGCCGAGATACAGGAACCAGCCACCTTGAAACGGTAGCTGCGACTTGTTTCGCGGTCGGCGTTCCTCGCGCCACCAGTCGTCAAGCGCGTGAAGAAATTGACGGGCATCGTCCGGGCGATGGCCGACCAGTTGCCCGGATCGGTCAAGCACAAGTTCTTCGCGAGGGAAGGCGAACAAAATGTCATAACGCCCCAGATTCGTGCGTGATGCGGTACTTTGAAGGAGATAGGGATACCGGGCGGGGCACATGCGGTGCAGCGCCCGAAAGTCGAAGTCTTGTGAGAGAGGCCTGATGGCAGTATTGCGATCGGCCCGTATCGCGCGCGTGGCCACGGCGGCTGTCTCAGTAAAATGCGCGAAAAATCAGGCTGCCGTTCGTGCCGCCGAACCCGAAGGAGTTGGAAATTGCCGTCGTCACTTTCGCGTCGCGTGCCTCATTCGGCACATAATCAAGATCACATGCGGGATCCTGGTTGTCCAGGTTGATCGTCGGCGGCACAACCTGATCCTGAATGACGAGGATCGAGAAGATGGCCTCGAGCACGCCCGCCGCACCGAGCAAATGGCCCGTAGTCGACTTGGTTGAGCTCACGATGAGTTTGTCTGCGGCGGCCCCGAATGTCCTGCGAATGGCCACGGACTCGCCGAGATCTCCA
Source organism: Pseudomonadota bacterium (assembly GCA_022560695.1). Classification (GTDB taxonomy): domain Bacteria; phylum Pseudomonadota; class Gammaproteobacteria; order Steroidobacterales; family Woeseiaceae; genus UBA1847. The sequence continues at coordinate 8,705 of JADFSP010000013.1, forward strand.
GCCGGCGTCGACGTCCCGTGTGCGTTAAGGTATTCGATGTCAGACGGATCGATGCCGGCATCGCGAATTGCGGCTGTCATGCATTTGCGGGCACCTTCACCGTCCGCAGGCGGCAAAGTGATGTGGTAGGCGTCGCCACTCATGCCGAAACCAATCAGTTCTGCATAGATACGCGCACCGCGTGCCTTCGCGTGCTGCAGTTCTTCGAGTACGACGCAGCCGGCACCGTTACTCAGCACGAAGCCGTCCCGATCGACATCGAAGGGCCGGCTCGCCGCCGTCGGGTCATCGTTACGTGTTGACATCGCGCGCGCGGAACAAAAGCCGGCCATGGCAAGCGGCGTCGTCGCATACTCGGAGCCGCCGGCCAGCATTACGTCGGCATCGCCGTGCGCAATGCTGCGGCCGGCGAGACCGATGCAATGTGTCGACGTCGCGCAAGCTGAGACGACAGAGATATTCGGCCCCGTGATGTGTTGCAGTATGCTGACCTGGCCCGAGGTCATATTGATGATGCTGCCCGGGATGAAAAACGGCGAAACCTTTCGCGCCCCGCCCGCAAGCATCCTGGTGTGATTGTCGGCAATGAACTTGATGCCACCGATGCCGGAACCCATTGCAACGCCGATGCGGTCCCCATTCTCTTCAGTGATCTGCAGACCGGAATCAGTGATTGCATCAACGCTGGCTGCAACGCCGTAGTGGATGAACGGATCGTTTTTTCGTTGCTCCTTGGACGACAGGTATGCATTGATGTCGAAGTCCTTCACCGTCCCCGCAATGCGGGTGGGATAAGTACTTGCGTCAAATTCGTCGAGCACCGTTATTCCTGAGACACCCTCGCACACATTTCGCCAGGCATCAGCAACCTTGCTGCCCACCGGTGAGATGATTCCCATGCCGGTTATGACAACGCGTCGCCTGCTCAAAGTATATCCGCTGAAGTTGGCTGAATTGCCGGAAGAATGCTGAAGAACAGGGACGTGACGTGAATCGTCACGCCCCGGATATTAATCTGCGCTGACGCGAGCTGTCACAAAGTCGATCGCCAACTGAACGGTCGTGATTTTTTCAGCATCCTCGTCGGGAATTTCAGTTTCGAATTCCTCTTCGAGGGCCATCACCAGCTCGACGGTGTCGAGCGAATCTGCGCCCAGGTCATCGACGAATGAAGCATCGTTCGTTACCTCATCTTCTTTGACGCCAAGTTGTTCGGCAACGATGGTCTTAACTTGTTCTTCGATACTGCTCATAGTGGTAGCTTCTCCTGAGAAGACTCATCAATCTGTAACACGGCAGGCCAGCGACGGCGTCAGTTGCCCTGCGGTAAGCCGCTTGACCGCGATGCAGAGAGCGCATGAAAACGCCGCAAAACACCACCGATCCGGCTGTAACTCCTTGATATTTCAAGGTCCCGCCTGTCCGTGGCACGGTATTGTATGCGAATCGTCTATGTCAATCTACATACGATGGTGAAGAATTTTTGACATTTCAGTCCATCAACATGCCGCCGTTGACGTGCAATGTCTCGCCCGTGATATAGCCCCCTGCCGGGGACGCAAGAAACAGCACCGCGCTCGCAATGTCATCGCCTTCGCCGAGTCTGCCCAGCGGTATCTGGCTCAACATTGCATTGCGCTGATCTTCGGACAGCACACGCGTCATGTCGGTATCGATGAAACCCGGGGCAACGACGTTCACCGTGATGTTGCGAGAACCGATTTCTCGCGCAAGAGATTTTGAAAATCCGATGATGCCCGCCTTCGCTGCAGCGTAATTTGATTGACCCGCATTACCCGTGACGCCGATGACTGACGATATGTTGATGATGCGACCCTTCCTGGCTTTCATCATGCCGCGCAGACAGGCTTTGGAAACACGATATACGCCGCTGAGATTCGTTGAAAGTACGTCATCCCATTCGTCAGGCTTCATGCGCAGCAGCAGGTTGTCCCGAGTGATACCGGCATTATTGACGAGAATGGTCGGGCTGCCTTCGTCTTTCAGAATTTCGGCTATCGCGGCCTGCACGGAATCAGGGTCCGCGATGTCCAGGACGATGCCGCGTCCGTTGTCTGCCAGGGTGTCACTGATACCGCGGGCGCCAGCCTCGCTGGTCGCCGTCCCCACAACGGTCGCACCCGCCGCAGCAAGCGATGCCGCGATCGCCGCGCCAATGCCCCGGGATGCACCTGTGACGAGTGCAATTTCCCCGGCAAGCGCGTCCGAATTGAGCGAGCTGTTCATGTCGCATCCTTTGTCTGTTTCGTGATCGTCAAGACTGCAGCTGTTTTTGCAGGTTGCCAATACTGTCTATCGTACCGACCGGCGTGCTTTTGTCGATGCGGCGAACCAGGCCGGCCAATACCCTTCCAGGTCCGCATTCGACGATGGATGTTGTGCCAGCGTCGGTTAGCGCAGCGACGGTCCGCACCCATTGCACCGGACTGTAAACCTGCCGGGACAGTCGTGCTCGAATGTCATCGGCATCATTGTACGGGGTCGCATCTGAAGCACTGACAACCGGGACTCCAGGCGCAGAAAAGTCGGCTGCGGCAAGTGCCTCCGATAGCGCAATGCCTGCATCTCGCATGAGTGCAGAGTGCGCCGGAACACTGACGGGCAGCATGAGCGTGCGGCGCGCACCGGATTCCTTCGCCAGTTCGAGTGCCCGCTCGACCGCCGCCTTGTGCCCGGCGATGACGACCTGCCCCGGCGCATTGAAATTCACGGCCTCGGCGACTTCTTCGCCCGCGGCGTCGTCACACACCTTGACTACGACCTCATCGCCGAGTCCGAGGATGGCAGCCATCGCGCCGATGCCGACCGGTACTGCTGCCTGCATGAGCTCCGATCGCCGCCGCACGACTGCCAGTGCATCCGCAAAACTGACAGCGCCCGAGCAAACCAGCGCCGTGTATTCACCGAGGCTGTGCCCTGCCATTTGCACCGGCACGCCGCCACCGGCCGCTTGCCAGACACGCCATGCGGCGACTCCTGCGGTCAACATGGCCGGTTGCGTTACGACTGTCTCACCGAGTTTTTCGGCCGGTCCATCCTGGACCAGGCGCCACAAATCGTAGCCAAGCATGTCGCTTGCCTCGGCATAGGTCTCGCGAACCTCACCGTACTCATCGGCCATGTCGGCCTGCATGCCCTGGGACTGGGATCCCTGCCCGGGAAAAACCATTGCGATCGTCAAATTACTCTCCAAATGCGGAATGACCAGCGGCGGCGCATTATGGCGGCGCCGAAGTTCGTGCTCTGATCAGCAAGCCGGACGCCAGGACCGCGGCCGCTATTGCGCCGTACAGATGCGCATCGACGATGACCAAGCCGCCTGTTGAGCCCTCCGAGCCGGGCAACGGCCCCGCGAACTGTTCGTAAACGAGTTTGCCGACCAGCAGCACGCCCAGCACGGACGCTTCTTTCGTTTGGCTGCCCAGCGTGCCCAGGATGCCAGCCGCCAGAAGACCATGTAACAAGCCCGACAGTCCGACATACCAGGTGAGCTCCGGCGAGAGAAACCAGAAGCCGAGGTCCATACCCACGAGGGTCCCGGCCACGATCAACAACCAGTGAGCCAGCGAAAAAGCCGTGCCGACGAGATACCAGATCAACAGCAGTCCGGCCACATTGAGCAGGATATGAGAGGCGCCGAGATGCACGAAGTGACCGCTGAGCATGCGCCAGTATTCGCCGTCGGTGATGGCGGCGCGATCGTATCGCAGCCATTCCCGGCCCGGTTCGCCGCTGATTGCGAGCACAGCTGCAATGCCGACGAGAATCATCGGCAGTCGCCAGGCGACAGGCAGTTTGTGTTGGCGGCGAAATTTGCCGCCTTCGGGTAACCCCATGTTTGATATACTGACGTTTACAGTGTCGATGAGTCAATTTCGGCATGTCGCCGATATCATCCACCTGTTCTGGAGTTGTACCGTGCGTGAAATACAAAGGCAGCGGCATTTGCATCAGCGTGGCTTCACCCTGATCGAGATCATGGTCGTCGTCATTATTATCGGCATCCTGGCCGCGATCGTGGCGCCGAACGTCATCGGCCGCATCGACGATGCGCAGATCACCAAGGCCGGCGCCGATATCGCCATTGTCGAAAGTGCGTTAAAACTGTACAGGATGGACAATTTCGTGTATCCGACGACCGAGCAGGGTCTCGAAGTGCTGGTGACCAGGCCCAATGATCCGACGATCAGAAACTGGAAGCCCGGTGGCTACCTCGACCGGGCGCGCGACGATCCGTGGGGCAACCCTTATCTCTATCTGAACCCGGGCAATAACGGCGTGATCGATGTCTACACGCTCGGACGCGACGGCCGTCCCGGGGGCGAGGGAATCGATGCCGACATAGGCAACTGGAATATCGAATAATCAGCGATATCGTGCTGGCCTACGCCGTGACAATGAGGAAATTCGGACGCGCAAGCGGATTTACGCTGATCGAAATCCTCGTCGTCGTCGGCATCATCGCGATTGTCATGACAGCTGCGGTCTTGTCGCTGTCATTTTCGGACGACAGCAAGGACATGCGGCGCGAGGCCCGGCGTTTCATGTCGCTGGTCGAAGTTGCGCAGGACGACGCAATGTTGCAGGGACGGGAATTCGGCCTCGAATTGATGTCGGACTCATACCGCTTTGTCGAATACGACCCGATCGGTAATCGATGGAGCGAAATACCCGGCGATGATCACCTGCGACTCAGGCATTTGCCGGAGCAAATGGCCCTTGAACTGTTTATTGAAGACCGGCAAATCTTGCTCGATATCGAGCCGGCGGAAATGCGAGAGAACGACAATGCCGCCGGCTTCCGGGGCATCGATCACTACGCGCCGCACATACTGATTTTTTCCAGCGGAGACCGGACGCCGTTCGAATTGCGTTTCACGCGGCTACTGGACGATCAAATGGTCGTATTGCGGAGCAACCTGCTCGGCAAGATCGATCTTGTGGCGGACGAAGACTGACAATGCCTGGGTGCCTGCGCTGTCGGGGATTCCTGCTGGTCGAGGTCATGGTCGCGCTAGCCATCATCGCGTTGTCGCTGAGCTTCATCATGGTGGCGATCACCCAAAGTATTGATACCGTCAATACCCTTCGCGACCGCAGCTATGCCGTCTGGATCGCGCAAAACAAAATTGCCGAGTTGCGCCTTACCAACGTCATACCCGAAGTCAGCGCAACCAGCGGTGAAGTCGAATATGCCAACCGGCATTGGGACTGGCGCGCCGTCATCTCCGAAACCGGTATCGAGAATCTCTTTCGCGTCGACGTTTCCGTATCGCATGCGGGCAGCGAGGATGTGGTGCGGTCAGTGACCGGCTTTATCGGTGAGCCGATTGCTCCCGGGCGAAGCAACCAGGTGTGGAATTCCGGGCAATGGAATTTCGGGCAGTCGCCGGAAGGAGCAACACAATGAATCGGCGGCGGAGCAAGGGCTTCACATTGATCGAGGTTCTCGTCGCCGTCGCGATCTTCGGCGTATTGACGACCCTGTCGGTCATGACGATCAGCCAAACATTGTTGAGCGTTGAGTTCTTATCCGATCGAATGGATCGGCTGCAGGCCATTCAGCGCACGATGCGTTACCTCGGCGGTGACCTGATGCAAGCTGCGCCGCGTCCGGTACGGGATGAACTGGGTGAAGGCTTTCTGCCTGCGGTGTGGACAGACCTTGGCTCGATCTTCGCACTGGAGTTGACGCACGGCGGTTGGAGCAATCCTGCCGGATTGCCCAGGGGGACATTGCAACGCAGCGCGTACCGGCTGCAAGACGGCGAACTCATTCGCTATCACTGGACGGTTCTGGACCGCACCTACGCGAACAAAGCGATCGAGACGGTTCTACTCGATGACGTGGAAAGCCTGTTGTTTCGCTATCTGCAGGACAACGGTGAATGGATTACGCAATGGCCGCCCCTGACCGTGCAGGGACCCGCCTCGTACCGGCTGCGGCCACGGGCGGTAGAGATCGTATTGACACTGCAGGACGAGGGCCAGATTCGCCGCGTTCTGGAGGTCGCGCCATGATTGCCATTGCCAGGCAACGCGGTGTCGCATTGATTACCGCAATGCTGATTTTTGCGCTGCTCGGGACGCTTGCACTGAATCTGACGTGGGACAACCAGTTGGACGTGCGCCGCACGATGGCGATGCTGTTCTACGACGAGGGGCTGCAGGCGGCGATGGGCGCCGAGTCCTGGGTGCAGGGCATTCTGCGGCAGGATCTCGACGACAGCGTTACCGACCACCTGGGCGAGATATGGGCAACTGAATTTCCGGTGCTGCCACTCGTCAGCGATACGATTCAGGGCGAAGTCTTCGGCACGGTCGAGGACTTGCAGGGCCGTTTCAACGTTAACAACCTGATCGACGGAAACGGTGACGTCGATGTTGAGTCCCTCGAGCAGTTTCGGCTGCTCCTGCATGCCCTGGGTCTCGATCCCCGATTCGCGGGCATTGCGGCGGACTGGCTCGACGCCGACCGCGATGCGGAATTTCCGGACGGCGCCGAAGACCCGATCTACACCGGCATGATTCCGCCCTACCGTACCGCTAATCAGACGCTGACAAACGTTACGGAACTGGCCGCCCTCGAGGGCATGGACAAAGCCACCTTCGACACATTGCTGCCGCATATTGTCGCCCTGCCCGGCCGCACGGCGATCAATGTCAACACGGCCACCGCGCCGGTACTGCAGTCGCTGGATCGGAATATGACGGTGGCGGATGTCGAGCGCCTGCTCGCCGAGCGCGCGGATGGCGGTTTCCCCGATATCGCCACCGCATTCTCGCCACTGGTCACGCCCGCAGTACTGAACCAGCTCGAGGAGACAACGGACTATTTTCGATTGAAGGTGGTCGTTCGGGTTGCTACCGTTCGCATCACTTATTTCAGCACCTTTCACCGCGGACCCCGGGGCAACGTTATCCCGATCTTGCGCAGCTTTGGAACGATCTGAAAATGGCCGGGTTTCTCGTTATTCGACTGCACTCCGACGACAGCTCACAGTCGAGCTGGATCGCTGTTGACGGCGATGGTACGCGCCGTGGCCCGCCTGCCGAAGGAGCCCTGGCGGATGCCGCCAGGCACGTCGGAGACCGGACCGTGATCGTACTCGTGCCCGCCACGGAAGTAGCCACACTGAGCGTCAATCTTCCGGCACGCGGCGCGCGCCTGGAAGCCGCCCTGCCCTATGCTCTCGAAGATCAGGTTGCCGACGATGTCGAGAACCTGCACTTCGCCGCCGGGGCACGCCGTGACAACGGAGAGTTGCCGGTGGCCGTGGTTGCACGCAGCAAGATGGCCGAGTGGCTCGCCGTTCTTGAAGATGCCGGCATACAGGCCGCAAAGATAATTCCCGAGAACAATGGTCTGGCACTGATACCCAACACGCTGAGCCTGTTGGTCGCCGAAGGTCAGGTGATGTTCAACGATGGCGACAATGTCGAGTTCATCATGCAAGGGGTCAGGCCGAGCGACGCGCTGGCGGCCGCGGGTGTACTGGCGGACTCGGCCGGGGACAATGATTCCGGTGCATCGAGGCATTTGCTGGTTTATTGCGAGCCCGCCGACGAGCAGCAATTCGAGCATGACTGGAACGCACTTCGCCACGAACTCGACAGCGTGGATATCAACTTGTTACCGGACGGTATCTTGCCGCGCCTGGCCGTCACCGTCGCAAGCGGCGTCGGCATCAATCTCCTGCAAGGCGAATTCGGCGCGCAGACCGCCATCGGCGAACTGTTTCGGCCATGGCGCTACGCCGCCGCCTTGCTGCTTGGGCTGGTTCTGCTCGGGATCGCTGGAAAATCGGTCGATAATTACCGGCTCGCACTCGAAGAGTCCGCGCTCAAGGAGCAATTCATCACCGAATATCGTCAGATCCGGCCTGATGACACGCGCGATATCACGGACCCGTTGGGCATGGTCAACTCGGTGCGGCGCAGTCTCGGCGGCTCAGACGTTGCATTCCAGGTCTTCCTGCCGTCGTTGCAGCAGCTGGCCCAGGCATTGCAACAAAACCCTTCGGCAGACATCGAGGCGATCAGCTACCGCGCCGGTGTCGTTGACGTGCGCCTGTCGGCCCCCAATGTCGCGACGCTGGACAGCATTCAGCGCAGTGTCAGTGCGTCCAGTCGATTCAAGGCATCCATTCAGTCGACGGATCAGGTTGGTGACAAAGTGAACAGCCGCATACAGATTGTCGAGGACGGTTCATGAGAGCATGGTTCGACACCCTGGCTCCCCGCGAACGGTTAATCGTCGTTCTCGGCGCGACAATCGTTGCGATTGCCTTGCTTTGGGGGCTGATCTGGGTGCCGCTGACCAAGAGCCACGATACGCTTGTAGCCAGTGTATCGACCTGGGAGCGCTCACTGGCGCAGTTGCGTCCGTTGAAGAGCCTGGTGCAAACGGGTACGACGGCGCCACTGGCCCGACGTGCCGATTCAGGCCAGACACCGGTCGTTATCATCGATCGCACGTTGCGCGCCCGTGGCATGGCCGGCGCGTTGAAACGCAGTCAGCCGACAACGAGTACCGGTATCCGTGTGGAGTTCGAGGGCGTTGCGTTTGACGAGTTGATTCTCTGGCTCGGCGATTTGAGCATGCAATACGCGATGGAAGTGCAGGCCGGCAGCCTGTCGGCGGCAGCGCGAAGCGGGCCCGGGCGCGTCAACGCAACGTTGACACTCGAGCGCTCATTTTGAAACATCCTTCGCGCACCTTGCTGGGTGCCGGGCTGCTGAGTTTTCTTGTCTTTCTCCTGATCTCGTTCCCGGCGCGTGTGGCGTATCGATGGTTCGCGCCATCAAGCGTGCAGATCAGTGGACTTGAAGGCTCCATCTGGGAGGGAACCGCGCGCGAAATGTCTGCATATGGTATTTACCTGGGGAGCCCGGTCTGGCGCATGAAGCTTCTTTACGCCGCGCGGGGACAACTGGCTTATGCGATTGAGGGCAGCGCGGGACCCGGCTTTATCAGTACCGGCGTTGCAGTCAGCCTCGGCGGCACGGTAACGATGACCGATCTGACGGCATCGCTGCCGCTGCGCTTTCTGGAAAAAACGGTCTCTCTTCCCGGGCTTGCCGGTAATGTGATAGTGCGATTCGAGCGCCTGCAACTTGTCGGCGGGTTGCCGGTCGCGGCAGACGGATTTGTGGAAGTCATCGATCTGGTCATACCCGCCGTTCATCAGTCTTCGATCGGTGGCTATCGAGCCGAATTTTCAACCCAGCAAGACGAGGTCGTCGCGAGCATCGAAGACACTGACGGCGTCGTGGATCTTGCGGGCATTCTGCGCATCGCCGCAGATCGTAACTACCGTTTTCTCGGGCGCCTCGGCGCGAAACCGGAAACGCCGGACAGCATACGTCAGCAGATGCGATTGCTGGGTTCGGTCGACGCGCGCGGGCAATACGAACTGCGACTCGAAGGCCGGTTATAGATATCCGTCAAACCTCTACCTCGACGAATTTTTGCAATAACGGAAAATACAAGGCGCAGCGCACGCAGGCACCGGAGTAGTTGCGATACAGGTTGGCGTAGCGCGTGAGTTGCGGTTTGTAGCGATCGGATTCCGCCTGCAGGAAGCCCGCAAGATCGCCTCCCTCGTGGGTGCTGGTCTTGTAGTCGACAATCCAGTGCGTGCCGTCGTCGTCAATGCGAACACGATCGATAATTCCGGACTCGATCTTGCCGCCCACGAGCCCGCTCAATGCAAATTCAGCATGTCCCGGCCCGTGCAGCAGCCATTGGCCTTTCTCGTCGAGCAGAACGTTCTGCAGGGCCCTCTCTGCTCGCTCGCGCGCAGCGGAGGCATTGTCGCCGCACAGCCCCATTTCGCGTAGCCAGCGGTCACTGACCGGGCGCAATGCATCCAGGCTGTCTGTTTCGAGCCGGATCCGTCCATCAGCGGCCATCTGCAGCCATCGGTGCACGATCGTGCCCGCGATTCGGGCAGTGCTGCCAACCCAGTAGAAATCCACGGCCTGGTCCGTCTGCGGCGATGCCGATTGCGATCCCGCGCCGGGAAGCGGTGCGATTTCCGGCAACGACCAGTTCGTGTCGACGCGTCGAAGTTCCGGCGTGAGCCATGCCTGGTCGCCGCCTGAGATCGCTGGCAGCTTGTCGGGGTCGAACGCCTGCTCAAATTCGGATGCGACGGACGCCCACAACAAGCCGAGCAAGCTGCGTGCATCGGCCGGGCGAAAACTCTGACGGTCCCTCGACAGACCTGCATGGCCGAGCACATGCAGCGATTTCCGCGCGCGGGTGCAAGCGACGTACAACAGCCTGCCCTGCTCATGCCGATCCTTACCGGCCTCCGTCAATTCTATGAATCGATGGATGCGGTCGTTTTCGATATCGGCGCGCGGGCCGACCGGGCTGATGACTGTCAGTTGCTCTCCGTGCTTGTCGGTTGCGTTGAACCAGCTCAGCACCGATCTCTCGCTGGACCTCGGCACACGTCCGAGCCCGTGCAGCAGTACGTGGTCGAACTGCAGCCCTTTCGCGCGATGCATGGTCATGATCTGCAGTCGGGCATTGGTATGACTCGATACCCGCTCGAGATCCAGCTGCGCTTCGAGTTCGGCAACGTCGGGCAACGAGCCCGCCACCTCGAGATTATCCAGCACATCGAGATAGCGGTAGATATTTTCGATAGCGTGCCGATCATCGAGCAGCGCAGTCCCGCCCAGCGTCAGCCAGGTTTTCTCGACACATTCACGCAGGGATCTGGAGCGCCGCACAGCGAGCATCGACTCGAAAACCGGACGCACCGATGCGAGCCTTTGCTGTGCATAGACGGACAGTTTGGCACACCGCGTTTCGTCGCTGAGCAGCTCCCAAATCGTGCTGCGCGTGTCACTGTGCGCCAGTGTGTGAAGATCGGTCCAACTCAGTCCAATCCACGGCGACCGCAACACTGCCAGCCAGGCGACCCGGTCCCCCGGATGAACGATCGCGCGTGTCAGCGCCAGAATATCGATGATCTCGGGAAGATCCGTGAGCCGGTCAATGTCCACGGCCTGGTACGCGACGGCTGCGTCCCGTAGCCGGGGCAGCAACGCCGCCAGGTGAGTGCGGCTGCGCACCAGCACGGCCATACTGTCCCCGGGGTTCTGTGCCAGCGTATCCTGAATAATCCGGCACGCCGTCTCCGCTTCGGTCCGCTCGTCGCTGCCGAAGAGCGGATAGATGCGGCAGACGCCCTGACCCTTGAACCTGGCGACCGGCACGGCTGTGGAATGAGACACGGCGCCGCTGACAGGGTCGTCGTGTTGCGGCAGCGCCGCCTCAAATACCCGGTTGAACCACTCGACGAGGCGCTCACCCGAACGGAAATTCTGCCGCAGCAGCAGCGGATTCAGTTCGACATCGCCTATGCCGTCCCGCCGCGCCAGAAGGAACTGCGACACCTCTGCATTGCGGAACCGGTAGATCGACTGCATCGGGTCACCGACACAAAACAACGTGCGTCCGTCTCCGGCTTGCCAACCGCCGCAGAGTGCTTCGAGCATCCGATATTGTGCCTTCGACGTGTCCTGCATTTCGTCGACAAGGATGTGCCGAACCTGGTAATCGAGCAGCAACGCGATATCGCCGGGATCTTCGGGGGAGCCAAGCGCTTTGTCGGCGCTGATCGCAATATCGATGTAGTCCGTGACGCCGCGCGCGCTGAACAAATTGCGAAGCTCGGCAACCGCCATCGGCAACAAGCGAAACAATGCGAGCAGAACCGACCATTGCTCATCGCCGTAGCGATCGGGAGGCAACGTCCTGACCGTGTGCAACAGCTGACACAGTTCCGCCTGATCGCGCAGCGACTCAAGCAAGCCGCGCATGTTGCGCTTCTGACCCTCGTCACCGGTTGGAAAACCCTGGTTCCTGTTGACCTGCTTGCGCCACGCACATTGTTTGGTCAGCAAGAACTCCGCCAGTCCGATCCAGGCATCGAGGTTTTCAGACGTCGGCGGGGGCAATTGCTGCCACGCTTGCAGGTGACAGATGGGATTATCAGCCCTGCCCGACCGTTGGAGTTGACCGGTCGCATAGTCTGCAAGCTCGAAAATCCCGGATACGCATTCCCGCGGAAACGCGCCATGCGTTTTCCCGAGGTGATCGGCGACGACAAATTGGAGTCCCTGCTCGAAGTCGCGCCGCAGCGCGGCACTGGTCCCGGCACTCACGGGTCCGGTACGCACGAACGGCAACCACTGGTCACGGGTTTCCAGCATGCGCGCGAGGTAGGCGATGTAAATTGCAGCATTGTTGTCTACGTGCAGGAGGATCTCTTGTGTCGCGTCGCGCATCGGGTCATTTTCGTCGAGCCAATCAAGCGTTGCTGCAGCCGCTTTGCGGTACAGCGCCTTGATGTCCGCGCCCTCAACGATCGCATTACCGGCCGTCTCCCCGGATGCCGTCATCGGCTGCATTCGTGCGATCGATGCATTCAGAGAATCAAGCGTCAGTATTCGCATGCGTCGCGGGTTTTTGACGAGTTGCCACCCAAGTCTCTGATCAGTTCGCAGTACGTCTCGCGCGGCGTCGGCTGTCACGATCTCGTGTGCTTCGTCCGGCTGCTCGCCGCGGGCCGATGTTCGCAGTGCTTCGAGCACTCTTAACTGCATTTCCGCGGCGGCTTTGCGCGTGAACGTGATGGCGAGAATTTCTTCCGGGTCATCGACGGTTGCGAGAAGTTTCAGATAGCGTTGTATCAGCAGCTCGGTCTTGCCCGATCCGGCGGGCGCCTGAACGATAAATGATCTCGAAACGTCGAGTGCCTCCTTGCGTGCACGTTCGTCGTCGCGCAGCAGGTCGGCATCAACGGTCACGACGAAGCTCCGTGAAACGGGACAGCAGGTTCAATGGACGTGCGTCCTTGATGCTCTGCCACGCATTGATTCGAACGTCCCCTCGCTGGAATTCGCCCGCTGCTGTTGCGACGTCTGTTTTCCAGCGTGTCAGGGTCTGTTCCCAGTCCTGTGGTGACATCATTGACCGCTCCGCGCCATCGATTGCGACCGACCGACTATCGACGTTGTAAAGCCCCATCCCGGCGACGGCATCGCGCACTGCGCATGCGTATACGACAAGCTGGGCATCGTGCGGCTCGCCCCGGCCATCGAGAAATTTCTTACTGGCACCGGTCTTGTAGTCGAGAATCAAGACCGCACCATCTTCGAATCGATCGATACGGTCGCATCGCAGCCGAAGGTCAATACCGCTTAACGAAAATTCCAGCGCCTCTTCAACGCAGGCAATTTGAAAAGGCTCCCGCTCGAGATCGACGGCAACGAGTCGTCGCAGCAGTCCGGCAACTCTCCGGCGCTCCAGCGCGAACAGCTGGCCGAGGACACCATCGGCATAGCGCTCGCGTCGCGCGAACGCTGCCTCGATTGCCGCGAGGATTTTTTCTTCGAGCGCAGCCGAAGTCCAGCCGGCGATCGTGGCCTGTGAGGGCAAATCCGAGTACAGGTGGCATAGCGCATCATGGATCAGGCGGCCGCGCAGACTGGGTGACAGGCCGCTCGTAATCGGCTGCAACCAGCCGACGCCCAGACGCCCGTAGGCAAACGCTGCAAGGGGATCGACAATCTGTCGTTGAATCGTTGCGGCGCCGCCGGATATTGTCTCGTCGTCGTCGACAGGCGGCACGGCATCGCTGTCGGCCGGGACGGTATTCCCGCTTATCAAAAGTTGCGCTGCGTGCCATCCGGGATCATCCGAGCGTACCTCCGCATCGATTTCGGCGAGTAATCCGGTGGCTGTTTGTTCTGCGTCACCGTCGGTCACCGAGTAACTGCAGATGCAATCGGCAGTGCTGCGCAGCAGGCGGGACAGGACGCGTTGCGCGTACGCCGTGGTGTCCGAAGGTTCTGCATCCGGCATCCCGTAACGTTGTTGGAGTCGCCGCGAAACGAGCGCCAGCGGCCGCCCGGCTGGCGGCCAGTTCGTTGCTGAAAGTCCGGTAATCCAGAGCTTGTCGAAGTACATGCCGGCCGCTTCGAGCGGGCCAAGCACCTGCAGAATTGCACCTTCGGCTTCGGGCTGAAACATGGTTTCGTGCGCCATCGTCGTCAGCCGGCCTGCCGCTTCGGTCAGCGTCATGCGCGCGCTGACGAGTTCGAGTCGCGCGAATTCGTTCATCAATTCGCGCCAACGATTGATGACCTGAAAATCCGCGCTATTGAGGGAGCCGTTGCCCGGCCAGTTCAAAATCTTCAGTGACTTATCGATCAGTTCGGCCCAGGCGGCCGGCACTGCACTACCTGGAAATTCCCGTTGCTGCTGCGCGAGTTGCTCGATACGCGCAACCCAGTCGAGTGCATCATCGGTATCGTCACGCCCTCGCAGCGCCCGCGACAGCAAGGACAAGGTCCAGGGTCGATCGGGCCATTGCCGCAAGGCCAGTTCCAGCCGACTCCGACCGGCGAGCTGATCGCCGCCAAGTAATGGCGTCCGCAACAACAAACTTATCTCGATGCTGGAAAGGCCTCGGCTGAGCCATTGCAACACCAGTAGCGCAATAGCCACGGCGGGATAGTCGGCGAGCTTTCGCCCATAGGATACGTTGACAGCCGCAGCGTAACTGACGCCGGCATATTGCCACCCCGGTACCAGTCCCTCGCGCAAAAGAAGCGTGCAGCGAATGGCGTTTCGTTCCAGGTTAGTAACGACGATTCCGACGCGTTGCCCGGCATCGCGTTCGAATTCACGTCGCGCCCACGCACCGGCCGCACGCAATTCGGCATCGTCATTGTCATAGGCCAGCAGATCGGTCGACCCCGGCTTACCCTCGCCGGCCGCCTCGACCTGGCACCCGTTCTGGCTGAGCGCATCCAGCAGCGACTGTGTTTGTGGTGCAACTCTGTCGAAACCGGCAATCGTAACTCGCGACGGAAGCTCCAATAGCCCGTCGCCGGCTTGTTCGCGGACCAGCCCGGCGAGCATCGACTCGTCGATCCAGTCTTCGTTGACCAGCGTTTCCAGGTATATTTTCGCAGCTTGCGCGAAGATGCGTTGATCCAGACCTTGTGCGGCGGCAGCGCACTCTTCGATCGGCACATTCCACTCGCGCAGGCGTGCCCAGGTGTCTTGTGCCTGCTTCGCGAGACTGCCGAAATTTGTCAGCGAATCTTTGACTGCGCCTTTCAGGCAACGCTCCCAGATGACGCGGCTCTGCTGCGCGTTGATGCACGTTGGCAGCAATTGCGGACTTCGGGTTGTCGCAAGCAGGTTAGACAGCCAGTCCTGCCAGAAGCGGATCGACGGCGTGCGCCATGCAGCCCGCCCCGCTTGCAATTGCGCCTTGCCATGCTCCGCAACAAGTACACGCGCGAGCCGCCGGCTGGCGGTCACGACTATCGAACCGTCATCATCCAGTGCTTCTGGTAACCAGCTGTACACGGCTCAGACGTAAAATTCGAGCAGGGTCAAACTGCACCGACCGATTTCAAGTGAGCTACCTTGTCCGCAGAATAGCCTAACCAATCTGCCAAAATCTCGGCCGTGTGTTGCCCCAATAGGGGCGGCGCCTGCCGGTAACTGACGGGCGTTGCCGAGAATCGGGACGGATTTGCGACGGTCGGCATTGCGGCGTCGTACGGGTGCTTCAATTGCCGCACGAGCGCGCGCTCGTCGGCATAGTCGCTCTTGAAGACCTGCTCGATATCGTTGATCGGACCGCAGGGAACACTGCAATCGGACAGTCTCCTGAGCCATTCGGCGCTGTCCCTGGCGCGAAAGGCATCACTGAGCAAAGCGACCAGTTCCTCTCGATGTTGCAGGCGATCCGCATTGCCCGCGAAGCGAACATCCCCGGCAAGTTCGGGCACATCAAGGCACCGGACACATGCCGAAAATTGTCGATCGTTACCGACCGCCAGCATCAGGTGACCGTCGCGTGTCGGGAATACCTGGTAGGGCACGATGTTCGGATGCGCCGTGCCACGCCGTTGCGGTGCTGTTCCACCGATCAGGTAGTTCATGTTCTGGTTTGCGAGCCATGCGACCTGACTGTCGTACAGCGGCACTTCGATGAATTGCCCTTCGCCACTCTGCTCGCGTTTTGCCAGCGCGGCAAGAATCGCCGTCGCGGCATACATGCCCGCCATGATGTCGGCAATCGCAACCCCCACTTTCTGCGGGCTGCCGCCCTCGGCGTCCGGCGCGCCGGTGATACTCATGAGACCGGCTGATGCCTGGATCATCGCATCGTAGCCGGGCTCCCGGGCTCTCGAGCTGTCGTGCGCGAAAGCCGAAATAGAGCAATAAATAAGCGTCGGATTCAGGCTTGTGAGGGTTTTCGCACCCAGGCCGTATCGATCCAGCGTTCCTGATTTGAAGTTCTCGATCAGGATATCGGCCTCGCTTGCCAGCTCCGCGGCCAGAACACGACCATCGTCGCTGGAAAAGTCGACGGTAATTGAGCGCTTGTTGCGATTCGTAGACAGGAAATACGCCGATTCCTGCTTTCCTGCGCCGCTCAGCCACGGTGGCCCCCAGGCGCGTGTCTCGTCACCACTGCCCGGACGCTCGAGCTTGATGACATCGGCACCGTAATCGCCGAGTAACTGACCTGCCCACGGACCGGCCAGCACCCTGCTCATGTCCAGAACCCTGATGCCGTCAAGTGGCCCGGCCATCGTTCAATAGTCCTTGTGTTGGTGCCAGTTCGTGCCCAGTTGTCAAAGCATGTACTCCGTCAAACCACGGCGCAGCGGCTATCCCTGGCGGCGCTAAAAAAACCCGGCCAACCGCAAGGTTGGCCGGGCGGGTCCGCACGGAGATTGCGGATTGCGTGACCGAAACGCCGCGTTGAAATATGGCAGGCGATTCAGTCCAGCTCTTCTACCTCGGCACCCTCAACGTCTTCGGTTGCCGGGCTTACTTCAAATTCCGGTTCTTTCTTGCCGTAACGGATCAGCAAGTCCTCGAGTTCGTCTTTGTTCAGCCTCCTGATCGACGCAATCCGTATCCTGTCGGGCCCGAAACCGTTGCTGACAACGATATCGTCGAACCCGGGACAAATCCGGCTTGTCCTCGTTGCGAAGCCAATCTGCCACGTTGAGCGCAGCCCCAACGCCCGCCGGGAGAGTTCGACATGGTATTTCCGGTTGCCCATGGCCGTCACGACCAGGTTGGCATCGTCCAATACCCGATAGTCTCGGATAGTCCCCTCCGAGATGCAATCCGTACCGCCGGAGCGGTACTCATAGCCGGCCTCGTCGTCGCCTTCACCCGTCGTTGCACAAGCTAATAATCCACTTGAAATAATAAGTATAAATAACTGTTTTTTAAAAATAATCATGTTCGAGAGCTCAGTGGATTCTAGGTTCTGCAGCCACCGGACAAGATGACCGCCTGCAGTGTATTAACGTCCGAACCATGGATTAAGTTTACGCCGATTCCGCGTAAATTGGTGGCCGATTCCGACCGTTTAACCCGCCGATGTCGTAACGGCCCGACGCGGTTCGCGGATCCACTCGCTCCATGAGCCGACGTACAGTCTGGGCTCCTCGTAGCCCGCAATGACGGCGGATAACGCCAGGTGGCAAGCGGTGACTCCGGAGCCGCACATGACGCCCCAGGGGAGCTCCGGATCCTCGCCCAACGCACGGCTCCAGATGCGCCGCAAGGCCGCCGGCGCCTTCCAGGTCCCATCCTCATTGAGGCTGTCTGCGAATGGCATGTTCGTTGCTCCGGGAATATGACCCGCAACCGGGTCGATCGGCTCGCGGTCGCCCCTGAAGCGTGCGGCATCGCGCGCGTCGAACAGCCGTGGGGCCGTGGTCGAGTCGCATGTCCGCTCCAGTTCCTCGGTAGTGATGACGCGTTCATTGCAAGGGGACGGCGCAAATCGTTCCGCGGGAACCGATACGGCACCGGCCTCCAACGGCAGCGCCAGTGCTTGCCACCTTCGAAATCCGCCATCCAGTAGCGCCACGCGATCGTGACCGAGCCAGCGCAACAGCCACCAGGCACGCGCGGCCATAGCCCCGCTGCTCTCATCGTAGACAATCACCTGCGTATCGTTGCGTATACCGAGCCGGCCCCAGGTTGCAGCAAGATCGTCGACCTCCGGGAGCGGATGGCGGCCACTGTCCGGTCGCACGGAACCGGCAAGGTCCACGTTCAGGTCGGCAAAGACGGAGCCTGGAATGTGCGCTTCCAAATACGCCTCCCTGCCTTTCTGCGGATGCATGAGATCGAATCGACAATCGACAACACGCCACCTTTCATCTTTCAGGTGCGCAAGCAGCTCGGAAGTGTCTGCCAATGTCTCGAAAGCAGCCATCGAATGGGTCGTATCGCGGATTACCAGTCGCTCTTGTACACCGCAGAGACGTCGTAGACAATACGGGGCCTGCGGGCTGCGCCCGTTTGCTTGCCACAGTAGCCCAGGGAGATCGTTACGTGGAGAAGATTCTGGTCGGCCTGAAGCGCGTCGTGGATTACAACGTGCGGATTCGCGTCAATAGCGACGGCAGCGGCGTTGAAACCGATGGCCTGAAGATGAGCATTAATCCGTTCGATGAAATTGCACTCGAAGAGGCCCTGCGTATCAAGGATCGCGGCGAAGCCGCTGAAGTGATTGTCATCTCTATCGGAGCAAGTGAAGCAAAGCAGCAACTACGCACCGGACTTGCAATGGGCGCCGACCGCGCGATCCTGATAATCAGCGACGGCAACCTGGATCCACTGAGTCGAGCTCGCGTGTTTCTCGAAATCGTCAATCGGGAGAGCCCGGACCTCGTCATACTCGGCAAGCAAGCCATCGACGACGACAACAACCAGACCGGGCAGATGCTCGCTGCTCTGTGGGGACGGCCGCAGGCAACGTTTGCGTCCAAGCTCGAACTTGACGGCGATACGGCACGAGTGACGAGAGAAGTCGACGTTGGACTCGAAACGATCGAGATCGATCTGCCGGCCGTTGTGACGACAGACTTGCGCCTGAATGAGCCGCGCTACGTGAAATTGCCCGATATTATGAAAGCCAGGAAAAAACCGCTGGATGTGATACCCATCGACGAACTCGGTATCGGATCGGCGCCAACCATTGCCGAGCTGTCGTTCGAACCGCCTGCGATGCGCCAGAAGGGCATCATCGTGAACGATGTGCGCGCGCTGGTCTCGGCACTAAAGGACAAAGGGCTACTGTAATGGCAAAAATTCTCGTGATTGCCGAGCACGACGGTGCGACCTTGAATCCAAGCGTCGCCAAGACCGTTGCTTGCGCGGCCGAAATCGACGCTGCGGATATCGATGTTGCTGTATTCGCGGTGTCGGCTGCGTCGATTGCTGCAGAAGCGGCACGACTGGAATCAATCAGTCGTGTGCTGACTATTGAAAATCCCGCAAACAAAGATGCGCTGGCAGCCATCATCGCACCGCAGGTTGCCTCGCTTGCGAGTGCCTATACTCATATTTTCGGTCCTTCGACGACATTCGGCAAAGACCTGATGCCGCGCGTCGCCGCGCTGATCGGTGTCAATCAAATCAGCGATATCATGTGCGTCGCTGGCAGCCATACGTTCAAGCGACCGATTTACGCAGGCAATGCCGTCGTCACAGTCGAGGCGCCGTCGGATCATCCCGTCGTGGCGACGGTGCGGATTGCCTCTTACAAGACCGTGTCAGCGAACAATTCGGCGTCAATTGAGACTGCCGAAGTGTCTGTCGAACTGCCGACGGGCACGCGTTTTATCGCGCTGCAAGCAGGCAAATCGGACCGGCCAGACTTGCAGACAGCCGCAACGGTCGTTTCCGGTGGCCGCGCCCTCGGCAGCTCGGAAAACTTCGATCTGATCTATGAACTCGCCGACAAGATGGGCGCCGGCGTCGGTGCGTCCAGGGCGGCGGTTGACGCAGGTTATGTGCCCAACGAAATGCAGGTTGGACAGACCGGCAAGATCATCGCCCCTGACCTGTACATCGCAATCGGAATTTCCGGTGCAATTCAACATCTTACGGGAATCAAGGACGCCGGGACGATCGTCGCGATCAACAAGGACGGCGAGGCTCCTATTTTTGAAGTCGCTGACTTTGGACTCGTGGGTGACCTGTTTCAAATTATCCCGGAGTTGACGGCCGCCCTCGGCTGATACTCCGCCACGGTGACATCGACCGGTTCAGAGCCGCGGCTGCTCAGAGATTTTCGAGTATCGATTCGGCGCTGCTGACTTCGAACTGGCCTGCTTTTTCGACGGCAACGTGCAATACAATTCCGTTGTCAACAATTAATGCAAATCGTTGCGCGCGTGTGCCCATGCCGAACGCAGAGGCATCGAAATCCAGACCAAGCGCCTTCGCGTATTCGCCGTTGCCGTCCGCCAACATCGTTACATGCTCGCCAACGCCGCGGTCCCGACCCCATGCATCCATGACGAACACATCGTTCACGGCCATACACGCAATCGTATTCACCCCTTTGGCGATGATTTTCTCAGCGTGATCGATAAAGCCAGGCAAGTGATTCATGGAGCAGGTCGGCGTAAATGCTCCCGGCACGGAAAAAATCACGACCTTCTTGTCCGCGAACAAGTCGTCTGTGGACATGGCGCCTGGACCCGATTCGGTCATCACACCGAAAGTTCCGGATGGCATTTTTTCGCCAGCTTGTATCGACATTTAATGGCTCCTTGCTGCAAGAGAATCATCGCTCGCACGTCATGCGTGGCGTGATGACAAGTAGAAACCGAATCTTAAGCGCATTGGATGCTCGCGTCATGTCTGCGAGGCTGGTGCCCTGTCCCGCAGCGTGTTGCCGGTATGTGGGTACTGCGGTTCGCGAGTATAATTTGGTGCCGCATCAGGAGGTTCTATGCAATTTGCACTCACAGAAGATCAACAGATAATTCAGAACGCGGCTCGCGAGTTCGCGCAAAAGGAAATAGCGCCGGTTGCTGCCGAGTTTGATTTGCGCGGCGAGTTTCCCGTGGAAACAATACGCAAGGCGGGCGAATTGGGATTCATGGGCGTTGAGGTACCCGAAGAGTACGGCGGTGCCGGCCTGGATCCAATCAGCTATGCGCTCGTGATGACCGAAATTTCCGCGGCTGACGCCGCGCACGGGACAATTGTGTCGGTCAATAACTCATTGTACGGCTCATCGCTGCTCGAATTCGGTACAGAAGAACAGAAGCAGGCGTTTCTGACCCCTGTGGCGTCCGGGGCTGTGAACGGTGCCTACGCAATGACCGAACCTCACTGTGGCTCGGATGCGCGCGCCATGCGCTCGCGTGCCGAATTATCGGGCGATGGCTCCCATTACACGATCAATGCCAGGAAGTCCTGGGTTACGTCTGGTCCGGTCGCAAAATACGTCATCCTGTTCGCGCAAACTATTCAAGCGGATGGCGAATCTTCGGGTATCAGTGCCTTTATCGTCGACGCCGATGAGCCAGGATTTCATCGCGGTAAGATCGAGCCGAAACTCGGAATTCGTGCATCGGCGACCTGCGAAATAGAGCTGAGCGATTATCGTTGCCCGGTCGCGCATCGCATCGGTGAAGAAGGTCAGGGATTCCGCATCGCCTTGACCGTGCTGGATTCCGGGCGCATTGGTATCGCAGCGCAGGCGCTTGGTATTGCGCAAGCTGCTTACGAGGCGTCTGTGGAGTACTCACGCGAGCGCAAGGCGTTCGGCGAGTCGATCGGCAGTTTTCAGTCAATTCAGAACAAAATTGCCGACATGAAGACGCGCATCGAGGCCTCCCGCCTGCTCGTTCTGCAAGCTGCCTGGGCAAAGGCTCGCAGCGAGAGCAGCGGCGTGAAGAATACGCTCAACGCGAGCATGGCCAAGTTGTTTGCGTCGGAAACGGCCATGTTCGTGACACATCAGGCCGTGCAAATTCATGGTGGCATGGGGTACAGCAAGGAATTGCCGCTGGAACGGTATTTTCGTGATGCGAAAATCACCGAGATTTACGAAGGCACGAGCGAGATTCAGCGGCTGGTCATCGGCCGGCTGGAGACCGGGCTGCGCTGACCATCATCGTCGGGTTGTTTCCAATGACCGGTCCTGCGCCGCACGGGCCATTGAAAGTCTCAGGCGTGTGCGAGACAAGGCAAGCATCGCCGAGAACGCGCAGTGTACACGCAAGTACACGAGCATTTTGAGGCGATGATTAACGCCGTATCGCGCCGCATGGGGCTTTCAACGACCTAGTAGTCGTTGTCCGCGACGTGGACGATCAGCCCGTCGAATTCGTCGGTGACTTCGAGCTGACAGGTCAGGCGGCTGTTGGATTTTCTCTCGAATGCGGCGTCGAGCATGCTGTCCTCCATGTCATCCATCTTCGGCAGCTTGTCCAGCCAGGCTTCGTCTATGTAGCTGTGGCACGTCGCGCACGCGCAGGCGCCGCCACATTCGGCAACGATGCCCTGAATATCATTATTGATTGCACCTTCCATGACCGAGTAACCGGTCTCGACGTCAACATCGTGTTGAGTCCCGTCGGGCGTGATGTAGCTGATCTTTGGCATATCTAGAAAAAACGGTTTTTGCGGGCGCGTAGTTTAGGGGCGTTGACCGGATTCGGTCAACGCCCCCATGAGCTTCGGTTCGGAAAATAAGCAGCGGTTGTCGAATCAGACGCGATTGCTTTGCGCGCGTCGCTCGTCGACCTCCCTGCGTTTCTTGCGTGCCGCTGCCTGAGCATCGCGTATCGCTTGATTCCGCTCGACGTCGGCATCGATTACCCGGATCCACTGATTGGCAACACGGCGCGAGCGTTTGGTCTTGGCCGCGGCTCGAAACGCACGGATCGATGCCTTGTACTCCTGCTTGTTGTAGAGACACATGCCCAGCGAGATCTGCGCATGGTCAGGGCTCTTGAGCCTGTCTTTCTTCTGACGGCCTTTTTCGTCCTTTCTCAGACCCACGCGAACCGCTGTGATGCATTCGTCGTATTTACCGATATTCAGGTAGGCGTTACCCAGGCGAACGTCGAGTTCGCCGTCGTCGCTGAGCCGCGCAGCTTCCTGCAGGGCCGGAATCGCACGCTCGTCCTCCTGCGCCAGCATCCAGGCTTGTGATAACAGGCGATAATTCTTTGCGATCTTCGTGACCCGGCCAGACGCCATTTCCCGTTCCAGCAACGTGGCTGCCATGTACGGGACCTCGCGCTGTAAATAGAGCTGCGCCATGGTGACAAATTCACTCTCTTTTTCGAGCATCTTCTGGGTATTCGCGGCACTGTAGGATGCGATCAGGTTCTGATCCTCTCCAAGTTCCGTGTATGCTCCGGCAAGCGAAAACCAGTAACGCTTCTTCGGCCAGTTCACGAGCAGGATTTTCTGAATGTCTCGAACCATCCGATAATCCTCTTGCTGGAAATAGGCGAAGTTCAGCAACACGTACCAGTTTTCCTTGGCGGGCTTATCTCGCTCCTTGGCAATGCGCATGGCATTCTCGATCGGATCGATCATCGCTTTGTAGCGTTGCACCTGGTAAAGGTTTTGTGCCTTCAGGATAAAAGGCGCCGATGGCGGGTTCGGCTCCATGACAAACCATTTGTCGAGGGTATTCAGCGCTGACCGATATTTCTCCTCCATCGTGTAGAGCTGGGCAAGCGTATAGGTCGTCTGTTTGGCCATTTGCGGTTCGAGACTGGGAATCCCCAGCATGCGCTCGTAAATGCCAATCGCCTTCGGGATGTCGTCCATGTTGTAGTAAACGAAGCCCATGTAATTGAGCACATTGACCTGCTCATACTCCGTCAGCTTGTCCGGGTTATACATGCGGTTCAGGATACGAAGGGCGGCCTGGTACTCTTTCTCCTCTACCAGTTCTCCGGCCTTCGTAATCTTGTCGTAGACTTCTTTGCTGACCGCCTGGGCCTGCTTGGTCTTTTGTTTTCTCTGTTGCTGATCGTCTTTTTGAGCTGCTGACGCTGTACCCAATGCGAGTACGGCGCAGAGCGCAACGAGACCTGCAGTTCGTAATAATGATCTATTGCTGTTCATTGCGGAATGTATCCTCTTCGATCAGTTTGATCCCGCCAGGGTCAGGATGTCCGATCCAGTCTCTAATCCTCGATCTTGAACGTGATGCGAGTCTTTACGCCGGATACGTCGACCGGCACTCCATCTACGACGCGAGGTTTGTATTTGAACTTCAGGACAGCGCGCGTTGCCGCCCGTACGAACAGGCTGCTCGTCGAAAACAGGACAATCACATCACGGATCGTGCCAGTCGTCGTCACCGTGAACGAGAGATCGACGTAGCCCTCAAGACCCCGCGATAAGGCGCGCGCAGGGTACACGGGCGCCACACGCACGATTGGCAGGTAGTCGCCCTCGGCGATATTCATGCTACCAGGACCGCCGATGCTCATGTCTGCTGACATTGGCGGCGGCCGGATATTGATCGTCGGTGCATTTGGATCAATGTTGTCCAGGTCCTGAGGCGGCGTCTCAGGCGGCGTCTCAGGCGGTTTTGGCGGTTTTTCGGGCTTGAAGTCTTCGGTATTGAGATTCTCATTGCGCTTGATGCGCACGAAATCCAGTTGGTACCGGGTACGTTCCTTGGTCACCGCAGATTCGCCATATTCGATCAGCAGGTGCATGACGAAAAGCAGGCTGAGCGTGACGACCACACCGAGGACAATGGAAAATGCGTAACGGCCAATCATGGATCAAATCTCCTCAGCGGTGGTTGCCGCTTTGTCTGGCGCCGGGCGCACACCAGGTAATAAGACAATTGCCCGGCGCTGTTGTTCCTAGTCATCGATGGCCGAAATCGCAACGTTTGCGACGCCTGCCTGTTTCGCGGCTTGCATCACGATCGTGAGCGCCTCGTTCGTCGAATCCCTGTCGGCCTGGATGACGATCGATCCCTTGGGATTCTCGAGATGCAGGCGCTCGATACTGGCGCGCACAGCACGCGGATCGATCTCTTTTCGGTCAATCCAGATCTCGTCATTCTCACTGATCGCAATCAGGATCGCAGCGTCTTGCTGTTTATCCGCCGTCATTGCATACGGGCGGTTGACATCGATGCCGGCTTCCTTGATGAATGATGCGGTTACGATAAAGAATATGAGCATGATGAACACGACGTCCAGCATCGGAGTCAGGTTGATCTCATTGTCTTCCTCGTCGTCGCCGAATCCTTTTTTTCTACGCATTGCTACTGTCCTATGTTGAGCACTGGCCGGATCGCGCGCCGGTCCCAGCTCAGTTGCGAGCCGCTATCGAAATGTTGTAGACGCCAGCCTGCCGCGACGCGTCCATTACAGTCACGAGCATTTTATTGGTCGATTTCAAGTGCGGTTGAATAACGACCGATCCACTTGGATTCTCCGCGTGCAAGCGCTCGATATTTGCTCGCACGGCACGCGGATCGATGATGCGCCGATCGATCAGGATATCGTCGGTAGCCGTGATCTGGACGAGGATGTTGGCATCTTCCGGCTTTGACTCGGTAATCGGTGCATCCGGGCGGTTCACATCGAGCCCCGATTCCTTGACGAAAGATGCGGTCACGATGAAGAAGATGAGCATGATGAACACGACGTCCAGCATGGGCGTCAGGTTGATCTCATTTTCTTCCTCTTCCCCGCCGATGTCATCGAAATGGTGCCTGCGCATGATTTATTCCTCAGTGATCCATAGTAAGCGAGTCCTCGAGAAACTCAACCTCACGGGCCGCACGACGGGTAAGCAATGTTACGAGCAGAACCCCGGACAGGGCCCCAACCATTCCCGCCATGGTCGGCACGGTGGCCTGGGATACGCCGGCAGCCATCGCCCGGACATTTCCGGAGCCGGACACGGCCATGACCTGAAACACACTGATCATGCCGGTTACGGTACCCATAAGACCCAGCAGAGGGCACAAGGCGACGAACGTCTGAATCATCGCAATACCCTTGTTCGTCGCGATGCTGAATTGCGAGATCATCAACTCACGTATCTGATGTGCGTTCCAGGATCGACGCTCCTGCCGTGACTCCCATGAGTCATGAATTTCCCTGGACATCGTTTTCATCGTGGAGCGGAAATACAGCAGCCGCTCGACGATGAGCGACCACATCAGAAAGATCGTGAGCGCTATCCACCGCAGTACCGGACCACCCAATTCCATGAAGTCGCGGATGGCTTCAAAACTGTCAGTTAGCCAAAGCATGGATGCTCCTCATCAAGACTGGTGGTGACTTTCAGAATGTCGGGCGACAAGCCCCGCACTCTGTGACTGCAGAATATTGATGATTTTGCGGCTTTGCCCGCTGACGACCGTGTGCAGCAATACCATCGGAATCGCCACAACGAGGCCAAGGACCGTCGTCATGAGCGCCTGCGAGATACCGCCCGCCATCATTTTCGGATCGCCGGCGCCGTACAGTGTGATGACCTGGAAGGTCTTGATCATGCCGGTTACGGTTCCGAGCAGGCCCATCAGCGGCGCCACGACGGAAATCACCTTGATAAAGAGCAGCCCTTTTGTCAGCCCCGGCATCTCTTTGAGGGCCGCCTCGCTGAGCTTGAGTTCGATCGTCTCCGTATCGGCATTCCTGTTGCTCTCATAGGCCGCCAGAACGCGGCCAAGCGGATTGTCGGTGCTGGCCGTGTCGCGCTTGAGTTGCGCAGCAACCTTGCGGCTGTCGGTTGACAGTCCAAAGAACCGCCAGATCGCAATCATCAGCCCGATAAAGCCCAGGGCGATGATGCAATAACCGACGATACCGGCTTGGTTAATACGGTCTTTGACTGTTGGCGATTCGACGAGCAGAGCCAGGATTTGGCCGCGAGTCACGTCGAGGCCGAATTTGACCGTTCCCGATGACTCATCGATCATGTCGCCGGCCGAATTGGTGTAGCGGCCCTGCTCGGGCTGACGCTGCAGCTCGCTGATGCGCCCGGTATCCGATGAGAATAGCAGATAGCCGTCTTCGAACACGATATTGAACACACCGACACGGACCACTTCCATCTGTGTCTCTTCGCCATCCGCTCTCGTTATCGTCGTATTGAACCTGACAATCTTGCCGGATTCGACGATTTCCCGTTGCAATTCGAACCACAGCCGCTCGATATCCTCGATCGATGCCAGCGTATTCGCGCCCGCCATCTTGGTGCCGAGTTCGACCAGGAAGTCGTTGCGGTTAGGGTAGTGGATACTCGTCAACGAGTTGTTGAATCGCCCCTGCGTGTCTCCGGATACCGTTTGCAAAACGCCGAACAGCTCCTTCAATGCACCGAGGCGCTCGTCGAGTGCCGTACGCGCGGCGACGATTTGTGCCTGGTTTTCCTCGAACAACTGCTCGAGACGTGCGCTCTCGTTCTCCTGGCGCTTGCGTTCGGCTTTTGCCCGGTTCAGCAACGTCTGTTGCTCGCCGCGCTGGCTCGCGAAATTCGCTTCGCGTTTCTTGGCTTCCTGTGACTCGCGCGCCCGCCCCTGCTCGATCAGGCGCAGCAGTTGTCCCATGCTTGACGCGTCCTCTTGCGCATTGGCCGTGCTGAATCCGATGCTCAGAATTCCGGCGGCTACTATGATGATTATGCGTTTCATTTATGAGCCCTCCGTCGATGCTGCGGATTCCGGCGCGTTCAGCGGTTTGGCTGCCTGCACAGGAACGATGATGAGTTCCGGTGCGATCAGCTGCTTGGCCATGCGCAGCCCCTTGCGAATTTCATTACGCGCCGAGTCATCTATGACCCAACCGCGAGACTCGTGATCCCAACGACCTGTGATGTGCGTGTCGTCAGACTGAAAATACAGGCCGATGCGGCCGATGCGCAGAATGTTATAGTCACGCGACGCGCCATCCTCGAGTGTCAGAGTTTGCTTGTACGTTTCCGACGAGGAGCCGTAATCGTTTTCGATCTGGAACGCCTCCATCACCTTGCGGAATTTCTCCGCGACACTGACGTCGGGACGCTCCATCATCGCTTTGAGCTTGTCGATGCGCATGGTGCGCTCATCCATCAGGAACGGCACATCCATTTTCACGGACTGCTCCAGGCCGTCGATCATGCGCTCCATGAGCGGAAAGATCTGCCGGTTGATCACGTCAACCTGTTCCATGGACAACGCGATGTCTTCAAGTACCGCGCCCTGACCATCAGTCTGCGCCACCATAAGGCGGTTGTAGACGCGTAAGCCATCGATTTCCTTGTTGATTGCCCGGTACTGGTCTTCCAGCGAACGGGTGCGCTCAACAATCTTATTGATACGCTCCTGTGACTGCTGAGCCAGAGTTAACCGTCGTTGCTCGGCCTGCAAGACCTGATCGACAGACTGGGCGAAGACGCTGCCGGATGCCGTGAGAACCATTGCCGCAAAGATCGCGACTGTCCCGCGCCGACTGCTGCTTATGCACCGTTTCATGGACGCTCCTTCAAAAGATCGAGTTTTTGTTGATAATTCCGGAGAGGAAAACAACGTATACGTCGCATGCATGCACAAGTGAATTGCATTAGGCACTGAAAGTGCTCCTGCATGCGCACGCGACCCTCTCCACCTTCGCCGCGGCGATGAATATTAGGACCCTGATTTCTCTCTCTAGTGTTAGGCCGCCCGGTACTTCGTTGCACCGGTTTCCCCGCCTGTTATCCCATTATTTATTGATAGGTCCAGATCCGTTCAAAACCAAGAATAACACATGCTTCGCATATCGCCAGCCCGTCAGCAACATAACATTCAGCCCGCAAAAGAGAGTCCGAGGTCGCATTTCCAGCCGTTCCGGACAGATAATCCGTATCGGCAGAGACGTTTCGCATTGGGACTCGCGACGCGGATGCGACCTTGCCCGCTCGTATGTCACACCGACTCCGCTCGGACGAACTGGTAGCCCGGGCTTCGAGCGCAACCTCGATCCGGCGCATGAGCCCGTGCGCTGAGCGCCGCAAGAAACGTCTGATTGCGCCCGGCGAAATGCATGGCTGTGGCCATCGGCGATTCACGATTCACCTATAAACCTTAGTTTTTTCAGCAGATTACAGAATATCATTAAAGTAATTTCTGACCTCGGCAGAATCTCGCCGCAGGGCCAGGAGATCGTCTCTCGATAATCCGGAGCGCGGAGCTTTTAATATCACAAGTAACTGATATTTCGAAAGTTGACATCGACCAGGCGTTGCAACATGATGCGCCGCATGGACTTCGTGCGCACACAGAAGACACTGCCGGCTGCATTTTCGTGTGGCCGGGGGCTTCTGCTGCTCGGTCTCCTTCCCGGAGGGAGGCACAGCGGGTAGCACGCATCCAGTTTTGAGCAATCGCAGGCCCCGCATCCAAATCGGATCGTGGGGTTTTTTTTGACATTATCGGTTCGCAATGACCGACCTTGACAAGGACGCAGGCAGGAGAACGAGACCATGCAGATGTATTCGGAAGCAGACGTTGATACGTCCTGCCTGAACGACCGGCAGGTCACCGTTCTGGGCTACGGCAGCCAGGGACGCGCACACGCATTGAATCTCAAGGACAGCGGCTTCAACGTCGTGGTCGGTCTGCGCTCCAGCGGTGCGAGTTGGGCGAAAGCCGAGGCCGATGGCCTGACCGTCAAGGAACCGGTCGATGCCGTTAAGGGCGCAGCGATCATTGCATTCCTGACGCCCGACATGGTGCAGCCGGAACTCTATGACTCAGTATTAAAGGAAATCGGTGACGGCGCCACACTGCTTTTCGCGCACGGCTTCGCGATTCATTTCAAACAGATTGAACCGCGGTCCGATCTGAACGTTGTACTCATCGCGCCCAAAGGCCCGGGCGACCTGGTCCGTCGCCAATACAAAGAAGGTCACGGCGTGCCGTGTCTCGTTGCCGTGCATCAGGATGCGGCTGGCGACGCGCTGAAACTGGCACTCGCGTATTCCGCCGGTATCGGCGGTGCCCGCGCCGGCGTGATCGAAACGACGTTTGCCGAGGAAACGGAAACCGATCTGTTCGGCGAACAAGCCGTACTTTGCGGCGGTGCGACGGAATTGATCGTCGCCGGATTTGAAATCCTGGTCAAGGCGGGATACCAGCCCGAGGTTGCCTATTTCGAGGTCATGCACGAGCTCAAGCTCATTGTCGACCTGCTGCACGAGGGCGGCCTCAGGAAAATGCACGAATATATCAGTGACACTGCCGCATACGGCGATCTCGTAAGCGGTCCACGCGTTGTCGATGCGCATGTCCGCGAGCAAATGCAGTTGATCCTCGACGAAATTCAGGACGGCACGTTCGCGCGCAAATGGATCGCCGAGAGCAAGGCCGGCATGCCGGAATTCCGGCGCATGATGAATGCCGACCTCGAACATCCGATTGAGAAAGTCGGGGCGAAATTGCGCAGCCGGATGGACTGGCTGGAGGGTTGAGTCCGCAGTAACTGCGGCGCAGCAAGAATTTCAGGCGGCGCACAACGCCGGTAATCGAGCACAGGAGACTGAAGATGTCTGGCAATCGAATACGCATTTTCGATACGACCTTACGGGATGGCGAGCAGGCCCCGGGTTGCAGCATGACACCCAGGGAGAAATTGCGGATTGCGAAGGCGCTCGCCGAGCTCAACGTTGACGTCATCGAAGCCGGGTTTCCTGCCGCGTCGCCTGGCGACTTCGAGTCTGTCAAAGCTATCGCCGATGAGGACTTCGGTCCGGTCATTTGTGGACTTGCACGCTGCAATCCGGAGGATATCGAGAAAGTCCATGCGGCCGTGAAAGGCGCGAAACGACATCGAATCCACGTATTTGTCGCGACCAGCCAGATTCATCGCGAGTACAAATTGAAGATGGCCAAGGAAGAGATCATCAAAAGCGCTGTCGGTGCCGTGACAATGGCCCGAGAGCTGTGCGACGACGTCGAATTTTCACCGGAAGACGCATCGCGAACCGAACATTCGTACCTGGCCGAAGTCGTCAGCGCCGCCATCGAAGCCGGGGCGACGACCGTCAACATACCGGACACCGTGGGCTACACCGTGCCCGCTGAATTTGACCGGCTGTTTCGTTACCTGATAGAGCACGTGGGCGGCATCAACGACATTACGTTGAGCGTGCATTGCCATGACGATCTGGGGATGGCCGTCGCCAACAGCCTTGCCGCCGTGCACGCGGGTGCGCGCCAGGTCGAGTGCACGATCAATGGTATCGGCGAAAGAGCCGGCAACTGCAGCCTCGAAGAAATCGTGATGGCGCTGAAGACGCGATCGGAATTTTTTGGGCTGCACACGGATATAGAAACTACGCGCCTCTATCCCACATCCAGGCTGGTATCGAGTGTCACGGGCATGCATGTGCCGCGCAACAAGGCGATTGTCGGCGAAAATGCTTTCGCCCATGAAGCCGGGATTCACCAGCACGGCATGCTGCAGCACAGCTCAACCTACGAAATCATGCGGCCCCAGGATGTCGGCATCAGCCGGTCGAGTCTTGTGCTCGGCAAGCATAGCGGTCGACACGCGTTTCGTGATCGCGTCCGTGAGCTGGGATTCGACCTCGATGAATTTGAAATCAACCGGGCGTTTCAGGAATTCAAGAAGCTCGCAGATAAGAAGAAGGACCTGTACGACGGTGACATTGAAGCCATCATCATGCACGTTGACAGCTCGTCACCGGGGCCATGGGTGATGAAATCGCTCGAGGTGCATAGCAGCACGGAGCATAAGGCGCGCGCCAAAGTGGTGCTGGTGGGAGAAAACGGCGAGCACGTCGAAGAGCGTGCCGAAGGTGACGGACCGATTGCCGCATCTTTTCAGGCACTCGAGCGTGTAACGGGCGTTGATCTCACGCTAAAGAAATTCGAGGTGCGCAGCGCATCCATGGGCGGTGATGCGCAAGGTGAGGTAACCGTTACTGTAGAGCACAATGGCGTAAGCTATCGTGGCCACGGCACCAGCGTTGATACCGTTGAGGCGGGTAGCCGTGCATACCTTGAAGTAATCAACCGCGTGTTGCGCCGGCAACAGCGCGGTGAAATTGCAGCTGCTGATTCCGCCGCTGCAACCAGGGCGACGATCTGAGCGGCGACGTATTCGGTCAGGCACGCACTGCAGCAGCCGTGCGTGTAATGAAGATCTCAGGAGCAAGATAGCGGCACCGTGAATGCAGCAAAGACATTGTTCGAGAAGGTCTGGGAAGAGCACGTCGTCGTCGCCGAGATGCCTGAAACCCCTGCCATCATTTACATCGACTTGCACCTTATTCACGAGGTGACGACGCCACAGGCTTTCGCCCTATTGAAACGAAAGGGTCTGCAGGTGCGCCGGCCCGACCTGACGCTGGCAACCATGGATCACTCCACGCCGACCACCCCCGTGTCGAGCTTCAAGGACTTGGCCGTTGTTGGCGAGAGCGCGGCGAATCAGATCATGCGCATGCAGGAAAACTGCAGCGCGTTCGGCATCGAATTGCTCGGTTTCGACAGCGAGCACCGCGGTATCGTGCATATCATCGGACCCGAACTTGGTGCAACCCAGCCCGGCAAGACGATTGTTTGTGGCGACAGTCATACCAGCACTCACGGCGCTTTCGGCGCCCTCGCCTTCGGCATTGGAACGACCGAGGTTGGTCACGTACTGGCAACACAGAGTCTGCTGCAGCGCAAGCCAAAGACGCTGGCGATCAATGTTGATGGCCGCATGCCGTTGGGAATTACAGCGAAAGACCTGATTCTGGCAATTATCGGGGAGATCGGAATCGATGGCGGCATGGGACACGTCATCGAATACCGCGGTAGTGCCGTTTCGAATCTCGATATGGATGCGCGCATGACGGTCTGTAACATGTCGATCGAAGCGGGTGCCCGCGCCGGCATGATTGCGCCAGACGACACGACCTTCGAGTACCTTGAAGGACGCCCGATGGCGCCGCGAGGCGAGCGGTGGGATGCCGCGATAGTTCGCTGGCGACAACTTAGTACGGATGACGGTGCGCGCTTCGACAAGTCCATCGAATTTTCAGCGGATGCGCTGCAGCCGATGGTCACATTTGGCACCAATCCGGGCATGGTCGTCAGCATCAATGATCCGGTGCCGGACTACAGCCATGATCCGAGCTTCCGGAAAGCCATCGAGTACATGCGGGTTACGCCAGGCAGGCCACTCACGGAGATGCCCGTCGACGTTGTCTTTATCGGCAGCTGCACGAATTCACGGCTTAGCGACCTGCAGCAGGCTGCAGAAGTCCTGCGCGGCCGCAAAATCGCGAAGGGCGTCGAGATGCTGGTTGTGCCGGGCTCGCAGCAAGTGAAGAAAGCGGCTGAGGCGCTGGGTCTCGATCGGGTATTTGTCGAAGCCGGTGCGCAATGGCGTGAATCGGGCTGTTCGATGTGCTTGGGGATGAACGGCGACACCGTCGGCAACGGACAACTCTGCGTGAGCACCAGCAACCGCAATTTCGAGGGCCGCCAGGGAATTGGTGCACGCACGGTGCTTGCCAGTCCGAGTACCGCTGCTGCATCGGCCGTTCGCGGCCGCGTTGCCGATCCACGTGACTACCTGTGAGGAAATGTCGCGCATGCAAGCCGTAGAAAGAATCGAGTCACGGACGGTCGTTTTGCCGACCAACGATATCGACACCGACCAAATCATTCCGGCACGTTTTCTGACGACAACGTCCCGTGAGGGCCTGGGCGCAGGGTTATTCCACGATCTGCGATTCGACAGCGATGGCGCCGAGAATCCTGATTTCATTTTGAACAAGGCCGAAGCCAAGGGATGCACGA
The DNA here is from genome assembly GCA_022560695.1 of Pseudomonadota bacterium. Taxonomy (GTDB): domain Bacteria; phylum Pseudomonadota; class Gammaproteobacteria; order Steroidobacterales; family Woeseiaceae; genus UBA1847. The sequence goes on from JADFSP010000013.1 coordinate 42,385, forward strand.
TACTCGTTGGCGGCAATAATTTCGGTTGTGGCTCATCGCGCGAGCATGCACCCTGGGCACTGCTCGATTGCGGGTTTCGCGTCGTGATATCGACAAAGATCGCCGATATCTTTCGCAATAATTCGCTGAAAAACGGTTTGCTGCCGATCGTCATCGATCAGGCGACGCACGCCTGGCTGCTCGAGCATCCCGGCGCCGACGTCATCATAGACGTGGTGCGATCGACGCTCGAACTGCCCAATGGCCGTGTCGTGAGTTATCCGATCGACGACTTCGCCCGCCACTGCATCGTCGAAGGTATCGACGAGTTCGACTTCCTGCAACGGCATATCGACGCAATCAGGCAGTTCGAGGAGACGCGGCCCTGGACGCCCTGATCACCGTCTTGCCGGGTGACGGCATCGGACCGGAAGTTGTCGCCGCGGGCCGCCGGGTTCTGGAACGAGTCGCGCAATCCTACGGACACCGTTTTGTCTGCAATGAGCACCTGATTGGCGGTGCTGCGATCGAAGCGCATGGCGACCCGCTGCCACCGGACACAATCGCCAGTTGTCAAGAAAGCGACGCCGTTCTGCTGGGTGCCGTTGGAGGTCCCAGGTGGTCGGATCCGAACGCATCCACGCGGCCTGAACAAGGCCTCTTGCGGCTGAGAAAAGTCCTTGGCGTATTCGCGAATCTTCGCCCGGTCAAGGTGCTAGCCGAACTGGTTGACGCATCGCCACTGAAGTCCTCGATCCTGTCGGGCGTTGATCTCGTTGTCGTGCGCGAGTTGACCGGCGGCATCTATTTCGGTGAAAAGAGCCGGGATGAGACGTCGGCCAGCGATGTGTGCACCTATCACACGCACGAGATAGAACGCATCGTGCGCGTCGCCGCATTGCTTGCCACTCAGCGCCGCGGCAAGCTGTGTTCGGTCGACAAGGCAAACGTTCTGGAAACGTCGCGACTGTGGCGTGACGTCACGAACAGGCTCGTCGCAAGCGAATTTCCGGAGATTGATCTGGAGACCCTGCTCGTCGATGCCGCGGCCATGCATCTGTTGAGCCGGCCCGCCGAGTTCGATGTCATCGTCACCGAAAACATGTTCGGCGACATTCTGACGGACGAAGCATCGATGCTCACCGGATCACTTGGCATGTTGCCTTCGGCCTCCCTGGGTGACACACAGCGAGGGTTGTACGAGCCGATACACGGCTCCGCGCCCGATATTGCTGGGAAGGGCATCGCCAATCCATGCGGGACGATTGCGAGCGTTGCAATGTTGTTGAGACATAGCCTGGCGCTCGAGGAAGAGGCCAGTTCTGTGGAGGCGGCCATGACGAAAGTCATTTCTGACGGCGGGCGGACCGCCGATATTGCCACTGGCAATAATAAGGTGTTGACGACCGACGAATTCACCGAGTTGCTGATCCAGCAGCTACCGTAGGCGCCCATCGTACTGGTGCAGCACGCTGAGCCGCGCGAAAATCTTCGATCATGGCGCCGAGTCCTGCCGTCTCAATCAGGAAACCGTCGTGACCGTGCGCTGATTGCAAGACCTCGTAGCGCGCGTTCGGGAGTTGCCTTGCCAGCGCCGACTGTTCCTGCGGCGGGTACAAGGTATCGCTGCTGACCGAGACAACAAGCGCGGGCAGCGAGATAGTGCTTAGCACCTCCGCATACTCCCCCCTGCCCCTCGCCAAATCGTGTGTATGCATCGCATGGGTGAGCGTGATGTAGGTATTGGCGTCGAACCGGCCGTTGATCTTCTCGCCCTGATGGCGCAGGTAAGACTGAACCTGGTAGCTGCCATCGTCACGTCTGTCGCGGCCGAAGCGCTGTTCGAAACTGTCCCAGCTTCGATAGGTGCAGACTGCCATCATTCGAGCTGCCGCCAGGCCGCGCTCGGGTGGCCGCTCGTCGCTGTAATAACCTTCTTTGAAATCCGGGTCGGCAGCGATCGCAGCGCGCTGCGCCTCGCTCACGCCAATGCACCATGCGGAATGTCTGCCGCCGACGCCGATCGGCACGATACTGCCGACGCGCCCGGGATACATCGCGGCCCACTCGAGCGCCTGCATGCCTCCGAGTGATGGCCCGGCAACGATTTCAAGATGGTCGATACCCAGGTCATCGAGCAGCACGCGCTCGACATTGACCATGTCGCGAACGGATATCTTTGGAAAGTCGGCGCGGTAGCGCTCGGTCGTTCGTGGCTTGTAGCTTACGGGTCCTGTCGTGCCGTAACAGCTGCCCAGGATATTGGCGCAGACAATGAAGTCGAAGGCCGGATCGAAAACCTTGCCGGAACCGATCATATTTGGCCACCAATCGTCCGCGTCGGCGGATGCTGTCAATGCATGGCAGATCAGGACAGCACGATTCTCAGCATTTCGGATGTCGCCCCAGGTTCGATAGGCAATGACAAGGTCGGGGAGCTCGTCACCATTCTCGAGACAGAGTGAAACCGGCACTTTCAGGTACTGTGTTTGTTCTGAAATGTGCGCGCCGAGATGGGCGGGTAAGTTCATCGTGGCACACCGCGCTCAGGCCGCGACAACCGGCTTCACGGTGTCAGCACCGCTCGCGACTTCAAGCCCCGCTAGAATATCCGCAACCAGATCCTCGGTACTCTCGAGACCGACCGACAAACGGATAAGGTTGTTGCCGATTCCGGCCTGCGCCAGCGCGGCGTCGCTGACCGGCGCATGGGTCATTGATGCCGGGTGGCAAACAAGGCTCTCGACACCGCCCAGGGACTCGGCAAGCGAGAAATGCTCGAGGTGCTCGACGAACGCCCGCACCGCCGCTTCGCCGCCGTCGATCTCGAAACTAACCATTCCGCCGAATCCGCTTTGCTGGCGCATTGCAATACGGTGTCCCGGGTGCCGTTCAAGCCCCGGATAGTAGACTCGATTAACTGTTGTCTGTTGGTCCAGCACGTGCGCCAGGACGGTCGCACTTTCTTCGTGTTGTCGAATACGCGTATGCAGCGTCCGCAGTCCGCGCAGAGTCAGATAGCTATCGAATGGCGCACCCGCGATGCCAAGACAATTTGCCCACCACTTCAGCTGCTCGTCTAGTTCATTCGTTGCCGCAATCACGGCCCCACCGACGACATCGCTATGGCCGTTGATGTATTTGGTTGTGGAGTGAATAACAATGTCTGCCCCCAGCGCGATCGGCTGTTGCAACGCCGGCGACAGGAAAGTGTTGTCGACCGCGAACAATGCGCCACTGCGTTTCGCGATCTTGCTCATCGCCGCAATATCGACAATGCGCAGTAGTGGATTGGACGGCGTTTCGGTCAATATCATCTTTGGCTTGCGTTCACCGGCCGCGTCAACAGCCCCGATATCGGTCTGATCGACAAACAACACCTCGAAATGGCCTTTTGCAGCCAGGTGTTCGAACAGCCGGTAAGTGCCGCCATAGCAGTCGTGTGGCGCGATCAGTACATCGCCGGGTTGCAGCAACTGCAGCAGCAGCGTCAGCGCCGCCATACCCGACGACGTCACTGTTGCGCCGGCGCCCCCCTCCAGCTCGGCCAGCGCGCCGGCCAGCGCGTCGCGGGTCGGGTTGCCCGAGCGCGTGTAGTCGTATTGGCGTTTCGCGCCGAAACCAGCGAACGCAAAGTTCGACGACAAATGCAATGGGGGTACGACTGCGCCGTGTTGCGTGTCGGATTCAATGGCCGCACGAACCGCTCGCGTGGCGGTATTGGTTCTGAATGTCATTGTCGGTCTCCGCAATTCGTTCCAATGTTCAACGTGCTCATCGGAACCCTGCGAAGCGCGCGAGGGAGGGTTGTTGTGCCCTTCAGCCGCTACCATGCGAACGGACTGCTGCACATACCCTCATCTTTCGGCGATATCAACGATATCACCGCAGGAGTTGGCACCATTTCCGGATGGTTAGTCCTGATGGTTGCCCCGGCGTCATTGGGCCTTTCCCTCAGCCGGTCTCGATGAGTCGGATAAAGTTTACGCTTGCTGTCGCTCCGCCGTCAAGACGACGGCAGCAATTAATTAATTTCAACGGCAACAACTTACAGCTCGCCCGTGCAGCGTCATGTCTTGTCGATCGACAGCGCTTTCTGGTACGCGGGACGTTCCAGGCAGCGGTCCGCGTATGCGTGAATGGTCTTCGATTCGGGCAGCATGTCGAACATGCGCATGAACACAGCAGACGATCCCAGCATGACATCGGCCGCCGTAAAATTTTTGCCGAGTATCCAGGTACGTTTCTTCAGGCCGGATTCCAGTGTTTCGATCATGAATTCGAAATCGCCCCACCCGCTGCGGCCCCGGTTTGGTTCGACGCCGTTGAACTTTTCCGACATGGCCGGCTCTACGACAGCCGGCGTGTACATCAGCCAGTACAGAAACTTGCCGCGTAACGGGTCGTCAATGGCGGGTGCGAGTGTGCCGGAACTGTATCTGTCGGCGAGGTAAAGGCAGATCGCCGCAGATTCGGACATTTGAATCTTGTCGTCTACCAGTGCCGGTACTTTGCCCATTGGACTCGCGGCACGAAATTCCTTGCTGTCCTTCCGCCGAGGATTGCGAATCTCGACCAATTCGAGATCGTAGTCAACGCCGGCTTCTTCCAGCATCCATAGCGCGCGTGTCGAGCGCGTCTGCGGTGACCAGTATAGTTTCATCTTGTCCCTCCGGATCTGCGATCAATATTTTTCTGGCTCGATTATTCAAGCGCCCAATCATATAACCACCTCTACGGCGACTTCGCGGCGGTTGTACTGGGAACTCATCACATATCCATACGCACCAGCATTCGCAATCAAAATAACGTCGCCTTCCTCAGAGGGCGGCAACAGTCGGTCGCTGCCCAGACGATCTCCGGTTTCACAAATAGGCCCGACAACGGTCACGGTTTCACGTGCGGTGACGTCGGCGCGGGTCAGATTCACGATTTCGTGGTAGGAACCGTACAGCGCGGGGCGAATCAGGGAATTCATCCCGGTGCCGACGCCGACATAGCGCATGTCTCCCTTGCCCTTGATCTGCGTAACGTGTGTCAATAACACTCCCGCCTGAGCGACGATGTAGCGGCCCGGTTCCAACCACAAATTATATTGTGGGTAGCTCTCTTTAATCTCTCCGAGGAGATCGTTGAGCCGTGCAATATCAATCGACTTATCGCCCGGTTTTTCCGGAATGCCGAGTCCGCCCCCCAGATCGATTGTCGTCACGGCTGGAAATTTCTGCGCAACATTAATCAGTTCAGACGCAACCAGACGCCAATTATCGGGATCCAGGATACCGCTACCGCTGTGCGCATGGATGCCGACAACCGTTGCACCCGTCTTGTCGATCAGGCGTATGAGATCATCGATCTCGAACAATGGAATGCCGAATTTGGAGTGCACACCCGCTGTCTTGACGTGCTCGTGATGGCCCCTGCCCTGGCCTGGATCGAGACGCACAAAGATCTTCTGATCTTTGAAAAGTTCCGGCCAGGCCTCGAGCGGATAGAGGTTGTCGAGCGTGACCCGCAGTCCTTTCTCAAGTCCCCACGCGTACTCGGCTCGAGGCGCAAAATTCGGTGTAAACAAAATTTTTGACAGATCCAGGTTTGGTAGTACCTGCTCAAGCCACTCAATTTCGCCCGGCGATACGCATTCAAAACCGACGCCTTCCTCGTCGAGCGCCTCGAGCAGCTCTGCATTGAAATTTGCTTTGACCGCGTACAGAACTCTATCAATGCTGCTCAGATCGCACAGGCTGCGCGCCGCCCGTCGCACGCTCTCCTTGTCATAGACGTAGGCATTGAGGTGATGCACGGCAACCTCCAGCAATTGTTCTCGCTTTTGCATCCACCACGAATCGGCCGAATGCACAACGGCCGCGTCGCTCTGGAACAATTTTTCCCAGCTTGGTCCGAACGCCGGGCTGCCGCCCGTCTTGCGGATGATCGACGCGTGCAGCTTGCTCATGAGCCTGGCGCCCTGATCCTCGTCGATCACAAAGCTCAGGTTCAGGTCGTTTGCCGCTTGCGACATCATGTGTATTTTTTCTTCCTCGAACACTTCAAATGCCGGTGCAAGGCGCGAAAGAAATGTTCGAATCTTGCGGCCAACGAGGCTCACGGCAGAACAATTCGGTATGACCTTAACGCGGCAAAATTGCCCGAGATCCTCAACAAGTGCATCGCGGACCTCGTCGGGCAGAATGCCATCATCAGTGTCGGTCGAAACTGTAACGTTTGACTCAGAAGTCGATACAAGATCGACCGATAATCCATGCTTGCTGAATACAGCGAAAGCCCGGGCAAGAAAACCAACCTCGTGCCACATGCCCATCGTCTCCATCGACACAAGTGTCAGGCCATTGCGCATGCATATGCCCTTGACCTGTGGCTCGTCCTCGCCCGTTATCGGAGACATCACGGTGCCGGCGATTTCGGGCATGGCTGTGCAACGAACAAAGAGTGGAATGCCATAGCGGCGCAGCGGGGCAAGACAGCGAGGATGTAGCACCGCACTACCAGCCGATGCAAGTTCTTGCGCTTCGTCATAACGCAACGCCACAAGCAGGCGCGCCGATGGCACTAACTTGGGGTCGGCTGTGAACAAGCCGGGTACGTCGGTCCAGATCTCCAGGCGTCGCGCCTGCAGGCGCGCTGCCAGATAGGCGGCCGAAGTGTCCGAGCCGCCGCGACCCAGTAACACGGTCTGGCCTCGCGTATTGCGGGCGATGAAGCCCTGAGTCAATATCACTTTTCCATGAGACGCGAGCGTTTCACGCAATGTCTCGTCGACGTCATAATCGCAAGTAGCGGACAGGCAATCCCGCGTCCGCTGCCCGCCATCGCATCCGGTACTCGTCAGCAGGTCGCGTGCATCGAGCCATTCAACCTGAATTCCGGTGGACTGCAGATAGGCTGCACCGAGGCGTGTTGACATCAACTCCCCGAGTGCCATGACGTGCACACGAGCCCGCATGCTAACTTCTCGAGAGTCGCGGACCCCCGCAATGAGTTGCTCGAGTTCGAGCAATGAGTCGTCTAGTAGCGCCGATCCGTCAAGATTCAGATCGCCGGCCAACTCGAAGTGACGTTGTTGGATCGCCGCAAGTCCGTCGTTTGGATCCGTGCTAACGGCAGTGTCCATCAGTGCATCGAGCGCGCTCGAGACGCCCTGAAGTGCCGAATGCACGATCACCGGCTTGAGACCGTCGGCGATTCTATTTGTGACGAGGCCGGCAATTGTCGCCCAGTTCTCAGCCGATGACACGCTTGTGCCGCCGAATTTCAGTACGACCCACGGTGAATCGGCAATATGTTCGGGCGCGCCGAGTTTTGCACCTTCTTCAAACTCCGCTTCGGAGATCATTTTTTCACTGGCATTGCCGAACAGGATTTGTTCACCGAAAAAAAACCCGCAGGGAATAATCCTCGCGGGCTCGTCGACAACGTCCGGGCTTTATTACTAGCCGGTACTATTGCCATTGGCACCTGCGCACCTCTGGCGCGCCATATTTTTTAAGTATTGTGTCGCATCCGTAAAAACGAAGCGTCGGCACTTTACGCAGGTGACGGAGAAACTCAATAACACAGTACAACGAACCTGGTGAAAAAGGTCAAGTATTGTGAGGCTCGTCGTCCCACGCCGGAGGCATCGTGACGGCACCGTCCGACGCCGAAGACACCTCCGCGCGGTATTTGGCGAGCGCGCCAGTCCGGACAGACGAAGGAGGCCGGCGCCATTTTTTCCTGCGGTTCTCCATATCGACCTCGCTGACATCGACACTGATCAGCCGGGTTTGCGCATCGATAGTGATCTTGTCCCCGTCCTCGATCAGGGCAATCGGCCCTCCAACTGCGGCTTCAGGAGATACGTGGCCAACGACAAATCCGTGGCTGCCGCCCGAAAAACGCCCATCGGTGATCAGGGCCACATCCGAGCCAAGCCCCTTACCCACGATGGCGGCTGTTGGACTGAGCATTTCGCGCATGCCGGGACCTCCCTTCGGGCCTTCGTAACGGACCACGATGACCTCGCCGGGTTTTACAACGTCATCGAGTATTCCCTGCAGTGCCTCCTCTTCCGAATGGAATACGCGGGCGCGGCCTTCGAAGCTCAGTCCTTCCTTTCCGGTGATCTTCGCAACTGCACCGTCTGGTGCCACATTGCCATACAGAATGGTCAGGTGGCTGTCCGCCTTGATCGGATCCGCGAAGCTTCGAACGACGTCCTGACCCTGCGGATAGTCCGCAACACCGGACAGATTGTCTGCGAGCGATTTACCGCTGACCGTCAGGCAGTCGCCGTGCATCAGGCCGCGGTCGAGCAAGCGTTTCATCAGCGGTTGAATGCCGCCGATCTCGATCAGCTCGGACATCAGGTATTTGCCACTCGGTTTCAGGTCGGCGAGGACAGGCGTCCTGGCACCGATACGCGTGAAATCGTCCAATGAAAGGTCAACTTCGCACTCGCGCGCGATCGCGAGCAAGTGCAGTACGGCGTTCGTCGAGCCACCGAGGGCGATGACCACTGCGATTGCATTTTCAAACGCTTTCCTGGTCATGATGTCGAGCGGTTTGATGTCCAGTTCGATTAACCGCATGACAGCGGCGCTGGCTCTGTGACAGTCATCGACTTTTTGTGAGGACACGGCCTCTTGCGCCGAGCTGTTCGCAAGACTCATACCGAGCGCCTCGATGGCGCATGCCATCGTATTCGCCGTATACATGCCGCCACAGGCTCCCGGACCCGGTATCGCGGTTTTCTCAATCTCGAGTAACTGGACCTGGCTCATCTTGCCGCCTGAAACAGCGCCGACTGCCTCGAATACCGAGACGATGTCGCGACCCTTCACTCCCGGTTTGATTGTCCCGCCATAGACGAAAACCGCAGGACGATTGAGACGCGCCATTGCCATAACGCAGGCCGGCATATTTTTGTCACAGCCACCGATGGCAACCAGACCGTCAAATCCCTCTGCCGCCGTCACGGCCTCGATCGAATCGGCAATGATTTCCCGTGACACCAGCGAGTAGCGCATTCCCGGCGTGCCCATCGAGATGCCATCTGAAACACTGATCGTATTGAATATGACGCCCTTGCCGCCTGCCCGATCCGCTGCGCTTGCCGCTTCAGCGGCCAGCTCGCGAATGTGCATGTTGCATGGAGTGACCATGCTCCAGGTTGACGCAATCCCGATCTGGGGGCGCTTGAAATCATCCTCGGTAAAGCCGACCGCGCGCAGCATGGCCCGGCTGGGTGCCTGCTCCATTCCATCGACTACAATGCGCGAATAACGCCGAAGATCTTTGTCTCTCATGCCGCCCCACTCGATTCAGAATGCGATTGCGCATCACGCCCGGAACGGGAGTCTAGCACTCCATCAAGGCGATATTGACGGCATACCGGCAGCGAATGCCGCTGCAACGTAGCAAGGAAAGTGCCGTGAGGTTGTTGCGAGGTTCAGTTGAATGGCACATCGTCGTCACGAATGACGACGGCGATGCGGCGATAAATATCCATATCGGCCGCAGAGTCACTGTTCGACAGTTCGACAACGAATACCTCATCACCCTCGGCCTCTGAATCCTGCACGAGCGGCACCAGGAGGCGCGCCGAACGTTGCCCTGGACCGAACGTGATCGAGTAGCCGGTCGGTGCAAAATAATCTTCTCCGACTGTCGCCGTACTACCACGCACGATGTACCTGACGACGAACGGCTGGTCATCGGGATTGAAGCGAATAATATCGATTTGCGCAGCCGGATCGCGCTCACTAACAGAGATCTGGCCGACCGCAAAAGCAACGGTATTGACCGGCAGCCCGGCTTCGAATCTGCGTTGATCATCGTCCTCGAGATCAATCTCCAGGATGACAAGGGCTGCCGCGGCACCGTTTGCCTCCGTGACGCGCAAGCGTGACTGCTGATCGGCTTCGCGCATCGAATCGGATGACATTGTCAGCGTGACTCGCGCACGATTCTGACCGGCGGGAAATTTGACGATGCCATTGCCCGACATCGTGTATTGCTTGCTGACCCACGGTGAGCGGTTGCCGCTGAATCCCAGTTCATCGAGCCGCAATGTCATCGGAACGGCGATGTTACCGCCACGTACAAAGTCAACGATCACCGGATCTCCGTCTTCCCGCAGCGTTATGTGGCTGTGTCCGGCCGAGACGGTACCCGGAATGATCATCACTTCGATATCGGGCGCCGGCAATAGTGAGTAATCGATCAGCGACACTGCAGGTGTTTCTTCCTCGAGCGCAACGAACCCGTCGTCGGCATCGGTCGCGGCAGTGTCCTGTCCGAGCGCCACGGATCCGTCGGCAGCATCCACGATTGTTTCCGAGACAGTGTCCGGGGCATGCTCGACGATGGATTTCAGGGCGTCAACGACCTCGGAGCCGAGCATGTCGATGGCCTCGGAGTTCAGCTCGTCCAGACTATCGACGACCGGCTCTTCGATTTCCGGCGCAGCAACAGGCTGCCGCTCCGCGGCGATGGGCTCAATGCCCGAATCAGCAGGTGCTGCAACGTCATCCATATCTGCTTCCGCTGCTGGTGCAGCAGCATCATGTGTTTCCAGCAGACGCGTGAGTTCTGTTACCTGACGCGTGACGACGTCAACGAGACCGAATTGATAGCCTGCCAGGCCGACAAGCAAAAGCAGAGTAATGAACCCCAGAACCCAACCCGAAGACCCACTCGATTCCTCGCTTCCGAAGTCCTCTGTAATTTCCGGACTGGCGGTTTCTTCCGACGGCTCGTCCAGTGCCTGCAGAAACCCGTCAACGGAATCGAAACGCGTGATTCGCGGGTACGCCAACGCTTTTTTAAGAGCCCGCCACTGAGTATCGGACAGGCCGCCGGGTCGCTGTGGCGTCATGCCCTCATCCGCGGCTTCGGCGGCGTTGCGCGGCCCGAAGACGCGGTAGCCGGCAACAAGCCGATACAGCAGGCAGGCAAGTGAAAACACGTCATCGGACGCCACCGGATCATCTCCGGTGAGTACCTGCATGCTGGAATATGCGGGCGTCAGCGCGCCAAGCACCCCGGGGTCGAAGCTATCCTGGCCTTCCGCCTGTTTCTGCCTGACTCGCGCAACTCCGAAGTCGAACAGCTTCGCATCGCCGTTGGGCATCATCATGACGTTGGCTGGCTTGACGTCCGCATGAATGATGCCGCAACGATGCGCGTAATCGAGTGCCTTGCCAATCTGGCGAACGATGCTGAAGGCGCGATCGACATTCATGGTTTTCGATGCCGTGGAGTCCAGTATGTCGGATAGCGGCTGACCATCGAGCCACTCCATGACAATGAAATACAAGTCGTCATCACGATCAAGGTCGATGAAGCGAACGATATTGGAGTGCGTCAGACACCGCCCCTTCGCCGCCTCCTGCTGCAACGCGCGGAGTGCCGCTCCGTCGCGCGCAAGTTGCGGTGATAACACCTTGATGGCAACCCAGGGATCGGAGGAACCCGCTTCAGCAAGGCGCCTGTCGAGCGCTTTGAAGACAACCCCCATGCTGCCACCCGCTACTCTTTCTTTGAGCATGAAGCGATCACGCAACACGGACCCTACTTGCACACGTACATCACCGGAGTCTTTCTTGAATGCGTCGCTGGGGAGAATCGTCGTTGTCGAACCGAACTTGTCATCCGGATTTTTGATGTCGGGAGGCTTGCGGTTCGGCTGTGGTTTTTCCGCAGCGGTCTTGACTGGATCAGTGGGGCTCGTTGGAAGCCGCTCGGTCACGAATCGATCGAGCATCGATTTGACGAGTTGAAACGTTTCTTTGCGCAGCGCGCCGGCCTCATAACGCTCTTGCAGGACACGGCGGACTTCAGCCTCGTTGCCGCCACTTGCGGCCAGCAGCCGGCCGATGCCATCTTGAATCTCGGCGAGCATTTGTACATCGTCCGCCTTGGCCCCGAGTTTGTCGTCAAAGCTCGATAGCTGATCGGCAAGTGAGGCACGAATTTTATCCGAATCTGCGTTCATCTGGCGTTATCAGCAATGTCCGACGGGCTCTTAAATCGTTGCGCGGCCCAAGCGGACACTAGTGTAGCCGCTCAGCCAAGCAGTCAACCGGAACTGGTCGTCAAATTACCTTGCCGGGATTCAGGGTATTCAACGGATCCAGGGCGCGCTTCAGACTCTGCATCAAGTCGAGTTCCGTAGCACTGCAATACCTTGCAAGACACTCTTTTTTCAAAGTGCCGATGCCATGTTCGGCACTGATGCTGCCGCCGATCCCGGTAACAAGTGCATAAATTGCCTCGCTCAGATCTGCACCGCGGGTCTTGAATTCCTCAATATTGCCGTCCTTCGGCTGGCTGATATTGTAGTGCAGATTGCCGTCGCCGACGTGTCCGAACGTACACAAACGTGCATTGGGAATAAATTTGTCGACCAGCGATTGTGCCCGCTCCAGAAAATTGCCAATGGACCCGACCGGCACCGAGATGTCGTGCTTGAGGCTCGCACCCTCGTGTTTTTGTGCCTCTGATATCGAATGGCGCAATCGCCACAGGGCGTCGGCTTCAGCGATGCTCTTTGCGACAATGACGTCCAGAGCCAAATCCTCTTCGATCGACCGCATCAATTCCTGTTCAAGCAGGCCGTCGTCCCTGCCTTGGGCGACGTCGATCAGGACGTACCAACGATGCTCTTTGTCGAACGGCATTCGAGTATCGGGAATATGGCGGACGACGAAACGCAGCGCACGATCAGAGATCAGTTCGAATGCCTGAATGCGATCGGCCAGGCTCGTTCGCAACGCTGCCAGCAGTTCCACGGAATGAAACGCTGATCGTATCGCTACAAATGCGGTCGTCAATTCGCCTGGATCGGGATAGAGTTGCAATGACGCAGCCGTGATGATACCGAGAGTCCCCTCGCTGCCAATAAAGACTTGCTTCATGTCGTATCCCGCCGTGTCTTTCCTGAGCGAGCGCAGGCCATCCCAAATCGTTCCGTCCGCAAGCACCACTTCCAGTCCGAGCACGTGCCTGCGTGCCGTTCCGTAGCGAATGACATTGATACCCCCGGCGTTCGTGGATAAATTTCCGCCGATCTGGCAGCTGCCTTCCGCGGCCAGACTGAGTGGAAAATATCGATCGTGCTTCCGCGCTTTGTCCTGGATCGCGGAGAGAATGCATCCGGCTTCGACGATCATCGAATAGTCCTGCGGATCGATCGACCGTATGCGGTTCAGTCGTGCTGTTGACAGCAATACCTGGTCGCCGGTTCCATCGGGAATCGCGCCACCGCACAGACCTGTATTACCACCCTGCGGCACAATACCGACGCGTTCACTCGCACACGCGCTGACGACACGCGACACTTCGTCGGTTGTGGACGGCGAGACCATGATGCGGGTCTCACCCCGCAAAGCGTTGCGCCATTCCGTCAAATGCGGTTCGAGCGCATCCGGATCGCATGTCCAGCCGCCGGGGCCGACGATCGCTTTCAAATTATCCAGCAGCATCTCAATCCTCGAAAATGGCCTGCTCGGCGAAAGTCGCCCAATCGATGTTGCTGCCGCACATGACCAGGACGACACTCTTGCCCGCGAGCGACTCGCGTAATGGCCCGGCAAGCGCGGCTGTGGTAGCCGCACATGCCGGCTCGACCGCGATTTTCATATTACGAAATAGCAGCCCCATGGATCTACGTAACTCAAGGTCGTCGACGCTAACGAGTTTGTCGACGTTATCGCGGCACAACTCGAAGGAATATGGCATTGCAAACGGTGCCCCCAGGCTGTCCGCAATCGTGCAAACCTCATCGATACCACATGGCTCGCCGGCTGCGAAACTTCGGTGCATCGAGTCTGCACCCTCCGGTTCAACACCGATAAGCTCGCACCCGGGTCGCAGCTGCTTTATCGCATTCGCAATTCCGCCCATCAGCCCGCCACCTCCTATCGAGACCAGGACGGCATCAAATTCATCGCAGTCCTCGCAGATCTCGAGCCCGATCGTCCCGGTGCCAGTGGCGATTTCGGGGCCCTCATACGGGTGAACGAAGTAGCGGCCTTCTTGCTCGCAAATGTCTTCGGCAATCCTGAAGGCCTGGTGCACATCGTCGGTGAAAACGATGTCCGCGCCGTAGGAACGACACGCAGCGATTCGCGATGGATTGGCGGAACTCATCATGACGACTTTGGCGCTGGCACCAACAGCCTTGGCGGCGTACGCTGTGGCGATCGCGTGATTTCCGGCGCTCACAGCCGTCACGCCGGCCTTGATTTGCTGCGGCGTGAGACTCTTTACGACCGCTAGCGCACCCCGTGCCTTGAACGTACCGGTACGTTGCAGAAACTCGGGTTTTGCCCAGATTCGCACGTCAGCACCGATATGGGCTTCCAGTCCTGCGCATCGCAGCATCGGTGTGCGCGTGATATCGCCGGCCAGGGACGCCTGAAGCGCCTGAATTGCTGCAATGGTTGGCGGCCCGGCCGTCATTAAACGTCGCTCCCCGGGTCTGTGCGGCAGGTGGCGCGTGACCGTCGGTAACTGCGACTCACGACTCTCGATGAGCATGTGATTATGTAATCCCGGGATTCAGGCATCTGCGAACGCTGCGTAAAAATAACATTGTATTCAACCGCTTTTTGATAATACTTGCGCTGCATTCAAGAGTGCATTACTTTCGAATGACGGTATCAGAGCAGTAAGTGCCAGTAACCGTTGGGGCCCCAATAGTTGACTGTCGTGGTACTGCCCAATGATACCGAAACGGACGCGCGAACTGTGGCAGATAACACGGGCGCGCGGAAGTCGCTACGGGCATTTGCATGGACTTAGATGATCTATCCCAGTCCGGTATTCGACGAATAGCCGACTATTCGCCGTACCTGGATCAGCTGGCTGGCCTCGCTCAAGAAATGGGCTTGAGTCAGCGCAGCAACCTGGTGCAGCTTGAACGGTCCCTGAATCAGCACTGGTCGCTCGGGCAGAACAATATTCTCAGCTGGACACCGCTCGATGACGGTATTCTGATACTGGTTTTGCCGCATTACGCGATAGCCGATTACACGACGCCACGTGCCGATGGTGCGCCGTCGGAAGTGTCGTCCAGATTCATTACCGAATTGATTTCCGGCGACCGCCAGCTGACGTTCAAACAGATTCAAAAGGTCGCTCGTCTGCTCAAAATAGAGCCTAAATACATCCAGCTCCGACAGCCGTTGTCGCGTCACCCGGTCGAAACTCAGATTATCGAGAAGATGATCCGCCGCTACGGTATTAATTATGTCGCCAGCCGCGCCGTTACGTTGTTCGATATCGTCGGATTCAGTCTGCTGACGCCGTTCGAGCAAATGACACAGCTCAACAGCCTTTCGTATTCGCTGAATTCTGCGCATGCCAAGATGCTCGAGCAGGATGTGGGCATCAATTTCGCCCGGTCATCGAGCGGCGACGGCTTCTATATCTGGAATCGGGACGACGGCCTAGAGGCGAACGTCAATTTGTATCACTTCATGCATATAGTTCTTGCGGACAATGCAATTGCCAGGAGTAAAACCACGTCCAGAGCTGTACCAAAACTGCGCGCCTGTTTTCACGTTGGTAGTTGTTACGAATTTCATCAGGCAGAAGGGCTGAATCCCACGATGCATGACTTCATCGTTGGCGACGTTACGATCGAACTGGCGCGCATGATCGAGGCGGCACTTCCCGGCCAAATTCTGGTCGGCGAATTCGTTGCCCACCATGCCGATGGGGTGGCAACAGCGGCCGATAAACAAGCCAGCATCGATGCGGTTGCATTTCTTGAACGAGCGCAGGGCAATCTTTCCAAGCTCAGCGGAATGGAATTTTCGGGTGAGCGTGTCTCCGCTATCAAGTGTTACCTGACCGGCGAGAAAGTTGGCGCCGGGGAATTCAATATTAGGCGATTGCATATTACAGACAAGCACGGATTGTCACGCGTTGCCTACAACGCCAAGGTTAATATCTATCGCGAGGGTGCGGAGCCGATACTGCTTGGCATCGAAGATAAAAAACTTCCACCGGAAAAGCCACCGCAGAAGCCACCGGAATAAGCAAGGCGAGAGGATATGACTTACGCCTGCGGCGTTCGGTCCTGCGGACCACACTCGCTGCGCGAGTGCGTCCGTGTCACGGCGAGAGGATATGACTTACGCCTGCGGCGTTCGGTCCTGCGGACCACACTCGCTGCGCGAGTGCGTCCAAAATCTCCCGCGGAGATTTTGTCGCCCTCAGTTTCGGTTCCAAATCACCGACCATTTTGCAATTGAAAATGCCGCTCCCGAGGTTCGTAAGAGCGGCATTTTCAATTAAAAATGGTCGGGGCGAGAGGATTCGAACCTCCGACCCCCACAACCCCATTGTGGTGCGCTACCAGCCTGCGCTACGCCCCGACCGATGTATTCGCCGATAGAGCCCGAAGCGGCCATGATACTTGCGGCCGCTCGCTGAGTGAAGGTGGATTTTCAGCGGCGCAGAATCTTAAGAACTTGTTCAAGTTCCAGGCGTAACTGCTTGATAATTTGTTGACTTTGTGTGACATCCGATTTGGCACTGTCGCCCGTTAGTCGCTGCCTGGCGCCACCGATCGTGAATCCCTCTTCATACAGCAAACTTCGAATCTGACGGATGATCAGCACATCCTGGCGCTGGTAATAGCGGCGGTTACCGCGACGCTTGACCGGCTTCAGTTGCGGAAATTCCTGTTCCCAGTACCTGAGCACGTGCGGCTTCACAGCGCACAGTTCGCTTACTTCACCAATGGTAAAGTAACGTTTGCCAGGAATTGGAGGTAGTTCGTCGTTATTCCCCGGTTCCAGCATAGGCTTCCACGCGGGCTTTTAGTTTTTGTCCCGGTCGAAATGTCACCACGCGACGTGCCGAAATCGGAATTTCTTCCCCCGTTTTCGGATTTCTTCCAGGACGTTCTTTTTTATCCCTGAGGTCAAAATTTCCGAACCCGGAAAGTTTGACCTGCTCCCCAACTGCGAGTGACGCACGCAGCTCTTCAAAGTACATGTCGACGAGTTCGCGGGCTTCGCGCTTGTTCAAACCAAGCTCGTTGAACAACGACTCTGCCATGTCCGCTTTTGTCAGTGCCATTGATCTAGTCTCTTAACTCAGCTGCAAAACTTTCTTGCAATTTGCGCACTGCCTTGGTCATTGCAGAGTCCGCGTCATCGTCAGTAAGGGTGCGGGATGTTTCCTGCAAAATCAAGCCTAAAGCTACGCTTTTTAGCCCAGCTTCTATGCCGGGCCCCTTGTAGACGTCAAAAATCCTGACCTCCTGGATCAGGTCAGGCACTGCCGCCGTCACTGCCCGCACAAGTTCGTCGACCGAAATTTTGTCATCGATGACAACAGCAATATCTCTCCGAATAGCCGGGTATTTGGAGACCGGAATTGCCTCCGGCGCTGCAGAAGCAAGTGCGGCCATGGCGTCGAGTTCGAAAATATAGACAGGACGTCGTAAGTCAAATGTCTTTGCGAGGCTCGGGTGCAGCTTGCCCAAAATGCCGATGACCGATCCATCGCGTACGATCTGTCCGGCCTGGCCGGGTTGCAATGCAACGTGCTCAACGGGCTCATAACTGATCTGAGCCGCATCGCCGGCAAGTCTGAGTATTGCCGCCACATCCGATTTTATGTCAAAGAAATCAACGGACTGGCCCTCACTGTCCCACTGCTCGGGATGTGCAGGTCCGGTCGCGAGGCCCGCAAAACGCAACACCTCGCGGCGTCTCGACTCGTTACCATGAAATGATTTTCCGACTTCGAATATGCGGATACGGTCCTGCTGACGGGCGGCATTTGCAGCCGCTGCTGCAACCATGCCCGGCCAAAGTGATGCGCGCATCACCGACATCTCTGATGAAATCGGATTGCTTAACACCAGTTCGGACTCGACGCCTGAAAATAATTTGTCAACGCCGGCGCCGATGAAACTGTAGGTAATAACTTCCTGATAATCGCGCGCGACGATTGTAGCCGCAGCCTGATCAAGATCGATACAAGATTCGGTAACGGCGGCAAGTGGCATTTCGACCTTCGCCATCGTTTCCGGAATAGAATCGTAGCCGTGCACTCGCGCAATTTCTTCTATCAGGTCCACTTCGGCTTCGATGTCGAATCGGTAACTGGGTGGAGCGACATCCCATCCATCGTCGGTGGGATTTACTGCGAAGCCAAGCCGGGTCAGAATTTCCGCAATCCGGCCATCCTCGATATCGAGACCCAACAATTTCGCAAGGCGTGAGCGGCGCAACGTGACGGTTTCGCGTGTGGGCAAACACTTCGGGTCAACCTTGTGCATGAGTGGGCCGGCGTCACCACCTGCAGCGTCCAACAGCAACGCTGTCGCACGTTCAACGGCACGTACCTGCCCTTCCGGATCTACGCCGCGCTCAAAACGCAGTGACGCATCCGTATGCAACCCGTATGAGCGTGCTCTGCCGGCCATGAATTCCGGTGGCCAAAATGCTGCCTCAAGAAATACATCGACCGTTTGTTCGCTGACGGCTGTACTCAGGCCACCCATGATGCCGGCGAGGCCAATCGGCCCGCTATCGTCCGCGATAACGAGGGTATCCTTGTTCACAGATACCTCTTTTTCGTCGAGCAAGGTTACTTTGTCACCGCGTCTGGCCAACCGCGGCCGTATGGGTCCCTGAACAAGGCCAAGATCATAGGCATGCAATGGCTGCCCGAGTTCGAGCATGACGTAGTTCGTGATATCCACGACCGGGTGTATGTCACGGAGCCCTGCGCGGCGCAACCGTTCGACCATCCAACCAGGCGATCTGGCGGACGGGTCGATATTGCGAATCACACGGCCCGCGAAGCTCGGGCAACCCTCCGGCAGCGTGATTTTCACTTCGTGTACGTCTTCGATCGTGGCTGCGACCGCTGGCACCTCGGCAGTTTTCAGCGACGCTCCGGTCATGGCGGATATGTCGCGTGCTATTCCCAGCACACTGAAGCAGTCGCCGCGATTTGGGGTCAGATCCAGATCGATAATCGCATCCGGCAACCCAAGATACGCAGTCAATGCGGCGCCAACGGGTGCATCATTCGGAAGTGCGATGATGCCATCCGCATCATCGCCAAGTCCGAGTTCGATCGCAGAACACAACATGCCGTTCGACATGACGCCGCGAATCCTGGTCTTGCGAAGCTTGATGCCATTCGGCAATTTCAATCCAGGCGTCGCGAGCGGGCTCTTCATTCCAGCCACGACGTTCGGTGCGCCACAAACGATGTCGATGACCTTCTTGCCCGTGGAGACTTTGCACACACTCAGACGGTCGGCGTTCGGGTGCTTCGCGACCTCGACGACCTCGGCAACGATAATGCCATCCAGGTTGGCGCCATGAAGCGTAATCTTGTTGACTTCGTGCCCGGCCATCGTCAACTGCTGGCCGAGAGCCTCGCTATCGAGATCCGGATCCACCCACTCACGCAACCAGGATTCTGCAATCTTCATCGTCGTTACCTGAATTGCCGCAGGAAGCGCAGATCGTTCTCGAAGAACGTGCGCAGGTCCGTGACACCGTAGCGCAGCATCGCAAGACGCTCGACGCCCATGCCAAATGCGTATCCAGTGAATTCTTCAGCATCGATGCCGGTGCTCACCAGCACGTTTGGGTGAACCATGCCGCAGCCCAGGATCTCGAGCCACTTGCCGTCCGGCAACAACACGTCCACTTCAGCCGAGGGTTCCGTAAATGGAAAGTACGAGGGTCGGAATCTGAGTTCGGCGCTGCGTTCGAAAAAGCGCTCGACGAATTGGTGCAATACCGCCTTGAGATTGGCAAAACTGACGTCGCGATCGACAACCAGTCCTTCAACCTGATGAAACATTGGCGTATGCGTCTGATCGGAATCGCGTCGATACACCCGGCCCGGGGAGATAATGCGAATCGGGACACCCTCTTCGACCATGGATCGTATTTGCACGGGTGACGTGTGCGTCCGCAGCAAATTGCCACCCGGAAAATAAAACGTATCGTGCATGGCACGGGCCGGATGATTTTCGGGAATGTTCAGTGCCGTAAAATTGTGGAAGTCGTCCTCGATTTCAGGGCCTGAACGAACGCCAAATCCCGCGTGACGGAAGATCTTTTCGATACGCGATCCTGCCCGAGATACCGGGTGACGGCCACCGATCGAATAACCACGCCCCGGTAGCGACACGTCAATGGCATCTTCGGCGAGTTTTTTCTGCAATGCAGCCGCATCCAGTGCCTCCCGTCGAATATTGACCCGACTCTGCACTTCCTGCTTGGCCTGATTGATTGCCTCACCGGCTGCCGGACGCTCGTCGACGGGCAGCTGGCTCAATGTCTTGAGTCTGGCGGTTAGTTCGCCCTTCTTGCCAAGGTACGTCACCCTGACTGCGTCGAGCGCAGCCAGATCGCGCGCCGCATCGATTTGCGCAGCCGCCGCTTGGACCAGCTCACTCAGTTCCTGCATTGAATACATCCGGAGTCAGGTACGGTCACCGTGCCCGACCCACCGAATTAACTTTCCTGAGCGAGTCCGGCCTTCGCCTGTTCGGCGATTGCGCCAAAAGCCTCAAGATCGTGGACGGCGATATCGGCCAACACCTTGCGATCAATCACGATGTTCGCCCGGACCAGCCCATTGATCATGCGGCTGTACGACAAACCGTGCAGACGAGCCGCGGCATTGATGCGGGTAATCCACAAGGCACGAAATTGTCGTTTGCGCTGCCGCCGGTCGCGATATTCGTACTGGCCTGCCTTGATGACAGCCTGCTTGGCGGTTTTGAATAGTTTGCTGCGCGCGCCATAGTAGCCCTTTGCTTTGTCGAGGACCTTTTTATGGCGTGCCTTCGCGGTGACGCCACTCTTGACTCTAGCCATGTCTCAATCTCCTGTCAGCTGTACGGGAGCATGCGGCGCACACTCTTGACGTCACTGTCCGCAACCTGCAGCGTAAGGCCTAGCTGACGCTTGCGCTTGGATTTCTTCTTGGTGAGAATGTGATTGAGGTGGGACTGGGCACGCTTGAAGCCGCCCTTACCCGTCCGACGGAAGCGCTTGGCGGCGCCCCGGTTGGTCTTCATCTTCGGCATTTGTCGTCTCCACTTTTCTAGCCTTGCCACGTACCGGTTTGCACCGGCCGCTGCAGGCGGGTAGCGCCTTCGTGTCTTTAAGACTGTATCCGGCTGTTACTCACTTTTTCTTCGGTGACATCACCATGATCATCTGCCGCCCTTCCATCTGCGGCATCTGTTCGACGACACCATATTCATCGAGGTCCTTGCGGACCCTGGCCAGCAAATTGGCACCCAGTTCCTGGTGCGCCATCTCCCGGCCTCTGAATCTCAACGTAATCTTGGTCTTGTCCCCGTATTCGAGGAACTCGACGAGTTTGCGCAGCTTGATCTGGTAATCACCTTCATCCGTTCCCGGACGAAATTTGATTTCTTTTACGTGTACGTGTTTTTGCTTGCGTTTCGCCGACTGAGCCTTCTTGTTTTGTTCGAACAAGTATTTGCCGAAATCCATGATTCGGCAGACCGGCGGTTCGGCCGTGGGTGCAACTTCGACCAGATCGAGCCCTTCCTGCTTGGCCACTTCGATCGCGTCGGCGATGGGCATCAGACCCTGTTGCTCACCGTCCGAGCCGATTACCCGGACCTCGGAAACGTCTATTTCCTCATTGCGCCGCACGCGCTTTGTGACTGCGATACTCGATTCCTCCTCAAATTACCAGGTACATCCCGCGCGAGTACCTCTCGCCCAGGCACAGCCAACGCGGGAACGCGATTCTATATAGCCGGAACCCAAGAAACAACCGTGGAAACCCCGATAAATTCAAAAGAATCAGGGATTTTGTCGGCAAATCATACCCCTAATCCTTTCCCAGGCGGTCCACCACTGGATGTGGTGGCTCAGATTTTACTGTTCTGAGGATAGATCACCCCCGCCTCGATAGCCGCTTCACCTGCAGCGGCCGTTGGGCTGATAGCATAGTGGCGGGCCGCTACCACTTTATGAACATACTGAAAAAACAGTCCGACGGCGGGTGGAAGATTCATCGTGATATCCTCAATTCGAACGTGCCGCCTGGCGGTCGGTAAGGGCGTACTCAGTCAACGACAGCAATGCAGAATCTGTGTCAACAATAACCTGCAGCGGTCATTCACCAGCAGAGAGAAAACGCCAATTAAGCGTGCAGTGGAGTCGAAAAGTAGCGAGCCTGTCAGCAAACCTATTCTTCGCCGGCGCCCATCGGTTCATCGGCACGGATGAATATCCACAGCGAAGCACCGATGATCGCGAACAGGGACCCGGTTATCATGGCTGCGGGCCAGCCCAGCAGGTTTGCAGTCACCGGTACCAGCAAGCCGCCGACAATCCCAGGGAGATTGCCGCCGGTGTTCAATACGCCTGTGGCTACCGGCGCATGTCGCCCAGCTACTGCCATTGTTGCGACCCAGAATGGGGCTTCGGTGAGCTGATTGCAGGCGAAACATATGCACAGCATGACGACGGTGATAACAATATTGTCAGATACCGCACCGGCGTAAAGAAAGACCGCCGAAAGGATAAGTGCAGTCATCGTCAGGTATCGTGGCCCGAGCCCGATACCCAATCGACGCACCAGCAAATCGCAGATAAATCCTCCGGCGGTCGCCCCTATCGCCCCGAGGATCCATAGTGCTGCGGTTAACATGCCGGCGTCTGCGGCGGAAAATCCTTTGACATCGACCAGGTAAAAAAAGAACCAGTTGAAAAACAGATAAAACACATAATTCATGCAGAAATAGCTAATCGTAATCAAAAGGACGTTTTTGTTCTTTAACGCAAGCTTCCATGCTCCCCTCTCCGGTCCGTCCTCGGCCGACGGCCGATCAGATTTTATGAGCGAGAGTTCCGCTGCGCTTATCCTTGGATGATCCTTCGGATCATCGGTCACATACCAGTGAAAGATAGCAGCAACAACAAATGCGGACGGCGCAGTTATCAGCAGAGCGCCGCGCCAGCCATATGCCACCATGAGCCAGACAACAATCAGCGCCGTTGCTGCCGCGCCCAAAGTCAAGCCGGTACTCGACAGACCGTTCGGCAGCCCCATTGCCTGACAGGGAACCAGCTCGCAATCGTGCCTCCAATGGTCACGGGGAAAAACGGCGCATGCACTGCGCCGACCAGAAATCGAGTGACAATGAGAGCAGCAACGATCGCGCCGACCGACAACACGTCCGTACCGGGAATAACAGCGGTTACTATTGTCAGCAAGGCCCACGCTATTGCTATGGCCGTAATCGTAAATCGGGGGCCGAACCTGTCACCAAAAATACCGCCGGGGAATTGAAAAATCGCGTAGCCTGCGGCGAAGGCCGAAAACACCATCCCTAGGTGGTACTCGTTCATGCCGAGGTCATGCATCATCGTCTCGCTGACGATGGACAGGTTCGTGCGCAGCACGTAAGCAATGAAGCTCGCGAAGATGATGATTGCCAGAACGACCCAGCGAGTTCCTCTTACGATTGTTCCTCCGTTGTTATTTTTATTTGCAGGAAACCTTTAAGTTAGACTGTAGATCACTCGCCACAATGACCGTTTCGGGTTGCGGACTCAACCGGTCGATGCAACACCTAATCTCTAACTTGCGATTTCAACCGGTCGCTGGTACATAGCGGCTGGTCAAATGGCTGCAAAGCAGAAACTTGAAGGACGGCTTTCGGCCAATAACGGTTGTGCCGTCATTGTCGTTTTTCATTTCCGTTGGGTTCTTTATTGGAAATGTTGGAGTTGGCTGGAACAAAAAATTGGTGGGCGATGGTGGTCTCGAACCACCGACTTCCACGATGTCAACGTGGCGCTCTACCCCTGAGCTAATCGCCCTCTCGAACTGCCGCAGCCCGCGAAACGCGCCATACGATACTCAACGGCCCTGGTCGGCGCAAGGCCTGTTAGCCTGCGTCGCGATCCGCCAGGCCGAGGCCTGCCTGGCGCAGGCGGTGTATCTCGTCACGCAGCCTCGCGGCGTCCTCGAACTCCAGATCACGTGCGTGCCTGAGCATCTGTTTTTCGAGCTTCGCCGCTTTCTTCATGAGCTGCTGCGGACTCATTGATGCGTACGGCGCCGCATCTTCAGCCGCGCGGCGCGGTCCCCTGCCCGGCACCGGATATGCGGCTTCCATGATGTCGGCAACGTGTTTGACGATCGTGGCCGGCTTGATGCCGTGGGCCTCATTGTGCGCCCGCTGTTTATCACGCCGCCGGTTGGTCTCATCAATCGCACGTTGCATCGAACCGGTGATCGAGTCGGCGTACAGGATCGCGGCGCCATTGATGTTGCGCGCTGCACGCCCGATCGTCTGAATTAACGAGCGATCCGAGCGCAGAAACCCTTCCTTGTCGGCGTCCAAAATTGCGACGAGCGACACCTCGGGCATGTCCAGTCCCTCGCGCAACAGATTGATGCCGACGAGGACGTCAAAGGCGCCAAGTCGAAGATCGCGAATGATTTCGGTGCGCTCGACGGTGCCGATGTCCGAGTGCAGATACCGCACACGCACGTCGTGCTCGCGCAGGTAATCGGTCAAATCTTCGGCCATGCGCTTGGTTAATGTCGTAATCAGCACGCGTTCATCAACGGCAACGCGTTTGGCGATTTCGGACAATACATCATCGACCTGCGTTTTGGCTGGCCGAATCTCGATATGCGGATCCACGAGGCCAGTCGGCCGTACAAGTTGCTCGACCGTGTTATCGGTATGTTCGGTTTCGTAATTTCCCGGCGTCGCCGAGACGTAAATGGTCTGCGGCGCCGATCGCTCGAATTCGTCGAACCGCAACGGCCGATTGTCGAGCGCCGAGGGCAGACGGAAACCAAACGCGACCAGTGTTTCCTTGCGCGATCGATCGCCTTTGTACATGCCGCCAAGCTGCGGCACCGTTACGTGGCTTTCGTCAATAACCAGCATCGCATTGGGCGGCACGTAGTCGAACAGGCACGGCGGTGGCTCGCCCTCCTCCCGTCCAGACAGGTAGCGCGAGTAATTTTCGATGCCGGAGCAATACCCGAGCTCTCTGATCATCTCTAAATCAAATAAAGTTCGCTGTTCAAGTCTTTGAGCTTCCAGAAGTTTATCGACTCCTCTCAGGTAATCCAGACGCTGCTTCAGCTCGACTTCGATGTGCTCACAAGCCCCCAGCAGCCGCTCCCGCGGTGTCACATAGTGTGATTTGGGGAACACCGTCAGGCGCGCGACACGACGTGTCATCTCGCCTGTCAGCGGATCGAAATACGACAGTGACTCGACTTCCTCGTCGAACAGCTCGATGCGGACCGCATCGCGCTCCGACTCAGCCGGAAAGATGTCGATAACGTCACCGCGTACCCGGTAGGTACCCTGGGACAGATCGATTTCGTTGCGTCGGTACTGCATCTCGGCCAGGCGGCGCAGGATTGTGCGTTGGTCGATGCGGTCACCGCGCACGAGATGCAACACCATGCTGAAATACGCTTCCGGATCGCCAAGGCCGTAGATGGCCGACACCGTGGCCACAATGATGACATCGGGTCGTTCGATTAACGCCTTGGTCGCCGACAACCGCATTTGCTCGATGTGTCGATTGATCGAGGCGTCTTTCTCGATGTATGTGTCCGAGCTCGGCATGTACGCTTCGGGCTGATAGTAGTCGTAATAAGAAACGAAGTACTCGACGGCGTTGCGCGGGAAGTATTCACGCATTTCGCCATAGAGCTGCGCAGCCAGTGTCTTGTTGGGTGCGAGGATGATCGCCGGGCGCTGCACTTGCTCGATGACGCTGGCAATCGTAAATGTCTTGCCAGACCCCGTCACACCAAGCAGGATTTGCCGTGCCAATCCATCCTGCAGTCCTTCGACCAGAGCAGCGATCGCGGACCCCTGATCCCCGGCCGGCTGGTAGCTGGAAACCAGTGTCAGCCGATCGCGGTCCTCCACGGCGGATTTCTTGGGCAGGCTTGCCGATTCACGTACCATCTGTCATCGATATTGCGGAGGCAAACGAGTGAGTTTATCAGTTTCAGAACGCATGGCGCGCATAAGGCCTTCTCCCACTGGCGCCGTGCTGGCCAGGGCAACGGAACTGCGTGCCGCCGGCCGCGACATCATCAGTCTGGGTGCAGGTGAACCCGATTTCGATACGCCACAGGCTATCAAGGATGCGGCGATAAGGGCGATCGCCGATGGCGACACCAAGTACACGCCGATCGACGGCACGGCCGAACTGAAAGCTGCCATCCAGCGCAAGTTCAGGCGCGATAACGGGCTGGACTACGAGCCTGCGCAGATCATCGTCACCTGCGGCGCGAAGCAAGCGTTATTCAACCTCTGCCTGGGGTTGCTGGGACCCGGTGACGAAGCGGTCATCCCTGCCCCGTATTGGGTGTCGTACCCCGATATGGTCAAACTGGCAGGCGCCGATCCTGTGATCATCACTACGGGTATCGAACAGGACTTCAAGATCTCGGCACGCCAACTTGCCGCTGCAATGACCAAAAAGACACGGCTCTTGATGCTCAACAGTCCCTGCAATCCAAGCGGCGCGAGCTACACGCGTGGCGAGCTCGAGGCATTGGGCGCGGTTCTTGAAGACCATCCAAATGTCGTTATCGTCTCTGACGATATCTACGAGCACATCCACTGGGCCGACGAGCCGTTCGCCAGTTTCGCGACCGCCTGCCCGGCGCTCTATGGCCGTACCGTGACGACGAACGGCGTCTCCAAGGCCTATGCGATGACAGGCTGGCGCATTGGCTATGCGGCCGGGCCCGAAGTGCTGATAACGGCGATGAAAACCATCCAGAGCCAGAGCACCTCCAACCCGTGCAGCATCTCGCAAAAGGCCGCTCAGGCGGCACTGGATGGCGACCAGGGCCCGGTGGCTGAAATGACGGCGGCCTACCGCACGCGTCACGATGCCGTGGTCAGCGCCCTGAACGGGATCGACGGATTTGAGTGCCGGCCTGGCGAGGGCACTTTCTATGCCTTTCCCAATGTCACCGATGCCTTGAAGGCCAAGGGTCTTTCCAGTGATATCGAGCTGGCCGAGTTACTCATTGACGAGGCCGACGTCGTGCTGGTTCCGGGCTCTGCTTTCGGCGCGCCGGGTTACCTGCGCCTGTCGTTCGCAGCATCTCTCGAGACGCTTGAGGAGGCCATTGACCGAATCAAACGGGTGCTGTCCGCTTGACTTGGGCCGGAGGCTGACCGAAAATCGCGCCGCGCCCAGTAGCGCCGGAATCGTCTGAGATTCCAGCCAAACACCATTCCCCGGTAGCTCAGTTGGTAGAGCGGTTGACTGTTAATCAATTGGTCCCTGGTTCGAGTCCGGGCCGGGGAGCCAAATTTCATAAATAAGAACAACGATTTACAGCAGCCCGTTGATTGCGGGCTGCCTCCTTTCTGGATGGAGTGAGCAATAATGAGCGTAACGACCATGTGGTGAATCCGCCCCCGGGTCGCTGAACATTACAGGCCTTAAGCCGACCATTTGGACTGCCATTCAGTTCTACCGTCAACGTCCGTTGTGGATGATATTGGCGGTTACACTGATCGTATTGCCA
>JADFSP010000037.1 GCA_022560695.1 Pseudomonadota bacterium
GCGCCTCGTCCCAGATGCGAACGCTGTCCGAGAACATGATGTAGTTGTTGACGCCATCCTGGCGTGACAACATCACGAAATTGCCGTTGATCTTTCTCGGAAATAACGCCATACCCTTGTTGTGCGCGGCTTTGCCGCTGATTGTATGCATCTTGAACGTCAGGAAGTCGGTTGTCTCGAGAATCTGCGGCAGTATGTCGAAACCATTGTAGGCGGTATAAGTTGCGTAGTAAGTGACTGATCCGTCTTCATCGGTAAAACGCACAAACCGAGCATCCTCGATGCCTGCGCTCTCGTTTTCCGTCACCGGGAAGATAACTCTCTCTGAGATCTGTTCATCTGGGCGGAAAACTACTTCGTAATTGGATCGAGCCAGCCATAACGCCGTATCGATCGTGTGCTGCTTGTCGATCACGCGGAACTTGGTCGAACGAAGTTTCTTTATCTGCAGTTGCAGCTCATCGAAGGTAAACGTTTCCCCCAAGCCGTCCAACAGGTGATTCATGACGCGCTCGCATGCGCAAATCTCATCGATCTTCCGCTGAAAATGCAGGCGATGATAGACAGGATCTTTGTGCATCTCAGGCGTGGCCACATACTGGCTGATGGGATCGAAGTAGATGTCGTGGTTTTGGTCAACGATTCCGCTACGAAATTCGATCGAGGACACATGACCTTCACCTGTCGCCCTGAAACTCATGACGAATCGCTGCGAGCCTTTATCCACGCCTTTCTGGTCAGGATGGATAACGACAGAAGGATTAAAGAGCGCCGCTGATTCAACTGAATACTCTGCAGTAAAGTAGGCACCGAGCAGCAGTTGTTGCTCGGATGACAAAGAGACACGCTTCGGGACGTGTTCTGCAATACGCTCAAAGTTTCTCTTGAGGGCCTGCCGGAAGTTTCGGTGACGCGCCGAGAAGTCTTGATATACAACCTCCAGCAAATTATGTACATCTTCGTCGCTCAGCTTTGAGACACGAGCGATCAGGTCCTTGCTGCGCGTTTTGTCTCCTGGAATATGCGGCCGGGTAATAACGCGTGCGCTCTCGGCGTTCAGCAAAGTTGACCGCCGCTGGACCAGTTGTTTGCGTTGTTCTTTAACTCTCATTAATGATTGCACGCTGGTGTGATCTGATTGACAATGATCATAGGTCAGTGGCCCGGGTTCAGATCGTGCGGATTATAGCTATGAAGGCGGCCAGAAGCTTGTCTAACAACTCACACTTCTGAGAATTGCCAATTTCGAGCATGTCCACTCGCATCGCAGTCCTCAGCCCTGTTTCATGGCGGACCCCTCCTCGCCATTATGGGCCATGGGAATCCGTGGTCAGCCTTCTCACGGAAGAGCTGGTACATATGGGCCTGGACGTGACTCTTTTCGCCACCGGGGATTCGCAAACCACCGCCAATCTCGTCGCTGCTTGTCCGCGCCCGTATTCGGAGGACCACTCAGTTGATCCGAAGGTCGCTGAATGCCTGCATATCTCGGAAGTATTCGAGCGTGCGGCCGAATTCGATCTCATTCATAATCATTATGATTTTCTGCCGCTCACATACTCCGCGCTGGTGGATACACCGGTGTTAACCACGATCCACGGATTCTCATCGCCATCGATCATTCCGGTCTACCGAAAATACAATGCTCGGAACCACTACGTAGCGATCAGCGAAGCAGATAAGTCCCCAGAACTGACCTACATAGCCACCATCCATCACGGTATTGATGTTACACAATTTCCCTTTTTTGAAGCCGAGGGAGAGTATCTGTTGTTCTTTGGTCGGATACACCCGGATAAGGGCGTGCAAGAAGCGATTCAAGTGGCACACCGCGTCGGAATAAGGCTGGTGATCGCCGGCATCATTCAGGATCAGGACTACTTCGAAACCCAAGTGGAGCCTTATATTGACGGTACGAATGTGAAATATCTGGGGTCTGTGGGGCCCGACCGGAGGGCGGACGTGTTGGGCCAGGCGCTGGCACTATTGCATTTGATCAGCTTCGAGGAACCTTTTGGATTGAGCATCGTTGAATCCATGGCGTGCGGAACACCGGTCATCGCGTTCGCACGGGGGTCAATTCCGGAGATTATCCGACACGGTGAAACCGGCTACATCGTCGAGGATATTGAACATGCGGTGAACGCGGTCGCTTCGGTACGGTCGATTGACAGATCCGCTTGTCGGGAGGATGTTGAGCAGCGCTTCTCTCACACACGCATGGCACGCGATTATGTTGACGCTTATGAAAAGATTTTGAATCCGGGAGCAGGCAATGATCGACAAGCCATTAGTGACGCGATATGAGGGCAATCCAATCCTCACCAAGCACGACATTCCCTACTCTGTGGAGACGGTCCACAATGCGGGGGCAACCAAGTATAACGGCCAATACATCCTGCTGTTCCGCTCGCACTTACGTAATGGACGGTCGATCATCGGTATCGCACGAAGCGATGACGGCTACAAGTTCCAGGTAGATCCCAAGCCGTTCATGGTGCCATCCAGCGAAACCGAATTCGCTGTGCACGAGGAGTACGGTGTCGAGGACCCGCGAATTTGTTCCATTGCCGGTGAGCATTATATTTCCTACAGCGCTTATTCCAGGTTTGGCGTGCGCATTGGTCTGGCAAAAACGCGCGATTTTAGAACAGTCGAGAGAGTGTCGCTGATCAGTCAGGCAGACATGCGCAATGTCGTGATTTTTCCGGACACTTTCAATGGCCGCTACGCTCGGCTCGATCGGCCCCACTCGGAAATCAACCCCTGGTGCATCTGGCTTTCCTGGTCTCCAGACCTGATTCACTGGGGTGCTTCGGTGCCAGTGATCCGGCCTGTTCCGTATCATTGGGACGAAATGAAGATAGGTCCCGGTGCGACGCCGATTAAAACCGCGCAGGGATGGCTCAACATCTACCATGGCGTATATCCAACCATGGATGGTGCCGTGTATCGCCTGGGTGTGGCGCTTCACGATCTCGCCGACCCTGCCAAGGTGCTCGGTGTTGCTGACGAATGGATATTGGCACCGGAGGACCAGTGGGAGTTGACCGGTTACGTTCACAATGTAGTCTTCACCTGTGGCGCTATCGCCGAGGATGACGGTACCGTCAAGATTTACTGGGGCGGCGCAGACAGCGTCATGTGTGTTGGCGTCGCATCGATCGACGACTTAGTTGAGCTTTGTCTGAAAAAGGCCCGACCGTCTTTGTTATAACTGCGGTAACCGTGAAGTCATCAATTGCGAGAATTTACTTTTCCCCGGATACGCAATGCCGTGCTGCGTGACTGGATAGTGGTTCCAAAAAGATACCGGATTCCGTCCCAATTGGTCATTATCGGTACGGCAATCCTATCCGCGAGCATCTCCAGGCCGCTCCAATTTTCTCACCCCGACCAGTTTGTTCGATAGAGAATTGGTCAGCGCTCGAAGGACAAGCAAAAGCGAACCCGAAAGCGATTTTTCACCGCGCCGGATCCGGCGTCGCTGGTAAGTTGCGGTCTGGAGATGATCCTGCGTTTCCTAGCTGGCCTCTAAATGCTCAATTGATGCGACGACGTCTTCGCAGGATCTGTGCTCAATGCGATCGCGGCGCTCGAAGTGAGACACAAAGTCTCCTTGCTTCTCCAGCGTCAACGTCAATTGATCCCCAGGTGTCAGACTGATCTGCACGTGCTGTGGTGGCGAACCATCGAGCTCGATCCGATAGTCGCCCTCGGGCAGAAACAGAGGTTCATCTGAACCGAGAGATCCGTTCGCGACCTCTGTGCTGCCTTTGAATACGCTGAACGAAGTGGCTACCGTTTGCGCCAACGCCTCTTTGAGTTCCTCGGCACTACCGGCGGTGACGTAGCGGCCGCCCGATGCATTGGCGATGGCTTGCAGGCTCGCCGCGTCCTCGTCGGCGGCATTGCCAAGCCCGAATCCGATCAAGTGGACCACGATTCCCTGCTCGCGGAGCTCGCGCGCCGCCTGCACGGGATCCCCTCCGCAGCTTTCGATGCCATCGGTGACCAGAACCAGTGCGCGATCGACCTGCAGCGCGCCGAAATCCCGGGCCGCCTGATTCAGCGCATAAGCGATGGGCGTCTGCCCCAGCGGCCGCAAGCCGGCGATCGCTTCACGAATCGCATCTCGGTTTTCCTCCCCGAACGGGACGAGTAGCGTCGAATCGGCGCAGTTGTTGCTGTCGCTCGGGCTGGTGCTTCCGTAAGCGCGGAGTGCCAGATCCAGGTTCTCAGGGAACCAATAGGAGACGTCCTGCAGAATCTCCTTGGCAACCACCATCTTGGGCTGACCGTACATGCGTCCCCACATGCTCCTCGACGCATCAACGACGATTTCAACCGCCCGGTCGTTGAGGGACAGGACAGGCCGTCCCTCTTTCATGGCTGCCACCTTCAGCGCGGCACAGCTCGCATCCCGAACGTTCACAATTACGACGGCTTCCTGCGTCTGTCCGTCCAGACTCGTCGCCAATGCGACGATACGATTCTCGCCCACCTCAAGCGGTACGTTTCCCGTAAACGTTCCGCCTGCGAGCTTCGCGGCGACGGGCACCGAACCATTCACACTCAGCGTAACGCTGTCCACGCCCGTAGTACGAAGATCAAGGAAAGCCTGGGGAAGCATTGTCGGGTCCGTTACCTGGAGAAAACTGCCACCCGTTGCCCACGCTATGGTATCCAGAATCGATGTACCCTTTGTATCAGACCCGAGCAAAAGCGTTTGAATCGTAACGTCTTGGTATTGTGACTGCACCGCAGCGTCATACGCTTTTCTCTCGTTCGACTGGCCGTCGGTAAAGAGCATGATCACGCGTGAAGAGTCCGGGCGCCCATTATTCTCGAGTTCCCTGAGCGCGGTGAGAAGGCCGGCGGCGATATTCGTACTACCGGAGCGCGGCAAATCCCGCAACGCCTGGACGACGTTGTCGCGATCCGACGTCATGGACTGGACGACTTCACCCTTGTTATCAAAGCTGACGACACCGATCTTGATGTTGCTCCTCGGCGAGAGGTTTCTTACCAGGCCGATAGCTCCTGCGGACCGAAAATCGTTCGAATCGGTGCTGCGGAGACTCTGCGACGTGTCCATCACAAAAATCATGTCGAGGTAACGTACGCCGCCGATAGCCGACGCGATGCCCTCCACTTCGATAGTCGCTTCTCCCCCGACCGCGGTAAAGTCGGCGGACGGTGACTGGATTTCGATCTGCAATTCACCCTGGGGCATCGGCGACGTATTTGAGCCTTGCTCCACCGCGCCCGATTCGGACGCCACGGAGCCGCACACCAGGACTGAAAGTAAAACGGCAAAAGCATTTCGCATGAAATCACCTATTGATGAATGCGCGCGCCCCCCTGAGACCGGCGAAGCTAACCCAAGCTGGACATCAAGCAGGCTTCCCGGTGCCAAATTGCGTCACCTGCGACTACAGTATGTTTTCGCAGCATAGACCACGCCCGCAAACAGAAACTTCGACGTAGCGCACACTTTCCGTGCCACACCTGCTGGAACCTCGACTTCATCGGGACAGCAGTTGCGCGTGGGATTCGCATTGCACCTATGGGCTCGGATTGCCAGGTGCATAGCACCGGTGGCCTGTCGTCGGTGACGAGCATTGTGCACAGCTGACCATTTTGCCAGCCCATTTTGATAGCCGGCGGAGGCTCTGGACAAATTACAGAATCGACTCCGGCGCGGGACATTGCGGCACCATGTCATGCCTGGTTATGCACAATGCTGCATTCTCGTCCGTGGACGCCTCCTGGTCGATCAACAAAAGCTATCCGCTGCCATCCAATCTTCTCACGCCGTTCAGCTTATTTGAGGTTCGCCAGATCGGACCCCGCCGGTTTCTGGTACAGGCGCAGCCCGAATTCCGGCACAATGGCGAGAAGGTGATCAAAGATATCCGACTGGATGTCTTCGTAGGCGGCCCATTCGGTCGTGCTCGTGAAGCAGTACACCTCCAACGGCAGTCCCTCGGGACCCGGGGCAAGCTGACGAACAATCAGCGTCATGTCATCGTGGATCCTCGGGTGGTTCTTCAGGTAGTTGAAAGCGTACGCCCGGAATGTGCCGACGTTCGTCATCCGCCGTCGATTGACCTCCGCGGTCACCTCGGTCGCGAGTCCCTCGTTGTAGTCGGCCAGCTCCTGCTCCTTGTTCTCGATATAGTCTTTGAGCAGCGCGAAACGAGTGAAATGATCTATTTCGTCTTGCGTCTGGAAGCGGATCGACGACACGTCGAGGAAAATGGCGCGCTTGATGCGCCGCCCCCCCGATGTCGACATGCCGCGCCAGTTCTTGAACGAGTCCGTGATCAACCGGTGCGTGGGGATCGTGGTTATCGTCTTGTCCCAGTTCTGCACCTTGACCGTGTGGAGCTGCACGTCGACCACATCGCCGTCCGCACCGAACTGCGGTATCTCGATCCAGTCGCCGACGCGAACCATGTCCTGGGCCGTGAGCTGCACGCTGGCGACCAGCGACAGGATGGTGTCCTTGAACACCAACAGCAAGATGGCGGTCATCGCACCGAAGCCGCTGAGAAGCAGCAACGGTGAGCGGTCCAGTACCACCGCTATGGTCAACACGCCGCCAAGAATCCAGACGACGATCTGAACGAGTTGCACGAATCCCTTGAGCGGGCGTTCTTTTGCGACAGGCAAGGCCGCGTAGATCGTGTTCGCGGCGCTGAGCATCGCGGTCAGCGTCAGCGTCGACATCAACACCATGTAACCCATCGCGGCGTTGCGTATGAGCTGCACACCGCCTTCCGGCAGACCGGGGACGAACGGCACGCCGACGAATACGATCAGCGCCGGCACGACCTGCACGAGACGGCCGAAAACGTTGTGCGCGACCAGCGCGTCGTCCCAGGTGATACTGGATCGTTTGGCGAACGCACGGACCGTGCCGACCAAAATTCGCTTGGCGATCAGGTCAATGATGATCGCGCCCGCAAGCAGCACCAGCAGACCCACGCCAGGCGGCAGGAGGGGATGAATCGTGCCGAGTTGTTCAATCATTGCAATGATGGTCCGGAGTGAGCGCGCTTAGGAGGTTTCTTATTGGAGGACTGACGTTCAGCAATGACCGAACGTCGCATGGGACTGAAATGCGGTGATAGCCTCCATTGTAAGCTACCCGAACAATTCCGCGAATCTCGAATCCGGATACTCAGAAATTGTATTTGCGAGGTCTTGCATTTCGACGTGCTTGTCGTAAAGCTGTGGCTCCGGTCTGCGCATATGATAGTGCCTGAATCGCCAAAATGCCGTGGCTACAGCGGCATACACCGTAAAGGCTTGCAAGGATTCTCGTTCGATTGACTCAAGAGTTGTGTCTTTCCGATAACCTCGCATGAACCGTTCCGCTTTTTCGAAAGAGATACCTTGTCGATCCCGGCATGCACCGACGATCACCATTCCCAGGTCGAAGTTGCGGTAGTAGTGGCAGGCCTCTTCGAAATCGATGATCGCCATGAGCTGGTCACCCTGAACAACCAGGTTGTCGAAGAAAATGTCGCCGTGAACAAGTACCGTCGGTAAGTGCTGAGGAATGTACTTTTGCAAATAGCAATACTTCTCCGTTAACCAGTCGACAAAGGCGTGATCGAGATTGGAATTCATCACCTCATGGAAATAGCTGCGGCCATAGGGAAACGAGTCGGGAAGATACGAAGGCGCGGAAATCTCGTGCAGCCTGGCCATCTCCTCACCCAGCTGACCCAGCAGGTTCCCGGGCAGGTCGGCCGTTACATCTCCGTCGACGTAACGCTTCAACATGACAGGTTTTTCATCGTGCAGTATTACGATGGGCTCTTTGGGTGGCACAACGACTTCCGAGGTGCGAATGCCCCGGTCGGTCAGATAGACCAGTAGACTTGCAAGGTTAGTAGCCTGCTCCAGCGACTTTTGATCCCAAAGCGTCAGAACGTACTTTCCCGAGGAAGTTTCGACGCAGTAGCTGGTGTTCTCGTTTCCGCCGTCCAGGACCGAGACGGCATCGACGTCATCAATTCCGAACCGGCGAACGAGACACTCGACCGCAGCCCTGTCCAGACGAGCATAAAGCGCCATCTTGATTCGTGCCTAACTGACTCTGGATGACTCTACGAAATCAATGAGCAGGACATCTCTGTGCCCGTCGCCATCGTGATGGCCGGAGACAATCGGGGAAACGCTGTGCCATAGTGACCGGTCGAAATAATACGAATCGAAATAAGACTCCTGCTTCCAGACGGCCTGAGGACGTTCCGACGGCTCCGGCCCATCGCCGTAAAAGTAGTTGATGCCGCCACCGATGTTGTGTCGAGCAATCAGATGCTGCGCAGTATAGTCCTCGTAGTCACGATGGGTGCCCTCGGGTGTGGGATTTCCCGGCACTCCGGTCGTTGCGAGTATCCGGATCTGATGAACGCCGATCAGCCAGTCGACCTCGATGTGCTCGTTCGATATCAGCTGAGCAAAGTCAAACAGCATGATTTCCCGCAGAAACGGATTCTTGACGGTATCGGCGTCCAGTGGTGCGAAATGCCTGTGCTCGCCGCCGTTCAGGGAATTGGCTTCGATGCTCTGATAGAAGGACGCGCCCGGAATGTAGGTCAGTTTGCCCGTCGCAGCACAAAGCTGGTACAGCCCATATCGCCGCGATCGGTATGTTCCGCCATCGGCCATGTAGGGGTCTGGCTCGAGATGGTCCCAATCCTGGCTGAAGCGCTCGCTGGACTCATGCAATGATGGTGTAAACGAAAATTCACGGGAGGAAACCAGTGCATAATGATGTTGCTCAAGGCTATGCCCTATATCGGCGTCAACGGTGATCACTTTCTTCTTTTTCTCCTTCTACAGGCCGGCAGAATTCCGCGACTGCGCTCAATTCATTGGATAACGGCCCGGCGCCGGCGCCGGCCTGCTTTCTGGTGAAATATGAACCGGCAACCAGTCAACAGCTTGGAAGCCGTCTGGGCAACGAGGCGGCCGGATCCCTTAGTATGGGCCATTGCCCGGGATCATTGAACAGCCGCTAGTGGTCTGTTTTGTTGATATACGCTGTCGACCACTTAAAGCCCGACTCGCATGGGTATTTTAGCCGATTTTGCCGGTTTTAGATACGAGGGACAGCCGGAAAACACGTGAAACCCGGTCTGAGGCCTCTGCAGTCAATGCGGTTCGCACCGAGGAACCGCCGGAAATTATCGGATCGATTATTCGGGTAGTGACAACAGGATGGCGTCAAACCGTGAGCCTTGACACACTCCCTGGCAGTGACGTTATGTACAAATAGTGCAACCAACGTACTGCACCGATCGTTGATACCTTAGTGAACGGAAAGAAATGACCTCAGCTTATGAGCAAAATTGTCGACATTGACAGCCGCAGGTCCGACTCCTATCGATTCGAATCGATGATGGAGGCGCTCGCTATCGACATTGCCGAGAGTGTTGACGACGATCACATTCGAGCCAGGGTTGGGCAGGTCGAGTACCTTGGCGAGAAACTCAAGCACGCCGGCATTCCAATCGTGACACCAATCGGAGGGCACGCAGTGTTCCTCGATGCGCGGCGCATACTCCCGAGCATCCCGCAGCAACAATTTCCTGCTCAGGCCCTGACGGCTGCAATTTACCTGGAATCAGGCGTTCGCTGTATGGAGCGTGGCGCTGTGTCGGCAGGCAGAGACAAGACGACAGGCAAGAACCACATGCCCGCGCTCGAACTCGTGCGGCTGGCTATTCCGCGGCGGGTCTACACACAGGCACACATGGACGTCACGGCTGAGAGCGTTATTCGAGTGGCCGAAAACGCAGAACAAATCCGGGGACTGCGGTTTGTCTACGAGCCGGATGTGCTGCGCTTCTTTCAGGCGCGATTTGAGTGTATTCAGCGTAACGCGAATTCGTTTGGCGATTAGACCGCGCCGTTTCCAGGCGCCATTTAACACGATTCATCGCGTGATAGTATTTGGCGCTGAAACCGCTGTCGGCACCCGTTACGAATTTGAAGGTATTTCCATGCAGAGAACATTCTTCTGGTTTCTCATTGCCACACAATTCAGCGCGTGCGGCAATGAAAACAGTAGTCTTCCGGCCTCTTCCGTGAAGTGGCAGACATTGAGCGGCGAACGCCCGATTGTCATAGCCCACCGCGGCGCCAGTGCGTACCTGCCCGGCCATACGCTGGAGGCATACGAACTGGGTATCGATCAGGGTGCGGATTTCATCGAACCCGACCTGGTGTTGACGAAGGACAACGTGCTTATCTGCCGACACGGTCGATATTTGTCCACCACGACGAATATCGCCGATCATTTGGAATTTGCGGACCGAAGAGTCGAAAAAGACGGCCGGACCGACTGGTGGGTCGAAGACTTTACTATCGCCGAGATCAAAACGCTCCGCAGTCGGGAGGACTCTCCACACCGATCAAAACTGAATGACGACAAATTTACCGTTCCTACATTTGACGAGGTCATTGAACTGGTCAAACGCAAGAGCGAAGAGACCGGTCGCATCATTGGCATCAATCCCGAACCAAAACAGGCAGAACAATACGCTGCCGCGGGCAGGGACATCACGGCAGCGCTGCTTGCATCACTTGAGCGCGCCGGCTGGACGGGATCGGACGCCCCCGTGATCATTCAATCGTTTGAGGCCGCGGTCCTGAAAGAATTGAATGAGCTGATAGACGTGCCGCTCATTCAGCTTACGTTATCGAAAACCTTCTTCGATGCCGGGGCAGCGCACGAGAGCTTCATCGAGCTCGACAAAATTCCCGAATACGCGGACGGCGTGGGCCCCAGCCGGCTGCTCGTAGTGCATGAAGACGGCACCGTCACAGACCTGATTAAACGCGCGCACGCGCTCGGCCTTCAAGTACACGTGTGGACCGTGCTCGGCGACCGGAATTCGCCTGACGGGCTCTCGCCGGAGGATGAAACGCGCCGCCTGTACGACCTGGGCGTCGATGCACTATTTGCCGACGACCCGGCGCAGGCCGTGCGCATCCGAGCCGAGCGCCAGGGAAGTGCGGCAATGTCCGAAATATCAACTCATGGTGATCTTGACAATACCAGCAGCGGTCTCAGGAAGACTCGCGACGATTTTTGACGCCGTTTCTAATTGTGCAAGCGGCCGTCATAACTCCGTTCATACAACTGCCTGCAATTCGCTTCGGTAAGCACGACAGGGTTGCCACCAGCGGTCGGATCGGCAACGGCCATCGCTGCCAGTTCATCGAAGCGCCCGTCGTCTATTCCCGCATCGCGGAGTGTGTGCGGAACATCAAATTCCTGCCGTAACTGCAAAATCCATTCGAACACTGCGCGATATGACGATTCTGGTAATTCAAGATACGATGCGAGCCGCTGCATCGCATCTTCGATGGCCCGGCGATTGAATTCCAGGACGTACGGCATGAAAATCGCGTTGCTCAGCCCATGATGCATGTCGTAAAGAGCGCCGATCGGATGCGACAATGCGTGGATTCCGCCCAGACCCTTCTGAAACGCCGTAGCACCCATCGTGGCCGCAGCCAACATTGCAGAACGCGCGTCAATGTCACTGCCGTCATTGACAGCGCGCTGCAGATAATTCCTGATAAGCCGCATGCCTTCCAGCGCGATGCCGTCCGCCATGGGATGGAATCCCCGCGCACAGTATGCTTCGAGGCAATGCGCAAGCGCATCCATACCGGTCCACGCCGTCAGATTAGGCGGCAATCCGACGGTCAGCATCGGGTCGCTGATGACGGTTGCGGCCAGCATCTGCGGATGAAAAATGATCGTTTTGGTGTGCGTTGTCTCGTTGCTGATGACGCCGGCGCGGCCGACCTCGGACCCGGTCCCGGCCGTCGTCGGCACAGCAATAACAGGCAAAATTCCGCTCGGATCTGCCCGCGCCCAGTTGTCGCCAACATCCTCGAAATCCCAAATCGGACGCGTCTGCCCGGACATCAGCGCGACAACCTTGCCCACATCCATGGCGGAGCCGCCGCCAAACGCGATCACGCCATCGTGTTCGCCGGCGTGTAACGCGGCGATGCCATCCTCCACGTTCTTGCCGACAGGATTACTCTTGATGTCGGAGAATACACGGATGCCGAGTCCGGCCTGTTCACAGGCGTCTGCCGCATCTCGCACCATCGGAAATTTTGCGAGCGCTGCGTCCGTAACCAGTAGTGGCCTGGCGATATGCAGTGAAGTACACGCCTCAGGTAATTCTGCAATTCGCCCCGCACCGAAGCGTATGTTGGTCGGATAGGACCAGGTTGACACAAAAGTCACGACGACAGGCCCGGCAAGTGACAGACTCTAGACATGCTCGCATAGTTCACGGTGGCTAGTATTGTTCGAAGCCGCGCAACACTTCATTATCCGTTACGACGCGATCGTGCACCGATTGTTCCCACTCAGCCGTTCGCAGGTAATGCTCAATGACGTCGTCACCGATAGCCGAGCGCAGCATCTTCGACGACCGCAGAGTCTCAATCGCCTCTCGAAGTGTCTTCGGAATTTCACGCAGTTGCTCGCCAGCATAGGCGTCGCCGATGAAACCGTCCTCCAATTGCATTTGGTCTTTTATCCCGGCGATTCCCGCGGCCAGCAGCGCGGCATACGCCAGGTAGGGGTTGAGATCGGCACCCCCGATACGGCATTCGATGCGAATGGCCTCGCTAGCCTCGCCGCAAAGCCGAAATCCCGCCGTGCGGTTATCGACGCTCCAGATCGCCTTTGTCGGCGCAAACGTCCCGGCCTGAAAACGCTTGTAGGAATTGATGTATGGCGCCAGAAACCACGTGACATCGCGAGCGTAGGCAAGCTGCCCCGCCAGGTAATGCTGCATCAATTCGGACATCCCGTGCTTCGCACTGTTGTCCAGAAACAGTGGCTTTTCGCCGGCTGAGTCCCAGAGACTCTGATGGATATGCGCGGAACTGCCAGCAAGCTCGGTATTCCATTTAGCCATGAAACTTATCGCCTTCCCGTTCTGACAGGCGATCTCTTTACATCCGTTCTTCAGGATTACGTGGCGATCCGCCATTTGCAGCGCATCCGAAAAGCGCACGTTAATTTCCTCCTGACCCGGCCCCCACTCGCCTTTGGAATTCTCCACTGGTATGCCGGCGCCCTCAAGGCCGTTGCGAATGGCGCGCATGACGTTCTCTTCCTTTGTCGTCTGGAAGATGTGGTAATCCTCGATGTAGTTTCCAGCCGTCGCCAGATTACGATACGACTTCGCACGTGCTGATTCGTAGGTTTCATCGAACAGATAGAACTCGAGTTCAGACGCCATGAAGGCTTGCATGCCCAGTGCCTCCAATTCCTTCACCTGTTTACGCAACATGGCCCGCGGTGAATGTGCTATCGCTTCATGTGTGCGATGGTCCAGCACGTCACACAACACCAATGCGGTGCCTTCGAGCCATGGGATACGGCGCAACGTACTCATGTCCGGTTTCAAAATGAAGTCGCCGTATCCTTTTTCCCAGCTGGCGGATTCATAGCCTGGCACGGGCTCCATCGCGATATCGTTGGCCAGCAAATAGTTGCAACCATAGGTTTCCGCATATCCCGAGTCGATGAAAAATTTCGCGTGGAAGCGCTTGCCAATCAGTCGGCCCTGCATGTCGGCGAAGCAGACCAGCACTGTATCGATTTCTCCGCTCGCACAAGCCTGTTCCAAGCTGTCTTGATTCATTTCCCTAGCTGCCCTCGCCGCGTTGCTGAATGGCAAATTCTTCCTCAGGGGAAAGAACGAGCCGGTGCCGTCCGACCAGCGCGAAATAGAGGATTCCGAGGCCGAACCACACAGCAACGCCCAGAACGCCGGCGCGATAGGTGGCGTCACTGAGCTGATAATATATCGTGACTGACGCGATCGCGGCCGTAATCCATGCCCCCGGTTTGCCGAATGGGCTCCTGTATGGGCGGTGCATGTCCGAATGATGATTGCGAAGAAGCACAAACGATATAGCCTGGGCAATGTAGGAACACATGGCGCCAAACACAGCCATGTTCAGAAGTGTCCCGCCAATAACGGCCGCGCCCGCCTCGGCGCCGAACGACAGGAAAATCACCAGCATGATTGACAGGCCCACAATGGCGCCGACGACCATGGCTACATGTGGTGTCTTGCGGGTGCCGTGTGTCACCGAAAGAATTGTCGGGAAATAACCGGCGCGCGATAGCGAATAAATTTGCCGGCCCTGCGCGAAGATAATCGTATGGAAACTCGAAATTAGCCCGACGATTGCGACCAGTGCCAATGCCTTTGCCGTACCAGACCCGAACAGTGCCTTGAAACCGTCGAGTAACGGCTCGCCCGACTGCCCCAGCGCGTGCGACCCTACTCCAGGCAACGAAGGATTTAGAAAAAGAATTAAAAACGCCGACACCAGCAGCGTCAACATGCCGAGAATGATGCCCCTGGGCATGTCCCGCTGCGGATCGATTGACTCTTCTGCCGCAAGTGGCAACTGTTCGATCGCGAGAAACAACCAGACGGCAAACGGGAGTGCAGCCAGCGCACCGCCAATTCCCATCGGAAGAAAGTCTCCATACCCTGCCTCCAGAAGTTTGCCGTCAGCATCAATATTCAGTGCCCAGCGTGCAAACTCAACCTCGGGTATGGCCATTGCCCAAAACGTCGCTAAAACAGCCAGCGCGGCCAGCGTGACAGCAACGGTCACCTTGAACGACAGTTCAACGCCAACCACGTTCAGCCCGACGAAGATAATGTAGCCACCGATCCACCATATCGGCTGAAATGACGTACTGGTTTCGAATATTCCCGTCAAATAGGAGCCGATAAAGAATACGATGACGGCAGGCGTCAACACATACTCCACGTTTTCGCAAAGACCGGTTATGAAGCCGCCCCACGGGCCCATTGCGGTTCGTGCAAATGAATATGCTGCGCCCGTATGTGGCAAGGCCGGCGACATTTCGGCGATCGAAAAGGTCAGTCCGAGATACATGACCGCGATAACGACCGTCGCGACAAACATGCCCCCCCAGCCGCCGGAAGCCAGCCCCAGATTCCACCCGGAATAATGTCCCGATATTACGGCTCCAACGCCAAGCGCCCACAGCGACCAAACGCCGGCGTATTTCTGCAGGCCGCGCTTCGCGAAATAGTCTTTATCCGCGGTCGTGTATGCGATACCGCGTCGTCCAGGATTCATGGTGTATCGATCTGATCTTCTGATTATTATGGCAGGGTATGTCGTGCTTTCCCGATTACATGCAGCATATCAGCTCTCGGGTTTGCAAGCGCAATTGCGCATGATCGCCGGATCTCGCGCGCATCAACAGCTTGCACACGTACAATGACACGCAGGCGACAACGCCGGACGATCGCATGGTCGACAACCGGTCCAGCCGAAACGTACCCGCGAGTCGAGATAGAACCGCCGGCGGGAACGGGTTGTGCCGTCCGTCAACGATACAAACTCCCCGTCGCCTGATCCTACTCTGCGGCCGTGTTTCTCAGGATCAACAGCATCAAGTCACCCGCGCCAAGTCCCAGACCGCTGCGGTGTGTCAGCAAATCGGTCACGGTGAACTCTTGCGTGACCCAGTCGTCGTGCGGGCGGAACCCGGGGAT
Organism: Pseudomonadota bacterium; assembly: GCA_022560695.1. Classification (GTDB taxonomy): domain Bacteria; phylum Pseudomonadota; class Gammaproteobacteria; order Steroidobacterales; family Woeseiaceae; genus UBA1847. The sequence goes on from JADFSP010000037.1 coordinate 15,618, forward strand.
GTGCGCGACGACCTTATCGTCCCAATCGAGCTTGCCCTCGTCCACCAACATCGCCAGTGCGGCCGTCGTCATTGCCTTGGTGTTCGACGCAATTTTGAACAACGTTTTGTCATCGACGGCCTCAGGCATGCCGATTTCAAGCACACCGTACCCGCTCGTGTGAACGATAGTGCCGTCTTTGATCACGCCTATCACCACACCCGGCACCGAGAACTGCTGCATCGCCTTTGCCGCGACAGCATCAATCTCAGAGGATGTCAGAGCACCGTGGGTCTGGCAGGTACTGGCCTGTGCCGACAAACCGAGAATCGAAACGATCAGGATGCCAGGGCGAAGCCTCATGTCAGCAACCTCGTGATGGGGAAAATCCAGTCGGCAACCAAGAACCTGTCTATAACAGGACAGCGCCGACAATCACATACAGCACCAGGGCGATTCCGCCCCCGACCAGGGCATAGGGTAACTGGGTTTTGACATGTTCCAGCAAGTCACAACCAGAGGCGATAGCGGAGACTGCCGTCGTGTCCGAAATCGGCGAGCAATGATCGCCGAAGACGCCACCTCCGAGGATCGCACCGAGCAGCAACGAGGGCGGCATTTCAAGAGATACCGCAAGCGGCATGCCAAGTGGAATCAATATCGCGAACGTTCCCCAGGAAGTGCCAGTAGAGAATGAGATTAAAGCGCCGGCCAGAAACAGCATGGCGGGAATAAGAAACTCGGGTAGATTTCCGGCGACAAGCCGGGCTATGTAAGTGCCGGTTCCCAGGTCGCTGAGACTTCCGCCAAGCGCGAGCGCCAGTAAGACGATCGCGACGAGCGGGAGCAGTTCACTCATGCCACCGAATCCGATCCTGACAAGCCTTATATGATCAGACAGACCCGCCATGAGCATCTGCAGGTAGGCGACCAGCGTCGCGATCGTCGTCGCGTAAAGCACGGACTTCGAACCGTTGCCCGCCGCAAGATCGCCATTGCCGGTCCAGTACATGAACGCCAGCATGCCGAAAATCATCACGCTCAATGGCACGATCATATATCGCGCCTTTGTCGCGACGATCTCGCCGGACTCATGGGCATGGTCTGCCCGGTCGGTCCTGCTGTGCGCGAGCGGTCCATAGTAACGTCCGGTCAGTGCGGTAAAAAACACGATGACCAGCGTGACGATTGGGTAGAAATTCAGGTGCACCGTGCCCCACAACACTGCGACGGATGATGCGCCGAATTCGTAGTTGTTCAACAGCACGAGAATGAACGCGCCCCAGCCGTTGAGCAAAATCAGAATGCAGACCGGTGCCGACGTGCTATCAATGATATACGCGAGTTTCGCCCTGCTTAGTCCAAACTTGTCGAACAGACCCCGCGACAGAATTCCTGCTGTCAGCACGCTCAGATTCGACTCGACGAAGATGACGCCACCGACGGCGCTTGTCAGCAATGCCGCCTGCTTGCCGTTCTTCGCGACACCCCTGTTGACGAGGCTCGCAACCATTGCCGCGACACCCCCCGAATGGCGGATGAACGCAATCAGCGCTCCAACCAGCAGACTGAACAAAATCAGGCGGGCATTATCGGCGCTGTCGAACACGCCTACGATGCGTTCGATAGTGTTTAGCACCGCGAGCATCGGTGCTTGCCAGCTTTGCGATAACAGCAGGAGTTCCGCTGAGAAAATCGCGAGCAGTAGCGCGATGATCACTTCCTTGCGCCACAGAACGACCACGACAGCAACGATGGGCGGAATTATCGACAACCAGTCCATGAAATAGCGTTTCCTGATCGAGACTGCCGCCAAATTAATCATTCAATCCCTGCCAGTCAACTCATATAATAATTTTTTCTCCACAAGAATTACGGGTGTACACATGCCGGTGTTTGGCTACAACGACGGGCGCTACTGCGCCGAGGACGTGCCGATCCGGCGCATTGCAGAGTATTGCGGGACGCCCTTCTACTGTTACTCGCAAACCGGCATCGAGTCAGCTTATGCCAGCTACCTTGCGGCATTTGAACACTGCGATCTCCTGATCTGCTATGCCGTCAAAGCGAACTCCAATCAGTCGATCATCGGATTGCTTGGCGCCCTCGGCGCCGGGGCCGACGTCATCTCCGAAGGTGAACTTCGGCGTGCCCTCGCCGCCGGAATTCCGGGCGAGAAAATCGTCTACTCAGGCGTTGCGAAGACCGTTGCAGAAATCGAGTTCGCCCTGCAAAGTGACATCCACCAGTTCAATGTCGAATCGGAGCCAGAACTCAGGCAAATCAGTGCTGCTGCCGTGCGGCTCGGCAAGAAAGCCAACGTGGCATTTCGGATCAACCCCGATGTTGATGCCTTGACGCACGAAAAAATCTCGACCGGCAAGTCGGAGAACAAGTTCGGCATACCCTGGCAGTCGGCGCGCAAGGCCTATTCCGACGCCGCCGGACTACCCGGCATCAACGTCTGCGGTATCGACATTCACATCGGATCGCAGATCATGGAGCTCGATCCTTATCAACGGGCGTTTGCGCGTGTCGCGGAAATGGTGGGGCAACTTCGATCCGACGGCCACACGATCTCGCGTATCGATCTCGGCGGCGGCCTGGGAATCAACTACGAAGCCGCGAACGATTGTGCGCCAACACCGGCACAGTACGCCGCGGTAGTGGATAGCGAGCTCGGCCACCTCGGATGCAGCCTGATCATCGAACCAGGCCGATCGCTCGTCGGTCATGCGGGAGTGCTCGTCGGCAGCGTAATCTACGTCAAGCATGGCAGCCAGTCGACCTTTTTGATTATCGATGCGGCGATGAACGATTTCCTGCGGCCCAGCATGTACAGCGCCCATCACCACATTTCCGGAGAGCGAGACGGCAATCAGAGTACGCAATTTTACGATATCGTTGGGCCGGTCTGTGAGACCGGTGATACGTTTGCCCGCAGTCGCGAGCTACCCCTGCAAAACCCGGGGAATCTCATCATCATTGAGGGAGCCGGCGCCTACGGATCCGTGATGGCATCGACCTACAATACGCGCTGCCTCGTGCCAGAGGTGCTCGTCGACGGTGACGAATTCAG
>JADFSP010000060.1 GCA_022560695.1 Pseudomonadota bacterium
GCGATCAATAATGAACTCGCGCAGAAAACATTTCTGCCGGGCTGGCTGCGTTCGGTCGGTCCCGGCTGGGTTGGCTGGGGCGTCGAAAGCTTCATGGACGAATTGGCTATCGCTGCGGGTGAGGATCCGATCGCAGTTCGCCTTGCCCGTCTCGACGGTGCGGGCAAGAACGCCGGCAAGGCGCCGGCGTCCGTCGATGGCGCACTCCGGTTGGCGGCGGTACTCAAGGACGTCCGGGATCGTTCCGGTTGGGGCCGGGAGTTACCCGATGGAGAAGGACTGGGCGTCGCGATCTGTCACGGCCAGGAGCGAGCAATGCCGACCTGGATTGCCAGCGTTGCCCACGTTGCCGTGGACAAGGAGGCGAAGACGGTCAAGGTGAAAAAGATCTGGCAGACCATTGATTGCGGCACGGTCGTACATCCCGATGGTGCGCTGGCGCAGGCAGAGGGCGCGATTTTGTGGGGCGTGAGCATCGCGCTGCACGAAGGCGCGACGTTCCGGGACGGGCAGATCAGCGAACGCAACCTGGATGCTTACACGCCGCTGCGCATGGTCGATGTGCCGGAGCTCGATATCCATTTCATGCCGAGCACGGAGGTCCCGACGGGCCTCGGCGAACCGCCGTTGATCACGGTACCGCCGGCGATCGGCAATGCAATTTACGCAGCAAGTGGAATTCGCGTTCGGAATCTGCCGATCCGTCTCTGATTGCCGACAAAAACCGGGGTCGAACCGAAGTTTTCCGTCGACTGCGATATTGACGAAAACTTCGGTTCGACCCCGGTTTCTCGACCCCGGTTTCTCCGCGATTGCTATACTCAGTGACTCACTGGTTACAATCCTGGGTGCCAGACATGAAAGACAAAATCCTGATCGTTCTATTGGCAACAGTGTTGCCCGGCCTTGCTGCGGCGCAGGACGCGAACAAGTTTCAATGTTCCTACGCGGACATGCAGCGGCGCGTCGAGATTTATCACGAACCCGGCGTGAACGTTCCCTGCGAGGTGCACTATTACAAGGACTCCGAGATGCCGGGCGAACGCCAGGTGCTTTGGTCGGCTCAGAGTGAATCCGGCTACTGTGAGCGCAAGGCTAGCGAATTCATTGCCAAGCTCGAAGGCTGGGGCTGGGATTGCAGTCAGGGTGCTGCGGCTGCCACGGAGGATATGACCGACGCGCCGGATGCGCCGGACGCAACCGAGGCACCGGACGCCGAAGCACCGGCTGACGATACCGATGTGCTCGCGCCCGCCGCCGAGGCTGAGTAAGCGGAACCCCGGGTTGGGGCCGGAAATCGACTCTGGCCCCACTATTGCTTCGCGGTAAGTACCGGATTGTAAAGAAATTTCCGGAACCCGGCGATTTATTCGCCTGTATATGACGCGAGTCGTTGACAGGCGTCCGGATATTATGGAACCTTGCCCGGACATCGATGAAAGGCACACCTTCTGAAAGGAAGGGTCGCAAAGCCACCGGTCTACAGTTATCGACTACGACAGCGGGGTTGCAAGAATGAACTTCCTCTTGAACATCACTCCATGGCCAGCAGTTTCTGCACTGTTATGGATCGTATTTGCAGTGACGGCGATGTATCTCGCCAGAGTTACTGCCCATCAGGCGATTCGCGCTGGCGCGCGGACACTCTCCAGGACATTCCGGATCGCGGCGAAAATGGTTTCCAAGGGCCGGCATGACCTGGACCAGCGCAACCGCGAAGTACTGCTCGCGGCCGGCCGCGAAGCCAAGGAGCGCATTATCGAGCGCGAATTCGATCGCGTGAACGAGACGGTGCGCACAGACCTCGCGAACTACCCCAAGTTGCATCGCGCCCTGAGCGAGTCAATTACCCGCATTGAAGAAGACCACCAGCAGGCCGTTGACGTGCCGCCCGACCCGCCGGGCTGGGTGAAGGCCGTTGAGGCCGTCGCCAAAATCGACTCAAGCGAAGGGCGTGTCGGCATCGGCAACGTGCTATCCGATATTCACAAGTCGCTCGTGAAGGCGCACGCCCAGTCGATGGTGTCATATCGTCACGAGAGCGGCAAACGCCATGCGTTGTTGCGACGCATGCGGCCGGACTGGCGCAAGATTCAGGTAACACTGGGCCACGTCGGCAAGAACGTGGACAGCCTGCTCGACCGCTCGGTGACGATCGATCGGCATATGCAGGAGTACGAGGACATCGTATCGGGCAAAGATCATGCGGTATCGATTCTGTCGTCATCGTCGCTTGTGCAATTCTTCGTTTCCGCGTTCGTGTTACTCGTCGCGATCGGTGGCGCAACAATCAACTTCTCGCTGATCGCACGCCCGATGGCGGAGATGGTTGGTGGCACCGGGCTGATCGGGGGTTTTCGTACCGCGGACATCGCCGCCCTCGTGATCATCATGGTCGAGATTTCAATGGGACTTTTCCTGATGGAGTCTCTGCGTATCACGCGCCTGTTCCCTGTGATCGGTGCGCTACCGGACAAGATGCGAATTCGCATGGTCTGGATCACGTTCACGATCCTGTTCCTGCTCGCCTGTGTGGAGGCCGGCCTGGCCTTCATGCGTGAGGTACTGCTTCAGGACGAGCTCGCGACCAGCGCATTGCTAAGGGGAGCCGACGCGGCAGCCGCTGAAGCGGCCACCCTGTCCGGCGAATACTACTGGATCACGACGGCGGCGCAGATGGGCATGGGCTTCATCTTGCCGTTCGCATTGGTGTTCGTCGCTATCCCGTTGGAAACGTTCGTGCACTCCTTGCGCACGGTTCTCGGCATGCTCGTCAACGGGCTGTTGCGGGTCTTGTCGACGACATTGAGGCTTGCCGGTAATACGTTTCGTTATTTCGGTTCGCTTTTCATCAAGATCTACGATTTGCCGTTGTTCGTACCGCTGTGGCTCCAAGAGCGCGCGGAACGGCGCAACGGCGGGAAGAAACCGTCGTACCAGGGGGTTTTATAATGAAAATACTGACGATCGTTCTAAGCTGCGCGATACTCGTCGCGTGTACAAGGTCTACAGCCGACAACCATGGTGTCTACATGTTGCTGGATACGTCGGGCACCTATAGCGAAGAACTGAAGAAAGCAGAACAGATCATTCGCTATACGTTGTCGCGGCTCGACGCGACGGACACATTTGCGGTTGCGCGCATCGATACGGGCAGCTTCAGCGAGAAAGATATCGTCGCGAAAGTCACGCTCGATGATCGACCTAGCGCGATGAACAAGCAGAAGCGGCTGTTCGCCCAGCGGGTGCAGAAGTTTGTCGCGAGCGTTCGTTCTTCCCGTTACACGGACATCACCGGTGGAATACTTCAGGGCATCGAATTTCTGAACGAGAAATCACCCGCCCGCAAGACCATACTGATATTTTCCGATCTCAAGGAAGACCTGGCGGAAGGCTACGTACGCGACATCGCCCTTGAGCTCGACGGATTCAATGTCATTGCGCTCAACGTCACGAAGCTTCGATCCGACAACATCAACCCGAGAGAGTACCTGGAGCGCGTATCGGATTGGCAGAGCCTCGTTGAAAAAGCTGGAGGCAAATGGCGAGTGATCAACGATCTGGACGGGCTCGAAGGCCTGTTCTGAAGAGTCTTTGAGAAGCCACGGCAAGGTAGCTGATGAACATGTTCAGGATTTTATTTTCGACATTGGTAGCGGCAGTGCTGCTGGCCGGTTGCACCCAGACCGCGGTTGCCGAGTTTAGCGCGCATGCCGTGTTCAGCAGCCGTGAGGCTGCCATTATTCTCGAATACTACCGTGGTCACGACAGCCAGCAGCGGCGCAAGGGCAAGGGCCTCAAGTCCCTGCCGCCCGGGATCGCCAAAAATTTGCGGCGCGGCAAGCCATTGCCTCCGGGCATCGCCAAGCAGGTCCTTCCTGCCGGCCTGATCGACCTGTTGCCGCCGGCCCCGCGAGGCTTTGAGCGCATCGCCCTGAACGGAAGAGTGTTGCTTGTGGAGATTGCGACG
>JADFSP010000038.1 GCA_022560695.1 Pseudomonadota bacterium
CCCTTTCCGAACCGCAACAAGAATCGGATGATGGGCAAGACGAGTAATCACTACGCACTCGCGTTGCATGGCGGTGCCGGCGCAATAGCGGGGCGCAACTATGACGCAGTTGAAGAACACCTCCGCAACCTGACGCAGGAGTGTGCGGCATTATTGGCGGACGGTCGCAGCGCGCTCGATGTCGTCGAGATCGCGGTCGCGGAACTTGAGAGCAGCGGCATGTACGTTGCCGGACGCGGTTCGGCCCCCAACACGGCAGGCTACGTTGAACTCGATGCTTCGATCATGCATGGGCCGACACGTGACGCCGGCGCTGTTGCCGCATTGGCTGGCTTCATAAGTCCTGTGCGGATCGCCCGCGGCGTGATGGAAAAAACACCACACGTCCTGCTCGCCGGCGCGGGAGCGCGCGCCTTCGCGCAAAGCCATGCCTACACGGAAGTTAGCGACCCCGGTGACTATTACATTGTGCCGGTCGGCGTCACAAGAGACGAATTGACGAACAGCAGCGCACACGGAACCGTCGGCGCGGTTGCTCGCGATCAGTCCGGCGCGCTCGCAGCTGCCACATCAACGGGTGGTACTTTCGGAAAACTTGAGGGCCGCGTTGGCGATACGCCACTGATCGGTCCCGGCACGTGGGCCGACGACAATATTGCGATTTCATGCACCGGAACGGGGGAACACATCATACGCTCCGGTGGCGCCGTATCGATCGCCTGCGCTTTTAAGTCCGGCGTGGCACTTGAAATGGCGATCACGGACATGCTTTACGAAGTGAAGCGCCTGGGTGGCAATGCCGGTGTCATCGCGGTTACCCAAAAAAATGCGATCGCTACACTGTACAATTCGGAAGGCATGAAGCGAGCATCTGTTTCCACAGAACAGGCACTGAATGTGGCAACGTTTAAATAGAGTTTAGGAGTACTCCTTGAATCGCAATCCTATTATCACGTGCGCCGTTACCGGTTCCGGAGATACGGTTGCAAAGCACCCGGACCTGCCCAAGTCGCCTGATGAAATCGCGACAGCGGCAATAGAGGCGGCGAAAGCGGGAGCGGCGATCGTCCATATCCATGTTCGTGAGCCCGGGTCGGGAAAACCATCTCGCGATGTCGAGTTATATCGACAGGTGGTCGGACGCATTCGCGAAAGTGATACCGACGTTGTGCTGAATCTGACCACGGGCATGGGCGGCGATCTGTTCCTCGGTCCGGACGATGACCCGCTCAACTTTACCGAAGACACAGACTGCGTTGGCCAAATGGAGCGCATGCAACATGTTGAGGCGCTACTTCCGGAAATATGTTCGCTGGACTGTGGCTCGTTCAATTACATGGGCCAGAACTACGTCTTCATCTCGACGCCGTCGATGCTCGAACTCGGCGCAAAACGCCTGCAGGAAATTGGTGTTAAGCCAGAGCTGGAGGTATTTGAAGTTGGTCAGATCTGGTTCGCGAAACACCTGCTGGAACAAGGTTTGATCGACAGCCCTCCTCTGTTCCAGATTTGCCTTGGAATTCCGTGGGGAGCCCCTGCCACTCCCAGAGTTTTTCAGACGATGGTGGATGAATTACCCGATGGCTGTAACTGGACGGGTTTCGCAATCAGCGCGATGGAAATGCCGATAGTCGCACAGTCCATGTTGCTGGGCGGCAACGTGCGCGTCGGACTGGAAGACAACCTGTATCTTGAGAAGGGTGTGCTGGCAACGAACGCACAGCTCGTTGAGCGTGCACGCAAGATCATCGAATCATTGGGCGCGACCGTGCAATCTCCTGCCGAGGCGCGCGAGTCATTGGGACTCAAAGCGCACAGCTAATCTGCTGCCTTGATGAAATTAGATAGGTAACGCTGTCGTGTGCTTGATGTCCGACAGCACGATGCTTGAGGTGACTTCCTGAATTCCGGGCAGTTGCGATAACTTATCGAAGAAAAATCGTTCATAGGCTTTGATATCCTCGGCGACGATGCGCAACAGGAAATCCACGTTGCCCAGCAACACATAACAATCCATCACCTCCGGAAACTGTTTGACCGCTTCGGCAAATGATGAAAGATTGCTGCGTCCGTGCGATGTCAGTTTCACATGCGCGAATACCATTGTCGTCAATCCAACTTTTTCCCGGTCCAGAATAACCGGGTGATTCAAGATCACACCCTCCTCGCGCATGCGTTGCATGCGGCGCCAGCAAGCCGACTGCGACAATCCGATCTGCTCGCCAATGGCCGTTGCGTTGATTCCCGGGCTAGACTGCAGCAGATCGAGTATTTTGCGATCGGTTTGATCCAATGAAACACTTTGCATTATTTAGTCGAACCTACGCTTTAATTTGCGATTATTATGCGCGTTTTTGAGCTTACGTGAAAGGATTTGCAAGCTTTTCGCCCGTAATTCGCGATATATTTGTCAATGGTTGCACACCTCACAGGGGAGAGGCATGGGCGTCTTTGATCACGCCGAATTTGATGCTCACGAATCGCTGCATTTCTTTAACGATGCTGCGACCGGCCTGCGCGCCATCATCGCTGTGCACTCCACGACGCTGGGCCCTGCAGCCGGCGGATGTCGTCGCTGGTCATACGCGAGCGACGCTGACGCGTTGACAGATGCACTGCGTTTATCGCGTGGCATGACCTACAAGAACGCCGTAGCTGAACTGCCTTTTGGTGGTGGCAAAGCCGTGATTCTGGCCGATGACGCAGCACCAAAATCAAGCGCGCTCTTCGCCGCCCTCGGCCGCGCCGTAGCATCACTCGGCGGGTGCTACATCACTGCGGAGGACGTTGGCGTCTCGGTCGAGGACATGCGGCATGTGCAACAACAAACCCAATTCGTGTCCGGTCTTCCACAACGCGGCAACAATGCCGGCGGTGATCCATCCCCCTGGACCGCCGTTGGCGTTTTTCTTGGCATCCAGGCCGCCATCAAAACCCGGTTGGACAAAAATTCTTGCGACGGAATAACCGTTGCGGTTCAGGGTGTCGGTCACGTCGGTGGTCATCTTTGTCACTTATTGCACGACGCCGGCGCAAAACTGGTGGTCGCCGACGTCAATCGTGAAAATCTCAATGCGGTCAGCAGCGCAATACCTGTCGAGGTTGTCGCACCAGGCGAAATCTTGTTCGCCGCCGCCGACGTGCTGGCGCCCTGCGCGCTGGGTAACGTTCTGACGGCGGCGACGATTCCGCTGATCAAGGCGAAAGTGATTGCCGGTGCGGCGAACAACCAACTTTCCACCGCAGCAGACGGCGCACGACTCGCCGACCGTGACATACTTTATGCGCCTGACTACGTCATAAACGCCGGTGGCATCATCAGCATTTCGCATGAATATCATGGCAGCAGCTCGGAAAACGAAGTGCGGGCCGACATTGCGAAGATTCCGGAGCGACTTGACGCTATATTCGCGGAGGCGAGCGAGTCAGGCCATACAACCAACGAACTCGCCGATAAGTTAGCGCGCCGTTTGATTACCGCCGGCAGGAAATAAAAGGTAAGCGACGAATGAATAAGAAATCGCGATTACAGATTCCGCGACCGACAGCACGACCCGGCGAAAAGCCCGACTTCAGCTATCTGGATCTTGCCGCGGCCGGCAGTGTAGACAAACCGGCGATTGACGCTCGAACCCGCGATCTGGAGCACCTGAGCAGCGGCCTCGTGCGCGTTCTTGACGACGATCACAACGCCAAAGGTCCGTGGAATCCTGGTTTTGACCCAGCGCAACTGCAAGTAGGGCTGCGCTGGATGCTGCTGAATCGCGTGTTCGACGAACGCATGTGGCAGATCCAGCGGCAGGGCCGCATTTCCTTTTACATGCAGGCCACCGGTGAAGAGGCGGTGTCAATCGCGCAAGCCATGGCATTACGCCCGGGCGACATGTGCTTTCCGTCCTACAGGAACCAGGGACTCTTCATGTACCGCGGCGTAACACTCGTCGATATGATGTGCCAGTGTCTCTCCAACACACGCGACATGTGCCTGGGCCGGCAGTTGCCAATCATGTACCACAGTAAGAGCGGGAACGTTTTCTCAATCTCAGGAAATCTTGGAACGCAATATCCGCATGCCGTCGGATGGGCGATGGCGTCCGCGATCAAGGGAGAGGATCATATAGCGGCATCATGGGTAGGAGATGGCAGTACTGCCGAGGCGGATTTCCATCACGCATTAACGTTTGCGGCAGTTTATCAGGCACCCGTTATTCTCAACGTTGTCAATAATCAATGGGCCATTTCAACGTTTCAGGGTACAGCCGGTGGACAGCGCCGACCGTTCGCGGCGCGCGGACTGGGCCTCGGCATTCCCGGCATTCGGGTTGACGGCAATGACCTGCTGGCAATTTATGCAGTGACTTTATGGGCGGCGGATCGTGCCCGGCGCGGTGGCGGTCCGACGCTGATTGAACTCGTGACGTACAGAGGCGGAGCCCACTCAACGAGTGACGACCCGACGAAATACCGGCCGAAAGACGAGTGGGCCTCGTTTCCTCTTGGCGACCCGATTGAGCGCCTGAAGCAGCATATGATTGCCGAGGGACACTGGTCCGACACGAAGCACGAGAGTCTTATTGACGAACTGCGAACAGAAGTTACCGCAGCCTGGAAGGAAGCTCAGAAGCACGGCACGATGACCGAAGGGCCTTGGCTCGACCCGGGCACGATGTTTGAAGACGTGTACGCCGAAACGCCGAACAACCTCGAGTCACAGCGACGGCGGATGCTCGAAATCGAGAAGGGCGAGTAATGGCACAAATGAATATGATCGAAGCCATTCGCTCGGCTCACGACATCATGATGGACAAGGACCCGAGTGTCGTCGTTCTCGGCCAGGATGTCGGATACTTCGGCGGCGTGTTTCGTTGCACCGATGGGCTGCAAAGAAAATTCGGCGAACACCGGGTCATCGACGCACCGATCGCCGAGGGTGGCATTATTGGTACGGCAATAGGCATGGGTGTCAACGGCCTGCGGCCCGTCGCCGAAATTCAATTCGCTGATTATATCTATCCCGGCTTTGACCAGATCGTTAGCGAACTGGCACGACTGCGTTACCGGTCCAGCGGCGAGTTTTTCTCGCCCGTAACAATCCGTACACCTTGCGGCGGCGGAATTCGCGGTGGACAAACACACTCGCAGTCGCCGGAAGCCATTTTTGCGCATGTGACCGGTATCAAGACGGTCATGCCATCGAATCCCTACGATGCGAAGGGGTTATTGATCAGCGCGATCGAATCGGACGATCCGATCGTGTTCTTCGAGCCCAAGCGAATCTACCACGGACCATTCGACGGTGATCCCGAAAAACCGGCCGTGTCCTGGAATTCCCACCCCAAGGGCGAGGTTCCCGAGGGCTACTACACGGTGCCGCTCGGCCACGCCGACATTGCACATCCCGGCGAAGAATTGACGATCATTACTTATGGCACACTCGTACATGTCGCGATTGCGGCGACGAAGGAAACCGGCGTTGATTGTGAAGTGATCGATGTCCGTACCCTGGCGCCGTTGGATGTCGCTACATTGGTTGCTTCAGTGAAAAAAACAGGGCGCTGCCTGATCGCGCACGAAGCAACACGATTTGGCGGCTACGGTGCCGAGCTTGTGGCGACGGTGCAGAAGGAGTGCTTTTACCATCTTGAAGCACCGATCAGCCGCGTCGCTGGCTGGGATACTCCCTACCCGCACGCATTTGAGTGGCAGTACTTCCCGGGCCTGAAACGCATGTCGGCAGGAATACGCAAAGTGATGGAGGCACAATGAGCGAACATATCTTCAAACTGCCGGACTTGGGCGAGGGAACAGTCGAATCTGAAATTGGCGAGTGGTTCATAAAGGTTGGTGAGTTCGTCGAGGAAGATGCCTTAGTCGGCACAATGATGACGGACAAAGCCGCGGTGGAACTCGCCGCACCCGTCAGTGGTATTGTCGTCAAGCTTGCAGGCGAACCCGGCGACATCGTCGCTGTCGGTGCAGCACTTGTGGTATTCGAAACGAACGGCAATGCAGCCAAACCCGAACCCCAAAAGGGGTCAGAGCCCCCATTGAACGAAAAGGGCTCTGACCCCTTTTTGGGAGGCCCGGCTGATGTGCAGCACCACTCAAGGGTCGTAACGTCGCCCGCCGTTCGCCGGCGCGCGAAAGAAGCCGATATCGATTTGAGTTTGGTTCCTGGCACGGGCGCGAGCGGCCGAATTCAACGCAGTGATTTCGATAACTACCTGAAGGCCCAGTCAACAGGCACTCCGGTCGTGACGCCCGCCGCTCCCGCTACCACCGTCAAGGAAATCAAGGTCATCGGTTTACGCCGCATTATCGCCGAACGCATGACCAGGGCGAAACAGGAAATTCCGCATTTCGCGTATGTCGAAGAGATCGATATCACCGAACTCGAAGCGCTGCGCAGGCATCTTAACAGCCGCAGAAACGACCCGTCTGACCGACTGACGTTGCTGCCGTTCCTGGGACTCGCATTGGTGCGAGCACTTAAAGAATTTCCACAGTGCAATTCGACCTACGACAAAGAGCGTAATGTTCTGCTGCAGTACGAAGCCGTACACCTGGGCGTTGCAACGCAAACACCGGACGGACTCAAGGTCCCTGTGGTCCGACATGCTGAGATTATGGATATCGACGCCCTCGCAGCAGCAATGCGGCATGTCACGGCAGCAGCACGCGATAACAGCGCGAAGAAGAGTGAACTGAGCGGCTCGACGATCACGATCACGAGTCTTGGAAAACTGGGCGGCATCGCGTCGACGCCCGTTATCAACCTGCCGGAGGTCGCCATTATCGGCGTCAACCGCGCCGCCGAACGCCCCGTGGTGTTTAATGGTCAGATTGCGGTGCGGCTGATGATGAATCTGTCATCGTCATTTGATCACCGCTTCATCGACGGTTACGACGCGGCCGCAATGATTCAGCGGATCAAGGAGTTACTTGAACACCCGGCGACGATTTTCCTGCCAGACTAGTGGTTCAACAAATTTTCGCCTTCGAGCACGCGGCCGGGATTAAGAATGTTGTTCGGATCCAGGCTGCGTTTTAGCGTGCGCATCAGGCCAATGTCTGCCGCACTACGGCTGTGCGGCAACCAGGACAATTTTTCGGTGCCGATGCCGTGTTCGGCCGAGACCGACCCGCCGAGTGACCGTAACGGTTCATACACGCATACATTGCTGGCGTGATGATGGTCCCCATCCTCGCCGGGGTTTACGAAGAAATGCAGATTGCCGTCAGCCATGTGCCCCAGCGTAAAGCACTGGCCGTTCTGCCAACGGCTCGAGACGAGACTCTTCACATCATTCACATAGGCTTCCATGTCGCGAATGGGCAGGCTGACGTCATAAAGATAACACGGCGCCGGTTCCAGAACGGCGTCAAAATCCTCACGCACTTTCCATATGTCGCGGACTTCGGACTCCGACTTGGGGATCACGACATCGACAATAATTCCAGCGTCCAGTGCCTCGCCCAGCACGACCTCAAATCGTTCGTCGTCAGCGACCGGATCGCTGCCTTCAGCCTGAAACACGACGTAATATGCATGGTCACGCGACAACGGTGCCCGGAGCCAGCCCTCTGCGGTGACCGTGTAATAATAATCACCCCACATAACCTCAAAGGCACTGAGCGAACCTGCCAGCTGTTGTTGTACAGTCTTAAGAAACGCGATGACTTTTTCGAAACTGTTCATCGCGACCAGCGCATTCTGCCGGCTCGCCAGCTGTGGGAACAGTCGCAACACAGCGCGCGAAATCACGCCCAACGACCCCTCGGTACCGATGAAAAGTTGTTTCGTGTCGTAGCCGGCATTGTTCTTGAGCATGCGGTTCATGGATGACACGACCGTGCCATCCGCCATTACCGCCTCAAGACCCAGTACGAGATTTCGCATCATGCCGTAACGCAAGACATTAATGCCGCCGGCGTTCGTCGCAATATTGCCACCGATCGTACAGCTGCCGCGCGCGCCCAGATCCAGCGGAAAACAAAAACCTTCTTCGGCAACGGCCTCTTGAACGTTTTGCAAAACAGCACCAGCTTCGACAATGGCGGTTCCTCCAACCCTGTCGATCTCGATGATACCCGTCATTTTTTCGGTCGACAGAACGATGTCGTCAATACTGGGCTCAACGGCCGATACGCAGTTCGTCAGGCCGCCGTGCGTGATAACGGACTGCTTGGCTGCGTTGCATATGCGAAGGACTGCAGCTATTTCGCCGGTCGTCGATGGCATCGCCAGCGCGCTGGCCTGCATCGGCGCACTATTCCAGTAACTCGTCGCGCGCTCAGAAATGACGCTGGAGTCGAGCACGTTTCTTGCGCCGATCGCAGCCGCAAGATGGGTCGCTAATTCGTTCAACCTGACTCCAGCTGGTGATTGATGCATCTGTCTGTATACACTACTGCTCCTCAAAGAAGCATTAAAATGAGTGCAGGGGTACCATGGAAGCCGTAATGCGCCTTACGAAGATAAGCCTCGAAGCACCCTACCTGCTCTATCTCGGCGACTGCCCCGACATGCTTCATGCCAAGACAGCCGCCGGAATCGCACACTGGCGACCCGACCGATGTGCCGGGCAGATGCGCCTGCCGGATTGCCCGGTCGACCTCAAGTTGCCGGAGCTAACGGTGCAGGGCGCCAGAGATGCAGGTATCAAAACAGTCGTGGTCGGCGTTGCGCCGATGGGCGGACGAATGCCAGGGCAGTGGCTGGAGCAACTTACCGCGCTCGCCGCTGCCGGTTTCGACATCGCCGCTGGCTTGCACACCAAGCTTGTTGACATTCCGGAACTGGTCGCCGCCGCAAGCAAAGGCAAGGCGAAGCTAATCGATGTCCGTGTTCCTCCAGCCGATCTGCCTGTCGGAGATGGCCGATTGCGTTCGGGCAAGCGTGTATTGACGGTCGGCACCGACTGCGCGGTCGGTAAGAAATACAGCGCGTTGGCGCTGCATCGTGAGCTAGAAAGCAGAAACATCAAATCGACGTTTCGGGCGACGGGTCAGACAGGAATAATGATCGTCGGTGAAGGTATTCCGATCGACTCGGTCGTAGCCGACTTCATCTCTGGAGCCGCAGAAGTACTGTCGCCCGACAATGACGACGATCACTGGGACGTGATCGAAGGACAGGGGTCGCTGCTGAGCCCGAGCTACTCAGGGGTAAGCCTCGGTCTGTTACATGGATCTCAGCCTGATGCAATCATTCTTTGCCACGATGCCGAACGTACCGAAATCGACGAAACGGGAGGTGACTACCCGATACCCGAACTCGGCCAGGTCATCGACGACGCACTGCGAATGGCGCGTCGAATTCGCGCACAGTGCTTCTGCGCCGGGGTCAGTGTCAATACATCATCGATGGGCGACATCGACCGTGAAAATTACTTGTCGCAGCTGCAAAGCGAACTCGGACTGCCTTGTGTTGATCCCATTGCAACCGGTATGACCCCCATTACCGACTTTCTGCTGCAACCTGCCTGATGAAACGTAAACCCTCGATCGAGATTGAGTCGTGGCCCAGCATTATTCCGTTTCGGATTTCGAACCATGTCTGGGAAGACTTTCCTTGTGTTGTCTACACAATCGAACAAGACGGGTTCATCGGTCGCGGTGAGGCGCTGGGCGTCCACTATTGCGACGAAACGCCAGCATCGATGGCGCAGCAGCTACAGGAAATCTCCGGTCAAATATCGGCTGGCGCCGGCCGCCAGCAACTGCTGGAGCTGTTGCCACCCGGCGGCGCACGCTGCGCGGCCGACTCGGCGTTGTGGGACCTGGAGGCGCAGCTTTCCGGCACTAGCGTCTGGGAGACCGCTGGCGTTGCAGCTAACGCGATAGAAACCGTGTTTACGATCGGCCTGGAGGATACTCCGGATCAGATGGCCGCGAAGGCTTCAGCGGCCAGTGATCTTACCCTGTTCAAAGTGAAAATAGACAACGATCGCCCAGTTGAACGCATCGCGGCGATACGAAAAGCACGGCCGGACTCACGACTCGTTGTCGACGTCAATCAGGGGTGGACCTTCGCGGAGCTGGAGAAATATGGTCCCGCATTGCATGAGCTCGGCGTCCTGATGATCGAACAACCGCTGCCCCGTGGCGGCGACCAGCAGCTTGAAGGCTACCATTCCGCTGCACCGCTGTGTGCGGACGAGTCCTGTATGCATCTGGAGGAGCTGGATGACGCCGCAGCTCGCTATCAAATTATCAATATCAAACTCGACAAATGCGGCGGCCTGACTCACGGGCTCGAACTGGCTCGCGCCGCGAAAGGTCGTGGCTTGGGTCTCATGGTGGGTTGCATGGGCGGTACATCGCTTTCCATGGCGCCGTCACATGTGCTCGCGCAGCTCTGTGAGTTTGTCGACATCGATGGTCCATTGCTGATCAAGAAAGACCGCGACGGCGGGCTAATCTACGACCGGGGTTTTGTGTCATTACCGCAGACCCGTTTCTGGGGCCAGTAAAACTGGCGTTAATCAACGCCAGCGATCGCAACACGATCGAGCTGATACGACCGATTTGCCTTGCGAGATTCGTCTCATGAGGCATGAAGACCTATGTAATCAGCCTAAAGGGCTCTGAGCGGCGTCGCGCCAGTATTAAAAAGCAGCTCGACAACGCTGGCAAGAAGTTCACATTCTTCGACGCCATATGCGGCGCGGACGCGCTCAATCACGTTCACCATTACGACGACGTGGAATTCATCCTCAACTGTGGTCGATCAGCGACGGCAAATGAAATCGGCTGTTACGCCAGTCACTTCGCTCTCTGGAGTCAGTGCGCAAGAGGCAGTGAGCCGTTCCTGATACTGGAAGATTATGCGCGGCTGGATCCCGGATTCGTGCATGGATTTGGCATCGTTGAACGCCGCGCCGTGCGTTGGGATTTCATCCGACTCTCAGGACCCTATCCACGATGGTCGCGCAGTGCCGAACGCAGTGGGCCATTCGACATTCGTCGCTGCCAACGCGTACCGCTACTGGCGCTCGGCTATGTAATTTCACCCCGTGCCGCCGCACGACTGGAAGCTGCTGGTGGCATTGTTAAAGAGCCCGTGGACAAGTTCATGCAACGGTTTTGGCTGCACAAACAAACGGTAGTGGCATTGCACCCGCCCATCGTCCATGCGAGCACACTGGCTGTTGAATCAGACATCGGCAACCGGTTTCGTCCGCGCTTCAGTTTGCAGACTTGGACACAGCGGACAATCCGCAAATCAACGAACTCCGTGATGCGGGAATTGTTTAACTTACGTCAGCTAAGTTGGCCGGGTTGGTGTTCAGCCTGTTACCGGACCTTGTTTCCGAACGCATCCCAAACCTCTACGTCGCCGTAACCCAGAGAACGTACCGCCTCTTCGATCTCTTTCAGATCCCCAACAACCAACCATGTCAGCTTGCCGGGATGGATGGTCTCTTGTGCAGAAGCGCGCACAGCCGCAAGCGTCACCGCTGCAACCCGTTCGGCAGAAGACTCAGCATAGTCATACGGTAGGCCGTAGCTATCGGAGTTGATAATGCTGCCAAGGAATCCGCTGTTGGTCGCGAATGAGCCTGGCAAAGACCGCGTGCGATTCAATTTGATGCGCTCGATTTCGACGGTTGTCGCCGGACGTGTCGACACGAAATCGTCAAACTCACGCCTGATTTCCTGCATGCTCTCGGCCGTCTTGTCCGTTTGTACCTGTCCGCTGGACCGAAATGTCATGTCACCGCTCGAATTTCGGCTGATCCCCGACCGGTAGCCATACGACCAACCCTTGTCTTCGCGCAGATTCATATTCAGGCGTGACTCGAAACTGCCGCCAAACGCCCTGTTCATAATCGATATTGTCGTCCATGACCCGGCATCGAAAGGCGTTATCGCATGGCCTGCAACGATCGTGCTGGATGCCGCGCCCGGATGGTCGATGAGAATTACGCGACTTTGTGGCTCAGGAGCAGTGCCAATGTCGCGACGTGCTGACTTACCCTTTGCGTTCCATTTGCCGAACGTCCTGTTAAGCGCTTCGGTGGCATCGCCGAGGTTGATATCACCGATCATATAAATAGTCATGTTATCGGGCGTAACTTCCGCCGCGTGCCAGGCCATGAGCTTGTCGCGATCGACTTGCTCAACAAGTTCCGGCATCCAGACCGAACCCATCGGATTGTCGGCTCCATAGATTGCGCGATCGAACAAGCTACCCGCAGCGCTGGATGGTGAATGCTTCAGATTCGACAGATACGCCGAGACCTGTGCCTTGACCTTGCCGAGCTCTTCGTCTGGAAACGATGGGTTACGCAGCATCTCGGCGGCAAGGGCGAGTGATTCCTCAAAGTTATCCTTTAGGATGCGGTAGCCAAGGGAGCTACGTTCAGCGCCATCGCGAAAAGCTCCACCCATCGCAATTTTGTCTTTCGCCGCTGCAAGTCCGTTCGCATCGTATTTTTTTGTGCCCTTGTCCATCAGGCCAAATACGAACGACGCGAGTCCGGGTGCATCTTCCGGAGCTGCCATCGCCCCAGTATCAATCTGAATCGAAATATCGATCAGCGGAAGGCTGCCGCGGTTTGCCACCACAAGCTTCAAACCGTTCTCTAGAGTTGCTGTTTCGATGTCCGGGAAATTGATAACCGAGCTGGCGTTGACTTCTGGAATAGAAGACCGGTCGGCGCCCGTTTCGGCACTTCGATATTCGGGGAACGGTTCGACCGTTAACTGATAGTAACCACGACTTAACCAGCGGTTAGCTATTTGCCGCAGATCTTCAGCCGTCGCATCATTCAGCCACTGGAGCTCAGTATTGATGAACAGCGGATTATCCGAGAGCAGCTGGCCCTCCGCCAACAGTTGGCCGATCTGTGAACCGGTTTCCAGGGCACCGAGTATGTACATCTTTAGGCCGAGCTTGGCATTTTCAACGATCTGGGCGTCGGGCCCATCGATCAGGTACTCGGCAATGATCTGGTCGACGACAGGCATCACCTGTTCCGGCGTTACGCCAGGTCGAAGATCAACTGTCAGACTGTATTCGCCGCTCATAACGCGCCCGTGTGCATAGCCTCGAATACTGGTGGCAAGCTGCAGTTCGTCGACGATCTTCTTCCGCAGTGGCGAATTCTTATTGGCGACCAGCGAGTCGTTTACGAGGTACATCAGCGATGTATCCTTGCTGTTCAATCCTGGCAGAGCCCAGACACGGGAAATGCGCGTCTGGCCGACCCGATCGTACATTTTTTCTTCGCGATTTTCCGTGAGGTTCGGAATCCATTTCTTTGGATGCGACAGTGGCTCGCCGGTCGGTACTTCGCCGAAGTAATGCTCAACTTTCGACCTGGCATCTTCGATGGAAATGTCGCCCGCCAGCACCAGAACAACATTGGACGCACCATAGTATTTGTTGAACCACTCGTGGACATCGTCGAGCGACGCCGCGTTCAGGTCATCCATTGAGCCGATCACCGAATGGCGGTACGGATGATCCAGTGGGTAAATTCCCTCACGAATTTTGTCATACATCTGCGCATAGGGTCGCGTCTCACCCTGCCGTTTTTCGTTTTGAACGACGCTCCGCTGTTCGTCGAGCGCCTCCTGCGTAACTGCGCCCAGAAGATGCGCCATGCGGTCACTTTCCATCCACAGTGCCATGTCGATCGCACCGGACGGCACCGTCTCATAATAGTTGGTGCGATCTTCATTCGTCGTACCGTTCATACCTGTTGCGCCTGCATCCGTGAACGGAGAGAAGAATTCGCCGTCGTGATTTTCACTGCCCTGGAACATCAGGTGTTCAAACAGGTGTGCGAAGCCGGTCTTGCCGTCGGGTTCGTCTTTCGAACCAACGCCATACCACATACCAACGAACACGGTCGGTGTTGAGTGGTCGGAATGAACAAGAACGGTCAGGCCATTGTCGAGCTGGAATTTCTCGTAAGAAAGATCGATCTGTGTCGCCAGATCGTCTTGTGTACACGCCGTGACGGCAAGTCCAAGCACTATTAATGCCATCGCTAAAGTTCGAAGAGTGAACGTCATATTTCCGTTTCCATATCCAAGTCGCTGATTGTTATACGATTGAGACGCACGAACCAGCTATTAGTGCAATAAATCGTAGCCATTGAGTTTACTTCAAGAGTCCGTCTGAGCTAAAGTCCGCATCAACCTCGACAGGTGAGTGTCTGGCAACAGGCATTAAACGGGAAGACGGTGCGCCACAGACATTTACAGGCAATCCCGTCACTGCCCCCGCAACGGTAAATAAGTCAGTTGATCACTTAGCCACTGCGCACACGCGTGGGAAGGCGATTAACAACAACCGATTTCTAAATTGGTTACTTATGAGTCCGGAGACCGGCCCGTCGATAATCCACTGTTCGATCGCGGCGGGCGATTCACGGGAACTCGATTCTCTCCCCCGACCAACCATCGACGTAATCGCCGGTACGGGGATACCCGCGGGAGAGAGTCATGAAAACCACTACTTACCTTGCCACGCTCGGCTGCGCATTGCTGCTGGGCCATTCCGCAGTCGCTGATGATTCCACGGCAGAGGATATGGATCAAATCGTTGTCACAGGCGCCCGCACACCGCTCACGGTTAATCAGGTCGGGAGCGCGTTAACTGTCATCACGCGAGATGAGATCGAACGACGTGAAGCCCGCCATGTCATCGATCTGCTGCGTTCCGTTCCCGGCTTTGCAGTGAGCCAAACGGGTGTTTTGGGGTCGCAGGCGCAAGTTCGCGTCCGTGGCGCTGAAGCCAACCACATACTTGTTTTAATTGACGGTGTTCGTGCAAATGACCCGGCAACGGGCGACGAATTTCGCTGGGAGCATCTGAGTACGGGCAATATTGAGCGCATCGAAATCATTCGCGGCCCACAAAGTTCCTTGTGGGGTAGCGACGCCGTTGCGGCCGTTGTACACATCATCACGAGAACGCAGCATTCCGGCTCCGGAGTCCGGGCTTATGCCGAGGGCGGCTCGTTTGGCACCATCAATGCCGGGCTGAACGGCTCGATCGGTGACGATCGCTGGGCATTGCGGGGCGGTATCGAACACCTTGCGACGGATGGCAGTAATATATCCCGCACGGGCGATGAAAAGGACGACTCTGAGCTAACCACGGCAAACTTGTCCGCAAATTTCCAGGCAACCGATTCGTTATCCCTGAACTTCGGTTTGCGATCCGTCAATGCGGACTCACAGTTTGATCCGGTCGATTTCTCCGTGACGGGTTTGCCTGTCGATGGTGATCTCGCGACGGACACGCGTAATCTCTACGCGCAGGTCGGGGGCGTATTGCGAGCCGACCATCGTCGTGTAACGCATAGGCTCAATGCCCGCTATTTTGAATCGGACAACCGCAACCTGACCGATGGCGTAGAGGACTCCTCAAGCGCGTCGGATCGAATAACCTTTGCCTACCAGGCGGATATCGGTATCGGCGACAACGTGCTCTCGCTAGCCGTCGAGCACGAAAAAACCGGGTTTGAGCAACGCGGCACCATCGTATTCGGCGACCCGAATCAGACGCAGGAAATGGACGTCACGAGCGCCATCGCCGAGTACCAGGGCTTATCGCACCAACGATTGAGTTGGGTTCTGAGTGCCCGATTTGACGACAACAGCGATTTCGACGATTCGACCAACGGTCGTTTGTCGTTAGCATACCGTTTGTCCGACTCGACGACATTGCGCGGCAGCGTGGGCACGGGCCAGAAAAATCCAACATTCACCGAACGATTCGGTTTTTTCCCGGGACAATTTGTTGGCAACCCGACGCTAAAACCTGAAACTTCGACGTCTTACGACATCGGATTCGACCAAAGTTTTTCCGACGGCGCACTACAGCTCCAGGTTTCACTGTTTCAGCAGGATCTAAAAAACGAGATCAACGGCTTCGTGTTCGATCCCGTGACCTTTCTGTCGACAGCAGAAAACATGCCGGGAAAAAGTAAACGAAGCGGCGTTGAACTGGCTATGCGTTGGCGTCCGAGTGACTCGTTCGGGCTCGGCGCACATTACACTTATACCGACTCGACGGAGCCTGACCCATCCGGCAGCGACATTCGCGAACTTCGCCGTCCGCGCCATTCCGGTGGAATGTCACTGGACTTTCGCTCCACAAATGAACGCATCACCGCGTCACTCAATGCAGACTACGGCGGCACCCGAACTGACATTTTTTTCCCGCCGTGGCCGAATCCGTCCGAGATCGTGACGCTGAGCAATTACTGGCTGCTCGACGCAGCAGCGCAGTACCGGGTGACGTCGTCGGTCACATTGTTCGCCAGGGGGACGAACTTGCTCGATGAGAACTACGAGCAGGTGTACGGATACCGCACGCTCGGGCGCGCGGCCTACGCCGGTATTCGCATCAACTTTGGCCAATAACGGAGCGACATCATATGAGAGCTTCCGCTGCACCCCGACATCCACCCTAAGCTATGGCCTCAAGAGCCAGTTCAGCCATAGGCTCTACGTACTCACCCATTTTCGCTGCGTTCTTGTTGGACGCATTGCCATCCGCAGCGCGCTTTGCGACACCTTGTATTATGGCTGCGAGCCGAAAAAAGCTGAACGCGACGTAGAAGCTGAAATTGTCGATGCCGTCGATGCCCATGCGATCACAGTACGTAGCGACATACTCATCCTCAGTCGGAATACCCAGTTCACCCAGATCTGTTCCCCGCAGGCCGGAAATACTTCCGACGCGATCCGGCATGCGCAATTGCATGCACTGATAGCCGACGTCGGCAAAAGGATGGCCTAGCGTCGACAGCTCCCAGTCCAGGAGTGCAATGACTTTAGGTTGGGACGCATCGAAAATCATGTTGTCCAGGCGGTAGTCGCCGTGCACAAGTGACACACGACCGTCGTCCTCCGGCAGGTGCTCGCCAAGCCAATGAATCAGCGTTTCCATTGCCTCAAAGCGCCGCATTTCAGACGCGCGGTATTGACTGCTCCAACGATCAAATTGCCGTTCGAAATAGTTGCCGGGTTTACCGAAATCGCTGAGTCCCGTCTTATCTATATCAACCTGGTGCAAAGCCACCAGCACTCGGCTCATATCGTCATAGATGGCCGTGCGTTCCGCCTTGTCCACTTCGGCGATCGGCGCATCCCAAAAAATTCGGCCGTCACAAAATTCCATGACATAAAACATCGAGCCGATGACGGCACGGTCTTCGCACAAGTGATACACCCTGGGCACAGGAACTTGAGTTTCGGCGAGCGCTGCCAGGACCCGGTATTCGCGATCGACAGCATGTGCTGACTTTAGAAGCTCTCCGGGAGGCTGGCGTCGCAGGACGTACTCGCCGGACGCAGCGGATACCTTGAACGTCGGATTGGACTGCCCATTCGTGAATTTCTCGACTTTGGCCGGACCCGTGTAGCCCGCAACCTGTGCTTCGAGGTAAGGCCCCAGTACGTCAAGATTCAATGAATCAACCGGGCTTCGCACCGTGGTAATCCTTCAGATATTCGTTGTCGCGGCCGCAAGATTTCGACCGAGTTGCATCATATGCACCTGATCCGGCCCGTCGGCGAGTCGAATGGATCGTGCCGCTGCGTAGGCGTGGGACAGGAAAAAGTCCTGACTGACTCCGGCCGCACCGTGAATTTGAATGGCACGATCGATCACTGTACAGGCCATGCTTGGCGCCACGATCTTGATCATCGCAATCAGGTCTTTTGCCGCTTTGTTGCTGCCATCATCCATCCTTGATGCGGCTTTCAGGGTCAGTAGCCGCGCCTGTTCGATCTCACAGGCGGATCGGGCGATATCTTCGCGCACAGATTGCTGCTTGCTGAGCGGCTTGCCAAACGCAACTCGATTTTCCGCACGCACGCACATGGCCTCGAGTGCGCGCTGCGCCAGTCCGACAAGTCGCATGCAGTGATGAATCCGCCCGGGGCCCAGGCGTCCCTGAGCGATTTCGAATCCGCGGCCCTCGCCTAACAGCAGATTACTTACCGGTACGCGGACGTTGTCAAAGATGACTTCGGCGTGTCCCTCCGGCGCGTCGTCGAACCCATACACCCGCATCGGCCGCACGATCTTTACGCCCTCTGTGTCCACGGGAACCAGGATCATGGACTGTTGTTGGTAGCGATTGTCGTTATCCACGTCCGTCTTGCCCATGACAATCATGATTTTAGTGTGATTGTTGCAGGCGCCACTGATATACCACTTGTGGCCGTTGACGATGTAATCATCGTCA
>JADFSP010000014.1 GCA_022560695.1 Pseudomonadota bacterium
TGTGACTGATCTATTTGGGTAGGCTCAATTTGCTCTGCCGGGGCTTTTGGCAAGAGGCTCTTTTAGCCGCGAACCTCGGCGAACGATGCCTGTTTGGTTGACTCCGTTTTGGACCAGGGACGAGCGAAATTGCATACATTCGGCCACCTTTAAGGGAAAGGTTGACAGTCAATAAAACGCCGAATGCTAACGAAAGCTCGGGATGCCTAAATAGCCACTGATCGGCATAGCTATGCGGTCTGCAGCCAGATAATCACCAGGTTGTTTGTCAACGACGGCAGCCAGGAAAAGTTGACAGCGATTTTCTTTTTTTTGGTGCGGTGAGCACCGCAGTATGCACCTTCGCCCTGATAGGTCAGATGGTACCTTTCGACTTTTCGGCCGTTACCTGACCGTTATCAAACGGCCAATTCGCCTGATATTTGCTTGTTCTAGCAGGTCCGTAATCGTCCGTATTTACGGCCACCCCAACGTCCGCTTTTGGGGGCGAAGCGGTCGTGAATCAACACTGTTCGGAAACCCCATAGCCTTGTATTTGATTTATAATTATTACTTCTAGCTGACTGGGTGATGCAAGAGCAAACATCCTGGGGGGGTAGACATGAAATGCACAAAATGTGGCGTTGAGGTGTCAACCTCTGCGAAGTTTTGTGCCAACTGCGGCATTCCAATTCACAGTGCCGAATCAAAGGTTGCAGCCAAGACAGAATCGGAAAAACCCAAGCCAAGTAGGTCACTAGGCATTTGGATTGTCATTGTGGGCGTTGCTCTCATCGGAACCTACGCGTCAATGTTCATTCCTGCCTTTGTGGGACAGAAGCCCAGTACAAATCCACCAGTCGGCCTATACGTGATGGTTTGGACAAGCTTGTTTTTCTATCTTGGGTGGAAACAAAAAGGCGGAAAGGGTTGGCAAGGTGCCTTGATCGGAGCAGGAATTGGCGTCCTCGTCTATACCGGCGCGATCATGGTGGCAGTCAGCAACCAGACCACGGCCGATGCGAAAAATGGCGCAGAACAAATAGTCGATATGCTGGAGGAATTCTACAAAGAATCGCAAAAGGTTAATCCGGACGGAACTCCTGCACCAATAGCCAAAACATTTGCACCGAGCGCGGACGCAACGGGATCAATGGCGATTATGCAGCAGTTTATTGCTGACATTGTAAATCGTGCCGCAGAAATGAACAACGACTACTTACGTGAGCTGGACTCGATCGGCTGGAATAATTTTTTGGATGAAGATCGCCTACTTTCCGACCCCACGTTTAAGAAGAGCTGGCACATGGTCACCGAGGCGCGATTGATTGTAGATAAATATGAAATGCGCGGATTGGAAATAATGAAGGATTCGCGCAATAATATTCAATTCTTAAGTCTGTCAGACTCGGAAAAGAAAGCGATCGAAGATGGATTCAATCGTGGATTTGAAAAGAATGCCGAAAATCGGGAGAGAATGTGGGTATTAGAAAGATTAACAATTGATGAAATGGAGAAAGTAATTTACCTATTGGCTGAGGATTCGCAGTCGTGGGAGATAGAAGACGGTCAATTTCTTTTCGAGAGTGACCAAAAAATCGATCGATTCAACGAGCACATAACTAATATGGAGAAGTTTTATGCTGAACAAATCGAACTACAAGATATGATTATACAAGGTCAGCGCGAGAGACTTGAGGAGCTATTCTAGCCCCAGCTCTGAATTTTGGAGTTGAAATCCCGAAAGCGGTCATTCAAAACACTATCAAATCAGCAAAATGACAGGCCGCTTTCGGCCAAAAGCGGTCGTTCGATTGGCTCGACATACGCTGTCGTGACAGGCAGCAAACGGCCAAAAGCGGAGACTCAGGGCCTTTCATTCACAAGAGAATTGTGCGTCAGAAATCAACTAGCTATTCCAGTCCGTGCTTATCAAGTAGCGCACTAAACTCCGGCAATTTGCGTAGCGGTTCGAAATCCTCGTTTCCATTCAACCATGCAAGGTCCTTGAATCCCTTTGCCATTGCCTCGTCCATAAGTCTCAGCGCCTCTGCAGTATTATTCATCGCACTATGGGCTGACGCCCTGATCGCTAATGTCAGAGATGTTGGGGAACTTTCACTTTCTACTTTATCCAAATATTCGAGCGCTTTGCTGTAGTTACCCTGCGCCAGTTCAACCCATACTCGGCCCAAGTCGATCAGACTGCTGCTTGGCCAAATACCTTCCAGCTGCGTGACCGCTTCGCTTGCTTCGTCGTATCGCGCCTGGGCAGTCAGTGCACGCGCGAGGTGGTAATAGATCTCACCGTAGCTCGGCGCGATCTTCAGACCTTCCCGGCAGGCCCCTTCAGCTTCCTTGGCCCGCGCAGGAGTTTCATAGGTGAGGGACCAACAGAGAAGATCCCAGACAAAGTAGTTATCAGGTTCCAGCTCCACGGCCTTGCGAAACTGGGCTGACGCACCCGGGTAGTCATAGCGCATGGCCATCACCTCGCCACGGCCAACGATGGCACGAACGAGGTACGGATCCAACGCTTGGGCAGCATCCAAAAGCTGATCCGCGCGCTCCAGACGCGAGGGGTCGGAATCATGGTTTCGGTAGGTCTGGGCCTCGACGCTGGCCAAGCCTGCCATCGCCATGGCGTAGCTCGGATCGAGTTCCAACGCGGTCTGAAAAAACTCGCGAGAGGCATTGACCATCTCCAAGTTGTTCCAGTGTTCAATCAAGGCTTGTCCACGCAGATAGGCCTCATACGCTGGGACGATTTCGGTTGGCGTGCTAGTTAGCGCACTGCGATCAAAATCTGAGAGGTGGATCCCCAGCGCACTCACAATGGCATGCGCAATGTTTTCCTGGACTTCGAACACGTCGTCCAATTTTGCGTCAAAGTTGTCGGACCACAAGTGGCTGTCGTCGTCCGTATCGATGAGTTGGGCATTGACGCGTATCCTGTCATCGGACTTCCTCACGCTGCCTTCCAACACGAAGTCCACCCTCAGTTTGCGGCCGATGCTGGGCACGTCGAGCGGTGAATTCTTGAACTGGCCGACCGTGGTTCTTGAGATCACACGCAGTTCGCTGATGTGGGACAATTTAGTGATTATCTCCTCGGTCATGCCGTCTGAAAAGTATTCTTGATCGCCCGCCGGCGACAGGTCGTCAAAGGGGAGAACCGCGATGGATTTATCTGAGACCTCTTCGACAGTGTCCGACGTTGCTTGCTCAAGCACATAGTTATCCAGAACAAGATAAATGATGGCCACGGCCATCAATCCGATGATGGCGAAATCGAGCTTGCGGCCGGTGAGATGAGTGACCGACTCGGAGCGATTAACGTCCTTGTCCTTCTTGATGCCTTCAGGCGTCAGCTCGTAAGCCCAAGAGAGAATCAGAGCCAGGAGAAAACCGATAACGAGCAGGAAAATCACGAACCGGCCGACCCACTCAGGCAAGCTCAGTAAGGGCATCAGCACATCCGTTAACTGCAAAATCAGCCAGCTAACGATGGCGTAGGCGACCACTACCCGAACGACGTTGCGTCGTTTCAGTTCCCCCCAAACTGAGGCCATACTTCTCCCCCGTACACGAGAATCAGAGTTATGCCTGATTCTACCTAGATCGGGGCGCTTGAAGGCCCAAAATAAGATGGAATCTCACCGAACTGAGGTCGAAGTCAGTCCGCCAGAGGGAAATTCTTATTGTCTGCTTCGGGTCGTTAGCGGCCGTTCAACATCCTATCAGGTCAATGTCCGCTTTCGAGGGTAAAGCGGTCGTTCGGGTGCACCTGTCTGACATGATCAGAGTTCGATCCCATATCTCAGCCCTTGCAACGACAGCGGCCTATTTAGCAAGTATCTCGCGTTATTGTGCTAGTCGCTGAAACTCAATTCGGCAGTTCCTCTGGTTTTAGCTTATTCTGAAGCTGCTGAGATATTGGCTGTTTTGGCTGACTTTGGGTTTGAGCCTGTTTAGAAGCAAGATTTGGGGAACTCCTAACTCATTGATTCTTAGTAAGAAAAACACCCTATTTCCCCAATCGCTCATTTACTCGATACTGGATAAAAACACATGTGTTTACATACAGTTATGCCATTTTTCAAGAAAGATGTCGTCTGTACAGTGAGTTTCTGGCGGTGATTTGGGGGGAAAGAGTCACGATGAAATATATCTACCCCGTCGCTCTTTAGTGGTCCTTCAGCGCCTCGTGTAGAAATCCATCCAATCGGGCCGTGTTGAGTTCCAGCACTAAATTGTGAATTTCATCGTATAGGCGGGAAAGCCAGTCGATGCTAGGTGGATCTTCCCAGCTACGGTCTCTTCTTCGAAACTGTATTTCGCCATCTAGTTCCTTGGCAAATATGCTGTGCAAAAGCTCGTTGCGCTTATCCGTTGCCTGCTTGCAGCGATAAATCATGTCCTGAAACCGCACAAGCGGTTTTCCTTCGCCAAGTCTCTTTTTAGCAAGTTTATTTACCCGTTCCCGCAGCTGTCTCGATCCTTCGAACTCGGTTGCGTTCAGGGCCTCATCCACTGAAACATCTGCCAGTGTTTTCACCATCATCCGAAGAATGTGGTCCAGGTGCGCGTGTTTAATCGCAATGCCGCCGACGAATGCCAGATAGTCCGGTTCCACCGGAACGGCGAAGGTCATCATTTTTGTGTCAGTAGTCATCGGAATCTTTCCTAGCAGCAGCCCCAAAACCCGGATAATTCTCTTCCAGCCAGTAACAAGCCAATATCATAGTCTCGCCATCAATCTGCCCCGCCATTAGTGCTGCCTGGACCTGCTCGGCCAAGTCATCATCGACCAGCAGGGCTTCGATGTAGGTTTCGGTAAGCATGGCCAGAGAATGGCTTGCTCATGGGCTGATTGCATGCGGCAGATATGGGCTGTTTGTGCGGAAACTAGCAGTTCATTGGCGAGCAGTTTTATGTCTGCTTTCGGCCGAGCCTGGGTCAAAACTCACGAGTTTCAACTTCGATGTCGCCGAGGTTGGGCGTCAGTGATACGCAGAAGTTCTTACTTGCCCGCGGTGTTGGTTTCGATCCATGCCGCGTACGCGGCATTTACGTGCTCAAACGCGAAGGCGTGAATTGCGGGCAGTTCGTAGGAGTGCAGTTCTCTGATTGCGTCCTCGACTGCTTGGTAGCGTTCGCTAGTAGTCTTGAACAGGACGCGAAACTCCTTCTCGTTTTGTACGGCACCGTTCCACGTGTAGAAGCTCTCGATTTCGGAGATTTGTACGCAAGCTGCCAACTTGCGCTCTACTAAAGCGCGAGCCATAGATTGCGCCTCAGCGAGAGCGCCAATAGTCGTGACAACGGCAATGTGTTTCATGTGTTCTGCAAACGCGCTTTCACGCGCAAACGTGAGATTGATGGCGCCCGACGTCTTAGCTCACTTGCGCCAAATACCTGGATCTAGGTTGCCACGCTGATAGAATGTGATTTCCCATCGGTCGCCCTGCACGTCATGCCGCAGGATATAGGTGCCGCCGTCAGCCCCCAGGCACTTGAAGTAGCGGTGCTCGGGGGATAACCACCGGTCGAGCACCTCGACGACGCATTCGGTCTTGTTACCAAGATGGAATCGCCGTGGGGTCTCCTCGCCGCGGTACCCGGCGTAACACTCGACGCTAACGCCAGTCAGTTGCGCACTCGTCGACTGCTTACCAGCGCTCATCAATTCGCCAGACACCGGCCTGCCTGGCGGCTGCAAAGGCCTCGTCCAATTCGCTCGCGCTCGGCCGGCGGTTAATGGCGTCGTATTTGGAGTTCTCGCCCACCTGATGCAGCGGGCGGTACTGGTCCATGATGTTGACGTAGGTATCCGGCGAGATTTCTTCCGCCAGCCACTTGAAGATCTTGCGCGCGTCGTCCACATGATTCGGCATGACGAGGTGGCGCACCAGCAATCCGCGCCGGGCGAGTCCATCATCGCCGAAGCGCAGGTCCCCGACCTGGCGATGCATCTCCGTGATGGCCTCGCAGGCGCGCGCCGGATAGTCTTTCGCCTTCAGGTAAGTCCTCGAAGGCTCGTACTCGAAGAACTTGAAGTCGGGCATATAGATGTCAATCAGCCCTTCCATGAGCTTTAATGATTGGATCGAATCGTAGGCACTAGTGTTATAGACGATGGGCACGTTAAGGCCCCGAGGCACGGCTGCTGCGATTGCCTCGACGATCTGGGGCGCGACGTGCTCCGGTGTGACAAAGTTGATGTTGTGACAGCCGCGATCCTGAAGCTGAAGCATCAGCGTCGCGATGTCTTCCGCGGAACACTCGGACCCGGCGTGCTGCTGGGAGATGTCCCAGTTCTGGCAAAAGACGCAGCGCAGATTGCATAGCCCAAAGAAGATCGTTCCCGAGCCATTCCAGCCCCTGAGGCAATCCTCCTCACCAAAATGAGGGAAGGCGCTTGAGACGATGGCGTGCCGGCCGGTATTGCAGACTCGCGCTTTATCGAGCAGCCGGTTTACATGGCAATTGCGGGGGCAGGCGCAGCAGTCTTCTAGCTCTGCGAGCGCCGCGTCGACGCGGCCGGGGAATACCCCTTGCCGATACGTCGAGAGATAGGCCGGCTCAAAGTCGCTGATGAGGAATCCGGGTTCCACATGCCGACTGGCGCGAATCACATTGGCTCCGTACATAGTAGAAACCTGATGTTGTTACAGCCGCCTGGCCTCAATCGGCGAGGGATGGCAGTGGCTGAAATCAGGCAATCCATATTGCTACTTGTCGCCGCAATCTGACAGAAATCATCGCTGATGTCATCATAATCTGTATCACACCAATGACGTTAGACTGCGCCACATCTTATGTAGGGTAGCGGCGTGATAAAACGAATCCGAGCCGGCCATTCGTCTGACGATCGGTTATAGCCTAATCGCTCGCGAATGACTGCTTCTGGCGAAAGGTGCCAGTCGAAATCTGATCAGACAGCGCCTGTAAGGCCAGAGAGAAAGGCCATCCCTGGCCCCGAGCGATTCCTAGAAATTTGTCGCAAATTTGTCGCACAGCGCAGGCAATTTCGCACAAATCTAGGCAATGGCAGGCAATATAACTAGCTGAATTACTTAGTGTATCCTTGCGCAGAATTGCGCAGTATTGCGGAAGAACCGGACTCTGACTCCGTCAACCCAGGTTCGAATCCTGGTCCCCCAGCCAAACGACGAAAGGCCCGCGTCAAGCGGGTCTTTTTTTTGTTGGGCAGGGGACCTTAGGATGAGAACCTTGTTCGACCGATTTGCGTGGCGCAAATCGGGACGCACGCAGTATTCGCTCAAATTCGCATTTCACGAACGCCCGTGTCACCACCGATCAACAAAACGTCAGCTGGTCGCTGTGCGAATATTCCCACTGTCAGCA
Organism: Pseudomonadota bacterium; assembly: GCA_022560695.1. GTDB lineage: Bacteria > Pseudomonadota > Gammaproteobacteria > Steroidobacterales > Woeseiaceae > UBA1847. Next base: position 7,351 of record JADFSP010000014.1, read on the forward strand.
CACCCGGTATCTGGTTGAGGCGACTTTCCATTTCCATTGGGTTGGAGATCATCAAGTCACGCACATCCAGGATGTGATTGCCGTTATCCGTCACGACACCTTCACGCCAGACAGGATGCCCGCGTAACTTCAGGAGCTTGCGTGTGACAAATTCCTGCGCCATTGGCAGCACCTCGATGGGCAAAGGGAATGCGCCAAGCATGCCGACGAGTTTGCTCTCGTCGATGATGCACACGAAGCGCCGTGCTGCACCTGCGAGTACCTTCTCCCGTGTGAGCGCTCCGCCGCCGCCCTTGACAAGTTGCAGGTGCTTGTTGGCCTCGTCAGCCCCATCGATGTAGACGTCAACATCGCCAACTTCGTTCAGTGTCGAAACCTCGAATCCGTGTTTTTTCAACAGGACCGAGGTCTCGGCCGAGCTTGATACCAGGCGGTCAATTCGCTCTCGCACTGCCGATAGCAACTCGATCAGGAAATTGACGGTCGATCCGGTGCCGACACCGACGATCATCCCTGGCTGGATAAATTCCAGCGAAGCTTCCGCTGCCTTACGTTTTCTTGCCGAGGGATCCATGCATGCCAGCTATGCTTCTGGGGACAGGTACGAAGTCGTACACATTGGGACGTGAGCTTAGCCGATCAATCAGGGAACTGCCACGCCCGGTACCAAATTTTCCGAGACCCGGACACTGCAGACGACATGTACCCGAAACGAAAAGTGCCCGCGACTGCGGGCACTTTTGCTTGCTTGGAAGAAGGCTGAGGATGTCTCATTTGCGCTCGTTACAGCGAATGAGCTACCTCACTTCCCAGCGGCTAGCGCATTCCCCTTCGGGAGGCCTTCTTCTTGGCCTTCCTCTTGGTCTTGCGCTTGGCCTTCTTCTTAGCCTTCTTCTTTGTTCTCTTCTTTGCTTTGCGCTTGGCCTTCTTCTTGGCCTTGCGCTTGGCGACTTTCTTCTTAGCCTTTTTCTTGGCTTTCTTCTTTACCTTCCGTTTCTTCTTTCTTGCGGTTTTCTTTTTCGCAACACGGCGCTTCTTCGCCGGTTTTCTCCTTGCTGTTACTTTCCGCTTCTTAGCGACCTTGCGCTTCGAAGCTTTTTTACGTGACTTCTTTTTGGTAGCCATGGTTTTCTCCGTGACGGGTACCCGGCGTTGAGTATATACAACAAATTCAAAAAATCCAGCGAGTTAAGTGACGTAGTCGACAGAATTACATGTGCGACTTTAGCGTGATTTTTTACGCCGACGATAGCAATCGAATCCCCTGCGTTATTTGTTGTCGGCAAAGAATTGAAATTCGATCGACCGGTCGGAACAGAATTGCACGAGTGGCGAAAATCAGCACTGTCATCGAGTGGGCGTGACGCCACCGTGTCTGCAAACGCCGACAGTGTTTCCTGCTGACTTTGCCGCAAGATTCGCTCATTTATCACACGGTAAATCGACCGGTCCTGCCTCACTAATAATGCGATAAAGCCGTACATCCCAAGGATTTGGCGTAATTTTCTCGACTCTTTGACAGTCAAACGCGACACCGATGAGCTTTGGCCGCAACCATCGTTTTCTGTTTCTGAGAAACGCAAAGCATCGATCAAAATGACCGCCGCCCATGCCGATGCGATTGAGGTCATCGTCGAATGCAACGACCGGAGTGATGACGACGTCGAGTTCTCGCGGACTGATCGCCGACGTCGCGATGGGTTCCCAGAGACCGAATTGATTTTGTTCGAGACGGGTTTCCGGGTACAACGCGTGAAAGCGCATGCCGCCGTGTCGATCGATTACGGGCGCGAAAACGCGCTTTTTTGCGCACCAGGCACGCTCAATGATCGCTCGGGTGTCGACTTCGTCCCAGTCATGCAGATAGCACGCGAGTGTTCTGGACGCGAGAAACTCGCGGCTGTTCATGATGTGTGAGGCAATCTCAGCTGATGCCGCAGTGCGCGCATCGTCGCGAATCGATCTCCGGGCACGTTTCGCAGCTGTACGAATTCGCGCAGTCGATTGTGTGGCAGCTAGGTTCATCGGGCGAATAGTCGGGCGCGCGTGGATAACAGGAGGCGCCTCCCGCCTGTGCCGTTACGGACCGTCGCTCTCGAACCGGAGCAACAGGTGGGGTCAGCCGTGACCGCAACAGGCTTACCGAACGAACGGCCCTGCTCAAATGCGGCCAACAGTGCACGACCCCGAGGTGGAAATTTAGGGTCGAAAGGTATCCAGGTCAGTATCGAACACTGCAGGAGGCGCCAATCTGATAGTCCAACTGCTCGCGTCAGAGGTCAAGTTACTTTGTATCACCCAGTACATTCTCAACGCGGTCAGAAATAAGCTTTAGCCGGTTGCTGATATCGCTGTCGAGGGTCCGGTCGCGGGCCTGGGCATGCAGCAGGTCATTTGCCATGTTGAGTGCTGCTATGACGGCGATGCGATCGAGACCGACTATTCTCCCGACGTCGCGAATTTCGCGCATTCTTGCATTCAGTATTTCCGCCGAATCGAGCAAATCCGTACGCTCGCTTGCCGCGCAAGCCACCTGGTATTCCTTGTCCAGTATTCTGACGCTGACCTGGGCATTCGCTTCGTTCATTCTGTGTACTCCACTAGTTGGCTCCTGCAAGCGGCGATACGACATTCATCGAGGTCAACCTGACCTGGCACGCACATGCGAGCCGCGGCTCAGGACCCTTGTTCCATCGCCTTGAGTCTGCCAATCATCGCTTCGACGCGGGCACGAACCTGTTCGTTTTTCTGCAGCAGGTTGGCGCGTTCCGCCGTCAGAGTATCCTGACGTTGCTTCAGAGAACGATTTTCATCCTGAAGCCTGTCGCAGACGCGTACCAACGCATCGACGCGCTTCTCAAGCCGTTTCAGCTCATGCTCGAATGATGTGTTCGTGTCCTTCGCCATACAGGCAATATAGACAGGCATTCACACAGAATCAATCGCCAATGCAGCGTAATTCCGGTTCACATGGTCTTATCACTGGTTACGAAGTCGGCGATCCCGCCGCAGGTTCCGACAACCCGCACCAGCGGCTGACGTACAATACAGCCCGCTTCTCCTCCCCAATCAAGTCCACTCGATGAATAGCAAGGAATTCGCACGGCGCCGTACACAGTTGTCACGCATGGTGGCCCCAGGCGGCATTGCTATCCTGCCTGCCGCCCACGTGCGCATGCGCAGCCGTGACGTCGAACATCGATACCGTCAGGACAGTGACTTCTATTACCTCACGGGCTTTGCAGAACCCGAAGCCGTCGCAGTCCTCGCGCCGGGCCGCAGCAACGGCGAGTACCTGCTGTTCTGCCGCGAGCGGGATAGCGACAAGGAGCTTTGGAATGGCAGAAGGACAGGTCCGGATGGAGCTGTGCAGGACTACGGTGCGGACGACGCGTTTCCGATCGATGACATTGACGATATCTTGCCTGGAATCATGGAGTCCTGCATCCGTGTCTATTATACGATGGGTGTCTACCCGGACTTCGACTCACGCATGGCGGAGTGGGTCAACTCGCTGCGCTCGCGCGAGTCACGAGGCGTACATACGCCGCAGGAGTTTGTCGCACTTGATCACCTGTTGCACGACATGCGCTTGTACAAGAGCCGTGCCGAGGTCTCGGCAATGCGCAAGGCAGCGAAGGTCACGGCAAGAGCGCACACGCGCGCAATGAAATTCGTGCGCCCGGGCGTGCACGAGTACGAAGTCGAGGCGGAATTCATGCATGAGTTCCACCGGCACGACGCCTGCGTTTCGTACAGCCCAATCGTCGGGTCCGGAGCGAATAGCTGCACGTTGCACTACATCGACAACAACGCCGAGCTGCAGGACGGCGATCTTGTATTGATCGATGCCGGATGTGAGCTTGACTACTACGCGTCTGATGTTACGCGAACGCTGCCCGTAAACGGCCGCTTCAGCGCCGAGCAACGTGCAGTCTACGAGATCGTGCTGGAGGCGCAGCTTGCTGCGATCGACAAGACGCGCCCCGATAATCACTGGAATGAGCCGCATGATGCCGCCGTCAACGTAATTACACGGGGCCTCAAAAAAATCGGTTTGCTCGATGGAACCCTGCCCAGACTGATCAAGGATGGGGCATACCGGGAGTTCTTCATGCACCGCACTGGCCACTGGCTCGGCATGGACGTACACGATGTCGGTGACTACAAGGTCGGAGATGAGTGGCGCCTGCTCGAACCCGGCATGGTTATGACTGTTGAGCCCGGAATCTATATTCCCGCGCAGAGCAAGATTCCGGCGCGCTGGCGCGACATTGGTGTTCGCATCGAAGACGATGTGCTTGTCACGAGCGACGGCGCCGACATCCTGAGCAAGGATCTTGTCAAGGAGCCCGATGACATCGAGGCGTTGATGCAAAGCGGATGACGGGCGCAGGCTTGGACAACGACTACGACATTGTTATCGCGGGGGGCGGGATGATCGGCGCGAGCCTGGCGCTCGCACTCTCGCCGCTGTGTCTGCGTGTTGCCGTTGTCGAGGCGGTCGCGCGCTCTGCATCGTCGCAACCAAGCTTCGACGATCGATCGACGGCACTATCGAGGAGCACGCAACGAATGTTCGAGGCCATGGGTCTCTGGGAGGAGGTTGCTGCTGCGTCGACGCCGATCCATCGAATTCATGTGTCGGAGAGCGGCGGCTTCGGCTTCGCTCATCTCGATGCGCGTGAGCAAGGCGTCGAGGCCCTGGGCTATGTCGTCATCAATCGAGTGTTTGGTGACGTGCTGCAAAGCGCGCTGGATAATGCAGCATTGGTTGACATGCGCTGTCCGGCGAGTGTCGTGAGTGTGGATACAGGAGAAGATGCAGCCGCTGTGATCATTGAAGACAGCGACGGTCAGCAGCAGCGATTGACCTGTAAATTGCTCGTGGCGGCAGACGGCGCAAATTCGACCGTCCGTCGCATGCTGGGAATCACGGCAAGCCACGTGCAGTATGGGCAGCATGCCGTCATCGGAAACCTCAAGACGGAGAAAGCCCTCGATAACGCCGCTTATGAACGGTTCACCGAACAGGGCCCTCTGGCGTTGCTGCCGATCGTCGATCACAGGGCGGCATTTGTCTGGACAGTCTCGGAGGATAACGTCACGCAGATCATGGAACTTGATGATGCTGCGTTCCTGCAGGCACTGCAGGCTTCGTTCGGCCACAGGCTCGGCAGGTTGTCGCGTGTCGGCACTCGCGCGGCGTATCCTTTGACACTGAGCAAGGCGTTACGGCTGACAGCGACGCGAGGCGTGCTCGTCGGCAATTCGGCACACGGGCTTCATCCTGTCGCCGCGCAAGGGTTCAACCTGGGTATGCGCGACGTCGCCGCACTTTGTGATTGCATTGCCGATGCACGAGGTGAAAGTTCGGGCGCCACTGACCCGGGCGATGCCAATTTGCTGATTCGCTATGCCGATTGGCGACGCGACGATCAGGGTAAGGTCGTTCGCATCACCGACGGTCTGGTACGCCTGTTCGCCAGTTCGAGCCCATCCGTGCGCATGCTGCGCAACATCGGAATGCTCGGCTTCGACGTAATTCCCGGCGTCCGCTCGTTGTTCGCCAGGCAAATGATGGGGCTGTCAGGCCGTTTGCCAAGATTGTCGCGCGGGGTGCCACTGCGGTGAATCCTGATTACGGCATCGTGATCGTCGGCGCTGGCGTCACCGGGCTTACGGTTGCGGCCCTGCTGGCCGGAGGTGACCACAGCGAGCGGCTCAGAATAACGGTCGTCGATGCGGCCGCGCGGCCACAGCACAATGTTGATGAGGAGGTTGAGTTACGAGTCTCGGCAATATCGACCGGGTCGGCGGGACTGTTCGATTCAATCGGGGCTTGGCAGCATATTCGGGAAACGCGTGTTTGTGCTTACGAGCATATGCGTGTGTGGGACGAGGCCGACGAGGCGGATGGGCCGTCGACATTGCGTTTTGACGCGGATGAATTCGGAATTCCACAACTCGGTTTCATCATCGAAAATACGCTTGTTCGGCAGGCCGTTTTGCGCGTGCTCGAGAAAACAACGGTCGACATGCTGTTCAGGTCAACGATCAAGTCATTGGGCCGGGTGGGGCAGCGCTATCGACTCGAGCTGGACGATGGCAGGTTGCTCGACGCTGATCTGGTCGTCGCCGCCGATGGCGCCAGGTCATTCGTGCGCGACAGTGTCGGCATCGTGGTCAATAGCTGGCCTTACGAGCAAACGGCGGTCGTGACGCACTTGCGGCCGCAGATACCACATCGATATACGGCGCGGCAAAGATTTCTGAGAGAGGGTCCGCTCGGGATGCTGCCGCTCGCGGACGGACGCATATCCGTCGTGTGGACGACGACACCGGCGATCGCTGCGCTTGCCACGCAAGCCGATGATCGCGAGCTTGGCAGCATGTTGACCGAAGCATCAGACCATGTCTTTGGTGACCTTACGGTGGCCGGACCCAGAGGGTCGTTTCCGTTGAGCGCGACACACGCACAGGATTATGTTCTACCGGGACTTGCACTGATTGGTGACGCGGCGCACGCTGTGCACCCGCTGGCCGGGCAGGGTGCCAATCTCGGGCTGCAGGACGCGCGTGCGCTTGCCGAAGTCGTGTCGAACGCGCTGGAGCGTGGCGAACACCCGGGAGATCGGCTCGTGCTGCGGCGTTACGAGCGCAAGCGCAAGGGAGCGAACACAACGATGCTGCACCTGATGACCGGTCTCAACTACTTGTTTGCTTCAGACTCGTTATTGCTTGGCGAGTTGCGCCGTGCGGGCATGCGCCTGTTCAATGTCAGCGGACCGATAAGAGAGTACGCGGTTCGCGTGGCACTGGATGCGGGCAGGCGGTGATTCGGGATCGCCATGAAGCAGCGATACGTATATGTACTTGCGATATTTCTGACGGTCGTCGGGCTGTCCGTGTTCGCCTACAAGTGGCGCGTGCTGGGATTTCCAGTCAGCGAAAATCAGGAAACGCCCGTCTGGACGATTGAGTCGGCGATTCGTTTTGACAGCGGACCAGGTTCGATCAAAGTCAATTTGCACATCCCGACGCTGACGCCCGGGTTTCGTGTGCTCACCGAAAACTCGGTGTCCCGCGGCTACGGGTTCAGTCTGAACTACGGCACTGGAGGACGGGAGGCACAGTAGGCAGTGCGCCGCGCCGACGGACCGCAGACAATTTACTATCGCATTTCCGTTTATGAAGACGCGACCAGCGATCAGGCGGATACGACGCCGCCGTTTCCGCCGTCGCCAGTCATCAACGAGCCCTTCAACACTGCCGTAAACGCCATCGTAGCGGATGTCAGGGACCAGTCCGCCGATACCGAATCATTCACATCCGAACTGTTGCGGCGTATGAACGATCCGTCGCCGGGTCCGAATGTCGAATTGATGATGTCGGGCGTCACATCGAACACCGACTTCGTGGAAGTTGTCACGACGATGCTTGCAGCCGCGCGGATTCCGGCGCGCATGGTTCACGGTTTCGTTCTTCAGGGGCGCCAACGGCGCGCCGATCTCGTCACCTGGCTGGAAGTGCACGATGGCGATCAATGGCGATACTTCAATCCGACAACCGGTGAGGAAGGTATGCCGCCGCGATACCTGATCTGGTGGCGTGGCAACGAGCGGCTTGTCAATGTCGAAGGTGGCAGCAATGTCCAGGTGAGCTTTGCCGTGCAGGAAACCCACGTCGATGCCGTTGCCATCGCGGAAACTCACGCGGCGAAACAGGGCGGTCGCCTGATTGACTTTTCGCTATACGGTCTGCCGATTCAGACACAGGCGGTTTACAGCGTACTGCTCATGATCCCGATCGGTGCGCTCGTCATGGTTTTCATGCGCAACTTTATTGGCATCGATACGTTCGGCACGTTTATGCCGGTGTTGATTGCGCTCGCGTTTCGCGAAACCAAGCTTTTTTTGGGCGTCGTATTGTTCACATTACTGGTTGCGCTGGGCCTGAGTATCCGGTTCCTGCTGGAACGACTGCGCCTGTTACTGGTGCCGAGGCTGAGTGCCGTGCTGATCGTCGTTGTGCTGCTGATGTTGTTGATCAGCCTGATATCGCACAAGCTCGGCATGGAAACCGGATTGTCGGTCGCGCTATTCCCGATGGTCATCATTGTGATGACGATTGAACGCATGTCGGTTGTATGGGAGGAGCGCGGTGCGGTTGATGCGATGCGCGCGGGATTTGGCAGTCTGATGGTGGCATCGCGGCCTATGTCGGCATGGGCATGTCCTGGCTCGAGCACCTGATCTTCACGTTCCCCGAGTTGTTGTTACTCGTACTGGCGATCGTGCTCCTCGCCGGCCGCTACACCGTCTACAGGTTGCTTGAAGTCGGCCGCTTCAAGGCGTTGGCGGGCGGCTGATGTTCAGTGCGCATCGCAAATTGCGTGCCGCCGGCGTACTCGGCCTCAACGAGCGCAACACCGATTACATCATGCGGCTGAATCCGCGACGTCTTTATCCTCGCGTCGACGACAAAACACTGACGAAAGAGCTTGCTATCGCGGCCGGTATGGCTGTGCCGGACCTGTACGGCATCATCGCGAACCAGGGCGAAGTGCGCCGCTTTGGTGAAATCGTCGCCGATCGCAACAGCTTTGTGATCAAGCCGGCGCGGGGCAGCGGCGGGGATGGAATTCTGGTCGTAACGAGTCGCAGTCAGCGCAAGCGCGACTGCTACCGATTGGCCAGCGGTGTCCTGATCTCCACGGCGGAGATACGCTACCACATCTCGAATATCGTCAGCGGTCAGTACAGCCTGAGCGGCAATCCGGATAAGGCGCTCATTGAATACTGCGTCAGGTTCGATCCGACATTCGCCGAGGTGAGCTATCAGGGTGTGCCGGATATTCGCGTCGTGGTTTACCGCGGCTATCCGACCATGGCGATGGTGCGCCTGCCGACCCGTGCCTCGGACGGCAAGGCGAACCTGCATAAGGGCGCCGTTGGCGCTGGTATCGACATGAGCAGCGGCGAGACGCTTACCGGTGTGCTCGGCAATGCGGTCGTCGACGAGCACCCGGACACGGGTGCGCTGATCACGGGACTCAGAATCCCGCATTGGGACTTCATCCTGCGCTCGGCGGCGCGCGGCTATGAGGTCACCGGTCTGGGCTACCTGGGTGTCGATATGGTGATAGACCGCGAGCGCGGGCCACTGATTCTTGAAATGAATGCGCGCCCGGGACTCAATATACAAATCGCGAATTGCACCGGGCTTGCAAAACGAATCGCACGCGTCGATGAAATCCACGACGAGAGTGCCGGGCCTGATGAAAGATCACGTGTCGCGCGACGTGAGTTTCCTGCCAACCGGCAGACCTCGATGCCATTCGACGACTAGCGAATTACTTTTGTTGCGACGTCAGCCAGGCGTTCATGCGTCGTTCGAGGATGTCGAGCGGCACTGATCCTGCGCCCAGCAACTCGTCGTGAAACGCGCGAATGTCGAAATCATCGCCAAGCGCCTGCTCGGCACTTTCGCGCAACGATTGTATTTTCAGCTGGCCGATCTTGTAGGCAAGTGCCTGCCCCGGGTTGCCAATGTAGCGGTCGATTTCGTTAACGATGTCGTGCTCAGTCTTGGCGGCGTTGTCCTTGAAGAAATCGATTGCCTGCTGCCGCGTCCAGCCGCGGTAGTGGATTCCGGTATCGACAACGAGCCTTATGGCGCGCCACATTTCGTATGTCAGTTGTCCAAAGCGCGAGTACGGATCCTCATACAGACCCAGATCGTAACCGAGACTCTCGCTGTACAGTCCCCATCCTTCGACGAACGCCGTAAAGCCCGAGAAACGTCTGAACTTCGGTAAGTCGTCAAGTTCCTGCTGCAAAGCAATCTGCAAGTGATGGCCGGGCATCGCCTCATGCACGGTTAATACCTCGATTTCGTACTTCGGCCGCACATCGGGTTTGAAAAGATTGACCCAATATATGCCGGCGCGGCTGCCGTCGGCGGCGGGCGCCGAGTAATAGGCTGTTGTCGTGTCCGGTGCGATCGCGTCCGGGATAGGCTTCACTCCATACGGCATGCGCGGGAGCTTGCCGAAGAGGCGTACGAGTTCCGGGTCTATGCGCTTGCTTGTCGCGAGATAGGCTTGGTACAAGTCGTCAGGATTGTCGAAATAGAATTGCGGATCGTTGCGTAGAAGCGTGAGAAAGTCCCTGAAGCTGCCGGTAAATTCAAGATCGTCGATGATCGATTGCATCTGATCGCGAATTCGTCGTACTTCCGTCAGGCCCAGACGATGAATCTCGTTCGGCGACATCTTCGTTGTCGTGAACTTTCGTGCGAGAAATTCGTACCAGGCACTGCCGTTCGACAGCGCCGACAATCCGATGCTGTCACGGCAGGCCGGCAAATAGGTGTTATTGAAATATCGTGCAAGCTTGCGGTATGCCGGCACAATCACATGATCGATCGTGTCGATGGCCGCCCGTCGCAGCCGCTGCTGTTGATCCGCAGGAATCGAGTCCGGCAGCTTCCGGAACACGCGGAAGAACGGACTGTCCTCCGCTTTTTTGACAATTTGCATCGCGATTTGATCGGGGACTCGATTCATCAGTATTCTTGGTGAGACGATGCCCGATTTGCGACCTTGCTCTGCCACGTCAATAGTCTGCGAGACGACCGTGCCGATCTCTTGCAACCGCGCCAACCAGTCTTCGTAGTCTTTGAGCGACGTAAATCGCAGAAAATCCGCCTGGCTATCGAGATTTTGCACACCGCCACGGTGGCTGAATGGCATCAGGTAAGCTTTGAACTGATGTGCATCCACGTCGTTTTGCAATTCACGCCGAAACAGCTCGTAATTCAATTGATCCGATTCGGACAATTGCGAACGATCCATCGCGTACAAGCGACGCAGAAAATTGCGTTTTTGCAGGTGTCGCGCGCCGATTGCATCGAGGCTGCGATCTCGCCACATCGTGTTGTAGCGACGATCGCCGAGGCGCGAAGCGAGTAAAGGATTCTCGGCCAGACGCCATTCCCAGGCTTCATCGAGTAGCGTCGCGAAGTCCACGCCAGGATCGGCTGCGGCGCCGCCTGTAGCCAGCACGGACAAAGCAATAAGCAGCGGGTAAATTCTCTTCATGACGTTTCTCATGCGCAGTCCGGTGCTATTGTTACCGACGCCCGTGCAACTGGCAACCTGTCTGACAGTTGGCTATGATGACGCCACTAATCTGTAGCGTGTGCAGAAGAGACCCCGCTGACAGTGGGGCGCCGAAGGCGCAACTCGCCCGGAAACGCTCAGGCAGAAGGACTGTGTACGCTGATTAGCTCTGGAGAGCGGTCGATTTACGGCCCACCGAAGGGGTATGGCTCACAGGCCATTGATCTCTCAGGTACAGATGGACAGAGGGGCGACAGACCGTGAGGCCTGTCGCCTTTTTTGGTTTGGCATTCGCTCAACGGACACCGGGCGAGCTGAATGTGCGCCCTGGCTGCGCGGTTGGCCCCACAAACTCTTCGGAGCAGCGATGAGTAAGAAGACACCGCTTTATGACAAGCACGTCGAAGCCGGCGCACGGATTGTCGATTTCGGCGGCTGGGATATGCCGCTGCATTACGGATCGCAAAAAGACGAGCATCGTTCGGTGCGGCAGCGTGCGGGCGTATTCGACGTATCTCATATGACGATCGTCGATCTCGGGGGCGAGCGCACACGCGAGTTCTTGCGCCACCTGCTCGCCAACGATGTGGCCAAACTGGCAATCCGCGGCAAGGCCTTGTACTCCTGCATGCTGAACGCCGACGGCGGTGTCATCGATGATCTTATCGTTTACTACCTCGATGATGCCCGCTACCGGCTGATCGTGAATGCAGCGACGAGGGAAAAGGACCTTGCCTGGATTCGGGAGCAAGGCGGCGACTACGATATTGTCGTCACCGAACGCGGCGAACTCGCGATGCTTGCGATTCAGGGACCGAAAGCGCGCGAACTTGCTGCCCCGTGCATCGACGCCGAATGGCGGCAGCAGGCACTCGAACTCAAGCCGTTCAATGGTATGGACGCCGGTGATTTGTTCATCGCCAGAACCGGTTATACCGGTGAGGATGGCTGGGAGATCGTGATGCCGGCGTCGCGCGCCACAGTGGCGTGGGACCGTCTGCTCGCAGCCGGTGTTGCGCCGTGCGGGCTCGGTGCGCGAGACACCCTGCGCCTCGAGGCTGCGATGAATCTGTATGGTAACGACATGGACGAATCGGTATCGCCGCTCGAAGCCGGGCTCGGCTGGACTGTCGCATGGAAGCCAGCCGATCGAGCCTTCATCGGACGTGAACCTCTCGAAAAGTTACGCGGCGATGGAGGCCTTCGGCGTTTTGTCGGACTGTTGCTCGAGGATCGCGGAGTATTGCGCGACCATCAACACATCGTCGTTGACAACATCGGGGACGGCCAAATTACGTCGGGTGGTTTCTCGCCGACCATCGGCCGCTCCATTGCACTCGCGCGCGTACCGGCGGGTGACTACGATCGAGCGCGAGTTGATATTCGCGGCAAACTGCTGAACGTGAGAATTGTAGAAACGCCGTTCGTGCGCAATGGGAAAATTCGAGTCGACCTGTGATGTCGATGTGATTGGAGACCGCTACTAGGGGAGACAAGACCATGAGCGAATTGCCTGGAGATCTTCTGTACACCAAAGAACATGAGTGGCTGCGTCGTGAAGACGATGGCAGCGTCACGATCGGCATTACGGATCATGCGCAATCTGCGCTAGGCGATCTCGTGTACGTCGAATTGCCCGAGGTCGGTCAGGATCTGGACAGCGGTGGTGACATGGCGGTTGTCGAATCGGTCAAGGCCGCATCCGATGTCTTTGCGCCGATTGCCGGCAACGTCGTCTCGGTCAACGAGGAACTCAGCGACGATCCGGAGAAAATTAATTCTGACCCGTACGGCGACGGCTGGATCGTCCGGCTGCAGCCGGGCGGCGGCGACGATGACGATTTGATGGCGCCTGACGCCTATCAGACGTATCTCGACGAACTCGACGACTGAGATTCTCGCACCATGCCGTTCATACCGCATACGGAAGACGATACCCGCGAGATGCTCGAGGCGATCGGTGCCGCGAGTCTCGAGGATCTGTTTGACGAGATTCCCGCGGCGCTGAAGATCGACGGGCTCGACAATATGCCGGACGCATTGAGCGAAATGCAGATGGCGCGGCTGATGCGTGAGCGAGCCGCGATGGATGGAGCCCCGCTGTGCTTCATTGGCGCTGGTGCCTACGAGCACCATATACCCACGGTGGTCTGGGATATTGCGACGCGCGGCGAATTCTACAGCGCGTACACGCCATATCAGGCCGAAGCGAGCCAGGGAACGCTGCAGACGATCTACGAATACCAGACGATGATGACGGAGCTTACCGGGCTCGATGTCAGCAATGCGTCTCTTTACGATGGCGCGTCTGCGCTCGCCGAGGCGGCGCTCATGGCCGTGCGCAGCAATCGTGCCGTCAAGTCGAAACAAGTGCTGCTCGCGCCCGGGGTTAATCCGGTGTATCGCAAGGTTGCAATGGCAATCTCGGGTCGCCAGGGCCTTACGTTTGATTATCTGCCGATGAATCCGCAGACCGGCAATGTCGTGTTTGATTCTCTGGACGACGACAGCAGTCCGGTTGCGGTCGTCATACAACAGCCCTCGTTTCTCGGCACGCTTGAGGACGTTGACCGTCTGACGGACTGGGCACAAGCGCGCGGCGCTCATGTCATTGCGATCGTCAATCCGACGTCCCTGGCATTGCTCAGCGCACCGGGACGCTGGGGCGCGGGGGGCGTCGATATTGCCTGCGGCGAAGGCCAGCCGCTCGGCATACCGTTGTCATCCGGCGGTCCTTACTTCGGTTTTATGACGTGCAAGCAAAAACATGTGCGGCAAATGCCAGGGCGCATCGTCGGACGCACAACGGATCTTGACGGCAACAGCGGCTTCGCGCTTACGCTGCAGGCGCGCGAGCAGCACATCCGGCGCTCCAAAGCGACCTCGAATATCTGCACCAATCAAGGTCTCATGGTGACTGCGGCAACGATTTACATGTCGTTGCTCGGCTACGACGGCCTGACTCGTGTAGCGCGTCAATCGCATCGCAACGTGGCACGACTGGCGGCGGGTCTGTGCGGTATAACCGGCGTCGAGCGCGCATTCGACGGACCGCATTTCCACGAAGTCGGATTGCGCCTCGACCGACCTGTGGGGCCAGTGCTCGATGCTCTGGCTGAAAAAAACATCCTGGGCGGTTATGACCTTTCAGCGGAACACCCGGATCTTGGCAACGTCGTTCTGGTTTGCGCGACTGAAACCAAGACCGATGACGACATAACTGTCTACGTCGATGCTTTGCGCGAAGTCTTCGCATCGAGTGCTGTGTAATCCATCTGAACCAAGGGAGTCGGTGCGTGGCGAAATTCACCTATGAAAACAGCAGCTATCAAACTCATGGCGAGTTGCCGACGATCGGCAGTCATGCGCCCGATATCATGCTGGTCAATACGCGGCTGCAGAACGTATCGATGACCGAGTGGATGGGTATGCGCAAGGTAATGAACATTTTCGTCAGTATCGACACGCCGGTGTGTGCCAGATCCGTCATTGAATTCGATCGTCATGCGAAGAATCTGGATGACGTGGCGATGCTCATGGTTTCCTACGATCTGCCATTCGCGTTTGCGAGATTCCAGGAACAGCACAAGCTGGAGAATGTTATCGGTCTGTCGGCGATCAGGCATGCCGGGTTTGGTGAGAACTACGGCGTACACATCGTCGATGGCCCATTGGCCGGCATGTTTTCGCCGGCTGTTGTCGTCGTTGACGAAAACAATACGGTGGTCTACCGCGAGCATATTGCGGATGCCGCGACGGAACCCGATTACGAGGCTGCGTTTCGTGCCCTTGGCATTGCGGTTGATGATGCGGATTGAGGACGGAACATGGACGCATTGATATTCAATAAATCTCGCGCCGGGCGGCGCGCATTTGCGCAGGCGCCGAGGAATGCCGTAGACGTCGATATTCCACAGTCCTTATTAAGGCCTGACAGGCCGCGGCTGCCGGAAGTGTCCGAGCTGCAGGTTGTCAGGCATTTTACGCGTTTGTCACAATTGAATTTTTCCATCGACACTCAGTTCTATCCGCTGGGCTCGTGCACGATGAAATACAATCCACGCGCATGCAATGCGCTGGCGATGTTGCCGGGCTTCGCAAACAGGCATCCGCTGGGACCCGTCAGCTACGGTCAGGGTTTTCTGAGCTGCATGTTCGAACTGCAGGAAATGCTCATGTCCGTGACCGGCATGCGGGGCGTTTCGCTGACGCCCATGGCGGGTGCGCAGGGCGAGCTCGCGGGCGTCGCGATGATCCGCGCCTACCATGATGCGCGCGGCGACCATGAGCGCACGGAAATACTCGTGCCGGATGCTGCGCACGGCACGAACCCGGCCACCGCGACGATGTGTGGTTGCGTCGTCAGGGAGTTGCCGACCGGAGACAGCGGCGATATCGACTTCGACGCGCTCAAGGGCGCGGTCGGACCGCAAACGGCAGGCATCATGCTGACGAACCCGTCAACCCTCGGTGTCTTCGAACGCCGCATCCTGGACGTTGCCAAAGTGGTGCATGATGCAGGTGGCCTGTTGTACTATGACGGCGCGAACCTCAACGCAATCCTTGGCATGGTACGCCCCGGGGACATGGGGTTCGATGTCATCCACATGAACCTGCACAAGACCTTTTCGACGCCGCACGGCGGTGGCGGGCCCGGCTCCGGCGCGGTCGGCGTTGGCGAGCGGTTGCTGCCGTTCATGCCCGTTCCGGTGGTCAGTCGCGAAGAAAGCCAAGGGCGAATCTCGTACGGATGGCTGGCCGAAGACGACTTGCCGCAGAGCATCGGCCGCTTGTCCGGTTTCATGGGTAACGCGGGCGTCTTGCTGCGCGCGTACATTTACATGCGGCTCGTGGGCCGGGACGGCATGCGGCGAATCGCAGAATACGCGACGCTGAATGCCAACTACCTGCAGGCGCGCCTGCGCGATGCCGGCTTCGAGCTCGCATATCCGGGACGCCGCGCAAGCCACGAATTCATCATCACGCTCAAGCACGAGGCCAGGCGCTTTGACATGACGGCCATGGACATCGCCAAGGCGCTGCTGGACCGTAACTATCATGCGCCGACGACCTACTTTCCGCTGTTGGTTCCCGAGTGCCTGCTGATCGAACCGACCGAGACCGAGAGCAAGGAAACGCTCGATGGCTTCGTAACGGCGATGATGGATATTGCGCGCGAGGCGCGCGAGAATGGCGTGCGCTATAAGGAAGCGCCGTACAAAATGCCCGTACGGCGTCTCGATGACGTCAAGGCGGCGCGGGATCTCGATCTTGCCTTCAGGCCCGATGCCGACGAGGGCCGGGAAACGTGATTGCAGCGGTCGCGAGCGGCCGCCGGTT
The DNA here is from genome assembly GCA_022560695.1 of Pseudomonadota bacterium. Taxonomy (GTDB): domain Bacteria; phylum Pseudomonadota; class Gammaproteobacteria; order Steroidobacterales; family Woeseiaceae; genus UBA1847. The sequence goes on from JADFSP010000014.1 coordinate 23,816, forward strand.
TTGCTGAAATAGGGAACCGTTGAGCGTCGGCGAAGTCCAGATACCATTGATAATGGGGCCAAATCATATAATCAGGGTGTTCATGAAAAACGGCAAAATCCCGGGATTGTTCCTCGGGCTGCTGGCTGCATTTCCGTCAGCGGCGGCCGAAGACAAGGCGTGGATGGAGACGCTCGAGCGCATCTCCTCCGGCGTCGTGTCGATTCGTGTCGACAGCACGCGTGCGTTCGATACCGAGTGGAATTCGTCAAGCCAGGCAACAGGCTTCGTTGTCGACGCGAAACGCGGCCTTATCCTGACCAACAGGCATGTCGTAACCCCGGGACCTGTCGTCGCCGAGGCTGTCTTTCGCAATAACGAAGAAGTAGCTTTGACGCCGGTGTATCGCGATCCGGTGCACGACTTCGGGTTTTACCGTTACGATCCGGCCGACCTGCACTACATCGAGCCGACCGAGCTGCTGCTGGTTCCGGACGGTGCTGGTATCGGTCGGGAGATTCGTGTTGTCGGCAACGATGCCGGCGAACAATTGTCGATCCTGGCTGGGACGATCGCGCGCCTGGATCGCAAGGCGCCCGATTACGGCCGCGGCAAGTACAATGACTTCAACACGTTCTATTTGCAGGCGGCATCCGGTACCTCCGGTGGTTCGTCCGGATCGCCTGTCGTGAATATCGACGGCGACGTCGTGGCACTGAACGCCGGCGCAAACAACTCTGCCGCGAGCAGCTTTTTTCTGCCGCTGGACCGCGTCGCGCGAGCGCTGACGCTGCTGCAACAGGGCGATGCCGTGAGTCGCGGATCGTTGCAGACCATGTTCGTGAACAAACCATACGACGAACTCAAGCGGCTCGGCCTGACCGATGATTCAGAGCGCCTTGCACGCTCCGCGTTTCCGGAAAAAACCGGCATGCTGACTGTCGAGCAGGTGATCCCCGATTCGCCGGCTGCCGGCAAGCTGGCGCCCGGCGATATTCTGCTGCGTGTCAACGGCGAACTGGTTACGGAATTCGTGCCGCTCGCGGCGATCCTGGATGAGCATGTCGGCCGCAATGTCGACATTGAGGTCGAGCGCGGCGGCCGCCTGTTTGCGTACGAGGTGAGCGTCACGGATCTGCACGACATTACACCGGACGAGTATCTCGAGTTTGGTGACGCGATCGTCAATAACCTGTCCTATCAACAAGCGCGTCATTACAATCTTCCCGTGAGCGGTGTCTATGTTGCAAATCCGGGTTACCTGTTGTCGAAGTCCGCGATTCCACGCGGCGCTGTCATCACCGAATTCGGTGGCAGAAAAATTGCAACGATCGACGATCTCGAAGCGTCGCTCGCGAATCTTGCCGACGGCGACCGGGCACAGGTTCGTTACGTAACGATTGATAATCCCCAAAACAGCATTGTTCGCCCATTTGAAATGGATCGAGTCTGGTTTCCGGCGCGCCACTGTTCTCGCGACGATACTACCGGTATCTGGCCATGCAGAGATCTTGCTGCGGGACCTGCAGCAAAAGCACCGGCGATCGGCAACACGCAAATCACGCGGTACGATGACGCAAGGATTCGCGCGATTGCTCCGTCGCTGGTCGTCGTGACATTCGATCTGCCGTACACGGTTTCCGGTGTCTCCGATCGCCATTATTACGGCACCGGCGTTATCGTCGACAAGGAGCGCGGCTTCGTCGTTGTCGACCGCAATACTGTGCCGGTCGGAATTGGCGACGTCACGGTGACGTTTGCCGGCTCGCTGGAGGTCAAGGCAAGAATCGAGCAACTTCACCCTTTGCACAACCTGGCGATCGTGTCTTATGATCCGGCGGCGATCGGCGATACGCCGGTCCGGGAAGCGACGTTCAACACGACGCCTCTGCAGCCAGGCGATGACGTATGGGTGGTCGGCATCAAAGCCGATCATCAGCTTGTACACCAGCACAGCACGGTCGCCTCTGTCGATCCGCTGTTATTGCCGCTGTCACGAACATTACGATTTCGTGATTCGAACATCGAAGGCATCGATCTCGTGAATGCACCCGACGAAGTTGACGGTGTACTGATCGACAAACGCGGTCGGGTGACAGCGACATGGTCCAGTTTCATGACACAAGGCGGAGGCGAAGGGACGCAATTCAATCGCGGCATTGGCAGTGACCTCGTGTTGGAGTTTGTCAATATCGTGCGTGCCGGCAAGCCGTTCTACTCTCTCGAGGCCGAATTCGCCTACGTGCCCTTGTTTGCGGCGCGCAACATGGGCGTGGATGAGGGATGGATCGCGCGCCTCGAAAAAAACAACCCACTGCGCCGTCGGGCGCTGAGCATTACGCGGATCGTTGCCGGTACGCCCGCCGCGCGCCTGCTGCGCAACGGCGACATGATTCTGGCCATTGACGGAAACGTCGTAACATCTTTCCGGGAACTTGAGAAATCCGTTCAAAAAGATGAGGTTACAGTTACAGTTTGGCGTGACGACAAGGCCGTGAATTTCGAGGTGGAAACAGCAGCGCTCGACGGACACGGCATCGACCGGGCGGTATCATGGGCGGGTGCACTGCTGCAGGATCCGCATCGGGCGATGGCAGCGCAGCGCGGCATCGAGCCGTACGGTGTGTATGTTGCGTTTTTCAGCTACGGCTCCCCGGCGACGCGTTATGGTTTGTGGGCCGGGCGTCGCGTCGTCGAGGTTGACGATACGCCCACGCCGGACCTGCAATCGTTCGTCGATGCCGTTGCAAACAAGCAGGACAAATCCTCAGTACGGCTGAAGACTGTAACGTGGAATGGTGCCGTAGAGATCATCACGTTGAAACTGGACAATCAATACTGGCCGGCCTATGAAATTCGTCGTACGCAAGAAGGTTGGATACGCACCGCAATTGGTTCCTGATCGCCGCGTTCAAGCGAGTATCACCGTGCTCGGTGTTATGATGTTCCTGATGGCTGGCCTTTTGTCGGCGCAATCCATGTACAAGTATCGAGGCGACAACGGCGAGTGGATTTACGCAGATCGCCCGCAGGACGACAGGCAGGCGTTGCCGGTTCGGGACCTGGGAGCGCGCAGCGGTGCATCGCGGATCACAGTCACCAATGAGCTTCTCGGTCGTACTATGGTCGTGAGCGCGAGCAACGATTTCAACGTGCCGGTACAGATGGCGCTGGACATCCGGGTTATCCGGGGTCTCGAATTTCCCCATCCGGATAACAAGCTCCTTTGGGTGTTGTCGCCCAGAAGCAAAACGGTTGTGCTCAGGCTGGAGATGCTCGCCGAGGGCGAGGCCCCATACCTGGATTACGCGTACGAGTATCTTGCCGGAGAGCCCGGCGTTGAACATCGCCCGAGTGAAGCATATCGCCTGCCGTTCGCCGTTGCAGCGAATTTTCCAGTAACGCAGGCGTATCCGAATGTCGTCACGCACACGACGCCCGACGCGTACTACGCAATTGATTTTGCGATGCCTGTCGGCACCGACATATTCGCTGCTCGAGACGGCATGGTGTTCGATGTTGAAAGCGGCAATTTCAGAGGTGGCCTCGATGCGGACGTTGGCACGGCCAACCTCGTGCGAATTTTGCACGACGATGGCACGTACGCGGTCTACGCACACCTCAACCGAAATTCCATTCGTGTCGCGCCGGGTGATTTCGTGCAGCGGGGTCAGTACATTGCGGAATCCGGTAACAGCGGATTATCGAGCGGGCCACACCTGCACTTCGTTGTCCTGAAGAATGGAGATATGAAGATCGAGTCGGTGCCGGTTCGATTCACCGGCATTGATTCGAGTGCCGTTATTCCTTCGATTGGACAATCGCTCACTGCCTATTGATCGTGATTATCTTTTCTCCGGGGATTCCCGGAGTTGCAATGCGAGCGTCTCCCAGCTTGTGACAGGCAGATCACAGTGTGTGCCGATACATCGGTATGCCACGGTCTGACCAGACACGGGACGCCGTTCTTCGAGCGCCCCGGGAAGGTTTTCCTCGAGTTCCTCGATCGCGAAGACCAGGCGCGACGGCGCATACAGTCTTGCGGCGTCATCGCGCCAGCGATTAATGTCTTCGGCCGGCCCGCGGAGCACAACAATTTCCGGTGGCGTCAGGTATTCCTCCAGTGCAGACAGCAGCGAGACGTGGCCGTGCGGGTATTCAGTCATCGCTTGCCAGGCAGCCCGCAAGGTGCTCTCTGCGGCGCTGAGATAACGGCTTTCGCCGAGCACGTAGCCGAGTCGTTGCAGAGCGAGCGCCGCGATGCCATTGCCTGACGGCACCGACTCGTCGGCCAGCGGTTTTGGTCGGTGCATCAGCGGTTCGTGATCGCCGGCGGTGAAATAAAAGCCGCCGTTGTCGCGATCCTCGAAGTGTTCGAGCAAAGCATCGGCAAGCTGCACGGCGAAGCGAAGATGCGCGCTGCTCCAGCGCGCCTGCAGCAAATACAGCAGAGCATCGAGGAGAAACGCATGGTCATCGAGGTAGGCCGGAAACCGTGATCTGCCATCCTTGTAACTGGCAAGCAGCCTGCCGTTGACAAACAGCTTCTCTGCGATGAAATCCGCGGCTGTGGTGGCGGCGTCAATGAGGTCGTCGCGCTGCAGGATTCGTCCGGCGACCGCGAGGCCCCGTATGGCGAGGGCATTCCACGCTGTCAGCTGTTTTTCATCGCGTTGTGGTGCAACGCGCATACGTCGATGTTCGAAAAGGATCTCGCGAGCACGTGCAATCGCAGCCTCGACATCCGCCAATGACTGGTTTGAGTCTGTTGAAATATCCTGCATCGTCGCGCGCACGCTGAGATGCCATGCTCCCTCGAAATTCGCGGCCGAGTCCAGGCCAAAGCGGCGAGCGAATATCGCATAGTCGTCGGCTTGCAACAGCTCGGCGACCTTTTCGGGCGTCCACACGTAAAAACGGCCCTCTTCGCCCTCCGAGTCGGCGTCACGCGCGGCGAAGAAGCCGCCCTCGGGCGAACGCATGTCGGTGAGCAGCCAGTCGGCCGTGGCATTGGCGGTAGCGGCGAAGAGCTGCTCTCCTGTCGCGAGATGGGCCTCGGCATACAGACCCAGTAGCGGCCCATTGTCATAAAGCATCTTTTCGAAATGCGGAATCTGCCAGTAGCGATCGACCGAATAGCGGCAAAACCCGCCGCCAATGTGGTCGTTGATGCCGCCTTCGGCCATGCGCGTCAGTGTCAGGGTCGCCATAAACAGCGCGTGAACGTCGGGCTCGGCATCACCTGCGGTCGCGCGCCAGTGCCTGAGCAATCGCTCGATCGTCGTCGGGTGCGGGAACTTCGGCGCGCCGCCGAAGCCGCCGTATTCCGGGTCGAACGTCGTTGCAAGTTGTTCGCGCACCGCAGCCAGCGGCGCGGCCGTGAGAGCCTCGTTCGTCACCGCCGGCGCCGGCTCGAGGCGACCGAGAGCCTCGTTCAGCCTGTCACCCTGGTCGCGCAACTCGTCGTGCTGTTCCGAGAAGTATTTCGCAACGTTTTGCAGGAGTTCGCTGAATGCCGGCATGCCGTAGCGCGGCTCGTTCGGAAAGTAAGTGCCGCCGAAGAACGGCCGTTGATCCTCGGGGTTCAGGAACATCGTCAGCGGCCAGCCGCCCGTACGTTGTGTCAGTATCTGCTGCGCGGCCTGGTAGATCTTGTCCACGTCCGGGCGCTCTTCGCGATCGACCTTGATATTGACGAACAGCTGGTTCATGAGCGCTGCCGTCGCTTCGTCCTCGAAGGACTCGTGGGCCATGACATGGCACCAGTGGCACGCAGAATAACCGATCGACAACAGTACGGGTTTACGCTCGTTACGTGCCAGCGCGAATGCCTCGTCACCCCACGAATACCAGTCGACGGGGTTGTCTGCGTGTTGCAGCAGGTATGGGCTGGTTTCCTTCCCGAGGCGATTCGCCATCGAATTATTCCGTCTACGGCTGGCGCGCCACTATAGCGTATCTGCAAGGGTGTTAGACTAGCGCGAAAATTTGATATCGATTCCCAGCAGGACTCAATGTTCACTTACCCCGAGATGGATCCGGTCATCTTCTCGATCGGATTTCTCAAGATTCGCTGGTACGGACTCATGTACGTCATCGGTTTCCTCGCGGCCTGGTGGCTTGCGAGGCGTCGCTGTAAGCGGGCCGATTCACCGCTCAACGCGGTGCAGGTCGATGACCTGATTTTTTACGGGATGCTCGGTGTCATCATCGGCGGTCGTGTCGGATACAGCGTCGTCTACGGTTGGCACGATCTGATTTCAGATCCGTATTACCTGATCAGGATCACCGAGGGCGGCATGTCGTTTCACGGCGGTCTCGTCGGTGTTCTGGTCGCAATGTGGCTGTATGGCCGAAAGCTCGGCGTAGCGTTCTGGCGCATCATGGACTTCGTTACACCGATGGCGCCACTCGGCCTCGGTTTCGGGCGTATCGGCAATTTCATCAACGGCGAGCTATGGGGCAAGCCGACCGACGTCGCGTGGGGTTTTCTCTATCGGGGGCAGGTATTGCATCCATCGCAGCTTTACGAGGCGGCGCTCGAGGGCTTTCTGCTGTTCGCGATCATTGCGTGGTTTTCGGCGCGGCCGCGGCCGGGCATGGCGGTGTCAGGGCTGTTCCTTGTCCTGTACGGCGTGTTCCGCTTTTTTGTCGAGTTCTACCGCGTACCCGATGCACACCTCGACTATCTTGTACTCGGCTGGGTGACAATGGGCCAGATCCTGAGTGCACCAATGGTGATCATCGGAGCGGTTATGCTGGTTCTGGCATACCGGCCCGGAAAATTGGCGCAGGCAAGCGCCTGACATGCAACAGTACTTGTCATTGATGAAGCGCACTCGCGATAACGGCGTCCGCAAGAAGGACAGGACCGGCGTTGGCACGTTGAGCGTGTTCGGCCATCAAATGCGTTTCGATCTCGGCGCGGGATTTCCGCTCGTGACGACAAAGAAGCTGCACCTGCGGTCAATCATTCACGAGTTGCTGTGGTTCCTGAGCGGTGACGACAATATTCGTTATCTCAACGAGAACGGCGTAACGATCTGGGACAAGTGGGCCGACGATGACGGCAAGCTGGGCCCCGTTTACGGCGTGCAGTGGCGCAGCTGGCCGGCACCCGATGGCGGTTCGGTGGACCAGATCAGCCGGGTCATGCGGCAGCTTCGTGAGACGCCCGATTCACGCCGAATCATTGTCAGCGCGTGGAATGTGGCCGAGGTGGACAATATGGCGTTGCCGCCTTGTCATTGCCTGTTTCAGTTCTACGTCGCGGACGGCAAATTGTCCTGTCAACTCTATCAGCGCAGCTGTGATATATTTCTCGGTGTTCCTTTCAACATCGCGTCCTATGCGCTGCTGACGCATATGCTGGCGCAGCAGGCCGACCTCGGTGTCGGCGATTTCATCTGGACCGGCGGCGATTGCCACCTGTACGTCAATCACCTCGATCAGGCCGATGAACAACTGCAGCGTGAACCGCTGCCGCCGCCGCGCCTTGCCCTCAAGCGCCGGCCCGACACGATTTTCGACTATCGTTTCGACGACTTCGAAATCCTGAACTACGAAGCGCACCCGCACATCGCGGCGGCAGTCGCTGTATAAATCGCCATGTCGATCAGCCTTATCGTCGCCGTGTCGACGAACAACGTAATCGGCGTGCGCGGCGCACTGCCCTGGCACATCTCCGAGGACTTGCGGCGTTTTCGCAGGCTGACGACGGGCAAACCGGTTGTGATGGGACGCAAAACATATGCTTCAATCGGGAAGCCACTGCCGGAGCGCAGAAATATCGTCATCTCGCGCGATCCGGAATTTACGGCAACGGGTTGTGACATCGTGGCCTCGCCAGACGCCGCGATCGAATTAACAGGCGATTCGGCCGAAGTCATGGTCATCGGCGGAAGCCAGATCTATGCGGCATTCTTGCCGCTTGCCCGGCGTATTTACCTGACTCGCGTCCACGCGCATGTCGATGGCGATACGTACTTCGCTGCGCTCGACGAGGCGCACTGGAAACTGGTTGCCTGCGAAGAATACGCGGCGAACGAAGCACGCCGGCACGGCTTCGCGTTTATGACCTACGATCGATCCTGACTGCATCAGTCGGCGGCAATCGATCGAGGGCGGATGCTGGCGCGGCGCCGCTGTGGATGTCGGCGAGATGGCCGGTTCAGATGGCCGTTAGCGCCTGTTGCAATCGTTCGGCAAACTCGAACACGTCCGAGTAGCTATTGTAAAGCGGCACTGGAGCGACGCGAATGACGTCTGGTTCACGCCAGTCTGTCGTTACGTTCAGTGCCCCTAAACGGTCGAACAATGCCGCTGCATCGATGGACTTGTCCCGGACGACCAGCGATATCTGACATCCGCGGTCTTCTGCGGGCGTGATTGACTCTATGCGGCCGCGAAAGCGTTCGTCGATGAGCCAGGCGAGGAAACCGGTCATCCGCTTCGACTTTGCAACGAGGTCGGGCATGCCGGCCGCGCCGAAAATCTCAAGCGAGGCGATGACGGGGGCCAACGACAGGATCGGTGGATTGCTCAGTTGCCAGAGCTCAGCGCCCTTTGCCGGCGTGAACGAGCGCCGCATTTTGAAGCGCGTCGCCTCGTCGTGGCCCCACCAGCCGTGCAGCTGCTCGAGGTTGCCGGTCGAGCAGTGTTTGTCGTGGATGAACGCGCCCGCGATCGCACCAGGCCCGGCGTTCAGGTACTTGTAGGTGCACCAGGCGGCAAAGTCGGGCGCCCAGTCGTGCAATGCGAGTTCAACGTTGCCGATCGCGTGCGCGAGGTCGAGTCCGACGGCACATCCTGCTTCGCGACCCAGGTTGCAGATCGCGGGCATATCGAGCACCTGCCCGGTGTAGTACTGCACGCCGGGCAACAGCAGCAGGGCTACGCTGCCGTTTTGCCGCTCAAGAATATTCGCGAGATCGTCGACGTGTAATTCGCTGGCGCCGCCGCGGGGCGACCATTCGATCAGGTCCCTGTCAGGATCGAAGCCTTGCATGCGCAGCTGAGACATTGCCGCGTAGCGGTCCGACGGGAACGCGTCCGACTCGATGACGATCTTGTAGCGGCTGGCGCTCGGCCGGTAAAAACTGGCCATGAGCAGGTGCAGGTTGACCGTCAACGTGTTCATGGCAACGACCTCGGACGGTTTCGCGCCGGTCAGTTGGGCGAATCCCTGCGTTGCCCGTCGATGGAAGGAAATCCACGGCCTGTCCGTGTTGAAGTGGCCGTCGACGGCATAGTGGGCCCAGTTGTCCAGTTCCTCGCGGACGAATTGTGCGGCGAGTTCAGGCTGCAGGCCCAGAGAGTTGCCGCACAGATAGACCGGCTCGTGCCCGTTTCGCTTGCGCGGAAAATTGAACTGGTCACGAAAGCGCGCGAGCGAGTCTCGCTTGTCGAGATCGAGGGCGAATTCGCGTCGGTTTTCGTAATTCATCGGTCGTCCCCGGCTGATCGTGCGTCGTCGCCGTTAGCTGATGGCTGCGATCATACCGATTGACCAGCGACCTGGTAAACGCGGGGAATGCGCGTGTCGAGCCTGACTGCTGTCAGTTGCCTGCCCCAGACACACCCGGTATCCAGGCTGATGTACTCAGGCAACACGACGAGCCCGAGCGCCGACCAGTGACCAAACACGATGCGAGTTCCCGCCCAGGCGGGCTCGTCGATGTCGAACCATGGCAGCAGTCTGCGGGCCGCATGCCACGGCGACTCCGAGTGCGTCATGTTGAGACGCAAGTCCCGCGTCAGCATGCGCACTCTCGTCAGGCAGTTGATGATAAAGCGCAGCCTGTTGTAGCCAGAGAGGCTGCCGGACCACCGCGTTGGCCGGTTGCCGTACATTTTTCCAAGCAGCGCCTCGAAATTCGCACCTCGCATGACGTCCTCGACCTCGGCGGCCCGCGCCAGCGTCTTTTTCACGCCCCATGTCGGATAAGTGCCGGCATGCACGAGCAAGGTGTCGAGATCCTCGCTGTAATGTGCGAGCGGTCGATGTCGCAGCCAGTCCGCGAGTTCGTCAATATCGGGTGCCTGCAGGAGTTTTTGCAAGGACTCGAAACGCTTCGTATTGCGCACGACGCGCTGCGCCAACGCCAGCAGGTGCAGGTCGTGATTGCCGAGTACAGTGACAACGCAAGCGCCGAGCTTCCTGACGTAGCGCAGCGTCTCCAGTGACTTGGGTCCGCGACTGACGAGATCGCCTGTGAGCCAGAGTAAATCGTTTGCCGGTTCAAAGTCGATCTTATCAAGGAGTCTGCGAAAGGGGTCGTAGCAGCCCTGCAAATCGCCAATCGCAAATATGGCCATCAGTGATCTTTGGCACTCAGTGTAAGATGCCCGGCACGGCAAGCGTGAACGGCGCGATCGGCGCATCGAAACTGACACCATTGTCGGCCTCCATGCGATACAGGCCTTGCATCGCACCGACCGGCGTCTCCAGTACGGCGCCGCTTGAGTAGCGGAACTGCTCTCCGGGTTTCAGGTGAGGCTGTTCACCGACGACGCCGTCGCCGCGAATCTCCTGAACCTTGCCGTTCGCGTCCGTAATGATCCAGTGGCGACTGATCAGGCGTGCTGCAACGTTGCCGTGATTCGAAATCGTAATCGTGTAGGCGAAAACGTAGCGGTCGGAATCGGGCTCCGACTGGTCGTCAATATAGCTCGTTGTGACCTGGACACGTATTTCACAATTGAATTCTTTCATCGAGTTCTCATTTCGAGCTTGCCGGGTCGCCGCTATTGTAACCCGATTGTTTCGCGGCGCGCGATGTGGTTACTCAGGGCGACATAGTTCGCAACCGGGATTTGCTCCGGGCGCAGGGACGCATCGATGCCGACGGCGGCCAGGTCGGCCTCGTCAACAACGTTCTTGAGCGCGTTGCGCAAGGTCTTGCGCCGCTTGCTGAAGGCGGCTGCAACGAGCCGGCCCAACAGGGCGTGGTCATCGACTTCGTAACTGCCCTCCGGTAGTGGCCTCAGTCGAACGAGCGCCGATACGACGTTTGGCGGCGGCTCGAATGCCCGTCGATCGACCGTGAACAACGCCTCGATGTCGAGGTAACAGCCGAGCATGATACTGAGTCGGCCATAGGCTTTACTGCCTGGAGATGCGGCCATGCGTGCGACAACCTCTCTTTGCAACATGAAGTGCATATCGTGAATGCAGTCGCGCAGCTCGAGCAGGTGAAACAATAGCGGCGTGGAAATGTTGTACGGCAGGTTGCCGACGATGCGCAATGATTTGCCGAGTGCTGCGAAATCGAAAGTGAGCGCGTCCGCCTCGTGTATCGTCACGTGCGGCTCGTTGCCGAATCGAGTGCGCAATCTGGCGGCAAGATCGCGATCCAGTTCAATGGCGTGCAATCGACCGGCACGAGCGGCCAATGGCGACGTGATCGCACCGAGGCCCGGGCCGATTTCGACGACGGTGTCATCGCCGTCCGGCGTGATGGCATTGATGATGTCGTCGATGATGCCGGGGTCGGTCAAAAAATGTTGGCCGAATCTTTTGCGTGGCCAGCGTTTGCTCATTTCAGGTTGGCCGCGAGTTCGACGGCCGCAATCAGGCTGGCGGGGTCGGCCTTGCCGCTGCCGGCCAGATCGAGGGCCGTGCCATGATCGACCGAGGTACGCACGAACGGCAGCCCGAGGGTGACGTTGACAGCATGTCCAAAGCTCGCGTACTTGAGGACCGGCAATCCCTGGTCATGGTACATCGCGACAACGACGTCCTTGTTTCCTGATGCCGTGGAAAATGCTGTGTCAGCAGGGACCGGGCCGCGAACGTTCATGCCGCGAGCCGCGAGTTCGGCGATAACCGGCGCGATCACGTCCTGGTCTTCGCCGCCCAGGTGGCCGCCTTCGCCGGCATGTGGATTCAGTCCGCAAACGACGATTCTGGGCGCATCGAGCCCGAACCGCGATTGCAGGCCGAGATGCAGTACTTGCAGTACGTCGCGCAGGCGCTTCTGCGTCAGCGCGTCGGGCACCGCGCGCAAAGGCAGATGTGTGGTCACGAGCGCAACTCGTAAATCGCCGGCTACCAGCAACATGACCGGCTGCGGCGTCGCGCTCAATTCAGCGAAAAACTCGGTGTGTCCTGTAAATTCGATGCCGGCGTCATTGATGATGCTTTTCTGCAGCGGCGCGGTCACGAGGCCCGCGAAACGGCCGTCAAGGCAGGCCTGAGCGGCAAATCGCAGCCCTTCAAGCAAAGTAGCGGCGTTGGCCGCACTCGGCCGGCCGCAGGTCACCGCCTGCGGAAACGGAAAGCCCAGAACTTGCAGTTCGCCGCGATCGGAAAGTCGTTTGCCGATGTCGTCGGTTGCTATCTCGGTAATGATAACGTCGATGCCCGTCATCTCTGCTCGCGCGCGCAGCAGTTCGGGATCCGAGACCACTACGATATTCGAGGCATGCGCCTGCGCCGCCAGCGCCAGGCATATTTCCGGACCGATGCCGGCTGGCTCGCCCGCCGTTACGACCAAAAGTTTGCTAGTGCTCACGAATGTGCGCGAGATTGCTCAGGGTTTCCCTAGATGCGCTTGTCGACGTAAGCCTCATCACGGAGCCGGCGCATCCACAGCTGTGTTTCTTCTTCCATTTTGTCGTTACGAATTCTGAGGTCGCAGCGCCGTTGTTTTTCGTCTTCGGTGTTATCGTAGACGCGTCGATCGAGCACCTCGATGATATGCCAGCCGAAAGGGCTGCGAAATGGCTCACTGATACCGCCGATTGCCATCGAATTGAGCATCGCTTCGAATTCCGGCACGAATGAGCCGGCTTCGGCCCAGCCCAGATCTCCACCGACGACTGCGGACCCCGGATCGTCGGACAACAGTTTGGCGAGTTCGGCGAAGTCTTCACCGTCTTTGATTCGTGTCAGCGCATCGTCGAGCCGTTGCTGCGCTGTTGCGTCATCGATGATCTCATTCGGCGTCACGAGAATATGGCGCGCCTTGACCTGGTTGATCTCGCTGCGCTGAAGCGCACTGCGAAGCTCATTGACCTTTACGAGGTGAAAGCTGCTGGCGCTTCTGAAGGGCTTCGAAATTTCACCGGCCTCGAGTGTTGCAATCACGTCGATAAACAGCGTCGGGACCTGTTCACCGGGCATCCAGCCGAGCGCACCGCCTTCGAGCGCCGTCGGGCCCTCGGAGTAGCGTATGGCCATTGCGCGAAAGTCGGCACCGTCCATGATTTGCTGATAGATGTCGTCAAGCTTCGCCCGCACTTCCTCGATGTGCTCGGCAGACGCTGCTTCTGGCAAGGAGACCAAAATATGCGACAGGCTGTAATCGGAATTGACGACGACGTTGTCTTCAAGGTCCGCGATACATTGTTCGATCTCACGCGGAGATACGTTTATACGCTGTCCGACATCGATGCGCCGTAGCTGTTCGAGCGTAATCTCGTCGCGCAAGTCGCGCCGAAAATCTGCGTAGTTGATGCCATCCTTGGCGAGCAGGGCCGGCATGTCCTCCAAACGCACGTCGTTCTGCTGGGCGACGCGCTCAATCGCCTGATTCAGCATCTGATCCGAGACGTGTAGTCCGATGCGCGCCGCGCGCTGCAGCTGTACCTCGCCAAGTATCAGCCGCTCGAGTACCTGATCCTGCAGGACGTTGGCCGGCGGCAACTGAATTTGTTGCGTATCGGCCTGCCGCAGGATCATCGCGAGCTGGTCTCGCAACTGGCTCTTTAGAACGATGCCCTCGTTGACGATTGCGGCGACGCCATCCAGAAATTCGCCGCTCTCCGAGAGCTCTTCCGCGGCGACGGCGGGCGCAGCCGACAACGCGACTATCGCGAATAAGCATTTGAATTTAAACACTATTATTTACCGAAGACTCGCGGAATAGCCAAGAATACCACGTTCAAGCAGTTTATCAGCCGGGCTGCCGACGCTGGTCATGCCTCTCAATACCAGTTGCAGACCAAACGACGAATCGCGAGTTCCGTCTCGCGTCGATATGTGCCGCCGCGAGACGAGCCTGAGACCCCAGCAGCAGCTTTCATATTCGAGGCCGAAGAATTGCTCGAGCACCTCCTGGTCGCGGAACGAAAAGTTATAACGTCCGACGAAATTCCATTTCGTGCTAATTGGCCAGGACCATGAAAGGTCGCCCTGTTCCAGCGAGTCACGCCGAAACCGGTATGCGAGGTTCAGGATCTTGTTCGCGGCGGGACGGTACTGCAGGCGGGCCTCCGATTGTGTGGTCCCTTGCGCGCCCGAACCCCACTGGTGACCAAAATCGAAATTTAGATTGTCGTACAGCAGAAACCGAAGTTCGGCAATGTAGTCGGATGACTCACTGATCTGGGTCGGCACACCGGGAAGCGTTACACCGCTGTCGCTGAGGTACCGGGTCTGGCCTATGGTCGCTGTCACGAGTTCCTCGCCGGTCGATACGTCCAGAATCCGTGACGTGATGCCAACGCTGAGCTGATCCGTGTCGCCAATACGGTCTACGCCCAGAAAGCGGTTCTTGCGAAACAGTTGAACAAGGTTCAAATCCGGCGTGATCGTATCGAACACAGGCAGTCCCGATTGCTCGCGAAACGGCACATGCACATACAGAAGGCGTGGCTCGATCGTTTGTATTCGACCTGCGCTTGAACCATTGAGTGTCCGCTCCAGTATGAAACCGGTGTCGATACTCGCGATTGGCAGCGTGCGGCTCGGATCGTTGCGCTGGCCTGGTAACGTATTGCTCAATTCATAACGCGTGTGATCGAGTGCGATGGCCGGCGTAATGAACCAGCCCGGACGTGAAAATGGTAATGCAACCTCCGGGGCGAGGTTCATGCGCCACCCGGTGACACCGACATCGCGATCGAAATTAACGAGTTCGCCATCGAAGCTGAGTCGTGTGCCCAACCACCTGTGCGGCCAATAGCCACGTAGCAGTAGCTGTGGCAGGCGACGGTACGGTTCGTCATTCGGCAAAATCGCGTCGTCGATCGTCTGATAGTCCTGGGCCTGCCCGAGGAAAGACCAGTGGTCCGTGTGATAGTCAAAACGAAGACTGCGATTCAGGTGCGTGATACTCGATGCGCTCAGGCTGCCGCCGAGGTCTTCGAAGTACTGACTGTCCGACACCTCACGAAAGTCGACGCGGCTTTGCCAGCCGCTCTTGAACAGCGTCCGATGCGCGACGCTGAACAGGTACCGCGTATTGTTGACGAGGCTGTCATCGGACAGATATTCGGCGCTGATTGTGCCTTCGTTGATCTCGGTCAGGTAGCGGAAATCGGTCTGTAACTGCAAGCCGCGATCCGTGAGCAAACGAGGCGTTATCGTCGCGTCGTAATTTGGCGCAATATTCCAGTAAAATGGCACACGGATTTCGTTGCCGCTGCGCCCCGCGCTGCCGACCTCGGGAGTTAGCACACCGGATTTGCGTGCATCGCCGATTGGAAACGACAGGTACGGCGCGTACAGGATCGGTATTCCCTGGAAGCGCAACTTCACGCCGCGTGCCGTGCCAACACCGCGTTGCGTGTCCAGCACGATGTTGCTGGCGTGCAGGGACCAATCGTTGGAACCCGCCGGGCAAGTCGTGTAGCTAACGTTGTCGAATTCGATGCGACCGTCTTGCGATATCAGCAGTTCGTCGGCAGTGCCGCGCGCGTTGTTGCTGCCCAGCGAAAACGCCGCGCCCGCAAAACGGATGCGGCCGGAATCGTAGGCAAACTCGGCCAGCCTGCTGGTAATCTGTGTACCCGGATCTTCGTAACGGACGCTACCCTCGAGGATCAATGCTCTTTGATCGGGGTCGTAGCGGGCGCTGTCGGCAGCGGCCAGCTTATTGTCGCGGCGCAGCAGGACACCGCCGCTCATCGCGGCCGTCGGCGAGGTGCCGAGTTGTGCCTCGAACTCACCGGCTTCGAATCGGATCGCGCCGGGGTCGCCCGTAATGATCGTCGTCGAGACATCTTCGGCCAGTTGCACGCCCAGAGAATTCTCGCAAGCGAGCGGCTCCGCTGCGTTCGCAGCGGGCAGGGCCAGCAGGTAAGTGGCTATGATTGGGTATTTCGAGGACAAGTTTTTGGTCGGGTGAGGGGTTTAGCCGGACGGGATGTTATCAGGCTTTACTATTTGTTACCTTCGCATAGTTTTGCTGGTGCTTCAACGCGTTACGGAGACATTCGATTAGCCACTCGACCATCGGGACGGATGATCGCCTGGAGGCTCTATTGAGCTGGCTGGGCGGCATTGGCGCCGTTGCAGGACGAAAACCGATCCTTGCATCCGGTGATGCAAGCTTTCGGCGTTACTTTCGACTGCAGGGAAGTGGCGAAAGTTTCATCGTCATGGATGCGCCGCCGGCCCAGGAGGACTGTCTGCCGTTCATGCGCATTGCAGGCTATCTTGAGGCGATGCAATTGAATGCGCCGCGAATTCTGGAGGCGGATCCCGAGCGCGGATTTCTGTTGCTGACCGATCTCGGCACAACCCAGTATCTCGATGTACTCATAAGCAATCCGCAAAACGCGCCTGCAATGTATGCAGATGCCCTCACAGCACTTGCCCGATTACAACGTCGCGGTGCAGCCTACCAGGCACTGCTGCCGCCGTATGACGAGGAGTTATTGCGATCCGAACTGTCGTTGTTTCATGACTGGCTGTGCGGCACTCACCTCGGCATTGAATTCGATGCTGATGAGGAAATGACGTGGCAGGAAGTCTGTACGTTGCTGGTTAAAAATGCGCTCGATCAGCCGCAGGTGTTCGTGCATCGTGACTATCATTCGCGAAATCTCATGGTCACCGCATCGAAAAATCCGGGCATACTCGATTTTCAGGACGCCGTAGAGGGACCGCTGACCTATGACCTTGTCTCCTTATTAAAGGATTGCTACATACGTTGGCCAGCTGAGCAACTGCAGGGATGGATGCTCGATTTCTATGCCGGGCTGGACGAATCGACCCGTGAGCTTGTCGATCAGGAACAGTTTACGCGCGAGTTCGAACTGATGGGTGTTCAGCGTCACCTCAAGGCGGCCGGCATTTTTGCACGGCTCAATCATCGTGACGGCAAGCCTGACTATCTGCATGACATACCGAGAACATTGCGATACGTTGTCGAGCTGTTGCCGCGCCACGCCGAGCTTGAATTTCTCGTCACCCTGATTCACGAACGCTGTTTACCCATGCTCGAGGACAAACGATGATTGCCATGATTCTCGCGGCGGGGCGCGGCGAGCGGCTCCGGCCGGTCACTGACAGCGTACCCAAGGCGCTTGTCGAGGTTCGCGGGCAGAGTCTCATCGAGCGCCATCTCATCGCCATTCACTCAGCCGGAATCGAGACTGTCGTGATAAACCTCGGCTGGCTCGGCGATGCAATCGTCGACCGTGTCGGTTCCGGGGCCAACTATGGCCTCAACGTCATCTACAGCCCTGAAGGCGATGACCTGCTCGAGACTGGCGGTGGCATTCAACGTGCGCTACCGTTGCTCGGGGACGATCCGTTTCTCGTCATCAACGCCGATATTTACACAGACATGTCTTTGCCACCGCCGAAGCCTGTCGCAAAGGAACTTGCACATCTCGTCCTGGTGGCAAATCCGCCGCACCGGGAGCGCGGCGATTTCGATCTCGACGATGGTCTCGTGTGTGCGAGCGACGCGGCAACACTGACGTTCAGCGGCGTCGCCACGTATCGTTCCGAATTCTTCGCCGGTTGCGTGCCCGGCCGATTTCCACTTGCGCCGATGTTGTATGACGCGGCCGACGCGGGACGGCTCAGTGGCAGTCTATACGAGGGCCTGTGGAATGATGTCGGCACGCCGGCGAGGCTGGAGGAGCTCAATCTGCACTGCGATTGAGGCGTGGTAACTCCGAAGACGCGCTGACGACATCGGCGGCATCGATGCCCAGCTGCTCGAGCAAATGGGGCAGCAGTTTTCGGCGCACTGAAGCGAGGTCATGCTCGACACCGAGCGATCGCAAATCAGTGACCTGCAGATCGGCAAAACCGCAGGTATTGATGCGCGAAAACGGTTCGAGATCCACATCCACGTTCAGGGCCATGCCGTGGTAGCTTGCGCCACGGCGAATACGCAGACCGACACTCGCGATCTTGGTCCCGGCGACATAAACGCCCGGCGCGTCGGCGCGGCTCGCCGCCTCCAGTCCAAAATCGGCCGCAAGATGGACAACGCTTTGTTCGAGCGCGGTAATGAGGTTGCGGATGCCAAGCCCGGCGCGCTTGAGATCTATGAGCGGGTAGATCATGAGCTGACCCGGACCGTGATAGGTCACCTGACCGCCACGATCGATTTGCACGACCGGAATATCGCCCGGCGCCAGCAAATGATCGCGGCTGGCATTGAGGCCCAGCGTAAATACGGGCGGGTGCTCCGTGAACCAGATCTCGTCCGCAGTCGACTCTGTCCGAGTATTGCTTACGCCCTGCATCGCGCGCCAGACCGGTTCGTAGCCCTGCAGCCCGAGCTCGCGAATGGCGATTGATTTTCCGATATTTCTTGCCGCGTGGTTCACAAGGCCATCAATACGTCGGTGTGGTCTGTCGCGTCGCGGTAAATAGCATCGAGCTGTCGCTGGCTTTGTGCTTCGACCGTAATCGTGACTGAGACGAAGTGGCCATTGCGGCTCAGCGAACATTGGATCGCGTCGTCGCTCAATCGCCCCGCATGTTTCTCGACGAGCGCGCGCATTGTGCTCCTGAATGATGGCGTGTCCCGCCCCATCAGCTTGATCGGAAACTCACACGGAAATTCAAGGAGCGTCTGATCACTCATGCAAATGCCTACTCGAACCAGAGTTCTATGCTGTCAATCGTTCGTTGCCAGAAAGATCCGCTCGGGTTGTCGTCGAGGGCGCGCAACTGCTCCTGTAATAAATCTTCGCCATTAAGGCTTACCTTGATTTCCGCAAGTGGCTGGCCCGCGGTCACCGGCGCCATGAGTATGGCGGGGATACTCAATACCGACTCAAGCGCATCATAAGATCCTCTTGGTACCGTTATGTACAGGTCGTCAAGCACGCCCAGCGATGTGAATTCCTTCGATGACTTCCAGATGCGCGTTCGGGTGATCTCTTCACCGGCTTTGTACAAGAGCCGCGTCTCGAAGAAGCGAAAGCCGTAATTGATCAATGCCTGGCTGCCATCGGTCCGGGCTCGGACGCTGGCCATGCCCATCACAACGGAAATCACACGCATGCCGTCACGCTTTGCCGATGACACAAGACAAAAGCCCGCGTCGTCCGTATGGCCTGTTTTCATGCCGTCGACGGTCGCATCGCGCCATAACAGCGAATTGCGATTCGGTTGCCGGATATCGCCCCAGGTGTACTCCTTGATTGAGTACCACTCGTAATACCGGGGAAATTCATTGATGATCGCGCGCGCGAGTGTCGCCAGATCGCGCGCCGTCGAGTAATGGTCGTCATCTGGCAGGCCAGTCGCGTTGATGAAGTGACTGGAGTGCATATTGAGCCGTTGCGCGTACTGGTTCATCAATTCGGCGAACACCGATTCCGAACCTGCGACGTGCTCTGCGAGGGCGACACTCGCATCGTTGCCGGATTGTACGATCATGCCGAGCAACAGATCTTTGACCTTCACGCGTTTGCCGACTTCAATGAACATGCGTGATCCTGGTGTGCGCCAGGCTTTTTCGCTGACCGTGACTTCGTCCTCGAGTTGTATCTGAGCTTGCCGGAGGGAATGAAAGACCACATAGGCCGTCATGAGCTTGGTCAGGCTGGCGGGCGCCAGCGACAGGTTGGGCGCTAGCGAGGCGAGTTCGCGTCCCGTTTTGCCGTCGATCATGAGGTAGCTCTTGGCGCCAATGATGGGCGGTGCGGGAACGGGGCGAAGTTCAACGGCAACGGCGTTGAACGCCAGCAGCAGCGTCAGCAGGGTGAAAAATCGGAATTTCATCAGCTCTCAATGGGGGTGAGCGGGTCAAGGCACGTATTGTATCGAGAATAAAAAAAAACTGTAGGAGTGTCTTTGCGGTCAGGACGACCTTATGTCGCGGAGCAGGCGGATGTTCGAGAGCGACGAGGCTCGCGCAATTCTCCTGTTTACGGCTTGTCGCCCGGGAAGCGCACAGTCGACTGGCCTGCAGACGCAGGTCATCGATCTGTACTACACTGTCCCCGTCCTAAAAAAAACAACAATCCCGGAGACCAACATGAAGAATCTGTTAGCTGGAGCATTTGTCGCCCTCATTACGCTGTGCCTGAGCGGTATTGCCATGGCGGACAGCATTGCCGAAGTGTGGACCTGCGAAGTCAAAGAGGGCAAGTCAATTGAAGACGTGCAGGCCACCAACAGCAAATGGCTCAAATGGATCAATGCTCATGTCGAAGGCGGCGGTATCAAAAGCAGTGTCGGTACGACCGTGGTGGGCAATAACGAGATCTTCATCTTTGTCGACACCTACCCGAATCTGGCCACCTGGGCGGCTGCAAAAGATGCGTTGGACAGCGATGAGGGAGATGAACTCGACGACCTGTTCAACGACGTCTCGGAATGCAGCGAAAATCGTCTGTGGAAGATTGAGGACACCAAGTAACAAAAATAAAATTTCGATCTGCAGTCCGGGAGGCGACGAGCGCGCTTTTGTCCGCGCGGTCGCTCCTATCGCGTGACCAGGTAAGGATCCCGGATACCGAGGATTTCGAGTTGCTCGATCAACACGTCGTACTGTGGGACGTCGGCGATGGGCCCGATGCGCACGCGATATATTCGCGGGTTGCTGTCTTCGTCGGCATCGATGAATGCCGAATTGATGCCGCCTGACAACAGCAACACATGACGGCGTTCGGCATTGCTGCGTTCGCCGAACGCGCCGACCTGGACAAAGATCACATTCGGTCGTGGCGGTGTCGACGATGGTTTGGTCGATGGGCTCACCGCTGGCGAAATCACGACCGGCTGATTCGCCGGACGGTCACCGCCGGCCCCGTCAAACGTGATGGCTGTAATTTCAACAAGGCTCGTGCCGCTGCGGATCATGTCCAGCTTGATCGCCGCCGCGTAGGACAGGTCGATGATCCGGTTCTGCACGAACGGGCCGCGATCATTCACGCGCACGATGATGCTCTTGTTGTTTCGCAGATTACGAACGCTCACGTACGTCGGCAGCGGCAGCGTTCGGTGCGCAGCCGTCATCGCATACATGTTGTACGGTTCGCGGCTCGCCGTCGGCCGGCCATGAAATTTCTTGCCGTACCACGATGCAACGCCGCGCTCCTGATAACCGGCATTGGAGTCCATGACCGTGTAGCGCTTGCCGAGTACTTCGTAGATCGGGCCGTTACCAAACGGGCTGCGAGGCTCGGGTCGCGGCACGGCGTCGCCGGGCAAATCGGCTCCGGTGATACTGCCTGACGGTGGTCCGTCTCTTACGCTGCCGCCACAGCCTGACAACAATATCAGCAACAGTGACACCGGTGCCGCAAGTCGGGCATCAAGATGCATCGGCGCTGACCTCGATTGCGATTTCCTGCCCCAGCTGATGCACGGCCAGCGCGTACATGACACTGCGGTTATAGCGGGTGATCACGAAAAAGTTGTGGAACCCCACCCAATGCTCGGTGCCTTCATCGCCCTCCAGGGCCAGCAGCTGACTATCGCTGTCGGCTGGCATGTTGGTTGCGAACAATACGCCCTGCCGACTCAGCGACCTGACCGTATCTTGCGGCGTCAGGCCGTTATCCGGGGGCGAACCGCGCCAGTTATTGGCGAGTATGGCCTGGGCCGTGACTTCTTCACCCGGTTTCCAACGATGAGCCAGGAAAAAATTGGCGATACTGCCAGCCACATCGTCCCAGTTATTCCAGATATCGCGCTTGCCGTCGCCCGTCGAATCGACGGCGTAGGCGCGGTAACTCGACGGCATGAATTGCGGCCGACCCATGGCGCCGGCATACGACCCTGTCGCCTCGATTGCCTGCATGCCTTCCTCGCGCACGAGCAACAGGTATTGCTCGAGTTCCGCCCGAAAAAAAGTCGCGCGTGGCGGGTAGAGAAACGCGAGCGTTGCCAGCGCATCGAGCACCCGATACTTACCTGTGATGCGACCGAAATATGTTTCGACGCCAATAATGCCGACCAATATTTCGATGGGCACGCCTGTGGCCGTGCTAATGTCGTTCAGCGTGTCGGCATGCTCGCGCCAGAATTCGGCACCGGCACGAATTCGTTCGCGTGTTACAAAAATCTTGCGGTACTCGCCCCAGGTCAGAGTCTTTTCGGCGGGCTTGGCAATGGCCTCGAGAATTGCCGGCTTGATCTCGGCTTGCTCGAGCGTGTCACGAAGACTCTCGCGATCGAAGTCATGTTCGCGGATCATCGCTTCGATGAAGGTTTCAACCTCGGGTTGATCCAGTTCGATGGCGTGTACAGAAACAGCGGCAAGCAGGAAGATTGCGGGACCCGCAAAATGTCGGAATTTCATCAGTGCGGCAGCAATTTCCGATGCGATTGGATGGACATCAGAATACCGAATCCGGCCATCAGCGTCACCATGGACGTGCCGCCGAAACTGACGAGTGGTAGCGGAATGCCCACCACGGGCAAAAGGCCCGTAACCATGGCGGTATTGACGAACACGTAGACAAAAAACGTCAGGCTGATGGAACCAGCCAGCAACCGCGAATAGGTGTCCCGTGCCTGAACTGCAATGAAAAGGCCACGCCCGATCACGAACACGTACAAGCCGAGCAAGGCCAGCACGCCGAGGAGCCCGAGCTCTTCTCCCATGACCGCAAATATGAAATCGGTATCGCGCTCCGGTAGAAATTCGAGCTGCGCCTGCGAACCGTTCGTCCAGCCTTTGCCGAACAACCCGCCCGAGCCGATCGCGATCTTCGATTGAATAATATTGTAACCGGCGCCCAGTGGATCACTGTCCGGGTTGAGCAGCGTCAATACGCGCTGCTTCTGGTAATCCTGCATAAAAGTCCAGAGCAGCATCGCGCCCGGCACAGACAGGACGGCCAGGGCGAACATGAGCCGAATCGAAAGCCCGGCCAGCACGACGACGATGATGCCGGACGCGGCGATGAGCAGCGCCGTTCCGAGGTCGGGTTGTCGTGCGATCAAGATTGTCGGTACCGCAATCAGTACGCCGATGAGCAGCAATGCGCCGATCCTGGGCGGAATCTGACGATCATGCAGATACCAGGCCGCCATCATCGGCACGGCGAGTTTCATGATTTCGGATGGCTGAAAGCGAATGCCAAGGTCCAGCCAGCGCCGCGCGCCCTGACCAACTTCACCCGTGGTCAGCACGAGCATCAACAACAGCAGGCCACCAAGATAGGCCCATGGTGTCCAGCGGCGCAGGAAATCCGGCGACAATTGTGCGATCAGGAACATCGCCACAATTGCGACGCTGAGACGCGCGACCTGGCTGAACCACAGGCGCATATTTTCACCGACTGCGCTGTACAGGACGACCAGACCGAGTGCGCAGATCAGCAGCAGACCACCGAGCAGTGGGCCGTCGATGTGCACGCGACGCATCAGGCGCGCGAAATCGCCCAGCGGCGCCGACTTCTGGTCCAGCAATTGATGTGAATCACCCGGAATCACTGCCGTATCCCAGGTATTGATCAATAATCGCACGCGCTATTGGCGCTGCAACACGACTGCCGCTACCGCCATTTTCGACGATCACGGCAACCGCAATTTTTGGGTCGTCGAGCGGAGCGAATGCCAGGAACAGCGCGTGATCACGCAGTCTTTCCGGGACTTCTTCTTCGTTGTACTCCTCGTCCTGAGAAATCGAGAAAACCTGCGCTGTGCCGCTCTTGCCAGCCATTTGGTAGGCAGCATCACTGCCTGCCGCGCGCGCCGTGCCGCGCGGGCTCTGCATGACGTCGTGCATGGCACCGATGACAGCGTCCCAGTGCAGATCGTTGTCGATGCCGACGTCAGCCAGACGTTCCGGGACCGTCATTGTCCGCTTTCCGGTCAGCGTGTTCTCGTACGCGGCGACCATGCGCGGCCGATAGCGGATACCGCGCGTGGCCAGGGTGGCCGTGGCGCTCGCGAGTTGCAGCGGTGTAGCCAGCATGTAGCCCTGGCCAATTGACGCAATAACGGTTTCACCAAGAAACCAACGCTGGTCAGATCGGTTACTGAATGCGCCTTTCTTCCATTCGGTCGACGGAACAAGTCCCGATCGTTCACCCTTGACATCGATGCCGGTCGGCTGGCCGAGTCCGAAGCGAACGAGGTATTCGTGTATGTTGTCGATGCCTATTTTGATGCTCAGGTCATAGAAATAGACGTCGCAGGATTGCGTGAGCGCGTCGTGCAGATCCATTTCGCCATGACCTTCGGGTTTCCAGTCACGATACCGGTGTGTCGTTTTCGGCAACACGAAGTATCCCCTGCACAGAGTCTTGCGGGTCAGGTTGGTTGCGCCGGTCTCGAGAGCGGCCAGCGCGAGCATGGGTTTGATCGTCGATCCTGGCGGATACGTTCCCCTGACAGCACGATTGAAAAGCGGACGATCGAGATCCTCCTGCATGTCTGCAAATTGTGCCGTCGTCATGCCGGTGGCGAACAGGTTCGGGTCGAACGATGGCGTGCTGACGAGCGCGAGGACTTCGCCATTCCAGGGGTCGATCGCAACAACAGCGCCGCGGTGGCCAGCCAGCTTTTCGGTGGCCAGCAATTGCAGGTCGAGATCGATGCTCAGATAAACATTGTCACCGGGGGAGGGTTGTTCGTCGGCAGGCAGGGTATCGCGCAGATCCAGCGAATCACTCGGCAGTTGCCTGCCGCGCGCATTGGTGATGATATGGCGAAAACCGGTGTCGCCATGCAGGACGGACTCGTAACTGTTCTCGATGCCGGTCTTGCCCGCTTGCGAGGTGCCCGCGTAGCGCGAAGCCTCGAGAATTTGCAGATCATCGCTCGATAGCGCGCTGACATAGCCAACCGCGTGCGCAACAGCCTTTCCATACGGGTAGTGGCGCACGAGCCTCGGCTGAAAGTCGACTCCCGGGAACCGTGGCCGCTGCACCGCGAAATTCGCGATTTCTTTGTTGCTCAGGCGGCTATTCAGGGTCACGGGCTTGAAGCGTGGCGCGCTGAGGCTCAATTCCTTGATTCGCGGGATGTCCTCGGCGTTGATCAGTTCGAGTGCTGCGAGACGCTCGAGCGTCTCGTCGATGTCCGCGACCTGCTCGGGAATTAGTTCGAGTTGAAAGGCCGGCAGGTTCTCAGCGAGTAGGCGGCCCTCGCGATCAAACACGAGGCCGCGTATCGGCGGCACCGCTTCGATACGCACGCGGTTGCCCTGTGATCTCGCGGCGAAATGTTCGTAATTGAAAACCTGCAGCTGAACGAGCCTTGCGACGACGGTGCCGAGCATCAGAATTGCCACGATCATGGTGAATATGACGCGCGAAAAAAACAATCGGCGTTCCGAGTGATGATCCTTGATGGGCGAAAGCAGGTCCACGTCAGTTTCCGGTCTGCGCCCTGAAGCGCACGCCCGTCAGAAACATCGACAGAAATGGCCAGACTATCGACCCGATAATGACTGGAGCCCAGTAACTGATTGCGGGCGCCGTCACCGCGGTAACGCCATTGATCCAGAACAGCAGGAACTGATGCAAAGCGAGCAGCGCGAACACCGTCGCCGTCAGTTGCAGCAACGGAAATACACGCATCAACAAGTGAAATTTGATCGTGATGTACACGACGACGCACAATGCGAGGGCGTGCTGGCCGAGCAACGTCCCTTGAGCCACGTCAAGAAAAATACCGATAAGCCAGGCGGTGCCCACGTTATAACTGCTGGGCGCCGTCATGGCCCAGTAAATCAGTATCAGTGCGACCCAGTCCGGGCGAAATGGAGCAAGAGCCTTGGGCAGCGGCACGAGCGTTAGCATCAGCGCCAGCAGGATTGTGATGACGGCGGGCAGATGGCGTGATGCGCGTGTGCTAATCATTTGCTTCGTCCGCAGATTCAACAGCGGGCGAGGCTGACCAGATCAGCATGACCTCACGCACCTGGTTCAGCGCCGCGGCCGGCGTCGCCGTCACATCAGCGAACGGTTCCTGCGGAATGCGTGTGACGTTCGCGACAATGGCCACGGGATAGCCGGACGGAAACGTGCCTCCCAGTCCTGACGTCACGAGTAGGTCACCCGCGCGAATGTCGGCGTTATTGGGCAGAAACGGCAATTCGAGCCGATCGAATTCACCGGTACCGAAGGCGACGGTACGCAATCCATTGCGATTGACCTCGACGGGCAATGCATGATCGGGATCGCTGATCAATATCGCCTGTGCCGTCATGAGGCCTACTTCAACGATCTGGCCAACGACGCCGTTCACATCGACAATCGCCTGACCATCGTAGACGCCGTCCTGTTGCCCGATGGCAATGACGAGATTGTGGCGATAGGGGTTGGCATCCACGGCTATGATTTCGGCGATGCGGACTTCGCCGCGAACCTGGCGCCGCGCCTCCAGCAATTCGCGCAGGCGATCGTTTTCCGCCTCGAGTGCCGTAAAGCGCTGCAATCGTGCATTCGTCAGCAGGCGTTCGACCTTGAGGCGGCTGTTCTGTAGTCGCAGTTCGTTACGTGTCGCGCCGGCATCGCGTACCCACACCCAAAAGCGGGTCGGCGCAGCAACGACGATTTGCAAGGGATAAACGGCTGCACTTATGGCTCGGCGCACCGCATCGAGATGATTGTCACGATGGTCGAGAACCATGAGCAGGATGCTCAGAGAAACCAGAGCCAGCGCACGCAGGCCGAGTGCGGGAATTCTTGCGAGACGGCTGCGATCGCTTTGCGAGCTGAGCATCGGGGACTAGGACTCCGTTAAGGTTGTATTGATGGAGTACCAGCAGCCTGGCTGACCGGTTAGCTTACTCCAGCCCGAACACCGACGGACCATGCTCGTCAACGAGTTCGATGACGCGGCCACCACCGCGCGCAACGCAGGTCATCGGATCATCGGCGATGACCACGGGCAGCCCGGTTTCCTCCATGAGCAGTTTGTCTATGTCTCTGAGTAAGGCTCCGCCGCCGGTCAGCACGATGCCGCGCTCGGCGACGTCTGCGCCGAGTTCGGGCGGTGTCTGTTCGAGTGCCTCCTTGACGGCACCGACGATGCCCTGCAGGGGTTCTTGCAGCGCTTCGAGGATTTCATTGCTGTTGAGCGTAAAGCTGCGCGGCACGCCTTCGGACAGGTTGCGGCCCTTAACCGAAATTTCGAGTACCTCCTGTCCAGGGAACGCGGAACCGATTTGGTGCGTAATGCGTTCGGCCGTTGCCTCACCGATCAATATGCCGTAATTTCGGCGCACGTAATTGGTGATCGCCTCGTCGAAACGGTCGCCGCCGATACGCACCGATGCCGCATAGACGATGCCGTTCAGCGAGATAACCGCAACTTCGGACGTTCCGCCGCCGATGTCGAGCACCATCGAGCCGCGCGCCTCGTGCACGGGCAGGCCCGCACCGATCGCTGCAGCCATCGGCTCATCGATCAGGTGTACCTTGCGGGCGCCGGCGCCTTCGGCGGATTCGCGAATCGCGCGTCGCTCCACCTGTGTCGAGCCGTATGGAACGCAAATGAGCACACGCGGACTGGGCCGGAAATAGCGGTTTCCGTGCGCTTTGCGAATGAAATGCTGGAGCATTTTCTCGGTGACGGTAAAGTCCGCGATCACTCCGTCCTTGAGAGGCCGGATTGCTGTGATGTTGCCCGGCGTTCGGCCGAGCATGTTCTTGGCTTCCAGGCCAACCGCTTCGATGACCCGGCCGCCGCGGCCGGAATCCTCGCGAATCGCGACCACCGAGGGCTCATCAAGGACGATTCCGTAACCGCGCGAGTAAATCAGTGTATTGGCGGTGCCAAGGTCGATCGACAGGTCATTCGAAAAATAACCCAGAATATTCTTGAACATATTGGGGCGGGATCCGGAAACGAGATAAACAGTGTAACCTAACAATGCCCACGACATTGCACAAGGTGGCGTGTATCATTTGTGCGCATGCGTCCCAAGGCGGCGCGCTGAGGCCAAATACCCCGGATTTGCCCGTGTCACTCGACAAAGTTCAGGTACAGCATATCGCGGCACTGGCGAGGCTCCGGGTTGCCGACGACGAAATCGCAGAGACCGTCGACAAACTGTCGCGAATCGTCGATTTCGTCGCCCAATTGTCGCAGGCGGCGACCGACGATGTCGTGCCAATGGCACATCCGTTGAACCAGGTTCAGCGCCCGCGACCGGATCGCATCACCGAGTCGAATGACCGCGACCGGATTCAAAGCAACGCGCCGGCCATTAGTGACGGCTTCTACCTTGTGCCCAAAGTCCTTGAATGAGCGCGTCCAGCCGAGATCTTCACGCGCAGCCGCTGACGCAGCTTGCCGCAGGCCTCAGCCGAGGCGATTTTTCAGCGCTTGAACTGACGCAGGCGCTGCTGGCACGCATTGAACGTCACAACGGTTCACTCAATGCGTTCGTCACGGTGACCGTCGACGAGGCACTCGCAGCTGCCAAACGGGCCGACGCTGATCGTGCGGCCGGCAAGGGTGGTGTCCTGAATGGGCTGCCGATCGTGCACAAAGACATTTTTTGCACGCGCGACGTTTTGACGACCTGCGGGTCTCGCATGCTGGAGAATTTTGTGTCGCCTTACGACGCGACGGTCGTCGAGCGACTCGCGGACGCCGGCGCGATCATGCTCGGCAAGAGCAATATGGATGAATTCGCGATGGGCTCGTCAAGCGAGACCAGTTACTTCGGCCCGGTCAGGAATCCGTGGGATACCGAGCGGTCGCCTGGCGGCTCATCAGGCGGGTCGTCCGCGGCCGTTGCCGCCAGGCTTGTGCCAGCGGCCACCGGTACCGACACCGGGGGCTCAATTCGCCAGCCGGCGGCGCTCACGGGAACAACAGGCCTCAAGCCGACCTACGGTCGCGTGTCTCGATACGGCATGATCGCGTTCGCATCGAGCCTTGATCAGGCGGGCGTGATCACGCGCTCCGCAGGCGATGCGGCGTTGTTGCTTGGCGTAATGGCCGGATTCGATGAACGTGATTCAACCTCGGTCGATCGACCGGTTCCCGACTATGTCGCGGGCCTGGCCGGATCGCTAAAGGGCGTACGCGTCGGTGTCGTCCGGCAGCATTTCGACGCCGGTCTCGATGAGCATTGTGCAGCCGCGGTGCGAGAGGCACTCGCCGTACTCGAATCTCAGGGCGCAATATTGACCGAAGTCGACCTGCCGAACCTCGACTTGTCAGTACCGACCTACTATGTGGTTGCGCCGGCCGAATGCTCCTCGAACCTGTCACGCTTCGACGGCGTGCGCTTCGGCCATCGCGCCGACGACCCAGAGGATCTTATGGACTTGTATTGCCGCAGTCGCGGCGAAGGCTTTGGTGCAGAGGTCAAGCGGCGCATCATGACCGGTACCTACGTGCTTTCCGCCGGCTACTACGATGCCTACTACCTCAAGGCACAGCAGGTTCGGCAACTGATCAGCGATGATTTCAGGCACGCGTTTGCCGACGTCGATGTCATTGCCGGGCCGACGGCGCCGACGCCGGCATTCAAACTCGGTGACAAGACCGACGATCCTGTAACGATGTACCTCAACGACATCTATACGATCGGCGCAAATCTCGCGGGCTTGCCGGGTATCTCGGTGCCGTGCGGCTTCGTTGACGGCCTGCCCGTTGGCCTGCATCTCGTCGGGCCGCATTTTGCGGAGGAGTCCCTCCTCTGCTGCGCGCATCAATATCAGCAACTCACCGACTGGCACGAGCAATGCCCCGGGGACTATCGATGAACGCTGCGTGGGAGGTGGTTATCGGGCTGGAGATTCACACGCAGCTCGCGACGCGGAGCAAGATTTTCTCGGGCGCGCCGACGGCCTATGGCGCCGAGCCCAACACCCAGGCGTGCCTGGTCGATCTGGGCTATCCGGGCGTGCTGCCGGTCCTCAACGAAGAGGTCATACGAATGGCCTGCAAATTCGGGTTGGCCGTCAATGCGACGATCGCGAAGCGATCGATCTTTGCGCGCAAGAATTATTTCTACCCGGATCTGCCAAAAGGCTACCAGATCAGCCAGCTCGAGCTGCCGATCGTCGAGCACGGTGAACTCTTCATCAAAGACGCCGACGGTAATGACAAGCGCATCGGCATAACTCGTGCACATCTCGAAGAAGACGCAGGCAAGTCGGTTCACGAACGATTCGATCGCCACTCGGGCATCGATCTGAATCGCGCCGGTACGCCGTTGCTGGAGATTGTATCGGAGCCGGATCTGCGGTCGGCAAAGGAAGCCATCCAGTACATGCGCAAGATCCATACAATCGTACGCTACCTCGGCATATCCGACGGCAACATGCAGGAGGGTTCATTTCGCTGTGATGCCAACGTGTCGGTTCGGCCACGCGGCCAACAGGAATTGGGCACGCGCAGCGAACTCAAGAACCTGAATTCATTTCGCTTCGTAGAAAAGGCGATCAACTTCGAAGTCAAGCGCCAGATCGAAATACTCGAGGACGGCGGCAAAGTCGTGCAGGAAACCCGGCTTTACGATTCCGATCGCGACGAGACGCGAGCGATGCGCTCGAAAGAAGAAGCGAACGACTACCGCTACTTTCCCGACCCGGATTTGCTGCCCGTGGCAATCAGCGATGACTACATCGAGACGGTGCGCAAATCGCTCCCCGAACTGCCCGATGCGAAGCAACAGCGCTTCGTCGGCGACTATGCCCTGAAGCCCGGGGATGCGGCAATTCTGACCGCCAATCGCCTGTTGGCGGATTACTTCGAGGAGGCGGCGCGGCACAGCGATGCCGAGGTGCGGCTGATTGCCAACTGGATCATCGGCGATCTGTCCGCCGCGATGAATCGGGACGGCATCGATATCGGTGACTGCCGCATTGCGGCGGCTGACCTGGCCGGTCTCGTCGATCGAATTCACGACAATACGATTTCAGGAAAGATCGCCAAGGAAGTTTTCGAGGCAATGTGGGCTGGCGAGGGCACGGCCGACGAGGTCATCGAGACAAAAGGCCTGAGGCAAATCACCGATAGCGCGGCGATCGAGACCATCGTCGACAAGGTCATCGCCGCGCATCCGAATCAGGCAGCCGACTACAAGGCCGGCAAAAACAAGCTGATCGGCTTTTTCGTCGGTGAGGTTATGAAGGAAACGGGCGGTAAGGCCAACCCCGCACAGGTCAACGACGTTTTGAGAAGCAAACTCGGCAATTAGCCGACCAGTGACTCACACGGTCGTCCCGCGAAGCACATGTCCGCTGACGACGTCATTCCGTTTGTTTTCGAGGGGTTGCCCGTCCGTGGCGCACTGATTCATCTTTCGCGGTCATGGCGGCGCATGCTGCGTGACCACGATTACGACCCTGATGCACACTGCGCGATCACGGTGGATTCGGGTGAGCGCCCCTACCGCCTGTTTGCAGACAACGCCATGACCGAAGCCGATCGCGCCCAGTAGTCGGCATAAAAACCCCGGTTCGACCCCCTCATTGTCCCGCACAGCCGTGCTAAACTGTTTCACTCTTAATATAAAGAAATTCTTATATTTTAATGAATAAGGCGACAGAACGTCTGATGCTGCAGTTAAAGGCGCTGGCCGACCCGGTGCGGCTGCGGCTAGTGGCATTGTGCACGCATGGCGAGTGCAGCGTTTCGGAGCTCACCGGCGTTCTCGTCCAGAGTCAGCCGCGTATTTCGCAACATCTGAAGCAACTCTGCGATGCCGGGCTCCTGCAGCGTTTCCGCGATGGCCATTTTGTTTACTACCGCCTGGCGGGCCAGGGCGGGGATGCGGTGCTGCGGCGTCGGCTATTGGCGCTCGTGCCCGCCGACGAACCCGTGTTTTGCCGCGACATCGAGCGCCTGCGCGAACTCCGCAGCAGTCAGGAAGCGCCACTGCCAGTGCTTGATGAGGACGACCGGTCGCTGCATCGCGCGCTCGTGGAGCTCACGGTTACGGCGCCGGTCGGCGACCTCATCGACATCGGCAGCGGTCAGGGGAGGATTCTGAAATTGCTCGCATCGCGCGCGCAGCGGGCCGTCGGTGTCGATATCGATTCAAATGCACGCCGCTTCGCGCGAGCGGAGTTGTTGCTCGCCGGATTGCCAAATTGCACGCTGCGCAAGGGCGACATGTATGAGCTGCCGTTCCCGGATGGCGAATTTGACACGATCATACTCGACGACGTTCTGAGCAACGCTGAGCGCCCGACGGCAGTGCTCGGTGAGGCACGGCGGCTGCTTCGTCCCGGCGGGCGATTGCTGCTGCTCGCTGCGGTCGACTCTGTAACGGCGTCGCGACTCGGCCGGCGCTTCGCCAAATGGTGCGCATCGACCGGGCTGCGACTAGCGGCACCGCGATGCATTCCGGCGAAGAACCCGCGATGGTTGCTTGCGGTCGCGACGACCGTCAATGACGGGAGGGCCGCTGCGTGATGGCCGCACATTTGATCGACGGGCGCCAGGAAAAGGCCATTGAACTCACGTTCGAGTTCTTTCCGCCAACGACGCAGAAGATGGAGGAGACCCTGTGGAAATCGATTCAAAGACTGTCGCCGCTCGAGCCGCGCTTTGTCTCGGTTACCTACGGCGCCGATGGCTCAACTCGCCAACGTACGCACGCTGCTGTCGAACGCATCGTTTCCGAAACGGACCTGACGCCGGCGCCACACCTGACCTGTATTGGTGCGAGCCGCGGCGAGATTGACGACATCGCGCGTGCCTATTGGGACATGGGCATCCGCCACATCGTGGCATTGCGCGGCGATCCACCCGCGGATGTTACAGCCTATATGCCGTACGCCGGCGGTTATGCCTACGCGTCCGACCTCGTCGCCGGGCTGCGCAAAATTGGCGATTTTGATATATCCGTTGCTGCATATCCCGAAGTCCACCCTGAGGCGCCCAGTGCCGAATTCGACCTCGATAATCTCAGGCGTAAGTTCGACGCTGGAGCATCGCGCGCGATCACGCAGTTTTTCTTCGACACCGAGGTGTTTTTGCGCTTTCGGGATCACTGCGCGGCTGCGTCTATCGACGCTATGATCGTCCCGGGTATCCTCCCGATCACGCGCTTTCCACAGCTGCAACGATTTGCCGAACGCTGCGGCGCCAGCGTGCCACGCTGGCTGCATGAGCGCTTCGACGGGCTGGAGGATGACGCCGCGACCCGTCAGATGATTGCCGCGAGCATTGCGATCGACCAGGCGCGCTTGCTGCAAGCCGAAGGCATCAACGAGTTTCACTTCTATACGCTCAATCGCTCCGAGCTCACATACGCGATCTGCCACGCCCTCGGCGTGCGGCCGAAGCAGGCTGCCGCCTGAAGTTGAGTATCATGAAGAGAGCTGACCGCATTCAGTCCCTGTTCGATTTGCTCGAGCGCCGTATTGTCCTGCTTGACGGTGCGATGGGCACGATGATTCAAGGCTACCGCCTCGGCGAGGACGATTTCCGCGGCGAGCGCTTCGCCGCCTGGGAAAAGGATCTCAAAGGCAACAACGACCTGCTGTCGATCACGAAGCCGCAGCTGATCCAGGACATCCATCGCCGGTTTCTCGATGCCGGGGCCGATGTCATCGAGACCAACACATTCAATTCGAACGCGCCGTCGATGAGTGACTACGGCATGGAGGCGCTCGTTCCTGAGTTGAATCTCGCCGCGGCGCGGATCGCGCGCGAATGCGCCGATGCACATGCGGCGCACGTCGGCAGCCCGCGATTTGTCGCCGGCGTGCTCGGCCCGACGAATCGTACGGCGTCAATGTCACCCGATGTGAACGACCCGGCATACCGCAACATTTCGTTTGCCGGTCTCGCCGAAACCTACGAGACGGCAGCCAGCGCCCTGATCGAGGGCGGCGCCGACTTCATCATGATTGAAACTATTTTCGATACCTTGAATGCGAAGGCTGCGATTTTCGCCGTCAGGCGAAGTTTCGCGAAGACCGGCGTCCGCTTGCCCGTGATGATCTCCGGCACGATCACCGACGCGTCGGGCAGGACCTTGTCGGGACAGACGACCGAGGCGTTCTGGAATTCGGTGCGCCACGCCGAACCCTTCATGATTGGATTGAATTGTGCGCTCGGGGCGCAGGAATTGCGTCCTTACGTGGCCGAACTGGCGCGCGTTGCTGATACGCGTGTCAGTGCACATCCGAACGCGGGATTGCCGAACGAATTTGGCGAGTACGACGAAACTCCCGAGCACATGGCCGGCATTGTCGGCGAGTTTGCCCGTAGCGGCCTGGTCAACCTCGTCGGCGGCTGCTGTGGAACGCGGCCCGAGCATATTCGCGCCCTCAAAGAGGCCGTGGTTGATTGCGAGACGCGCAGTATTCCCAGGCTGCCGGTACGTTTGCGCCTGGCCGGGCTGGAGCCGCTGAACATCGGTCCGGACGACTTGTTCGTCAATGTGGGTGAACGCTGCAATGTCACGGGATCGGCACATTTTCGACGCCTGATCGAAGCAGACGACTACGCGACTGCGGTACAGGTCGCGAGGCAACAGGTCGATAGCGGCGCGCAGATCATCGACGTCAATATGGACGAGGGCATGCTGGACTCCGAGCAGGCGATGGCGACGTTCATGAACCTGATTGCCTCCGAGCCCGACGTGTCTCGCCTGCCGATCATGATCGACTCGTCGAAGTGGTCGGTGATCGAGGCAGGACTGCGCTGCGTGCAAGGCAAGGCAGTCGTTAATTCGATCAGCCTGAAAGAGGGTGAGGCGGCGTTCGTCGAGCAGGCGAATCTTGTACGCGACTACGGCGCCGCGGTGATTGTCATGGCGTTCGACGAGCAAGGTCAGGCTGATACGGTCGAGCGCAAAGTCGGGATTTGTAAACGCTCCTACGAAATCCTGACCAAAACGGTTGGTATCGAGCCGGCGGACATCATTTTCGATCCGAATATATTCGCCATCGCGACGGGTATCGAGGAGCATGCCGGCTACGGCGTCGCGTTCATCGACGCGACGCGAGCGATCAAGGCCGCGTTGCCGCACGTAAGGATCAGTGGCGGCGTGAGCAACGTTTCATTTTCGTTTCGCGGCAATAATGCCCTGCGCGAAGCGATCCATTCCGTATTTCTGTACCACGCCATTCGTGCGGGCATGGACATGGGCATTGTCAATGCGGGGCAGCTCGCGATTTATGACGACTTGCCGGCGAAACTGCGTGACGCCGTCGAGGATGTCGTTCTGAATCGGCGTGAGGATGCTACCGAGCGATTGCTCGAGATCGCCGTAAGCTACAAGGATCAGCCATCCGGCGCACAGGCAAAAGTCCGAAATCTTGAGTGGCGTGCGTGGCTCGTGGACAAACGCCTGCAGCACGCTCTGGTGAACGGAATCGACGAGTTCGTCGTCGATGACACCGAAGAAGCACGCCTGGCAACGGACAGGCCGCTCGATGTCATTGAAGGGCCGTTGATGGACGGCATGAACGTTGTCGGAGATCTGTTCGGCGCGGGCAAAATGTTCCTGCCGCAGGTCGTCAAGTCCGCACGCGTCATGAAAAAGGCAGTTGCCCATCTCGTGCCGTTTATCGAAGAGGAAAATGACGGCGACTTCAGCTCGAACGGCAAAATCATACTCGCAACCGTCAAGGGCGACGTGCACGACATCGGCAAGAAAATCGTGGGCGTGGTATTGCAGTGCAATAACTTCGAGGTTATCGACCTCGGCGTCATGGTCAGTTGCGAGAAAATTCTCGAGACCGCCAGGCGCGAGCACGTGAAAATGGTCGGACTGTCGGGCCTGATTACGCCGTCGCTCGATGAAATGGTGCACGTCGCGTCGGAGATGGAGCGCCTGGAATTCGACCTGCCGCTGCTGATCGGCGGCGCAACGACGTCACCCGCACACACGGCCGTCAAAATCGAACCGCAATACGAAGGGCCCGTGATTTACGTCAAGGACGCATCGCGCGCGGTCGGCGTTGCGCAGGCGCTCATTGAACCGGGGACGCGCGACCAGCTTGTTGCCAAGGCGCGGCGCGATAATGCGCGTCGGCGCGAGCGGCACGCCGGCAAGAAACGTCTGTTGCCCCAGTTGTCGCTCAGTGAGGCGCGTGACAGGCGGCACCGCTGCGATTGGAGCGACTACAGGTCGCCACGGCCGGCGTTCACCGGTGCGCGCGTCATCGATGACATAAAACTTGCAGAGCTGCGCGACTATATCGACTGGATGCCATTCTTCAACGCCTGGGAATTTCACGGCAAATTTCCTGCGATTCTCAGTGATGCGAAGGTCGGTGCGGCGACAACGGCACTTTTTGACGATGCCAGGGCCATGCTCGGGAATATCATCGAGGAGAAATGGTTGCAGGCCAGGGCAGTCGTCGGATTCTTTCCGGCGTACTCGGACGTTCATGACGATGTGCTGGTGTACGCCGATGATCGCCGACACGGGCCGTTGATGCGCTTGTGTCATCTGCGGCAACAGCGCGCAAAGCCTGACGGTCACGCACAGAATTGCCTTGCCGATTTCGTTGCACCGCGCGACAGCGGCGTTGATGATTACATCGGCGCCTTTGCGCTCACCGCCGGTATCGGCATCGATGAGCATGTGCAGCGCTTCGAAAGCGCCAATGACGATTACAGCGCCATTCTTCTCAAGGCGCTTGCGGATCGTCTCGCGGAGGCGCTTGCGGAGTACTTGCACGAGCGCGTGCGGCGCGAATTCTGGGCCTATGCGCCCGATGAACGCCTGACCAACGATGAGATGATCGCCGAGAAGTACCAGGGCATACGCCCGGCGCCGGGCTACCCGGCCTGCCCGGACCATACCGAAAAAGGCAAGCTGTGGACGCTGCTCGATGTCGAGAAGCGCATCGGTTTGCGGCTGACGGAGTCTTACGCGATGTATCCGACGGCAGCCGTGAGCGGCTTTTATTTCTCGCACCCGGAGGCCCGGTACTTTTCGGTCGGCAATATCGGTCGGGATCAGGTTGAGTCGTATGCCGAGCGTCAGGGCATATCCGTGCGTGAAGCCGAGAAATGGCTTGCGCCCAATCTCGGCTACGATCCGAGTGCCGTGAGTGCGGCCTGAGTGCCGCCGACCACTTCGTGACGGTGGTGCGCTGGAACATCGTGACGTCAGCCGGCGTCACCACAGGTCGGACAATCGCTGCGCTTGTTGACTGTGACGGACGAAAACTCACCGCTGGCGGCGTCAAAAAGCCGCAAGACACCCGGCGCCATCGTAATTCCCGCCAGAAATTTCAGCGCCTCGACGGCCATGAGCGTGCCGATGACGCCGGGCACGGGAGCAAGCACGCCGTTTCCGGCACAGTTATCCAGCGACTCGTCAGCCTCCGAGTACAAGCAGCGGTAGCACGGTGAGCCCCGATAATCGGGACCGAACACTGCAAGCTGGCCTTCGAGGCGTATCGCCGATCCGGAAATCAGGCAGCAACCGGC
This sequence comes from Pseudomonadota bacterium, assembly GCA_022560695.1. Classification (GTDB taxonomy): domain Bacteria; phylum Pseudomonadota; class Gammaproteobacteria; order Steroidobacterales; family Woeseiaceae; genus UBA1847. Next base: position 61,272 of record JADFSP010000014.1, read on the forward strand.
TGCGACGCACGCGTCGTTAACCTGAAACCGCGTGGCGAAATTGTCCGAGCCGTCGAGAACGACATCGGAGCTGCTGACGGCATCCGCAAGCGCGGCGCCGGTGAGGCGCTCGGCAACCGCCGTGATTCGAATTCCGGGATTGTTGCGGGCGAGTCCGGTCGCTGCGACATCAGCCTTGAGTGCGCCGACGTCGGCGGGGCCGTACAACACCTGGCGGCCCAGGTTGGTGTCGTCGACCGTGTCAAAGTCGCACAGTGTCAGTTGCCCGACACCACTGCTCGCGAGGTAGTTCGCGGCCGCGCAGCCGATGCCACCGACACCGATGAGCAGCACTGTTGCCTGTGCAATCCGTTCCTGGCCGGCTTCGCCCACCTGCGGCAATGCCAGGTGGCGCGCATCGCGATTCTGCTGCGGATTTTCGGGTGCCATCAGTCCTCGATCGTAACTTCCAGAATCGTCACGGCGTCAACCGGTACATCCTGATGGCCATCCGTGGTGCGTGTCGGCACAGCGCCAATAGCGTCAACGATGTCCATGCCTTCGACAACCTTGCCGAAGACGGCATATCCGAAGTCGCGACCACCATGATTCAGAAATTTGTTGTCGCTGAGATTGATGAAAAATTGTGACGTGGCGCTGTCGACATCTCCTGTGCGCGCCATGGCGAGAGTGCCGCGGCGGTTCACCTCGCCATTGTCCGCCTCATTCTTGATCGGGTCTCTCGTCGTTGCCTGCACCATATTCTCGTCCATGCCACCGCCCTGAATCATGAAATTCGGGATGACACGGTGGAAGATCGTGTTGGCGAAGAATCCGTCCCTGACGTATCGGCGAAAGTTTTCGCAACTCACCGGCGCTTTCTCTTCAAACAATTCGACTTCGATGTCGCCGTGATTGGTCTTGATCGTAATCATGTTGTCTCGCAATCAGTCATCTCGAACGCAGTCGGGCGCCGTTTTCTAGCACAGTTTACCGGACCGTGCATGCCATTAGCCTCTGCGCGCCGTTGTGACGCGCGGCTGGCCAGCGAGGTCATTGTGACACTCGATGGAAGACCAGTGTTGCTCGAGCAGGACATTCTCGACGTCGCCTCGTTGCCCGGCGCCGTGTTCGACAAGGAGCATGCCGTCCGCGCCGAGGATGGCCACGCAGTCGCGAGCCAGTATGCGGATCGCATCGAGCCCATCGCGTCCGCCGACAAGCGCTGCCCGTGGTTCGCGCTGCAATGCTTCGAGCGCAGGGTCGCCGGCACGAACATAGGGTGGATTTGACACGACGACGTTGAACTTGCGTCCCGTGACCGCACCCGTCCAGTCGCCCTCGACAAATTCAATATTCACGATACTGAGCTGGCGCGCATTCTGCCTGGCGACGGCCAGCGCGTCTGCATCGATGTCCGTCGCCGTAACCTCGCACATGATGCGTTCACTCGCGATCGCGAGCGCGATTGCGCCGCTGCCGGTACCGAGATCGAGAACCTGGCATGCGGTATCTCGCGGAATCTCTCGCAGCGCCAGATCGACCAGCAATTCCGTCTCGGGACGCGGTACGAGCGTGGCCGGGCTGACCATGAGTTCGAGTGACCAAAATTCCTTGATCCCGGTAATGTACGCCAGCGGCTCACCTGCGATGCGGCGATCGAGCAATTTGGCCAGGCGCTCGCGGGCGGCGCCGTCCAGTGTGTCCTCCGGATGCGCGACCAGGTAGCTGCGCGGCACGTCAATAGTGCGCGCCAGCAAAATCTCGGCATCGAGCCGCGCCGAGTCGCTCACGGCGGCGAGCTGCGTCCGGGCGTCCTCGATAGCGGCATCAATTCGCATGGCTTAGCTCACGGCTTCGCGTAAACTCGCACAAAAATGAATCTCGACTGTAAGGCGCATGAAAGTATATTCCAACATTCTTGACATGGTCGGCCGCACGCCGATGCTCGAAGTGACGCACATGGACACCGGTTCCTGTCGACTTTTCCTGAAGCTGGAACTCATGAACCCCGGTGGATCGATCAAGGATCGGATCGGCATTTCGATGATTGGCGAGGCCGAGAAGCGCGGCGATATCAAGCCGGGTGATACGCTCGTCGAGGCAACCGCGGGCAATACCGGGCTCGGACTTGCACTCGTCGCCGCGCAAAAGGGTTATCGGCTGATTCTCGTCCTGCCCGACAAAATGAGCCAGGAGAAAATCTTCAATCTGCGCGCCATGGGAGCCGAGGTCATACTGACACGCTCCGACGTCGGCCTGGGTCATCCCGAGTATTACCAGGATCTCGGCAAGCAAATCGCGCAAGACAAGGGCGCGTACTTCATCAATCAGTTCGGCAATTCCGACAATCCGCTCGCACATGAGCAAACGACAGGCCCTGAAATCCTGGAACAGATGGACGGTGCCGTCGATGCGATCGTGCTTGGTGTCGGCTCGAGCGGGACAGTGACAGGACTCAGCAAGTACCTCGAGGAAAATGCGCCGCAGGTCGAGCTCGTACTCGCGGATCCGGTCGGCTCTGTACTTGCGGACTACATTAACAAGGGCGAGCTTGGCGAGAGCGGTAGCTGGCTCGTCGAAGGCATTGGCGAGGACTTTATTCCATCGATCGCAGATTTCAGTCAGGTCCGCAAGGCCTATGCCATCAGCGACGCCGAGTCATTTTCCGTGGCGCGTGAGTTGCTCAAGAGCGAAGGCGTTCTGGCCGGATCGTCGACGGGGACACTTCTCGCCGCGGCGCTCAAGTATTGCCATGAGCAAAAGAAACCCAAAAATGTCGTCACGTTCGCTTGCGACACTGGCAACAAGTATCTCTCCAAGCTGTACAACGATTTCTGGATGGAGGATCAGGGCTTTATCAAGCGCGCACAATGCGGTGATCTGCGGGATCTGATCGGCAGGCCGCACGGCGAGCGAGCGACAATAACGGTCGGTCCGGACGACGTGTTGACGACAGCGCATAATCGCCTGCGCAACGCCGGCTTCTCGCAACTTCCCGTGATGCACGAGGGCAGGCTTGTCGGCGTCGTAACCGAAGACGCGATCATCCAATTCGTATTCGGCACGCCGGAAGCGATGAACGCGAAAGTGGACGAGGCGATGGAGACGGCATTCATCAAGCTCGACAAGGCTGAGAGCGTCAACAACCTCGTCGCGATGCTGCGCGTGCAGCCGTATGCGGCGATCATGGACGGTGAAGAGTTTCTTGGCCTGATTACGCGGTCGGACGTGTTGAATT
>JADFSP010000039.1 GCA_022560695.1 Pseudomonadota bacterium
GTCTCGGCCATCTGCCCATCCTTTGGATTTGGGGAGAAGGATATGGACTACCGCCGGATACAACAGGCTACAAAAATAGCCGGGTGCCGCAGGGGTGTCAAGCAGATTCTCCCGCTTTCGGGTGCCGTCCGCACTGCGGCAACTGATTTGGGCTCAACGGCTTCCCTGCAGCGCGCCGCGCTGCGCCTCGAGCAGCTGGGCTATGCCGGCAGCCGCTGCGTCCAGCATGCGGTCGGTCTCTTTTCGGGTGAACGGAGCGGACTCGGCCGTCGCCTGTACCTCGACAATGCCACCAGACGCCGTCATGACGACGTTCATGTCCGTCTGGGCTCGCGAATCCTCCTCGTAGGACAGATCGAGCAGGACTTGCCCGTCGACGATTCCCACACTGACTGCAGCTACGGCCTCGGCAATGGGACTCTCCTTTATCTCGCCTGCCCCGATGAGCGTTGTCATCGCTTGCGTCAAAGCGACATAGGCCCCCGTAACTGAGGCCGTCCTCGTGCCGCCATCGGCCTGTATGACGTCGCAGTCCAGATAGAGAGTGCGCTCACCCAGCCCATCGAGGTCGACCACGGAGCGCAGCGAACGACCTATCATACGCTGTATCTCGCGGACTCGGCTGTTGGGTCTGCCCGTCGTTGACTCGCGGGAGATGCGCTGTGGCGACGAGCCGGGCAACATGCCGTATTCGGCCGTCAGCCAACCCCGGCCACTCCCGGCCAGCCACGGGGGTACCCGGTTCTCCAGGGAGGCTGTACACAATACGCGTGTCTGACCCATCTCGATGAGCGCGGAACCCGGCACGGTGTTCAGATAGGATGGTCTGATGACGACGGGGCGCAGCTGGTCGCAGGTCCTGCCGTCCGCCCTCGAGCTCACCGTCTCGGTCACCCTGCAGTCCTCAACCCCACGGGTTGAGGTGCTCGCGGTAATCCGAGCCGCGCAGGTCGACGATGCGGCACATCTCGGTCAGACGCGAGTAAATGCGCCCGTCCCACATCTGCCGTATCTCCTCTAAGGGCTGATTGGTAGTCACCACCGTGAAGCGCTCGTCGCCGTAGCGCGCGTCGATCAGCTGATAGAGCACCTCCAGTTCCCCTTTCACGGCACTCGGCGAGTCCGGGATGTCGATCGAGAGCGCGAGCCGGCACGCACGCTCCACATCTTTGGCCGCCAATGCTGCTTGTTTGTCCTCCAGATTCTCGCTATTTACCAGGAGTTCTGTGACTGCTCTCACAGTGCCATGAGACAGCGTGAATCCAGTTTTTTCAGTCATTAGCCAATATCTTGGCAGCAGTTCGTTCAACAACACCTCGAACATGCTCGTCGGATAAATGGCTATACCGTTTCACCATTGCCAGCGTCTTGTGACCCAACACCGCAGCAATCTCGGCTGTTGTTGCGCCGTTCATTGCGAGATATGAGGCGCATGAATGTCGGAGGTCGTGAAACCGAAAATCCTTGATCCTGGCCGCTTGTCGTGCCTCTCGCCAAGCCTTGTCAAAGTAAAAGGGATTTGGCTTACCTGTTGCGGGATGCGTGAAGATCAGGTCTGTGTCAATTCTGCGCACTTTCTGGAGCTTCTTCAGCTCTATGACTACCGGGGGCACTAGCGTAAGGGTGCGCCGCTCTCTGTTCTTTGTATCGTGCAAGATGGCCCTTTTAAATGCCAAATCAACGTCTTTCCAATGCAGTCCGAGAATCTCTCCTTTTCGCGCACCACTGGTCAGCGCAAGGAGCACAATTGCATATAAATGTGGATGGCTGCTGGCCTTGGCTGTTCTGAGCAGTCTGTGTCGCTCATCATCGCTCAGGTAGCGCACCCTGCCCTGTGGCTCGGTGAGGCGTCCCACCTTACGAAGTGGATTCGAGTCCATCCATTCCCATTCTCGTTCGGCCATTGTGCAGGCGTGGCTAAGTAACGCGAGGTATCGGTTGACCGTAGCAGGCGATTTATCCTCGGCAAGCTCATCGCGAATCTCGACGACTTGAGCACGATTCAACCGGGCAAGCTTGAGATCGCCTATTCGATCAATCCAGAAATTTGCATACCGAGCAGGACTCGTCCGATCACGTTTCCTTGGTATTTCAGAGCGCTTATACCGTTCTAGGAGGTCTCGAACTGTTCTTCGCTTGGCCTCCGGGTTAGGCAAGTGCTTGCCTTGCGTAATCTCAGCCTCAACTATTCCAGCCCACTTTTCGGCTTCAGACTTTGTACGGAAAGTAGCTGTGCTTGACTGTCCTTCACGGCGAACAACCGCCATGTAACGGGTGCCCTTTGGTCCTACTCGCTTACGGATGGTTGCCACGTGCAAACCCCACTGATTTGGTCAGTTTGCGTAGCATAGTGTGACAAATTTGTGACAAATACAATTTTCGTTAGTGCAAATAAGCCCAGGAAAAAACCTAAGCCTTTGTTTTATATGGTGGTGATGGGTGGGATTGAACCACCGACCTGCGGGTTATGAGTCCGCCGCTCTGACCATCTGAGCTACATCACCGTTGTCTGGGCGCGCCGGCAAGCCCGCGAGGGCCGCTAGTGTCCGGGTGCTACACATCACTGTCAAGGAGCCGCGTAACCCGAACCGCCTAGAAGACGTCCAGATCATGGGCCAGAACCACGTCGCCTTCGTACTTTTCGCGAACCTCTTTCAAAATCGTTTCCTCCGACGCGCCCCAATAAAGGACGTGGTACAGCACGAGTAGCCCTGGCTTGGCCTTGGCCGCTATGTCGCCGACTTCATAGGCCGAGGTGTGATTGGTGCTGTGGTAATTCTGCCAGAATTCGTCACGCCTGTTGAACCCCTCAACCGAATAGACTTCATGGACCAGTATGTCGGCGCTTTTGGCCTGCAATTCAATCGCCGAGCCTGGTGCTGCATCGCCTGACACGACAATGACCCGATCGGGCGTCGTAAACCGGTAACCGTACGCGTTCGGCCATGTCCCGTGACGTACACGAAACGCCTCTACCGTGACATTGTCGTCCTCAAATACCAGTCCCTCGGTTACGGTGTGCGCATTCACGCGCCAGCCGTCCGCGTTGGCGGGCTCGAGCCCATGCAAGCGATAGCGAATGTCCGCGTCATACGCTTTCAGGACATGATGCGCCATCTCCTTGACGCCATCGGGGCCATACAGTTCCAGGGGTTGCTCACGCTCCAGCACCCACGGAGTCAGGATCAGATCGGGCAGGCCGGCCGAGTGGTCGGAGTGTAAATGCGTCAGAAAAGCATAGCGGAGGTTCTTCGCTTCGAGCGCCTCGATAGTGCCGCCGTAGGTCGGTGACATGGCGGTTGCACGCCGGACAACGCCCGGCCCGAAGTCCACAAGGTATGACGTGTCATTGACGACAATTGCAACCGAGGGACCGGACCTCTCCGGGTCGGCATTCGGCGTCCCGCTGCCGAGAATCACGAGCTTCGTTATCTCGGATGGTTCAAGTTCCGCCTGTGCGATTCCCAAAAAGCAAACGCCGAGAACGACGATCGACAGAATTTTTTTTCTCATGGCTGTGCGCCTTTGCCGTGATCCGGAAAAGTGCGGTTCGACCCCACTTTTCCTAGACATTGAACCGAAAGTGCATCACATCACCTTCCTGAACAATGTATTCCTTGCCCTCGAGACGCAGGCGGCCGGCCTCTTTCGCACCCTGCTCGCCATTCCCCGCGATGTAGTCGTCATAGGAGATGACCTCTGCGCGAATAAAGCCTTTCTGGAAGTCGGTGTGAATCTCGCCCGCCGCCTCGGGCGCAGTTGCGCCCACCTTCGTTGTCCAGGCGCGAACTTCTTTTTCTCCCGCCGTGAAATAGGTTTGCAGTCCCAGTAGCGCATAGCCACTGTCGATGACGCGGTTGAGCCCCGGCTCGTCGAAACCCAAATCGGCGAGAAACTCGGATTTGTCGTCGTCATCAAGCAGCGCGATTTCAGCTTCGATCGCCGCGCATATCGCAACCACTTGCGCGCCTTCGTCTGCCGCGTACTCGCGAACTGCGTCAAAGTGCGGATTGTTGTCGAAACCCTTCTCGTCAACGTTGGCAATATACATGACCGGTTTTGCAGTCATCAGGTGCAGCTCCCGAAGCACCTGCCGCTCGTTTTCGTCGAGCGCAAGCGAGCGTGCCAGCAGACTTTCGTCAAGGTGTTGCTTGATCTTCTTCAGCGTATCGCGGAACAACAGCGCTTCCTTCTGTCCTGTCTTGGCATTGCGCTCCGCCTTGTAGAGCTGCTTTTCGACGGACTCCAGATCGGCAAGCGCGAGCTCGGTATTGACCGTCTCGATGTCGTCAGTCGGATTGATCGCGCCGGACACATGAGTGACGTCGTCGTTTTCGAAACAGCGAACGACGTGCGCGATGGCATGCGTTTCACGAATGTTCGCGAGAAACTGATTGCCGAGGCCCTCGCCTTTCGACGCCCCGGCGACAAGGCCCGCAATGTCGACAAATTCCATGGTGGTCGGGATTGTTTTCTGCGGTTTGACGATGGCTTCAAGCACAGCGAGCCGGGGATCCGGCACGAGTACGATGCCGATATTCGGCTCGATCGTGCAAAACGGGTAATTCTCGGCCGCAATTTCGGCGGCTGTCAGCGCATTGAACAACGTGGATTTGCCGACGTTTGGCAGGCCGACGATGCCACACGAAATCGCCATCTAGGGATCAATCCTGGTGTGTAAAATTTTCATGGCAGCATCGAGCCCATCGTCAAGCAGTACGTCCAGTACGTCGATAGCCTCATCGATGTTGTTCTGAATCGCCGTTTCGGCCTCGCCCGATCCTCTCTGCAACACGTAATTGGTAACCTGGCTCTTGTCGCCCGGGTGACCTACGCCGAAACGCAGCCGCATGAAATCGGCACCACAGTGGTTGACGACGTCGCGGATGCCGTTGTGGCCACCATGACCACCGCCCTTCTTCAGGCGCACGGTGCCCAGGGGCAGATCGATTTCGTCGTGGGCGACAAGCAGTTGTTCGGGCCTCAGACGGTAGTAGTCGAGAACGCCGCGAATCGGACCGCCACTCAGATTCATGTAGCTCTGCGGCTTGACGAGCCAGATGTCTGTAGCACGCAGCGCGACACGGCAAAGCTCTGTGTCGAACTTTTTCTCGAATCGAAAATCTCCGCCCAACTTGCGAGCGAGCGCATCCACGAACCAGAACCCCACGTTGTGCAGGGTGCGCGCGTGCTTCTTCCCGGGATTGCCAAGCCCGGCGATGATTCTTAATTGCTGCCTCATGGCGCTGCCATGTTAAACAAAAAGACCGCCGGGAAGGCGGTCTTTCGGTCGCGTACCGTGGTGCGATTACTCGTCGCCTGACCCTTCGTCGTCGGCCTTCGCAGGCGCCTCTCCTTTGGCTGTTTCGTCCTCGGCACCTTCCTCGACACCTTCCTCGAGACCTTCCTCCACGACTTCCTCGACCTCCTCCTCAACAGGAGCGGCCTTGATGACGTGGATCGACACGATCGCGTGGTCGTGCTCGGGACCCTGCGCGAGCAGCGGAATCTCGACGCCGTCGGGCAGTTTGATGTCCGACATGTGCAACATCTCATCGAGTTCCAGCGCTGAGACATCGACTTCGAAATACTCAGGAAGGTCCTTCGGCAAACACGTCACCTCGACGTCGGTCATGAGATGCGCGATCTTGCCGCCACCATCCTTCACGCCGATGGCAACGTCCTCGCCGACGTAGTGGATCGGCACATTCATGCGAATTTGCTCATCCTCGACGATGCGTTGCAGGTCCATGTGCATGATCTGGTTCCTGGCCGGATGACGCTGCAGATCCTTCAGAATCGCGGCCTGACTTTTCTCGCCGACCTTGATATTGAGGACACTCGAATAGAACGACTCGCTCTCGAGCTGCTTCAGAACCTTATTTTGATCGAATGTCAGCGCGCGCGGCGGGCGCCCGGCGCCGTAGATGATTGCGGGTACTTTTCCTTGATGACGCAGGCGGCGGCTCGCACCTTTCCCCATGTCCGTCCGGATTTCCGCAATCAGATCGAATTTTTCAGCCATGACTGAACTCCGTTATCCGATTGATTTATCTTGGAAAACTCCAAGTTTTCGACCTGCCGGATGTGCGACCGATCCGGGCAGGGGCGCGCATAGTAACCCATTGAAACGCCGGGAACCAGCCGGGCCGGGCTTATTCCCAGCCGCAGCAGAAAGGCTCCGGATTGAGGTCCTGCGGGTTACGCGACTGGCCCGGCGGCGGAAATTTTGCCTTGAATGTAAACGCCTGCGCGGGGATCCGACGTTTGCAGCAGCTGCAGTTTGGCCATGCCTTCGTCGACGCTCGGCTGATGGCCGGCCCTTACCCACCACAGCACCTGGTACGCGCCATCTGGCCGTTTGAACCACTGGCGACGATCTGCAATAACCTGGCGATGGGCGGTCTTGTATGCGAACTCGAAGAGTGCCTCGACGTCTCGCCATACCGACATATTGACGATCAGCATTGGATTGTCGTCAACGACAATATCCGTCGCGTTGCCGGACTCGCTTTGCAGGCGCCAGACGAAGCCCGGGCTGTTGTCCGCCAGCGCATTGATGTCGTCCAGTTGCTCGACGAACCGGCTGATGCGTTGATCATCCATCGGATACAGCGCGGTTGCGATATTCAATTGCGCGACTTGCCACACGGTTGCCATGCACTAAATTCCAATCCGGCCAAGGGTGGCCGGAATATCGACTAAGGAATCCATCCCGGCTGGTCACGATGAAGCAAATGGCCGAGAAACTCGACCGCGCCATACGCAACCATTATTGCAATGATGATGAGGGCCAGGCCTGCCACAATCCATTGCATCGGCCGATAATTGACCACCACGCCGTCAACGATTGCCGCATCCTGCTCCTGGCGCACGCGCAAGGTTACGAGATGCGGCAAATTCAGGAGCAGGCTCAGCACCGGGCCAGCGATCAGAATCACGGGCGTCAGTGGGTAAGAAGTCAAGGCACTCCACGCTCCCGACCTCATGATTGGTTCAAGGATGCCCACCTCAATTTCGTAGTAGGCGACGTTGAGAAGCACAAAAATCAGTCCGGGCAGGCACATCGTCGCACCAGCCCAGACAGCCTGCGACCCGGTTAGTCCGAACCGCCTGCGACCCTGGTCTGCAGCGTTCGTGGCGGCTGCCAATACGCCCGCGTCAAGATTCAACGCACCAGCCAGTGCCTGTTTCGTTTCGCCAGAACAGGGCAAGCCACGTTCCACGCGTTGAACGGTCCGAAGATTGACACTCGCCACCAGGGCCAGCTGCTCCTGAGTCCAGGCATGCGTCAGTCGTTCACGCCGGATAATCTCTGCCAAAGACTCACTGCGCCCCGACGACATATCGTTTCCTCCTGTCAGTCTGGATCGCCCTACGATCGCAAAGCCGTTTGCGATCCGCTACGGCATTCGGCCGACAGTCGCACGCATTGCCTGGCGATTGGTAATTCGCGTTCATCGGACTCCATCCATCCCGGCTTCGCACCTGGACTCAGATGTTACACACACACCAAATCGATGTCCGCCCGGAGCCCGATGCAAATCTTGCTTTCGTGATGGATGTCGTTAGTGGTATGCGCTGCTGGCGCACTACGGTCAGAGCGGCTAGCGGACGACCTGACGAATGATGTAGCCGCCGGAACGCTCGTCCAGTTCCAGGTCCACCTGGCCCCGGGCCTGGGCCTCCTCCAGCAACTTGCTGAATGAGTCGAAGCCGTAGGAGCCTTCGTTGAAGCCGGGGCGGCGGCGCTTCAGTGCTTGTTTGACCATCGAACCCCAGAGCTTTTCGTGGTCCCCGCGCTCGGCGTTGAGTGCGATGGCTGTCTCCAGGGCGAGATCGATCCCTTCCTGCATCGCATCCTCGGGTTTGGCCTTCGCACCCTTACGCCTGGATGTGCGCCCCTGCGCCGTCTTTCGTGTCTTGCGCTTCTGCTCCTGTTCGCGAATGAGGTCGTCGTAAAAAATGAACTCGTCGCAGTTGCTCATCAAAAGATCCGACGTCGAATTCCTGACGCCGACGCCGATGACCGTCTTCGCGTTTTCTCGCAGCTTGCTGACCAGCGGTGAAAAATCGGAATCGCCGCTGATGATGACAAAAGTATTGACGTGCGACTTCGTGTAGCAAAGATCGAGCGCATCGACGACCATGCGAATGTCAGCCGAGTTTTTGCCGGATTGCCGAACGTGCGGGATATCGATGAGTTCGAACGCCGCCTCATGCATCGTTGCCTTGAAGTCCCTGTACCGCTCCCAGTCGCAATACGATTTCTTGACAACGATGCTGCCCTTGACCAGCAAGCGCTCGAGAATTTTGTTGATGTCGAACTTCGCGTAGTTGGCATCTCGAACACCCAATGCGATGTTTTCGAAATCGCAGAACAGGGCCAGATTGTTATCTATTGAGCTCGACATGGCATAGCCTGGCTGGACTGGTGACGGATCGTCACTTCTGCGGGCGGTGTTTCGGTGTCGGCACCAGATTCACGCGGCCGCGTTTGCCCAATCGCCGCTGGTTCAACTGTTCGACGATCTCTTCCACGTCCATCGTCACTTCCTCGAGAATTCCCTGCCGGTAGCCGTTAATCGTGTTTTTGCCCTGCACGATGATATAGCGATGCCAGTCAGATCCTTCGGTACCAGGCGGAGCCTTTACTCGACGGATCGACTCGATCTCATAGGGTTCTCCCTTGCCGGAGGTTGCTTCAGCCATAGGTTTTCAGACGTCTCGCATGCGGCAAATTGCCGACGTATGGTTTCTTGCCCGTGGAACCGCCAGAGGGTTCAATATCCGCTGGAGAGGTTACAGACACTATGCCCGCAGAACCTGACTGGCGCGACATGAAAGGGGCGCGAAGTATACAGGATTTCTGCGCCTTGAAAAGCCTGGCCGCGGATTCTGCACAGTCGTGCCGGCGGCGGCACAAGCGGCAATTTGCTCATTTTGGCAGACCATACCGGGCAGTCGTGCCAGCCGTTGTTACCGGGCCTCCCCGGCTTGATCGAACGAAACCGCCGTTTGCTCTACGATCGGACGATAGTTCGACAGTAACTCACCGGCGCCGCCCGGTTCTGCCATTCGGATGCATAAGTCCCGCCTGTGTTGCTGCCGCAGGAATCAACGGGAGACTAGTCCACATAAAGTGAGCTGACAGACTCATCATCACTGATGCGCCGCATGGTCTCGGCGAGCAGCGCGGCCGTCGACAACTGGCGAATGGTTTTGCACGCCCGCGCCTCTTCGTTCAGCGGTATCGTGTCGGTCACGACAACTTCGTCGAGTTCCGAATTGCCGATGCGCGACACAGCGGGGCCGGATAGGACCGGGTGCGTAATATAGGCGTCGACGCTTGCGGCACCTTGTGCCTTCAACGCGCTCGCGGCCTGACACAGCGTACCTGCCGTATCAACCATGTCATCGATCATGACGCAGTTTTTTCCCTCGACTTCACCGATGATGTTCATCACTTCGGACTGGTTTGCTTTCGAGCGGCGTTTGTCGATGATCACGAGGTCGGCATCGTCGAGCCGCTTGGCCAGCGCCCGCGCTCGAACGACACCGCCGACGTCCGGCGAGACGACCACCATGTCATCGTATTTCTGCTTCCAAACGTCTCCGAGCAGCAACGGCGACGCATACACGTTATCGACGGCTATGTCGAAGAAACCCTGAATCTGATCCGCGTGCAGGTCAACCGTCAGCACACGATCGACGCCGGAAGCGCCAATCAGCTTTGCGACGAGCTTCGCGGTGATGGGCACGCGCGCAGACCTCGGGCGGCGATCCTGCCGGGCGAAGCCAAAATACGGAATGACGGCCGTGATTCTCGCGGCTGACGCGCGTTTCGCCGCGTCCGCCATGACCAGCAATTCCATGAGATTTTCCGAGGACGGCGGGCAGGTCGGCTGAATGATGAATACCTCCCGGCCGCGAATGTTCTCGAGAATTTCGACGTTGACCTCGCCGTCGCTGAACCGGCCGACCTGGGCACGCGCAAGCGGAACCGTCAGGCAGCGTGCGATGTCGTGGGCGAGTTCCGGGTGTGCATTCCCCGAAAAGACTGCCATTGATGCAAGATCCACGAATCCCCCTCAGATTCTCGTGTGGCTGGGGCGGCAGGACTCGAACCTGCGAATCACGGGATCAAAACCCGTTGCCTTACCACTTGGCTACGCCCCACTCGTCGGTCGCTTGCGGCGCAATTGTGCGGTCAGGTCACAGACGTGTCAACGCACGATCACGGCCGCGACCGTTCAAAAAATGACCACTTGTGAATCACCAGGCGCACGCTGGTCTGGCTGCTGACCGCCGACAGCAAGCTCGGCATGAGCTGGCCGCCACCTTCACGGTAGCGCGTGATCTGCACCGTCCAGTTGCCCTGTTCGAGGCGCGCCAGCTGCCCGGCCTCGTTCAGCTCGGTATGCGCCGGCAACGACGGATCCGGAATGCCGAGTGCCCAATAGCGCAGGCTCGCGACCGGAATCGTCCAGCCATAACGAACGTAGAGGTCGGCTTCGGCATCCTCCAGCACAGTCCGGACACCGTCTTTGTCCGTGAGTTCTACTGTGCCGCCATCACCGTCGAGCCGGATCGTGCCGATGCCGAGCGGGCCGCTCACGGTTGCACGGAACGCGTCACCATCCTGCGTCCAGCGTAGTTTGCTGATGAAGCCGTCATCACCTGCGCTCACCCCGATCCGGCCGCTGAATTCCCACGCCTCGAGCCCGGCCAGTATGGCCTGGCGGGAGTCCCAGTCGTCGATCGCGGGCAAGTCGATACTTTGCCGGGTCGCGCACGCGGAAACCAGAAACATCGCGGCCCCCAGGGCGACAACGCCCAGCCCGGCGGACCTGCGGCTACGGCGAATCCGGGAAGACGCGCTCACGAACATCCTTCAATAAATCGCTTTCAGGGTATTTGCTTTCGGCTGACTGCAGCAGTTCAAGCGCCTCGACATTACGGCCCAGCGCAGCCAATACGTCTACGATGTGTGCGGCGACTTCATGGTCGTCAAGCTCGCCATACGCCCTATCCAGTTCGATGAGCGCCTCGTCATAACGGCCAAGCTTGAAAAGCACCCACCCCATGCTGTCCATGATCGCCGGGCTCTCGGGCTCCAGCTTGAGCGCTTTGCGTATCAATTTCTCGGCTTCGCGATGCCCATCGGTACGATCGGCGAGTGTGTAACCGAGCGCGTTCAACGACATCGCGCTATCGGGCCAGCGCTTGACGGCCCTGCGGTACTCGAGAATTGCGTCATGCAGGCGGTTCATGCGCAACAGCAGCTCGGCACGACCCAGCGACGCGCCCTCATTATCGGGCCTGAATTTGACGTACTTGCCGTAGTAGTCGAGAGCCTCATCACGACGCTCCAGCGCTTCCAGCAATTGCGCCTTTGCGAGAACCATGTCCACGGCGAAATTCGGATTGTTGCTCGCAAATTCGTCGAGTTGCTCGAACGCCCTGTCAGGATCGTCTTTTTGAGTCGCGATCAGCGCACTGGCACGCCGCTGCGAGGTAATGGCGTGTGCCCCGGACCGTACCTGCGAATAAAGCCGGATCGACCGATCCAGCTCACCCCGGAAATCGGCGATTCGCGCGAGATAATAAAGAGCATCCGTCGTGTGATAACCACTCGCCAGCAAATCCTGGAAGTCGTCCCAGGCCGCGTCGAGATTTTCCTGGCGAAAGTTGATGATTGCCATCAGGCGCAGCGCGTCGTATCTCGACGGTTGTTCGAGCAGTATCTGATTGATCTGGCTCAGGGCATCATCGTCACGACCCGCCGTCATCATCATGACTGCCAGTTCCATGCGTGCATCGGGATCCGGATCCGGGTCGTCACCGATAAGTCGGGCCGTGTAGTCGATCGCCTCTTCCTGTTTACCGCCGATGAGCAAGGCACGGGCGTACAACAACTTTGCCTTGACCCAGTCCGGCTCGAGCTCGATCGCACGCAGCGAGCGTTTTTCGGCGTACGCGGTGTCATCGGCCTGCAACGCCATCACCGCCGCCGCGTAATGTGCCAGCGCGGAGTCCCTGTACGGTTTCGCCAGCGTCCGCATGACCGCGTCGGCGTTCTTGGCATCCTCCTGCGACAGCACCCGAACCAGTGACAACACCCGTTCATCGGGGTCCTGATCGCTCCGGGCGATGAGCTTTTTGAAGCTTCGCCGCGCATCGCGCAGCTTGCCAAGCCGCAGTTGCAACTGTGCAACGTAGAGCAGCGCTTCGTCGCTGTCTTTATCGAGTTCGAGCCAACGATTCGCCGACCGCAACGATTCTTCATTGAAGCCAAAGCTATAGCTTATGCGCGTTGCCTGCCGCGCAATTTCAACGCTGTTGCCCGACTCGGCCGCCCTGCGGTACTCGCGCGCCGCTTCGAGGTATTCCTGGCGCTGCAGCGCGATCTCAGCAGCGAGTACGTGGGCACCCGGTTCAGCCGCGCTATCTTCATCGGCTGCGACGACTTGCGGGCCAAGTAATACCAGCGCCGCCACAAGCCCGAAGCCCGGCAGCCATCGTTTGAAGTAATGCATTGCAGTTCGGCTGATCATCCTATCGCGGCCGTGCCCATGTCACTGCTGCGATCTTGGGGTGAATTAATAGCACAGACAAGAAACTGCACACTCAGTTCGCATATGATATGCACTCACTGATCGCAATCCCCACCGGTACGGGGCCCGCACCGCATAAACGATTGATATGCCGCTCAAAATACTCGGGCTGAACCATAACACGGCGCCTGTCGAAATTCGCGAGCAAGTTGTGTACGCGGGTGACGATGTCAGTCGTGCATTGTCACAAGTGCGTCAGCTGGAAGGTGTCGACGAAGCGGTGTTGTTATCGACCTGCAATCGCACCGAGTTCTATATCATGACGAACAACGGTGGCGGCGAGCAACTGCGGGCCTGGCTGCATGATGACCGCAACCTCGGTTCGTCGTTCAGCGCGTCGGTGTTCACGTTGGACCATGAGGACGCGATACGGCATATTTTCCGCGTCGCCTGTGGGCTCGATTCGATGGTCCTTGGCGAGCCGCAGATACTGGGTCAGCTCAAGGACGCGGTGCGCGCGGCGGAGGACGCCGGTGTTCTCGGCAAGCGGTTACGTCGCCTCTTTCAGCACACCTTCTCGGTTGCGAAAAAAGTTCGAACCGATACCGAGATCGGCGCGAGTCCGGTGTCGGTCGCGTATGCCGCGGTCAGTCTCGCGCAACAGTTCTTCGCCGGGTTCACCCAACATACCGCGGTGCTGGTTGGCAGCGGCGTCACGGTTGAGCTGCTGGCGAAACACCTGGCCGCGAGGCATATCGGCCGAATGTTCGTGGCCAACCGGGATGTCGAGCGGGCACGCCGGCTGGCGCGCAAGTTCGGTGGCTTCGCCCTGCCGCTGTCCGAATTGGCGGGAACGCTGCCAGAAGCCGACATACTGATCAGTTCAACGGCCAGTCCAGAGCCTGTCATCACGCTCGAGCTTATGAGAGCCGCCATCCAGGCACGGCGCCACAAGCCGATATTCGCCGTTGACCTTGCCGTACCACGCGACATCGAGCCCGAGGTCGGCGAACTCGACGATGTCTACCTGTATACGATTGACGATCTCGACAAGATCATTCTCGAAGGCCAGGACAATCGAGAGGCCGCCGCTGTCGATGCAAATCGAATTCTCGACGACGAAATCTCGCGTTACCTGACCATTGAGCGATCCAAGCAAGTCGCGCCGGTTATCACGGCGCTGAGAGAACACGGCGAAATCCTGCGTGATCAGGTTCTCGAGGCCGCGCGGCGACGACTGTCCAAAGGTGCGGATAGTGACGAAGTGATCGAACACGCCACGGCATCACTGATGAAGAAGTTGTTGCACAATCCCAGTGTGCGCCTCCGCGAGGCGGGCGAAACGTCCGACACTGAGTTAATTAACGCGGCGCGAACCCTGTTCGACCTTGACAGCGACTGAGGGTGGGACGTTGAAAGAATCGATTCGCCACAAACTCGAGGCCATTCGCGACCGCTTCGAAGAACTCGCCGGACTGCTCGCGGATCCCGATGTCATCGCGGACCAGGCGCAGTTCAGGGATCTTTCGATAGAGTACTCTCGTGTAGAGCCCATCGTCAGGCTCTTTTCGCAGTTCGAAATGCTTGGCGATGATATTGCCGCCGCCGAGGAGATGTCCAAAGATGGCGACGACGACGTGCGCCAAATGGGGCAGGAGGAACTGACGGCGCTGACGGCGCGGCGCGAAGATCTGGTCATGAATCTGCAGACGGCAATGATTCCGCCGGACCCGTACGATGACAGCAACGTGTTCCTCGAAATCCGGGCGGGCACGGGCGGCGACGAAGCAGCCATCTTCGCCGGCGATCTTTTTCGCATGTACACGAAATACGCGGAAACCATGGCCTGGTCTGTCGAGGTCCTGAGCGCCCGCGAAGGCGAACATGGCGGTTACAAGGAAATCATCAGTCGCGTTACGGGAAATGGTATTTACGCCAAACTCAAGTTCGAGTCCGGTGCGCACCGCGTACAACGCGTTCCCGCGACGGAATCCCAGGGCCGCATTCATACTTCAGCGTGCACGGTCGCGGTGCTGCCGGAACCCGATGAAGTTGAGGCGGTCGAGATCAAACCTTCCGATCTGCGCGTCGACACCTACCGGGCATCGGGTGCTGGTGGCCAGCACGTCAACAAGACGGATTCGGCGGTACGGCTGACGCATTTACCCACCGGAATCGTCGTTGAATGCCAGGACGAGCGCTCGCAGCACAAGAATCGAGCCCGCGCGCTGTCATTGCTGCAAGCCCGGCTGCTCGATGCCAAAATCGCCGAGCAAGAAAACGAACAAGCCGAAAAGCGCCGCTTGCAAGTGGGCACCGGCGACCGGTCAGAGCGCATTCGCACTTACAATTTTCCGCAGGGCCGCGTCACTGACCACCGCATCAACCTGACACTTTATAAACTGGACGAGATTCTCGAGGGTAGCCTCGAGCAGGTCATTCAGCCGTTGCTTAGCGAATACCAGGCCGACCAGCTGGCCACCATTGGCGATTGAGGCTTGCATCGTGGTTGGCTTTAAGCGCCAAAACCCGGCTTTGCGAGGAGCGCAGCGACGAAGCAATCTTGTTCATCGCAAATATCAGAGTGTAAATCCGACGTTATCTACTTTCCCAAGGCCTGATCGAGGTCGGCGATCAGATCGTCAACTGCCTCGATGCCTACGGACAATCGGATCAACTGGTCGCTGATGCCGAGTTCGTGCCGGCGCTCCTCGGGAACCGATGCGTGCGTCATGATCGCCGGGTGATCGACGAGGCTCTCGACGCCGCCCAGGCTCTCGGCCAGAGCGAATATCCGGCAGCGTTCGAGAAAGCGCCGCGCATCTTCGAGGCCACCCTTGATGAAGAAAGTCACGATACCGCCGAAGTCCGACATTTGCGCGCGCGCGAGTTCGTGCTGCGGGTGCGACGCCAAACCCGGGTAAAGCACGCTCTCGACACGTGGGTTCTGTTCGAGCCAGGCGGCGATCCGGGCTGCGTTCCGGCAATGCCGTTCCATGCGCACATCCAGCGTCTTGATACCGCGAAGCGCGAGAAAACTGTCGAAAGGGCCCGCGATGGCGCCGATCGAATTGTGCAAATAGGCAAGCCGCTCGGCCAGGTCCGCATCGTTGGTGATGGCAATGCCACCGATGATGTCTGAATGGCCGTTGATGAATTTCGTCGCCGAGTGCATGACGATATCACAGCCGAGTTCGAGTGGCCGCTGCAGACAGGGAGTGGCAAACGTGTTGTCGGTAACGACCAGTATGTCCCGCGACTCGACCAGTCGCGCAATCGCGGCAAAGTCCACAATCTTGAGCAGCGGATTGCTCGGGCTTTCGACCCACAGCATACGTGTGTTACCGCGCAGCGCGTCTTCCAGCGCCGCGATGTCGGTCATGTCGACAAAGCTGAATTCGCAGCCGGCGCTGCGTTTGCGCACACCGTCAAACAACCGCCGCGTGCCGCCGTACAAATCATCCATCGCGACGATGTGGCTGCCGGAATCCAGTAATTCGAGAATTGTGGCGGTGGCCGCCATGCCCGACGCGAACGCAAACCCGTCGCTACCCGATTCGAGATCGGCGATGCATCGCTCATAGGCCTGCCGTGTGGGATTTTGCGTTCGCGAGTATTCGTAGCCCTGATGTTCACCAGGGCTCTTTTGCACGTAAGTCGAGGTGGCATAGATCGGCGGCATGATCGCACCCGTACTCGGATCCGGGTGTTGGCCCGCATGGATCGCGCGCGTCGCAAAGGCATTTTTCTTGTCGTCATCGCTCATGGTATCGGATCCCTAGATTTGCCGGCGCAGAAAATTCAACACGTCCGACCGCGTAATCAGGCCAAGAAACTCTTCACCGTCCATGATCGCCGCATACGGCTGCACGCGCAGCATCGCGACGAGGTTGTTGACGCTCTCAGCCTTGTCGAGCTTGATGAACGCCCTCTCCATCGCCTCGTCTACTTTCGCGTTCATCGCTTCCGGCGTGCCGAATACGAACTGGATGATCGCGTCTTCGGTTACGACACCGACAAGCTCGCCCCCGTGCATCACGGGAAGTTGCGAGAAGCCGGCATTGCGCAGGCGATTATGCGCTGTCGTCAACACGTCGTCCGGACCGACCGTTATTGTCGCTCGCTCGCCGTGCGGCCTGCCGATCAGGTCCCGCAGATCACCGCATTGTGCGCGCTTGATAAAGCCCTGATCCTCCATCCAGAAATCGTTGTACAGCTTGGAGAGATACTTGTTGCCGGTGTCGCAGGCGAACGTGATGACGTTTTTGGGTTTCTTTTGCTCGTGGCAATACTTGAGCGCCGCGGCGAGAAGCGTCCCCGTCGACGAACCGGCCAGAACGCCTTCGCTCTTGAGCAACTCACGCGCCACGGAAAATGACTCGGCGTCGCTGATGGCATAGGCCTTGCGGACCCGACTGAAATCTGCGATCGATGGAATAAAGTCCTCGCCAATGCCTTCGACGAGCCAGCTACCACTCTCGCCAAGCTCGCCCTCGTTAATGTAGTCGGCAAGTACAGAGCCGACCGGGTCCGCGAGTACGAGCTCGACCTGCGGCGCATTTTCCGCGAGGTACTTGCTGAGTCCTGACACTGTCCCGCTCGAGCCGACACCAAGCACGATTGCATCCACGGCACCGTCCATCTGTTCCAGGATTTCAGGGCCTGTCGTTTGCTCATGTGCGAGCGGATTGTCGGAATTGCCGAACTGATTGATGAAGTACGCG
>JADFSP010000001.1 GCA_022560695.1 Pseudomonadota bacterium
TACTAAGCTTCATGGTGACTCCTCCTTTCCGTTCACTGGTGGTATCGCTTACCAGTCTGGCACTTAGATGCCGTTTAGGGGAGGAGGAGTCCATACCATTGCTTTCGGCCAAAAGCGGACGTTCGGTATTTCGCTGGTCACCAGCATTTCACAGGTCAGAATCTTGCCCAAAAAGGGGCACAATCTGAAACTGGCTGCCCCGACAATAGTGATTTTCGCCTTCTTTGTCCCGCAATTCTTTCGTATGCTGAAAGAAAATGATAGGGAGTATGACAAGACATGAGCACCGAATTGACCGATTCTCAGCTGGCCGTCTACGCACGCGATGGATTTGTCATCGTACGCAGGTTTTTCAGCGAGGCGGAGCTGGCGCCGGAGTTCAATCAGTAACGACTGCTCCGTCAATTGGTTCGCGTGGTCGAAGACGTCGCCGTAGGCTGAGCTCCGGGAGGAAAAGCCGGGCTAAGGGCCGACGGTCTTGGCCTCTTCACGGGTTTCTACATACCAGTCGACGGTTTTCCGCAGCCCTTCTCGGAAATCGACTTGAGCCTCGAACCCGAACTCGCGTCGAGCTCGCAAACTGAGTAACATCCCATCATAACCAACGCAGTATTAACGTCCTAAAATTAGGCATGAACGATGAGTGAGCTGAGAGAATCCACATCTAAACTCCATATCGAGAAAGACACCGCAACCATACGAGACTATAACCAGACAGACTATAGTCAGTTTTGGACAGGGCTCGACAAATCCCTTCTCGACAAAAAAGAACAACGGATTGTGCGGAAATTAACCCCGCCGTAAGCACCCAATGAAAAAAGTCCCCCGGTAGTGCGAATCGATAATCAGGACACAATGGTGTGGAATCTGACAACTGCAGATACCGTCACGCGCTTACGTAAGTTGATTCGCTTTGTGGGCATCTATGGTATCGCTCGTACCTTTTATAAAGTGATGGGCCGCATCCGACCGCCAGGCATGTTTTTTCGGATTCGATCAGGCGGTTCCCGCTCAATCGGTGTCGTCGGCTGTGGGCAGTTTGCGTTTGCCAATATTGGATACTTTTTGCACCGAAAGGCAGGTTCATGTCTGGCCGCTTGTTATGATCCGGATAATGCAGCAGCCGCTAGCTTTTCCCGTTTCCACGATGTACCGACCATCGCCGCCACGGCGGATGAGGTGCTGTGCGCAAAGGAAGTGGAGCTTGTTTATATCGCCTCCAACCATGCCTCGCATGCGGGCTATTCGGTCATCGCATTGCACGCAGGTAAGCGGGTCTATGTGGAGAAACCCGTGGCTGTAAACAGTGAACAGCTCCGTGCGCTGTGCCTTGCACAACGTGAGACCGGCCATCCGATTTTTGCCGGATATTGCCGACCATTCTCTAGGGCGTTACGGGAATTACGCCGTTGGTGTGATGCAACTGATGTTCCGTTGACACTATCGTGCTTCATTTGGGGGCATCAATTACCCGCCGATCATTGGTATCGACGACCGGCTGAGGGAACGAGAATCTGTGGTAACGCTGGGCACTGGATCGATCTTATGGTACATATCCTGCATTGGGGAATATTGCCCGACCGTTGGCAGATTACGCTTGTTTGGAGCAATGAATCAGCACGCGACGACGATCTTGCAATAACGCTCGTTAGTGAGCGTGGCGATTTGGTTAATATTGTCCAGACAGCACGTACCGAGCCATTTGACGGCGTCAGCGAGTCGATTCACCTTCAATGGGCAGATACCATTGCGGAGATTGGCGACTTTCGTCGCATGACGATCTGGAAAGGCGCACACCGCAAACGCTATCGATATTGGCACAAGGATGTTGGGCATTGCCGGGCAATACTTCAGCCTTTCAGCGATGCTAGGCGGGATTGGCGTGAAGTGGAGCTATCAACCTTGCTTATGATCGAGATTGCGGCGATGGTTGTCTCAGGGAAGCGCTATGCCGAATTTTCATTTTCACAGGCATGGGAATCTCTCGGCGTTGATAATAATGAAAGGCATTATGTGGTTGTGCCCTGAAACGTGGTAATCGGGATAACTTACCGCCACGGTGGCTGCGGCGAGGTTCGGCACCAAAAAGCACCCAGCGGTTGAACAAGTTCAAACCTAAAAAGGTGCCAGAGGATGGCAGGGACCGTTACAGTCCGTTACGAAAAAGGGACGTTTAGTTCGGTATGGTTCGGTACGAAAAAGGCACCCAGGGTCCACCACAGTTCGCCACCAAAAAGGACGCGGCAATCGGCAAGGTTCGGCACGAAAAGGTGGCGAGGTTCGGTAAGGTTCGGGCATAAAAGGACGCCACTATCCAAAGATGTGCAAGGCCTTATAGGGTAGTGCTGGTCGAAGAGGTTCGAACCCAAAAAGGGACGATCCTTCCGTCATACTTCGTCACTAAAAGGGTGCAAGTGATTGCGGTAGCTCGCGCTTATAAAGGGTGGCGAGGTTCGGAGAGGTTCGGACATAAAAGGGGCGCTTGCTCAACACAAATTCAGACCGAGTATTTTCAATCTACGTCAACCAAACGCCACGACTCACAAGTGAACTGATAGGCAATTATAGAGGTGCATATCCAGTTAATTCCAATTGTAGTAATGAGAATAGGGTTATAAGTAACCTAATCTAGCCTCACCTTTCCCTGCCTAACCTTCCCTTACCTTACCCCCCCTAGTTGGATGGCGTTCAAAGTTAGTTGCCACATAGCCTGTAGCGATATTGCATGGCAGATAATTCTCACCAGTCATCGTCTGGCAAAATCTTCACAAAGCGCCGGATGCAGCTGTACTGTTGACTATGTGGTATTGGTCGTCGGTCTCGATCTTGCACGACTGTCTCAACCTCACAGACTATCCGTTTCCCTCGTAATCGCGATGGGCTTACCCGATCAAGGCGTCCCACCGGGCCGATAAGGGAACTGATCTCACGATTAAGGTCCCCTCGCGCAGTAGCTCGAAAATCGCCGTATCGTTTCGGCTTACCCTTCAGAGAGTCAACATTATAGAAACGCTCTAATGGTGTCCCAGCATAATCTTCGGGCTTAATCACAGCGCAGTACACAGTCAGTTTGGCTTGGTCTCGGAAACGCCCGGTCCCATAGTACATATAACGGACCTCATAAGTGCCAGGAGGGATCACAATACAGTTTCCAATTATCTCGCCGCCACCTTCATCAGGCTCCTCGGTGAGAGGAAGACCGTCGCGGTCGCCGTCCTTCATTTCGCCAAACGATACTCGGACGGTATCAGTTTCTCGAACTTTTGGAGAACGTCGGATACGCCATCGATTGCATCAGCAAGGGTGCGGGCAGGGTGAAGCCTTATCTCGCGGTGTACAGCCTCCTCCAACGCAGACCGGAACGTAGTGAACCACTTGTATGACTCCCACTTCGTACCGCCCTTGTGGTTTCGTTGTCGCTGCAATTCCCAGGCGCGCTCCGTGCCCTTAATTCGGGTCTTCGGATCGAGTTGGATGATCATTCTGAACCGTCCTGTCGTGACGCATCAATACATGCTTGATTGTGTGCCTCTATTTCAGCCTCTATCCACGCGACGGAACGTACGCCGATCTTGACGGGCTTTGGAAAAGTACGATTTTTGATGCCTTCATAGATAGCTGATCGAGATTTTCCAGTTTT
Organism: Pseudomonadota bacterium; assembly: GCA_022560695.1. Lineage (GTDB taxonomy): Bacteria > Pseudomonadota > Gammaproteobacteria > Steroidobacterales > Woeseiaceae > UBA1847. The sequence continues at coordinate 3,641 of JADFSP010000001.1, forward strand.
GGATTTCACTTCGGGAAGTCTAAGTAATGTCGTGGCCATGTCTGCACCTCCTCAGATGCTGTTAAACATGGTCATCCAATATATAGCGGAAAAAGAAATATATAACCGGCAGAAAAATTTGCATCCAAACTGGATTCTTCCCCCGGAAAGAAATATTGGGAGACCAAAAAAATCTTCCGGGGTAAGCAAATGAATTACTGGCCGTTAGTCTCTGGGGATCTTATAGATGGATCGTGCTGTCTCGGGATCAACGGGATTACCCAAAATCTCACCAGCTAATGCCGCGACCACGTCATGCAACGGTTGGTCATATAGCCGAAGTGTATTTTGATACAAAAGCCTGATTACGTAAGTCTGTTTCCCGCTCTTAGACTTCGGCTTGCCGGTAAATTTTTTTATGTGCTGTCGGACACTGGCACAGCCGCTCGCAGCATCGTCGAGACGCTCTGCTAGGTCCTCGAGATAATCTTGTGGTCCCTCTCCAAGCCACGGATTAAGTCGTCCCATAGCTGAAGGGTCGATTACATCGTCAAAATCGCCCAATAGGTCCCGTACCTTTTTTGATAATTTCTCATATCCGGCAATTTCAGATGTTGTCGGCGTGTGTTGAATCATCCGGGATAACCAGCTAGTCCTAATTATTATTTTGGCTAATTTCTCAGGATCGCACTTATCTGACCTGCTGCTTATTGCATCCCAAGCTTTCTCCAAACTTGTCGAATAGATACATCTACGGAGAGCTTCAATATCCACTTGCGCCACGCCAAAATCATGCAAGTCTTTATTTTGTTGATCAAGATTTCGGAAGTGGGTGATTACGCCTGTCGGTACCCAGTTTGGAGGACTTTCCATTTGCGCCCCTTCTAGCGCCCTTCATAGAAAGCCTGGGCAGGCCGGTGAAGGTGTCCGGCTTTTCGGGTGCCCCCTAGCCCTGGCTTAACTCAACTATCCGGCTTGTGATGCCTTGCCGAACTTTCCAATTGTAACGTTACCGCCATCCGCTTGAGCGTCAATAAAGTCAGCCCATGTCTGCATCATCTGCCTGCGCTCATCAAGATAATCCGCTTGGTTATAACTTGCACGCACCTTGTTGCGTTCCGTATGTGCCAGTTGACGTTCAATTACGTCTGCACGAAAACCCATTTCATTAAGCATAGTTGACCCGGTGGCGCGTATGCCATGTGGAGAGAATTTGCCTGCGTAGCCGAGGCTGGCGACAGCTTTCCACAAAACTCCGCGTGATGCTGGTCTTCTTGGGTCTGATCGGTTCGGAAAAAGAAACTCTCTATGGCCGGACACACCATGCAACCTATTTAGTAGATCAACTGCTTGATCTGACAGTGGCACTCGATGCGCCTCGCGGCTCTTCATCCTATCGGCAGGGATCGTCCAAAGCCCTTGTTCCAGATCAAACTCGTCCCACCTAGCTTCAATTAGTTCAGTTGTACGTACTAGAGTTAGCAGCATAATTTGTAATGCAGTCTTGTTGCCGAACTGTCCAGGGTAATCATCTACCGCTTGGAGAAATGCAGGAAGCTCCGATGCGGTAAGGGGTTTATGGTGTTGGGTCTGCCAAGGCTTTAGCGAGCCTCGCAACGGCGCGGTAGGGTCAATATCAGACCTGAGAGTTACAACTGCAAGGCGACAAATCGCCCCGATAGCTTGATTCACAATTACGGCCATTGCTGGTGCACGCTTCTCGACACGCTGAATGATGGCCAATACGTGTGCGGGGGTGACCTGACTAACCGGCAGAGAACCAATATGTGGAAAGACATCGTTCTCCAATACTTTTTGCCTTTGCTTGTACGTTCTGGCGGTCCACTTCTCTGCATTGCGCTCTAGCCATTCGTCAGCGACAGCCTTGAACGAATTGGAGTGCTCACTAGTCTGATGGATTCGATCCAACTTGCGTTTGTGTGATGGATGCACGCCTTCCTTGATGATCTTCTTCGCTGCATCGCGGTCCGACCGTGCCCCCTTTAAATCCAATTCCGGATACCGGCCAATGGCGAAGACATTCTCCTTTCCCGCCAGTCGGTATCTTAGACGCCATAGCTTCGCCCCTGTTGGACGCACCTCCAGGTGCAAGCCAGCACCATCCGAAAGCTTGTACGCCTTGTCCTTGGGCTTGGCTTGCCTTATGCGGGTATCTGTAAGCGACATATGGGTATCCTCTTTTGTACATGTGTTGAAATAAGGCACGTTCAGGGACTATTTTGAGCAAAGGATGATTATACTATTTGATACCCGCAACGATACCCTCATTTATCTCGGCTGTAAACAGATGTTCTTAGACGGTACTGGAGCGATTATTCCTCATACAATCGGGCTTTTAGCTAGGCTACCGGACTTCCTCGGATGCCCAGAAACATCGAAAATGATTATGCGACAGAATCGCGCCTGCGTGATCACCTGGTGCAGGGAATCTCACGCGGCGAGCGTATGGACTTCGTCGTACAAAAGGCAACTGAACTCGGCGTCAAGCGCGTCATACCGGTGCTGACCGAATGGGGTATTGGGGTGACATGAGCTGCTGACGAATCAGCCAGTGCGCGGGACACGAACCTCACGCCTGCAGCGAGTTCCGTGCCAGCATTTCCTCAAGCTTCTCGAGGTCCGGAATCAACGGGTACTCGTTGATCATTTTCACACGGCACAACACGGGCGCCGTCTCCGGCCAGCCTTCTGTTGAATCCAGCTTCAGGACATCGCGATTCACGCGAACGAGTTGCGGAAACCCCTGCGTCAATGCACCAAAGTATCCGGTTTTGAGTTGTCCGGTCGTCGCGACGAAGACGACAATGCGTGTGCGTCCGGTCACGGCGGGAATTTCCTTGCCGAGCGCACCTTCAAACGACACCACTGGCAGTAACCGACCGTTCCAGTTCGTCGTGCCCAGCATCCAGCTGTGCGCGCCGGCCTCCTGATCCGGTTTCGAGTAACGCACGACTTCGGCGACGCAAGTTCGCGGCACGATCAGGCGTTCTTCCGACAGCGGTACCAGCAAGCTGTACAGCTCTTCTGCTTCTTCGCTCACGACAAGGTGATCCCTATTTCCTCGAATTGCCGCTCGATCGCCTCGAGCAATTGCTCATCCTGATACGGCTTACCCAGGTAATCGTTGACGCCCAGTTCAATCGCACGCGCGCGATGCTTATCGCCGACACGCGATGTAATCATAATGATCGGCACATCAGCAAAACGCTCGTCGTTGCGCACGTATGACGCGAATTCGTAGCCGTCCATACGTGGCATCTCGATGTCCAGCAAAATGATATCCGGCTTGTTGTCCTGCAGCAGCGCGATTGCATCAAGCCCGTCCTTCGCCGTGATAACCCGTACGCCGTGTCGCTGCAGGAAACGTTCGGTGACTCGACGCACCGTAATCGAATCGTCGACCACGAGTGCAAGTGGCCGCTCGTCAACAGGAGCCGGAGCAACTTTCTTGATTTCAACAACGGGAGCGCCGGTTCGCACCAGCGCGTTGATATCGAGGATGAGTACAATCCGGCCGTCGCCGAGTATCGTCGCGCCCGCGATGCCACGGATACTGGCGAGCTGCGGCCCGACAGACTTGACGACAATTTCGCGGCTCGCGAGCATTTCGTCTGTCAGCAACGCGGCGGAAAAATTGCCGGCGCGCACGAGTATGACCGGAATAAACGAATCGTCGCGCGGGAGCTGCGCTGCCTGACCACCGAGATACATGCCCAGGTGGCGGAATCGATAGCTTTGCTCGCCGTAGTCGTAGCTCGGATCCGATTGATTCAGCAGATTTTCGAGCTCCGCGCGAGGAATTCGGGCCACGCCCTCTACTGATGGCAGCGGCAGCGCGTACACTTCGTCGCCGGTACGAACAATGAGTGCCTGGGTTATCGCGAGCGTGAACGGCAACCGGACCGTAAAATTGGTCCCCTGACCGGTCACCGAGGAAATGCGCAGCGAGCCGCCCAGCTTCTTTATTTCGTTGGCGACAACGTCCATACCCACACCGCGCCCTGCCGATTGCGTGACTTCTCCGGCAGTCGAAAATCCCGGAGTCAAAATCAACTCCATGATTTCTTCGTCCGTGACCTTGCTATCCGGTTTCAGCATGTCCAGTTCGTAGGCTTTACGCCGTATGGCGTCCACGTTGATACCGGCGCCGTCGTCGGCCACGTCGATGACTATTTCAGCGCCTTCGCGACGCAGGCGAATTGTGATGCGGCCCGTCGCCGACTTGCCCGCTGCCTGCCGCACCTCCGGCGCTTCGATCCCGTGGATCACGGCGTTGCGCAGCATATGCTCGAACGGCGACAACATCTTGTCCAGAACCTGCCGATCAAGCTCGCCCGAGGCACCCTCGACGGCCAGTTCGACACGCTTATTCACTTCCAGAGCAACCTGCCGCACCAGCCGCGTCAGACGCGGCACGTGCCGCTCGAATGGCACCATGCGCGTTCGCATGAGCCCGTCTTGCAACTCGGCTGTGACACGCGATTGTTGTACAAGCAGACTTTCGGCCTCCACCGTGACCGACTGCAGCAGGTCCTTGAGGCTGTCGAGATCGTTGGCGGACTCTGCAAGCGCTCGCGTCAGCTGCTGAAGATTGGAGTAGCGATCAAGTTCGAGCGGATCGAAGTCACGCGCAACCATCGTGTCCTGGTGGCTATGCATGATCTGTGCTTCGGTTTCTATTTCGAGCCTGCGCAATTGCTCGCGCAGACGCGTTACGGTCTGCTCGAACTCCTCGACATTGAATTCGATCGAACTGATCTGCTGACTCAAACGAGAGTGGTAGATGCTTATCTCACCGGCCGCGTTCAGCAGGTCCTCGAGAAGGTCGGCATCGATGCGCGCAAACTCCTGACGCGCGTCGGGCGGCGCCGCCGCCCGCGGCCCCGCGGCCGGCAGCTCTGCCGCAGACTTCGGCGCGACGTCGGCTTCGGCCGCAAATTCCGGCTCGGCCCTGACTTCCACTTCGGGCTGCGCATCGGGCTCCGCTTCTTCTTCGGGCACCGCGAGTAGCACCGGTTCCGGCTCTGTTTCTGGTTCCAGCGTCAGCGCAGAGTCGGCCGCGGCCGTGGGTTGAACATCCGATTTCAGCCCGGATTCGGGTTCGGCTTCCTGATTTGCACTGTCAGCCGTGGTCAGTTCATCGACGAGCGGCGCGTCGATGATGACCATGCTGATCGTATCTTCGGGTTCAATCGTGAATTCTCCGGGCTCGGCCAGCTCGACATCCGCTTGTGCCGGGCTCACTTCGACGTCCGCGTCATCCGCAACTTCAAAACCGGCATTCGCCTGCTGAATACTCCTCTCAAGAACAGCGGCGGACTTGACTGGCTTGCCGGCAATAACCGTGTCACGCATGCGATGCAGTTCGTCAATGCTCCTCTGCAACAAGGCCACCACGGCCGGCGTCGCCTTGACACGTTCCTCGTCCACGGATATCAGGAGCGTTTCAAGTTCATGACTGAGATTCCCCATCGCAGTGATTCCGGCCATGCGCGCACCGCCCTTGAGGGTATGCAGGTTACGTTTGAGTTCTTCGACGGACTGCCGCGTATCTTTTGCCTCGCACCATTCGCCAAACGCCTTGTCCGTTGCCTCGAGCAACTCCGCCGACTCCTCGGTGAATATTGCCGCAATCTCGGCGTCATATTCCGCCTCAGCGGGCTCCGCTTCGGCTGCCTCGGCTTGCACCACGTCGCGGTCATCATCGCGCGCCGCGACCGGAGTCGGCTCTGGCGGCGGATCCAGTCTACCCGCCGGTTGCACGGCATCGGCGAGCCGCGACACGTGTTCGATAAGCGCGGTGTAATCAACGCGCTTGGGAATCGGCCGGTTGATATCCTTGACGATCGCCGCAATCGCCTTGGCTACAGCACGTAACGCATCGACACCCGATTGTTGAAAACCGATTTTGTAATCGTAAACGCGCCGCACGAATCGATTCAGCACAGCCGTTACTGCGACACCACGCTCGACATTGGCCATGTTCGCGCTGCCATGCAAAGTGTGGCAGGCACGATGAAGTTTGTCGGTGACGTCGAAAGGCGGCGAATGCCCCTCACAGGCTGCGAGATAGTCATCGATAACCTTGATATGCCCAGCCGTTTCTTTCGAGAAGATATCGAGCAGGACCGGGTCCATCTCCAGCCCCGGCGGTTCGTCTTCTGCTGCCTCGCCGGTCTTCTGGATGGTCAGCACGGCGGCATTCGGATCGCCCTCCGCGAAAGCGTTCGCCCGCATTATGAGTAAACTGATGTCGGCCGTCGGCTCGGATCCAACTTCGAGCTGCTCGATCAACTCGGGTACGGCAGCCGCCGCTTCGAGTATGAATTCCACCATTGGCGGCGTCCGCACCAGGGTCCGGTTGATCAAACGATTGAGCAGGCCCTCGATACTCCAGCAGTATTCGCCGATGCGCTCTGCGCCGACCATGCGGCCACTGCCTTTCAACGTATGAAATGATCGCCGAACCGTAATCAGAATCTCCATGTCGTCGGGCGACTCGCACCAGGTCGGCAACGTGCGCTTGATGGACGCCACCTCCTCTTTCGCCTCTTCGATGAACAACTCGAGTAATTCGGGATCGATGTGCTCGGCATCCCGCGCCACGACGGCCAGCGGCATCACGTCGGTTGCTTGCATCGAATCGGCGCTCGCGGCATCCGTGAGTACCCGTGCCTCGATGTCTGCCAGCGGAATTTTCAGCGTGGTCGCAGCCCGTGAATCGCCCGGTTTTTCTTGCATCAGCCGCTGCTCGACGTCGCGTAACACGGTGAGGCACAATTCTGCATTGTCGAGCATGTACCAGGGCTCCGCGCGCCCGGCCTTCACCGTTTCCATGTAGTACTCGATGCTGACAATCGCATCGGCGAGTCGGTCGGTCTCCTTCTGTGTCAGGCGTGACGGGCCTCCGGCCTTGAGCATTGACATGATCAGCTTGCCGACCCGCTCAACGACTTCCATCGCACGCGACTTGTTCAGCATCATCAAGCCGGCCGTGATGCCCCGGATCAGCGACGGCAGGCTGTCCAGCCCCTGCGACGGCGCCTTGGACGTCAGGCTCTGGCTGATCGTTTCCTTGATGCGCGCCAGGTTGATGATGCATTCGCGCATCACCGACTCAGCAACCTGCATGTAGTCGGCCGCTTCCTGGGGCGGCATATCCGCTGTCGGTTGAGGTGGGGCCTCGTCCCTTGGGGCAGTGAGTTTGATCAATTGATGATCGAGTCGATCCTCGACGCGCAACAGCGTTGTGGCGATGTCGAGAATGGTCTGCTCGTCGGCGACGCCACCTTGTTCGACGACAGACTTGAGCCTGTCGATCTCACCATCGATATCCGTGCGCAGTTCGCCCAGCCCAAGCACGCCGAGTGTATCGCTGATCCTCTTGAGGAGTTCGAGCTGGGGCACGAGATCCGAAGACTTGTTCATGCCGGTACGGACAAAAATGTCGAGCACGTCCTTAACCCGGCTCAGATCTTCCTTGATTGCCGCCGCAACCGTCTTCATCAACTTGATGCTGGGCGCCGACAGGGCCTCGCGAGCAAGTTCTACCTGCTCGTCGCCCGGCAGCAACTCGGCGAGGTTGAATGCAGCACGAATCTCACCGATGCGCTTGCCGGCAGTAGTCGACCGTGCGACGTAAAAAAGGAGATTGTTCAACAGATCATCGACAGGATTCGCATCGAAAGCGGCAGCGCCGTCATCGATGAGGCGCTTGATCTGCCGATCGGCCTGGCCGAGCAAACGCTTCAGTGCGACGGATGTCTCGAGCCCGCCGTTTTGCAGCGACTCGAGGACGCCGCCGGTTATCCACCACAATTGATGGATATCGTCACGCGTGGCAGAGCGCTCAAATGCCGCGGCGGCCGTAGCCAGGGTTTCGAGATGGCGCTTCACGTCACCACCTTTGATCCACCCGAGCAGCGCGAGCTGAAACTTCGGCCGCAGGCGGGTGGCTACCGCTACGGGATCCTCGCCACTGCTTTTTCGCGGCTTGGCTTTTGCTCCGCTTCGGTCCGGCGACAAATTCAGCAGCAGCAACGTGCCTTCCGACAATAACGGCTCGCCGCGTGCCGCCCGCAGGTCATTGAGCATCGGCAACAGCACGAGTGCAATGTCGCGACCGCCAGCCAGCAGGCGATCGACGTACGCGGGCAATTGCACCATCGCGCGCGTCAGCGCATCGAGCCCGTCGTCGCGCCCCTTGCCCGCCCGCAAAGTGGCGAGGTACTTGCAGACGAACTCCATTTCCTCGGCCAGCAGTGCTGCGCCGTAGGTCTCCGTGAGCTGCAACGCCCCGCGGACCTGATGCAGCAACTCGCCCGCACGCACGAGTGCCCGGGAGCCGCCGCGCCCGTCAACACAATCCTCGAGCGCAAGATGGGCGTTGCGAATCGTCTCCGTCAATTCGTCACTGACGATAGCGAGCACATTGACCCGACCTTCGACGATGCGTTCGTCCAGTCGTTGCTCAGTCATGCCGGTTTCGCCCGTCATCGATTCGGGTCGTTGTTAGCCTGCGGTTGCCTGTTTTCCGGCGCTACCGCTGGCTGCTTTCGGAGCGGCCGCGCCTGCGGTTGCCTGTTTTCCGGCCTGACCGCCTGCGGCCTTCGGAGGGGCCGCCGGCAATACGGTGGTCTGCGCCGGCTCTTCCGGCAACGTGAAGCCGGCAACGGTCGTCCTGAGCTGCGATGCAAATTCCGATAGCTTGGAAATCGCCGCCGCAGTTGCCGTAGTCGCTTTGCCGGCTTGCTGGCTTATTTCACGCAGTCGCGTCGTTCGTTTCATCACGTCGGCCGCCGCTTCTGCCTGTTGTCTTGCAGAGTTCGAAATATTTTGCACAAGACTTGCAATCTGATTGGATACCTGCTCGATTTCGTCAAGCGCCGCACCAGCGTTTTCCGCAAGCAACGCGCCACCAACGACGTCTGTCGTACTGCGCTCCATTGAAACCACAGCCTCCTTCGTATCGGCTTGAATCGTCCTGACGAGCACTTCAATCTGTTTGGTTGCATTCGTCGAGCGCTCGGCCAGCCGCTGGACTTCATCGGCGACGACAGCAAAACCGCGGCCGGCTTCGCCGGCCATGGACGCCTGAATCGATGCGTTCAACGCAAGTATATTGGTCTGCTCCGCGATGTCGTTGATGAGTTCAACGATGTTGCCGATTTCCTGCGAACTCTCGCCGAGCCGCTTGATACGTTTCGAAGTATCCTGAATTGTTTCGCGAATCGTGTTCATGCCATCAATCGTGCGGCGTACGGCCTCGCCGCCCTTATGTGCGACTTCCACCGAATGCCGGGCGACATCGGAAGAGCGCTCGGCATTGCCGGACACCTCTTCAATCGACGCGGCCATCGATGCGATCGACTCGGTCGCGGCCTTGATTTCCCTGGCCTGATTTTCGGCGGCACGCGACATGTGCGCCGCCGAATTCTTGGTCTGCTTGGCCGCAGAGTCGACCATGATTGCAGTCTTGTTGACCGTCGTCACGAGCTTGCGCAATTCTTCGATGGCGAAATTGAATGAATCGGCGATCGTACCGGTGATATCTTCGGTCACGGTCGCCTCCACGGTCAGGTCACCGTCCGCGAGGCTGCCCATTTCATCGAGTAGCCTCAGGATGGCCTGTTGGTTGCGATCATTCTGCTCCGCCTGATCCTTCGCCGTGCGTTCGAAAACTGCCATGCGTATGTTCAGAATTATGAGGCCACCGACGAGCAAGACGGCGAAGCCCATCAATCCGAGCGGCACCCATGAAATGACCAACAAACGACTCAACAGGCTCGTGTCAGCGAGATTTGTTGCCGCGGGATCGACACTGGCATAGTGCAGGTACACGACGCTACCCGCGGCAATCAGCGACAGGACAATGATCGTTGCCACGATTCGAAATATGAATGTTGTGTCAGTTTCCTTGGCCATGGTTCGTGACTCAATAAATAGTCTGCGTTCGATGTTGTCGACGACGGTACTCCGTCAAGGCGATATTGACGGCATACCGATCATCGGTGGATCATTCTTCTGCTGCTTGCAAGAACACGTTGCTTTCAACAAACTCGAACAGGTTCAAAATCGGCCATGTCTCGTCACTTCGCCGATAGGCTCCTGTCAGGAAGCGGTCGCAGCGCACAATCGTCTGTGGCAATTCCTCGGAAAATTCCTGGTTCGAAAACCGGCGGAACCCCTGGACCTCATCGACGACAAGGCCCGCCGGTATCTCCCGGTGATTGACTGAGATGACACGGGTCGTGCGCCTCAGTGATGTCCGTCCGCTGCCGAGCAACAGCTTGATATCGATGAGCGGCAACAAGTGTCCACGCAAATTCGCGATGCCCAGCAACCAGCGTCGCGCGCCGGGGACGCGCGTCATCGATTCCGGCAATTTCAGCACTTCTCTCACCTGGTCACGGCTTACGACAAATTGCTCCTCGCCGATGCGAAAACCGATTCCGACCCATTCGTCCGGCAGGGGCGAACCGCCCACACCCGATTGCGCATGGGCACTGCGTCGCTCAATCTCGAGGAGCAACTCGAACGGTTGTGTAACCAGCGTTGCGAGCTTGACCGACTTACTCATTCAGGCGGCCGTTACCGCATTAATTTTTGCCACCAACTGTTGCTCGCCAATTGGCTTGACCAGGTACTCCACCGCGCCCTGACGCATTCCCCATATCTTGTCTGTCGCCTGATCCTTGCTCGTAACAATGATGACCGGTATGCCTGACGTTGCAGGATCCCGATTCAGTTTTCGCGTCGCCTGAAATCCGTTCATGCCGGGCATGACGACATCCATCAGAATGCAGTCCGGGTGCGACGTCCGCGCCTGCCGCAAGCCCGACTCGCCGCTATCGGCAACGAGTGTTTCAAAGCCGTTTTTTTCGAGCATATTCTGAAACAGGTGCAGCTCGGTTGGCGAATCATCGATGATGAGAACAACTGCCATCTGTGTACCCCTCTGCGGCCTCCGGTTACTTATCCTGCCATCAGCGCGGCCGACGTCAGTCGCCTTGCTGTTACCCGATCTGACTGGTTATCGCCCCCAGTAACTCATCTTTGGTGAACGGCTTGGTCAGGTACTGCTCCGATCCGACAAGTCGACCGCGCGCCCTGTCGAACAAGCCATCCTTGCTCGACAACATGATGACCGGCGTTGACTTGAAAATCTTGTTGTGCTTGATCAGTGAGCACGTCTCATAGCCGTCGAGACGGGGCATCATGATATCCACAAATATCAGGTCCGGGTGGTGATCCGCGATTTTTGATAACGCATCGAAACCGTCGATTGCGGTGAAGACCTGACAGCCTTCCTTCGTCAGCAGCGTCTCGGCCGTTCGGCGTATCGTCTTGCTATCGTCCACGACGAGAATCTTGAGGCCATTCAGACTTCGAGATGCACTGCTAGACACCGGATTTCCTCGCGATCGTTGATCCTGGCGATTGGTTGTTCCACTTCCCTGACGACCGATTCAGAGCGGCGCATCACCGTGGATCCGTCAACAAGAGCGACTTGTACCATATTGACATAAGTCCCGCTACGACGCCCGCCACAGACGCCAGAATCGTCCGGAAAACCGTGGCTTGCAATTGCATTGACGGACGTGAACAACGCGCTCGGGCAGGCGCCGAAGTGATCGGCGCCTGCCGCCGGAACGCGTCGCCGCCAGTACTTCGGGACGTCGCCTCACTGTATAGTCGTGCGCTACCTGACCAGGAAAGAAACCGGCACGAACGATGGCAAACAGTCCGCTCTCCGTTGGCATCGTGATGGATCCCATCGAATCGATCACGCCGAAGAAAGACAGTTCTCTTGCGATGTTGCTCGAGGCCGAGCGGCGCAACGCCGAGATTCATTATTTCGAACAGGCTGACCTCAGGCTTTGCTCGGGTGAAGCCGTCGGCCGCGGCCGCAGACTGCGGGTTCGCGACGACGTTGACTCGTGGTACGAAATCGCGGAAGAGAGCGAGCTCAAGCTGGGCGATCTGGATGTCATCCTTATGCGCAAGGATCCCCCATTCGACATGGAGTACATCTATACGACGTATATTCTCGACCGGGCAGCGGACGCCGGCGCACTCGTTGTCAATCGCCCGCAAGCTCTGCGCGACATGAACGAAAAGGCCTACACAGCGTGGTTTCCGGACTGCACACCGCAATCCCTGATCACGCGCTCCATGGACGACTTGCGATCCTTTCTCGAAGATCTGCGACAGATCGTCGTCAAACCGCTTGACGGCATGGGCGGCCGATCGATTTTTGTCGTCAGGAAGGGGGATAAGAACGCCAATGTGATTTTTGAGACGCTGACCGATTTCGGCCGGAAATTCGCAATGGCGCAGGCATACATCCCCGAAATCGAGCAAGGCGACAAACGCATCTTGCTCATTAACGGCGAAGCAGTACCCTACGCTCTCGCTCGAATTCCGCCTGCCGGCGATAATCGTGGCAATCTCGTCACGGGCGCGGTTGGCAAGGGTCAACCCCTGTCAGAACGTGACCGCCAAATTTGTGATGTGGTCGGTCCACGGCTGCGAGAGCATGGCGTCATTTTCGCCGGCATCGATATCATTGGTGACTACCTCACCGAGGTGAACGTAACAAGCCCGACCGGCATACGCGAGATTGATCGGCAATTCGGTCTGAATATCGCCGGCCTGCTGTTCGACGCAATCGATGCAGAGCTGGCTTAGCCAAACCAGGCTGAAATCAGGGGAGCGCTGATCAATTTATTGCGGAGGTTGCCTGGCTACGTCTTGAGTCTTGCGCTTTTTTGTGCCGCCTGCTCGCCGCAGCCGAACGACATCCGCTACGAATTTTTTGCGCTCGGCACCGATGTGTCGCTGACTCTCTACGCTGTAACGCCGCAGCAGGCAAGCGTCGCCGCGGAACTGCTGGAATCGTATTACGCGGACGCCGGACACCACTGGTATCCGTGGGCACCCGGTGAATTGCAGTCAATCAATGCCGCGATCGCGAGCGGGTCGAAAATTGCGGTGTCTGCGCGGCTCGCCGACGTGATAAGGCGTGCGGCAGAAATCGAAGCCGCGTCGAACGGCCGTTTCAACGCGGGCCTGGGTCTGTTGACCGAACTCTGGGGCCTCGACGACTTGAGCAATTCGCCCGACGCGATACCCTCCTATGCCGATATTGCTGCGCTGCTCGCGCAGCAACCGGGAGCCAGGCGCCTCCTGTGGGATGGAAATCGCGTCAGCAGCGAGTCGACGTCGGTGAAAATAGACCTCGGTGGCATTGCCAAGGGTGCGCTGCTCGATGACGGCATTGCACTCCTCCGGCAACAGGGCATCAACAACGCAATCATCAACCTGGGCGGTGATCTGACCGTGATCGGCAACGTGCACGAGCGGCGCGCACGGGTCGGCATTCGTGCGCCGACCGCGGACAGCCCGATCGCGTTCCTCGACGCCGCAAGCGGCGAAACCATCGTGACATCCGGCAACTACGAGCGCTTCGTGGAAATCGGCGACCGCCGTTACACGCACATTCTGGACCCGTCGTCGGGTTTTCCGGTGACTCATACCGTGTCAGTCACGGTGGTTCACGAAGATGCGCTGCTCGCTGATGCTGCCGCAACCGCAATGATGGTCGGCGGTGCCGACGAATTTGATGCCCTCTGCAAGGCGCTCGACATCGACTATGCACTCCTGATCGATGCATCCGGTGACATGCACCTGACCAGCGGGATGCGTGCGCGATTGCACTTCGTCAGTGACGGCCATGTCACCCGCCGCCTGCGTGAACGATTACACTCGATCAGTGACCGCCGTCTCACCGGCGGGACGCGTGAGCGGCTACACTCCATTGCATATAAGCCCTTGTTTAACTGACAGAAATAGCGGATCATTCGCGCAAGCTTGCCCCTTTAGACTATGGCCGACATAGCCCTGAATACGAATTCGATCGACGAATTACGCCTCGTATCAGAACCGGCACCCGACCGGCTCCCGGCGATGTTGTTTCTCTCGGCATTGATTCACGGCATCCTGATAATCGGCGTGACTTTCAATGCCGCTTTGAGCGACGAATTCGCCGCGCCGATATCCCTGGAAGTTACGATTGTCGCCGATCCTGACCAGCGCATTGACCGTCCGGACCGCGCCGAATACCTGGCGCAGGCAAGCCAGCAAGGCGGCGGCAATACCAGCGAGCAGGTTCGCCCATCCGCACCACTGCAGAGCACTGCACCGGTCGACAATATCGGCACCGAAGACGGCAAAAACGCGGTCGAGTCAACGTCGCACGAGCGGTCGGCCGATCAGTTGCTGGCGACCCGGATGGAGCAGGAGCACAAGGTCAATGACGACCCGCGCACCGAGCCGCAGCCCGACGACAGCACAGCGATGGCGCTGGAATCGGGCCTCGAAATCACATTGCCGCTGCCACAGGAGGAGCAGGCGACGCTGATGATTCATGACGATGACCCGCGTCAGCTGATTATCAGCGCCGACACCCGGGAGTCGACGATTGCCGCCTATCTGGATACCTGGAAGCGCCGTATCGAGGCTGTCGGCATCGAATACTTCCCCGAATTGGGCCCGCTCGAGGACCTGACAGGCAGCCCGACGCTCGAGGTCAGCATCGACGCATCAGGTCAGCTTGCTGAGGTCATTATCCGCAAGTCGAGCGGCTCAAGAGTCCTCGACCAGGCTGCGCTCGACATCCTGCGACACGCATCGCCGTTTGACCCGTTCCCGCCGGAAATCCGGGCGGAGTACGATAGATTGCGTTTCGCGTACAAGTGGCTATTCAGCGAAAATCTCGTGCCATCGACAGCGAGTGTCACGCAACGATAGTCAGCCCGATCCACTCTTGCGGTTGTACCTAACACCGCGAGAGCCGATACTGCAAGCATGGAAGACACTGGTTTGCTGACCAATCAACTGCTGATTGCGATGCCGGGCATGGCGGACCCGAACTTCAACAGCACTGTAACCCTGATATGCGAGCATAACGGTCAGGGGGCACTCGGCATTGTCATCAATCGCCCACTGGCATTGAATCTCGGCGGCCTCTTCCGGCAATTGGACGTCGACGGCGCCGATTCCCTCATCTCGAAAGACCCGGTATTGATGGGCGGGCCGGTCGGCCCTGAACGCGGCTTTGTCCTGCACAAACCCGGCCCCTCGTTCGCAAACTCGCTTGCCGTCTCCGGCGACATCCACCTGACCCTGTCACGCGACGTCATCGACGCCATGGCGACGGGCCACGGGCCGGAGAAATCGCTGGTCGCGTTAGGTTATGCAGGCTGGGAGGCGGGGCAGCTGGAAGAAGAGATGCTCGCAAACTCCTGGCTCAATGTACCTGCAACGTCGAATATCGTCTTCGACCTGCCATTCCCGGATCGCTGGTCCGCGGCAGCGCGCACGCTCGGCATCGACATCAGCCGAATTTCGCCCGATGCCGGACACGCCTGAAAGCCGCGCGCCGGAGACGATCATCGCTTTCGACTTCGGCCTGCGCCGGATCGGGGTCGCGATCGGTCAGAGTGTGACGCGCTCAGCGACGCCCATCGGCGTTGTCGGCAACAGCGACGCAGGCGTTGACCATCACAAAATCGCGGCAATCATTGACGAATGGCGGCCCGCGACAATCGTCGTCGGCATGCCTCTGCACACCGACGGCCGCCGCGGCGACATCGCCGCCGCCGTCGACGTTTTCATTGCCGAGCTTGGCCGCCACGAACTGCCAATAGAGACGGTTGACGAACGTTATACGTCGATCGAGGCCGAGCAGGCGCTCAAGCACGCGCGTCAGGCAGGCACTCGCGGGCGAATCTCCAAAGAAACGATCGACAGTGCAGCGGCCGTTTTCATCGCCGAGCGATATCTGTCCTGTCGCGAATAGCATGCACAACGCGATGCCCGTAAACTTGCCCCGCCATGCCATCGCCTGAACCTGTTTTCGACACCGAAACCCACGTCAGCCTGCAACTGGATGATGTGGGCAGACTGCGGCACCTGCTGACCCTCAAGGGCCTCGAAAAGTCATTGCTCATCGATATACTCGACGACGCTGTGCGCTACCTTGGCCCTCCGGGTGCAATGCCCGTGCGCAGTCGCGCACTCGCCGGGCGCACGGTCGCAAACCTGTTTTTCGAGCCAAGCACGCGCACACGGGCCTCGTTTGATCTTGCGGGCAAGCGCCTTGGCGCCGATGTCCTGAACCTCGACGTCAACACATCGTCGCGCAGGAAGGGCGAAAGCATTCTCGACACAATTCAAACGATCGAGGCAATGCGAGTCGATATCATGGTCGTGCGGGACGCGAGTGCCGGAGTCCCCCTGTATATCGCCCGGCACGTCAGCGAACATGTCAGCATCCTCAATGCCGGCGAGGCCGACGTCTCACATCCGACACAAGGGCTGCTCGATCTGCTGACTATTCGGCAGCACAAGGGCGGCTTCGAGAATCTGATTGTGGCCATCGTGGGTGATGTCGCCCATTCGCGTGTCGCGCGCTCGGCTGCGCAGGGCCTCCACACGCTGGGTGTCGGTGAGTTGCGGCTGGTCTCTCCGCCGGCGATGGCACCCGATGCAGACGAAATGCCGTTCGCCACGATCGTCGACAATCTCGATGAAGGGCTATGCGACGCCGATGTCGTCATGGCGCTGCGAATTCAACGCGAACGCATTGGCAATCTCGACTGCATTCCGGACCCCGATGAGTACTTCGCCGATTTCGGAGTCAGCCTGGCGCGCATGAAACGCGCGAAACCCGATGCGATCGTAATGCATCCGGGGCCCATGAATCGCGGCGTCGAAATCGAGGCCGCCGTTGCCGATGGCCCGGCATCGGTAATAACCGAGCAGGTCACGAACGGCGTCGCCGTTCGCATGGCCGTCCTCGCACGTGTCAGCAAATCGCTGCAGAGCCGTTGACCAGTACGGCGCAAAAGCATGCGCAACGAAACCGCAACACCATCTGCGTCGAAGACGGCGAGGTATTGGCTTGTGAAGCCTTGCCCGCGGACCAATACGTCACGCGTATTCGTGCGCCGAGATGCGCTGTAGCCGCCGAACCAGGCAGTTTCGTGCACGTGAGTTGTGATGAGACGCTGCCGATGCGCCGGCCGTTGTCGATCATGCGCGTCGTGGATGACAGCATCGAGGTACTTTACAAGGTGCTCGGCGGCGGGTTGGATCTCCTGGCAAAAAAGGTTCCCGGCGACATCGTCAGTGTGCTTGGCCCGATTGGTCGGCCCTTTCGGCCCGCGCCCGAGCGGCCGAACACGCTCCTGATCGGCGGCGGCCTCGGCATTCCGCCAATGGTATTCCTCGCGGACTCGTTGCGAAAAGACGGCTCGGGGTGGCGGCCTGTCGCTGTTCTCGGCTCGGAGATTCCGTTTCCGTTTGCGGTCGGCAGGGCGGATTTGCCTGTGCCGGGAATTGACGACGACGTTACGAGCTCGATGGCGCTGATGGACGACTGGAACGTACCGAGCCGCCTCGCAAGTCTGGCCGGGTTCGATGGCTGCTATCGCGGGTATGTCACCGAACTCGCGGACCGTTGGCTCGCAAACCTCGATGCCGGGGAACTGGCCAGGACCGGGATATTCGCCTGTGGCCCGACGCCGATGTTAAAGGCAGTCGCCGACATGGCACAAAGCTACGGTGTGCCATGCCAGGTCTCGCTCGAGGAATTCATGGCTTGCGCGGTCGGAGGCTGCGCGGGCTGCACGGTGCTTGTCGATACTCCCGACGGTCCCGCCATGAAACGCGTCTGCGTCGACGGCCCGGTCTTCGACGCCGCCACGGTCATCTGGGACTCCTGACCCCTCTACCCCCAACACCCCCAAACGCGCGCGGCATCCGCAGATCGGCACGCTTCGGCGCATTCTTCGGCGGACTGCTCGCGTTGATAGCAAGCGCCAACATGGCGAAAGTCAATGCACTTCGTTGTATGCCGCTCGCTTTAGGTCTCGCCGACAAACACGCCAAATCGCGCCTTGAACGCGTCTTGGCCGGACGAGCGTGATGTCGGGAATGCGTTCAAGCGTCGTGCGCAGCGCAGCGACGCAGGACGCCAAAGCCAGCGGAGCCCGATTCGACCGAGGGAGATTGAGCGAGAACGCATTCGCGGCAGCGCGTCGTCGTGCCGGGTCGTGCGCGTCAGGGAGCATTGGGGGTGGGGGGAGTGGACTGGGGTGGTTGCGTGCTTCTAGCCGCCGAAGTTGACTTTGGCTTCGAGATTGGCGCGTGAATCGGCATGCGACATCGCTTCTTCGAGCGTGATCGTGCCGGCCTTGTACAGATCGAGCAGCGCGTCGTCGAAATTCTGCATGCCCTGCTCGCCGCTTTCGGCATGCGCCTCTTTCACACCCGCGATATCGCCCTTCATGATCAGGTCCTTGATATGCGGCGTGTTCAGCATCAGTTCGACGGCGGCAATACGCTTGCCGTTGCGCCCCCGAACCAGGCGCTGCGAAAGGATTGCGCGCAGATAATGCGCCAGGTCCATGAACACCTGCGTGTGCTGCGGCTGCGGAAACATATTGATGATGCGATCGAGCGTTTCAGCGGCGTTATTGGAATGCAATGTCGCCATGACCAGGTGGCCGGTACCAGCCATGTCGAGTGCCGACTGCATCGATTCACGGTCGCGAATCTCGCCGATCTGGATGACGTCCGGCGCGGCGCGCACTGCGCTCTTCAAAGCTCGCGCATAGGATTTCGTGTCCAACCCGATTTCGCGTTGATTAACGATCGATTGCTTGTTCGGATGCAGAAACTCAATTGGATCTTCGATCGTTATGATATGTGACGACGTCTTTTCGTTACGGTGATTGATCATCGCCGCCAATGTTGTCGACTTGCCGGCGCCAGTCGCTCCGACCATCAGGATCAACCCGCGACGCAACATCACGAGCTCTTTGAGCTGCTGCGGCATGCCGAGTTCGTCGAGCGACGGTAAATCCGAAGTGATGTACCGCAATACCATCGCTACGTTGCCGCGCTGATGGAATACACACACACGGAATCGCCCGAGCCCTTGTTCGGAAATCGCGAAGTCGATTTCGAGCTCACGGTTAAAATATTCGAGTTGATCTTCGTCCATGAGTTCGAGCGCCGCCTGTTTGACCATCTTCGGCGTCATTTCGAGCTTGTTGACCGGCATGATCTTGCCTTCAATTTTTATCTTTGCCGGTGTATATGGCGCAAAGAAAAGGTCGGATGCCTTCTTTTCCACCATCAGCTTGAACAGGGGCTTTACGTTCATGGTTTCCTTCGTCCGTGATGAGCAGCTCAGAACTGCTGGGCGTGATCCTCTTCCATTATTTTCAGACTCCCCGTGTGATCGTCCGACACTGCCGTGTCGCGCTTGCTTTCGAGCTTGACGCGCAGTCGCAACTCGTTCTTCGAGTCGGCGTTGCGCATCGCCTCTTCGTACGAGATCGTGCCTTCCTCATACAGGGAGAACAGCGACTGATCGAAGGTCTGCATGCCCAGGCGGGTCGACTTGGCCATAATCTCCTTGAGTTCCCCCACCTTGCCCTTAAAGATCAGTTCCTGAACCAGTGGCGTGGCCAGCATAATTTCCATTGCCGCGATGCGTCCGACACCACCTTCTCGCGGAACCAGCCGTTGCGAGATAAATGCCTTCGTATTCAACGACAAGTCCATCAGCAGTTGCTGGCGCCGCTCATCGGGAAAGAAGTTGATGATGCGGTCAAGCGCCTGGTTGGCGCTGTTGGCGTGCAATGTTGCCAGGCACAGGTGCCCTGTTTCGGAAAACTGAATGCCGTATTCCATGGTATCGCGGTCGCGAATCTCACCGATCATTATCACATCGGGGGCCTGGCGCAGCGTGTTCTTGAGGGCCACATGCCAGGATTCGGTATCGACGCCAACCTCACGTTGCGTGATTACGCATCCGTCGTGCGGATGCACGTATTCGACCGGATCCTCGATCGACACAATGTGCCCTCGAGAATTGGCATTGCGATGACCAATCATCGCAGCGAGCGTTGTCGACTTACCCGAGCCGGTGCCGCCGACGACAATAACGAGGCCGCGTTTGTTCATGACAATGTCTTTGAGAATCGGCGGCAGATTGAGCTCCTCGATTGTGGGAATATCGGTCGTAATCGTTCTCAGGACCGCTCCGACATAGCCCTGCTGAATGAACGCACTGACGCGAAACCGCCCGATTCCTTCCGGCGAAATTGCGAAGTTGCATTCCTTGGTCGCGTCGAATTCCTTGATCTGCTTGTCGTTCATGATCGACCGCACCATCATCGCCGCCTGATCTTCCGTCAGCGCCGTGTCCGTCGCTTTGTGAATCGTGCCGTCAACCTTGATGGCGGGCGGAAACCCGCGCGTGAGAAACAGGTCAGATCCGTTCCGCTCGACCATCTTGCGCAGAAGGTTCTGGGTCAATCGCACTGCTTGTTCGCGTTCCATAATTGATTTTCCCGTCGCAACGACCTGGCCGGTGCGTTTCTAGAAGTTCTCCTTGTTCACAGCCCTGTAGCGCGCTTCTTCCTTGTTGATCAAGCCCTTTTGCATCAATTCGGAAAGATTTTGATCCAGCGTCTGCATGCCCAACCCCTGGCCGGTCTGGATGGCCGAATACATCTGTGCAATCTTGCCTTCACGAATCAAATTTCGAATCGCCGGCGTGCCGATCATGATTTCATGCGCGGCAATGCGCCCTCCGCCAATTCTCTTCAACAGAGTCTGCGAGATAACTGCACGCAGGGACTCCGACAGCATCGCTCGGACCATGTCTTTCTCGGCTGCAGGAAAAACGTCGACAATACGGTCGATGGTTTTCGCTGCCGAACTCGTGTGCAGAGTACCGAAGACGAGGTGACCGGTTTCCGCGGCCGTCAGCGCCAGGCGAATGGTTTCGAGGTCACGAAGCTCGCCGACCATGATGACGTCGGGATCTTCGCGCAGCGCGGAGCGCAGCGCCTCGTTGAAACCCAGGGTGTCGCGGTGCACCTCACGCTGGTTTATCAGGCACTTCTTCGACTCATGAACGAATTCGATGGGATCTTCGATCGTGAGGATATGGTCGGGCTTGTTCTCGTTGATGTAATCGACCATCGCGGCAAGCGTCGTTGACTTGCCCGAACCGGTCGGACCCGTCACCAGCACCATGCCGCGAGGGTGCATACATATGTCTTTGAATATCGGCGGGGCGCCGAGATCATCGAGCGTAAGAATTTCCGAGGGAATCGTTCTGAAGACTGCGGCCGAGCCGCGATTCTGATTGAACGCATTGACGCGAAAACGAGCCAGCTTCGGAATCTCAAAAGAAAAATCCGTTTCCAGAAACTCCTCATAATCCTTGCGCTGCTTGTCATTCATGATGTCGTACACCATGCTGTTCACATCTTTGTGTGTCAGCGCCGGCATATTGATGCGCTTGATGTCACCATCAACGCGAATCATCGGCGGGACACCACCGGACAAGTGCAGGTCAGATGCGTTGTTCTTCACGGCGAACGACAGTAGTTGGGCAACGTCGACGGCCATGCTTCTCCTTCTGATTTAGATGGCCGGACTTACCATAACCCGGCCTTGATCGAAGCCTAGTATAGCGAAGCAACCGGACTAAAACGTGATTAGAGTCACGGAAAACTTGGGGAAAATCCACGATTTGCTGACGAAAGCGGCACTCGAAGCGAAGCGCGATCCGGGCAGCATACGATTGCTCGCGGTCAGCAAGAAGCAGCCGCTGCAGCGGGTTGCCGACGCTGTTGCCGCAGGCCAGCGGGATTTTGGCGAGAATTTTGTCCAGGAGGGGCTCGAACGGATCGAAAAACTGCCCCAAAAACACCTTGTGTGGCACTTTATCGGACACCTGCAAACGAACAAGACCCGGGCGGTCGCCGAGAATTTCGATTGGATTCATACGCTCGACCGGGTCAAGACTGCCGAGCGCCTGAGCCGACACCGTCCCGATGAACTCGGCGATCTGAATGTGTGCCTGCAGGTCAACATCGACGACGAACCCGAAAAGTCCGGCGTACGCGCCGACGCTTTGCCGGAACTGGCGGCTGCGTGCGTGAAGTTGCCGCGCCTCAAGTTACGCGGGCTGATGTGCCTCCCTGCCTTATGTGAGGACTTCGACAAGCAGCGGGTGCCCTTTGCCCGCCTGCGGGTATTGAAGGAGTCCCTGGCCGAAAACGGCATTGCGATGGATTCCCTGTCAATGGGAATGAGCGGCGACTATCGTGCGGCGATCTGGGAAGGTGCGACGATTGTGCGTATCGGTACCGCCGTGTTCGGCCCCCGGCCCGACTGACTCTGAAATCATGCCAACTAACCCGATCAGGACACCAGGGACCTCTGATTGATTATTTGCACGATCCGCCCCGGCCCGACAGAAGTGCTAGTGTACCAATGGGTTGCGTACCCAGTTGCGCCGATACTGTGTGGCAGCCCTCGGCAAGGACCACGGCCATTGCCGTCGAACCGCGCCGTGTCCCGGCGCAACCGGGCACGCAACGCAGCCACGAAATAATCAATCAGAGGTCCCTGGCGGATGAGCAACAATAAAGTCGCCTTTGTCGGTGGCGGCAACATGACACGAGCAATTGCTGGCGGCCTTATCGACAGTGGTTTCCCTCCTTGCGACCTGCTGATATCGGAGCCTGCCGCCGCCCGGCGCAAGGTTCTGCAGCACGAGCTT
This sequence comes from Pseudomonadota bacterium, assembly GCA_022560695.1. Classification (GTDB taxonomy): domain Bacteria; phylum Pseudomonadota; class Gammaproteobacteria; order Steroidobacterales; family Woeseiaceae; genus UBA1847. Next base: position 26,298 of record JADFSP010000001.1, read on the forward strand.
CCGGGCTGCATGATTACCAGGCGTAACGACGCCGTCGCAGGCAAGGCCGGTCAGATCGTGCTCGCGGTGAAGCCACAGGTCTTACCGCAAGTGTGTCGAGAGCTTGCGACAACCGTGCAACAATCAAGGCCGGTCGTCATTTCAATCGCGGCGGGCGTTCGCAGCCACGACATCGAGTCCTGGCTCGGCGGAAATATCGCCGTTGTCCGCGTCATGCCGAATCAGCCGGCACTGATACGCAAGGGCGTATCGGGCCTGTACGCCAATGAGCAGACAAGCGATACGCAGCGAGCGCTGGCGACCGAAATCATCGCGGCCATCGGCAAGGTCGTGCAGGTCTCGACGGAAGCCGACATCGACACGATCACGGCTATTTCGGGCAGTGGTCCCGCCTATTTCTTCCTGCTGATCGACATGCTCATCGATGCCGGGATACGGCTCGGTCTCGATGCAGCGACCGCTCAAACGCTCGCCATTGAGACCGCCAAAGGAGCGTCGATCCTTGCGGACCGGGAAAACGAACCCATGAAAAACCTGATTGATCGCGTCCGATCGCCCGGAGGCACCACGGCTGCAGCGCTTGATAGCCTCGAGGCCGACAGTGTTCGTGATATCTTTGCCTCCGCGATAACGGCGGCCAGGCAAAGGGCCGTCACTATGGCCGATCAGGCACACGCGAATCAGGTCTAGAAAATGCCCACCAACGTTTCAGGTGCGATCTCGTTCATCATTGGTGCGCTTGCACGACTCTATTTGCTGGTCCTCGTGTTGCGCTTTTGGCTGCCCTGGCTCAAGGCTGATTTTCGAAACCCACTGGCGCAAGCCATCCTGCGTCTGACTTCTCCGCTCGTCGTCCCATTGCGCCGGATTATTCCCGCGATCGGACGGCTGGATTCGGCCACGCTGCTGGTCGCGTTCGCCATTCAATACCTGACCATACTGCTGCTCCTGCTGATCAATGGCCGGACGGCCGGCATCGCGGCGATCGCGCTGACTTCGATTGTGGATCTCGTGCTGCTGACGCTGAATCTGTTCATGTTTGCGATCGTCGTCAAGATCATCCTGAGCTGGGTCGCTCAAGGCGCCTACAATCCCGCCATCGCAATCATTACGACACTGACCGAACCGATACTGCAGCCGTTTCGGCGCCGCATGCCGCCCATGGGAGGTCTGGATATTTCGCCGCTTTTCGCCATCATCCTGATGATGGCCGCGACGATCCTGATCGGCGGCTTTCGACCACTGGCAATTTGACGCAGGGCGATGAAAGCGCCGCCTGATCGCGCGGCAATAACCGTATCCGACACGCTGAATATTCGCCGGGCGCCACGGCATTTGCAACGACATCGCGCGACACCGGCTGGTGCGCCGGGAAGCGCAAATGGTTTATAGTGCTGATACCGGTAACGAGCGGGAAGTCCGTAGCGAACGTATGGCCGTGCGGCGAACGGTGGAGACAATAATCATGGTCAGCACAAGAATATCGATGGCATTGTTACTGCTCGGCCTTCTGAGTGCCTGCGGGGGCCCTGGCGAAAACGCCACAGTACCGAAAGCACAGCCGGCCGGCGCAACGATGGTCAATATCGGCAATCACGTCATTCACTTCAGCGCACAATCCACCGACCAGTTGCCGCCGGAAGTCGCACGCGCCTACAACATCGTGAGAAGCAAGAATCGCGCAATGCTCAATGTTTCCGTACTCACGGCGTCGGACAATCTGGCCGTGAATGCCGATGTGACCGTCAAGACGGTCAACCTTACCGGCCAGCTCAAGAATGTCACGATGCGGCGTATCGTCGAACAAGAGGCGATCTACTATATCGGCGAAGTCGCAGTCGCGAATCGCGAAACGCTGATTTTCGACATCAGCGTCACGCCGGACGGCGAAGACACGTCGTCCGAAATTCGCTTCAAGCGGCAATTCTATACGGATTGATGTCAACGCTTCTTCGCCGCGGCACACGGCTGCGCTGCGCCGGAAACGAAAAAACGATACTCATGTCGAAGTGATGCTCGAGTATCGGCGCGCCGAAATACTCAGCAGAAAATTCCCGCTGTTCGAATTTAATTGGCTTACCTGAGCCGAACACATGTGCTATCGTCGCGCTGCTTTCGGTCGCGGGCTCTGCCCGCTTTTCGTTTTTTTGAGGAGTTACTTTTTCATGGCCGCTGATACCAGGAAGCCACCTACCAAGGCGGAAATCTATGCGACGATTGTCGATGACACCGGACTGACTCGTAAAGACGTCGCCGCAGTTTTTGATTCACTGCACGCTCAAATCGAAAAGAGCCTGAGCGGTCGTGGCGGATCGGGGTTTTTCGCCATTCCCGGTCTCTTGAAGATGCGCGTCGTGAAAAAGCCCGCGAGAAAGGCACGCCTGGGCATCAACCCGTTCACGGGAGAGGAAATGATGTTCAAAGCCAAGCCGGCGTCAAAGGTCGTTAAGGTATCGGCATTGAAAGGCCTCAAAGATATGGTCTGAAGTTTGCGAGAAATTGATTTCAGGAAAGCCGGGGCGTGCCCCGGCTTTTTTTTGCCAAAAGTCCGTCAATCAGACGATGGCAGTTCATTGCGGACAAATCGCATCACGGACTCGCGCAGCTCGATAAGCCTGCCGTGAAAGAAGTGCTCACCGCCGGGAAAAATCAGCAGTTCGGGACCGGGATCGAGAGTATTGACCCACTCGATCGTATCGTCGACATCCACGAGCTCGTCCTCGTCGCCCTGCACGATGAGCCACGGGCACTGCGGTTGCGACACAAGGTTCGTCGCAAGTCGCGAGGCGGCCGGCGCGACACTGATCAGCCCGCTGACCTGACGGCATGCGGCAGCCCTGACAGCAATCGCGGCACCGAATGAAAAGCCGGCCAGCCACAGCAAGTGGGCTGAATTGTGCTGCTGCAGCCATGCAATCGCTGCCGAGGCGTCATCGAGTTCACCAATACCCTCGTCGTAATGACCCTCACTCGCCCCGGTGCCGCGGAAATTGAATCGCAGGACGCTGAAATCGAGACGGACGAATGCTCTCGCTAGCGTGTGTGCCACCTTGTTGTGCATTGTGCCGCCATATTGGGGGTGCGGATGGCACACCACTACATTGCCGACAGGCGCGCCATCGGCCGGCGACTCGATGATCGCCTCGAGCCGGCCCGCAGGTCCGCCGATGAACAGTTTTTCGGAGCTTGGTGCTTTCGACATACGCCTTACAACCGCGCGCAGCGCGCCCGGTAAGCGCCGCGAATGCTGACAAAGGTACCGCCTGCGCCGGCCCGGCGGAAGCATGGCACGCCTGGCGCCACAATTGCGGCTGGCTTGCTTGGCCGTTATTGCTGTAAAATTATGACCTTATGGAACTTTTGGCCGCCCGGGCAGTTCGCCGGCCCGGTGTTCGCAGGTGTATAGATGAACCGCCACATTGATCTCGAGGAGCGCTTCTGTGCGCGCAATTACCATCCGCTGCCTGTGGTGCTCACTCGTGGCGAGGGCGTCCATGTCTGGGACGATGCCGACAAAAAATATCTCGACATGATGAGCGCCTATTCCGCCGTCAGTCATGGCCATGCGCATCCTCGTCTCGTCCGCGTCGTGCAGGAACAGGTTGCGCAACTCACTATCGTATCGCGCGCGTATCATACCGACAAACTGGGTCCGTTCCTGCAACGCATATGCGATCTCACCGGGCAGGACATGGCATTGCCGATGAATACCGGCGCTGAGGCCGTCGAGACCGCGCTCAAGGCAGCGCGCAAGTGGGCCTATACGATCAAAGGGGTCGCCAGGGATAAAGCCGAGATCATTACCTGTGCCGGCAATTTTCACGGCCGCACCATCGCTATCGTCGCGATGTCGGACGAGCCACAGTTCCAAAGCGGGTTCGGGCCATTTCCGCCAGGTTTCCGTGTTGTCGAGTATGGCAACATCGCGGCACTCGAAGACGCCATCAATGAAAATACGGCGGCGTTTCTGGTCGAGCCGATCCAGGGCGAAGGCGGCATCGTCGTCCCGCCGGCCGGCTACCTCAAGGCGGCCGAACAACTGTGCCACAAGCACAATGTTTTACTGATCGCGGATGAGGTTCAGACCGGGCTCGGCCGAACCGGAAAATTCCTGGCCTGTGAACACGAAGACGTGCATCCGGACGGCTTGATTCTCGGCAAGGCCCTCGGCGGCGGAATTTTACCGGTGTCGATGTTTCTCGCGCGTCTTGAAGTGATGAACGTCTTTACTCCGGGCGATCATGGCAGCACGTTCGGCGGTAACCCATTGGCTGCCGCCGTCGGTCTTGAAGCGCTGAACATTCTGATCGACGAAGACCTGCCTGGTCGAAGCGCCAGGCTGGGCACTTACCTGCTCTCCTGCCTCGGTGATATCGACAGCCCGTTGATCAAAGACGTTCGCGGCCGCGGATTGTTCATCGGCATCGAACTCGACCCTTCCCTCGGTAGTGCGCGCACTTTCTGCGAGGCATTGATGACCCGGGGCCTGTTAAGCAAGGAAACTCATGAAACGGTCGTGCGGCTGGCGCCTCCGTTAGTCATCAGCGACACCGAAATCGACTGGGCAGTTCGCCAGATCCGGGACGTCGTTGGCGATATGGATCGAATGCCACTGGCTTCCTGAGCACGACGGCGACACCCGGAAGAGAGCCATGCCTGAAATTACAATGATTCAAATAGTGTTTTTGGCACTGTCGATCATCATCGGCCTGGTGGTCGGCTGGATCATCCGGGGTAATCGTTGCGCGCAGGAGAAAATCGCGGTTAACAAAGGCTGGCAGGAACAGCTGGAGGCGCAGCGCAACGAACACGGGCGGCTCGCAGAACAGAACAAGAATCTGATGGCGCAAGTGAACCAGTTTCAGGCTTCCGGCAAAGATGCCACGATGCGCGCACGCGAATTGTCGGAGGCGCTCAAAGAAACGTTTGAGCGTCGCGACGAGCTGCAGCGGGAGATCAAGGATTTCCGCGGCAAACTTGAAGTTGCGGTCGCGCAGCGGGACCGCTTGCAAAAAAACATCCGCAGCCGCGACGTCGACGGTGCTTCAGCGAAAAACGTACTCAAGGAAAAGGACGACAAGATTTTCAAGCTGAGTCGAGAACTGGAAAGCTGGCAAAGTCGGCTGCCGCCTCTCATTGAACGATTTCGAATTCGCGACGAAGAAGCGAACTCGCTCGAGTCCGAACTGTCGGATGCAAAAGAGCGTCTCAGCGCGCTCGAGGGCATGATCGATTCCGACCAGACGCATATCGAGCCTGTTGACCCGGGCGCCCTGTCGGATGGACTCGGCGCCTCCAATGATCCGGTCGACGCGCAATTCGAGGCAGACGACAATTCTTTGGATGATGGTGGCCTCTCCGACGGCGATCTGCGGCAGATGGCAGCGGCCAACGAAGACCGAAATGAGGCACCCGACGAGGCCGGCCCGGACAAAGCGGATCGTGGATCGCGCGATGACCTCAAGATGATCAAGGGAATCGGCCCAGCCATTGAAAAGACCCTGAATGAATTGGGCATTTTTCGGTTCACGCAGATTGTCGAGATGAGCGAATACGATATTGATCGTATTGCGCAACGCCTGCGGGGATTCCGTTCGCGCATCGATCGCGAAGACTGGGTTGGGCAGGCACGAAGCCTGCACAACCGGAACACGGGCGAACAGCCCTAGGCTTACTGCCGGACCTGATGTCGCGTCGGCTGCGGATTCTCCTGATCGTCTTACTCGGAATCCTGGGCATTCTGCTCACGGCCACGATCGGGCGCGACGGCGGGGATCGTGAGATCAGCCCCACCGGAATTGCATTCATCGGCCCCCCGACGTTCTCGGTCATGTACCGTCGCGGCCTGTTATCTGTCGCCGGCCATACCGCTTCGGCGGACCATGAGCAGCAACTTGCGCAGATCGCCGCGGAATCCTTCGCCGATGCAGACAGTGAAACCATCTACTGGCCGCATGTATTGCCGCCTGATTATTGGCAACAGGCAACAACACGTCTCCTTGCGGCGCTTGCGCTGACCCGTTCTGCGACGGCCGTTGTCAATTCCACGACAATTGAAATCACAGGTGTCACCGGAGACGGTCGCGCCTGGCTGGACGCCCTGGACAGCCTGCGCGACGCATTGCCGGCCGACTTTGTACTGGCAGTCGATGTCATCATTCAAGAAGATGCGCCGAAGCCGTTGGAGCTGTGCAGCCGCATGTTTGCGGAAATCGTGCATACGCCAGTGGGGTTCCGCCAGTCGAGTGTCGAAATTCGGACATCGTCGTACGCCGTACTCGACAGACTCGTCGACTTTACGCACGACTGCCGGGACTCGACAATAGCTATCACAGGGCATAGTGATGCAACCGGCAACGATGCGTTCAACACATCCCTGAGCCTTGCTCGGGCACAGGCGGTTGAGAACTATCTCGTCAGAGCCGGCGTCGAACCCGGGCACCTGTCCGCCGCGGGTGCGGGCTCGTCTGTTCCCATCGCCGACAATTCGACGCCGCGTGGCCGCAGCCTGAACCGGCGCATCGAATTCAAATACCGCGCTGTATCGCGCTAGCGCGCTTCAGGGCGAATCTGAAGTCGATGACTCTGCGCCTTCGAGCGCAAACAGTTGAATCTCGAAAATGAGCGTGGAACCAGGTGGAATGACACCGAGGTCGCGCTCGCCGTAAGCCAATTCCGGCGCAATCTTCAGCTCCCGCAGCTCGCCGATAAGCATGCCGACAACGCCCTGATCCCACCCCTTGATGACTTGTCCCGCACCCAGCACAAAATGAAAGCGCTCGTTGCGATCGACCGAACTGTCGAATTTCTCGCCGCGCTCATCGGCCGCATTCTGGTCATATAACCAGCCCGTGTAATGTACCTCGACGGAGTGCCCATCGACGGCGACACGGCCGTAGCCTTTGCGCAATGTCGTCTTCGTCAGCCCGGGCACGGAATCTGCGGCATCGCTTTGCGATTCACCAGTGTCTTGCGAGCAGCCCACTGCAAGCAGCAGCGCCGTAACGATCAGGAAGGATTGGCGGAGAGTCATAGTTTGTCTGCCTGTAACGTAAAGAATGTTGCACAAAAAAGCTCAATCGGCGTCTTCAAATTCAAGCGACGCCGAGTTGATGCAATATCGAAGCCCACTCGGTTGCGGGCCGTCTTCAAAAACATGGCCGAGATGCGCACCACAACGACTGCAGATAACCTCCTGGCGCGTCATGCCGTGACTCGTATCCGATACCGTCTCCACAGTTTCGCCAGCCAGCGGCAGCCAGAAACTCGGCCACCCGGAACCGGAATCAAATTTGTGCTCCGAACTGAACAAGTGAACACCACAGCATACGCAGCTATAGGTACCGTCTGCCTTGTGATCAACGAACCGGCCCGCAAACGCCCGCTCGGTTCCTTTCTCTTGCGTGACCCGATACTGCTCGTCGCTAAGCTTTTCCCTGAGATCCTTGTCCGAGGGTTTTGTGTCGCTCATATCAGCGCCTGAATCGATTGGGCTTCGCAGTTCTTTTAGCCTGCACGGGTACCGGAATCAAGCTCGACAAGCAACTCATTCATACGGCTGACGTATTCGGCCGGGTTGTCAAGCTGAGCGCCCTCCGCGAGCAACGCGTGATCGAGGACGATATTCGACAGCGCCGCAAAACGATCGTCGTCCGCTTCCGCTGACAGGCGCGCGACAAGCGGATGCTCGATATTGACTTCGAGAATCGGCTTGGTAGCGGGCAACGATTGCCCGCTGGCCTCAAGCATGCGTCGCATGCCCCGATTCAGCTCATTGTCGCCGGAGACCACGCAGGCAGGAGAGTCGACCAGCCTTCGACTGATGTTCACGGCATCGATTCGGTCTCGCAGAACTTTTTTCATTTTCTTCAATAGCGGCCTGTGTTCCTTATTCAGTGCATCCTGTGTGCTCTCGCCATCGCCGTCCGGCAGGCTGAGCTGCGCGCGCGCGACATCAGCGAACGCTTTGCCGCCGTATTCGGTCAGACTCTCCACCAGCCAGGAGTCGATGCGGTCGGTCAACAGCAGTACTTCGATATTCTTGTTCCGGAGTTGTTCAAGATGTGGGCTCGATGCGGCCGTAGCATGACTGTCCGCCAGGATGTAGTAAATCTTATCCTGATCTTTGCAGGCTCGTGCCAGGTAGTCATCAAGTGACTGGTCCTGCTTGTCGCCGGCGCTGGTCGTCGTCGCGAACCGGATCAGCTTTGCCAGTTTTTCCTTGTTCGCATGATCTTCGACGAGCCCTTCCTTGAGAACCTGGCCGAACTCACCCCAGAATTTCTGATAGTTCTCTGCATGACTGGTAGCCAGCCTGGCCAACATGTCGAGAACCCGCTTTGTCAATGCACCTCGCATCGCGACAAGATCTGCATTTTGCTGCAGGAGTTCCCTGGAAATATTCAGCGGCAAGTCTGACGAATCGACGACCCCCTTGACGAAACGCAGATACAGCGGCAGGAATTGCTCCGCATCGTCCATTATGAAGACGCGCTGTACGTAAAGCTTCAAACCTCGAGGCGCCTCTCGATTCCATAAGTCAAACGGCGCGCTGGACGGCACGTACAACAGACTGGTGTATTCGCGCTTGCCTTCGACCCGGTTGTGGCTCCACAACAAGGGGTCAGCGAAATCATGCGAAAGATGCTTATAGAACTCCTTATATTCGTCATCCGAAATGTCGCTGCGCGAACGCCTCCAGAGAGCCGTCGCGGAATTGACAACCTTGGGCTCAGAGTCCGCATTGCCATCGACCAGCGTGACGGGAAAAGCGATGTGATCAGAGTATTTTCGTATCAGGCTCTCAAGGCGATACGCCTCGGAAAATTCGGACTCGCCGTCTTTCAGGTGCAGCGTCACTCGAGTGCCGCGACTTTCACTCTTTACGTTCTCGATTGTGAACTCGCCCTGACCATCCGACTCCCAACGCACGCCTTCCTGCTCTGACAGCCCCGCGCGACGCGTCTCAACGACGACCTTGTCGGCCACGATGAATGCCGAGTAGAAACCAACGCCAAACCGACCGATGAGGTTCGCATCTTTTTGATCGTCGCCCGTCATTTGTTCAAGAAAATCGGCGGTCCCCGAGCGGGCAATCGTGCCCAGATTTTCGATCAATTCAGCCCTCGACATGCCGATGCCATTGTCGGTGACCGTGATGGTATTAGCGTCCTTGTCGACATCAACGCAAATACCGAGGTCGGGATCGCCACTCAGTAATTCCGCATCTGCGAGTGCCTCGAATCGCAGCCTGTCCGCTGCATCGGATGCGTTCGAAATTAGCTCGCGCAGAAATATTTCCTTGTTGCTGTAGAGCGAGTGAACCATCAGCCGCAGTAGCTGACGCACTTCGGTCTGGAACCCGAGAGTCTCCCGGCCGGTTTTTTTACTCACGCAGAGGTCTCCTGAAAATCATGTCTTTTTGTGAAGCCGCGTGAAACGACTCCAGTCGGATAGACACGATAAGGCCTTGGCGGCCGTTTTCAAGTACCAGGCGCGGGCGCGCGGAGAGAGTTTGTCAGATTCGGCGCAAGCGGCCGGCCGGCACCGTCACGGAGCGGTAGAGAAGCGTTACGAACAGCATAATCGCCGTTGCCAGCGCGAGCGGTGGTTCCGCCAGTGCAAGCAGGATACCGGCCGCCACCACAACGAATATCACCACGGCCGAAAAAAGCAGCCACAGCGCGCTCCTGATCCTTTCTGCCAGCAATCCGATCGCAGCAAACAGATCATCGAGATCGTCGAGATACTGAAGCAGTCGTTCCACAAATATTGCCTAGCGGACTATGGACAGCAGCGGTCCGGAATCATCACTTTCGCTCGAGTGAATATCCGTTTCCTGAACCGCCGCAGTATTCGACCGCTTGGCGTGCGCGATGGCCCTGTGAAATAATTCCCAGCGCCGTCGCGACGATTCGTTTTTCAGGTAAACGACGGGGGAATCCGTCTTGTTGTTCTTTCTTGGCATACAGTGACGATCGCGAATCAATGGTCAGAAAGTCGGACTATAGGCACGTCTTGCAAGCCGCTCCGTGAGGCATGTCACAGCTTCATTTAGAAGTCGTAACTTCACTTCGATTAACGCTAAAAACAAGACACAGTTCCGATTTGTAATCGCGCTCAATCGAATCCGATTTCGCGTTGGTAATGACATCGGTTTGTTCATCAAACGAAACACGCCGACTTATAGCCGGCGCGTAATGAAACATAATCAATGACAACTCGTCGTCAGCCGGAATCGTTATTTTCATCCCTGGACCAATTACGTTTAACTTCGTCGATCCAGTTGCGATATCCCTTCCAGGTATACACCGATGGATCAACTCCGACTCGACGTCCGCGTGGTGCAGGCGCTTTGGATATCCATCGTCGATACTGTTGCCAGCCATCCGCATCATTTGCAGCTGGAAGATCCGACGCGACATCCGCGTCCGGTTTTTCCGCGTCCGACCTGACATCCCTGCCGTAGTCATCCGCCCATCTCATTTGTTTGCTGTCGGGCATTGAGTTTGCTCGTTCAGTCCTTTGAATAAATGCTAAGTTCCCCGGCGCTCTATTCACAGGAACTGCATCACAATGCCGTCGCGCATTTTTCTCTTAGGATTCAGCGGCTTGTATGACGTTTTTACTTAATCATGTTGCGCCCCGCTATGATCCTGCCGACGATTTAACAATAACAGTCGATGCCCCATACCATGTCTGTCTTACGCGACTCAGGAACGGACGTCATAGCACGGCGTGTAATCGATCCCCGCAATTTTCATGCGCCGCTGTTCGACGTAAGACGCGAGCAACGTATCGAGCAATTTCATGATCCGAACCGAGCCGTTGATCCGAAAGGGTCCATGTCGTTCGATCTCCGACGCAGTGTCGTCACGGACGTTGCCCGAAACAATTCCCGAAAATGCCCGCCTGAGATTGGCTGCCAGAATATGATTTGGCAAATTTTCGCTGATATCCAGCGCGCTCATCGACTCATGTGTCGCCGTGAATGGGATCTGGAACTCGTGATCGATCGATAGCCGCCAATTGAAATAGTAGGCATCACCATGCTGCTGCCGAAATTCGCGAACCTCTTCGAGCGCCGCACGGATTCGACGCGCCACCTCTCCCGGATCATCGATAATAATCGAATAATGCCGACGTGCTTCTTCGCCGAGAGTCGCAGTTATGAATTCATCCATCTGACGAAAATAGGGTTCGGCCGATGCCGGGCCTGTCATGATCAGTGGTAGCGGCTGATTCAGGTTATCCGGGTGCAGCGCAATTCCAAGCAAATACAATATTTCCTCCGCCGTACCGACGCCACCTGGAAATACGATCGTGCCGTGACCGATGCGCACGAACGCTTCGAGTCGCTTTTCCATATCGGGCATGATGACGAGCGAATTAACGATCGGATTCGGCGACTCTGCCGCGATAATGCCTGGTTCGCTAATGCCAATGTATCGGCCATCTCGAATGCGTTGCTTGGCGTGCCCGATCGCCGCGCCCTTCATTGGTCCCTTCATCGCGCCGGGTCCGCATCCCGTGCAGACATTGAGGTGACGCAGTCCGAGTTCGTAGCCGACTTTCTTCGAGTAATCGTATTCGCCCCGACTGATGGCATGTCCGCCCCAGCACACAACGAGATTTACGTTGGTCGGGACAGTAAAGAGACGCGCATTGCGGGCGATTTGAAAAACGGCGTTCGTAATGCTCGCGGAAGACTCCGGATCGAAGCGAGCGGCATTGACGGTCTCGTTATGCGTAAATACGATGTCACGCAAAACGGCGAACAGCAATTCACGAGTGCCGCGAATCATCGTGCCGTCAACAAATGCGTTCGCAGGTGCGCCGCGCAGCAAGACTTTGAGCCCGCGATCGTGCTGCACGAAGGTGGCGTCGAAGTCTTTGAATCTTTCCAATACAGCACGCGTATCGTCCGTCTCGCTGCCGGAATTCAGAACCGCCAGCAAGCAGCGGCGCAACATTGGATACAGGCCGCCCTCGCCGCTGCTGCGCAACTGGTCGACCTCACGACGCGACAGCACTTCTAGGCTGCCCTCGGGCCAGACCTCGGCATCGACGGTCTCGATGCCGGCGGTTCGCTTCGTGACTATTTGAATGGGCTCCTGCAAAGCACTCGTCCTGGACCGCCGTCTCCCCTGAATATCACAGCAGCCGATTCGTAGTGCGCAAGCCGCGTGACGCGGGATGCCTTCGATGCTTCACGGTCGAATTTCGATCAGCGTATCGTCGGTCGTCATCAGCCAGATGTCGATCATGTCGGAATTGGATACAGCAATGCAGCCATTGGTCCAGTCCTGCGTGCGGTAGTACACCTCTGATTTGGTCGGAGAATTGGGCTGTCCATGAATCATGATTGCGCCGCCGGGATTGACGCCTATGCGCTTCGCGTTACGACGATCTTGTTGGTTGGGGTAGGACACATGGATCGCCAGAAAAAAAACGCTGCGGGAATTTCGGCTATCCAGCAGATAGGTGCCTTCCGGCGTCATGAAATCTCCTTCCTGCGTCTTATTGCCAACAGGGCGGATTCCGAGTGCGATATCGAAACTCCGAAACGAGACGCCATTCTTCAGCAAGTGCAATTTCCTCTCGGACTTTTCGATAAGCACCTTGTCGGCGACCGGAAATTCGCCCGTTACCGAAACACCAGGCATGACTGTTGTTACGACGGCGCCCAGTAGCAGCAGTGTCTTGAATAAGTGCGGAATAGCGACGCGTCGCGTCATCTCATCGTCCCATTGATAATCGCGTTGAAGATTAACAAACCTTGCCGCAGCATGAAAAACTTACCTCACATTATATGTTTCTGCCGACGGTCCAGCCAATCGCAGCGCCGATGGCGGCTGCAAACAGCGTGTATGCCGGCAAAAAGCGAAACAGTTGTCCCGGCTGTATCGCGTCGCCGAACATGTCGTTGAGATTTACAGCATAAGCGTAATGAAGGTACAGCGACAATCCCAACGCCGGCATCGCGAATCCAACAGTCGCGAGCGGCAATTTCCATCCGGCGCCCGTCCACCGGCCGTTGCCGCGCCACAAAGTGATAAAGGCAAGCAGCACCAGGAGCGTCGGCGGCAGGAGGTTGCGTAGCACATAGGGGCCGCCATCCTGCACGTGATTGAACCAGACAGCGGCTGCGCCCGTCACGACAACAAGCGGCGAGAGCTTGACCAGCAAGCGTATCCACGCGGCCGGCATTACGGTCACTTGCGCGACATCATTTTCGGAAAGCGAATCGTGGTTCCGGGCGTCACCTTGTTCAGATCGAGTTCCGGGTTGTATTGACTGAACAACCATACGGGCACGTTGTATTTTCTGAGCGCCAGAATCCAGATGGATTCGCCGCGGCGAACGACGTGTTCGGTAACACCGACGATGACATTTTGGCGAAAAAAGCTGTCCTGCTGCGATCGATGATAGGCGATGCGACGATCCTCGAACGCCTTCGCATCGACGGCACCGAATTCGAGCCGGATACGCTCCCCAACGACCACCGGCGTCCGAAACGCCAAACCATTGATGTCGCGCAGCCGCTGCGTGCGTATCCCCAACCAGTCGGCGTAGTGGCCAAGCGTTTCGAGCGGCTGAACTTCGATAGTCTTGTCCGCGCCGACGCTGTAATCACTTGGGTCTGACAGCAACACCGTTTGCAGTGAGCCCAGCAGGTCGCTCGCGAAGTCGCCAATGATCATCGAAGGTGCGGCTTCCTTCAACTCGACCGCGTCAGTTGCGGCTTCGGCAGCGACCTGCACAACTGTCGAACTTGCTCCGGACGCATTGGGAGCGGGCAGCGGCCCTGCCGCGGGCAGCCGCAATCGTTGCCCGGCTCTGATGCGATGGCGGCTGCCGAGGTTGTTCAATGCGACCAGCGTCGACACACGGATGCTGTACCTTTGGGCGATCTGCGACAACGTATCTCCACGTGCGACGTTGTGAAAAAGGTCCGGTAGTTGCTCCCGGCGCCACTGCTCAGACGGCACGTTTGCGACCAGAGCGTCAATCGAAGATGTCAGGACAGCAACCGGCATACGTAATCCGAATCCTTTCGGCAGGTACTTGCTGCCCTGCCAGATCGTCGGTTGCAACGCCGGATTGTGCGTTGCCACTTGCGCTGCCGTGACACCGAGCGCCTTCGCCAGTTCGTCGGCCGATATGTAGCCCGGCAATCTTGCGTTCGCAAATTCGGTCGGGCGATCCAGCACAATGCCCGGAAAATATGTCTCTGCATCCTGGTCCACTCGTTTTGCAGCCAGGAACGCCACATAGAAATTTCGCGACGCGAAGCCGAACGTGCGGCCGTTGTAGTTGCGCAGGATGTCCACGTAGGCCGTGTCGCCGTGACGGCGCATCGCGCGGCGGACGCCGGCAAGGCCGTGATTATAGGCGGTGATCGCCATCGGCCAATTACCCGTGATCGAATAGTTGTATGCCAGCAGCTTTCCGGCCGCGCTGGTCGCGGCGAACGGATCATTGCGCTCATCGACCACATGGTCAACGCGCAGATATCGCCGCGCGGTGCTGCGTGTAAATTGCCAGATACCACTTGCGCCCAGGTGTGACCGGGCGTCGGGGTTGTAGGACGACTCGACATGCGGCAGCGCGGCCAGTTCGACCGGCACGCCGAGGTCACCGAATTTGGTCTCGATGTAGTCCCGCCAACGCCCTGACCGGATCAGGCCCTGGCGAAAGCGATCGGCGAGACCCTGCTGATATCGAATGCGTTTGACAGCGGCGGCAAGTATTTTGTTGCTGATACCCGCCGGCCAAAGGCCAAGAATGCGCGCTTCCTCAGCGCTGAGCCCGTCGCGTTTGCCGGCCGCAAGCGTTCGCAGTACGCGTTGTAACCGCTCGCGTCTGATCTTGACCTGGTGTTGACGTTTCCTGCGGCTCAGTTTCGCCGGCAGGTCAACGCGTTCGTAGACGATGTCGAGATTGCGATTATCGTGCAGGACACCTTCGTCGGTGTTGTAGCGGGTGAAGATGGAGACCCAGAAACCAACGTCGGCCTCGAGCTCCGGCGGCAGCGGAAATACCTCTTCGGCACCGGCGCAAGCCACGCCAAGCACCAGAATCAGCAACAATAGCGGACTTTTTCGTGGCGCTGGGATCATTTCAATTTGCAAACGTAAACCCTTGATCAGTTCACAGAAAAAGACGCGGGTTTCCCTTAGTTTCAAGCATGCTAATGAGCTTCGCCGGCCACGGCAAATCGCCGCGAATGCGTCTTCTGAACCGATGATTGACCTGCGCCCAAAACTTCACCTGCGCCTACGGCTTCTCGGCGTCATGCTGATCGCTGCAAGCGCTGCGGTGGGCGGCGAAGTCGCGGTCGGGCCCGCTGATAACGGCGTGGACATGCCTGGCAATAAGACAGCCGACTTCGCTTCGCGTTCCGAAGAAATTTCCGCAGGTATCGAGCGGCCGGTGGATTCACCAAAGAGTGCAAGAGCGCACGTCGTGCCGCTCGCCGACGCCGTGACTACGGCGGTTCGACTGGCCGAACCATTGAAATTGCTGGGCGCCGAACTACCCGCTGGCAGCTCGCAGCGCTTGTCCTGGTCTGCAACCGAGTTATTCGAGGGTGTGCCGGTCACGACGCCCGTGCTTGTTGTCAACGGCGCGCTGCCCGGGCCGACGCTTTGCCTGACCGCCGCAATTCATGGCGACGAGCTGAACGGTGTCGAGATAATAAGGCGGGTCATGCATAAGCTTGTGCCCGGGAAATTGTCTGGGGCAATTATCGGTATACCGATCGTCAACGTGCAGGGCTTCAGGCGCGGCTCGAGATACCTGCCCGACCGTCGCGACCTGAACCGGTATTTTCCTGGCAATCCGACCGGCAGCGCGGCTGCCCGTATTGCGCACTCATTGTTCACTAATGTCATTGTGCATTGCGACGCGCTCGTTGATCTTCACACCGGTTCGTTCGAGCGTGCGAATTTGCCGCAGATTCGCGCAGACCTCAGAAATCCGGACGTCGTTACGCTGACGCAGGGATTCGGCGCGATGGTCATCCTGCACAGTTCACCCAAGGTGGGCACGCTGCGATTCGCCGCTACCGAAGCGGGAATTCCCACCGTAACGCTGGAGGCCGGCGGGCCGTCCCGACTCGAGCTCAACGAGGTCAATCACGGCGTCAAGGGCCTGGAAACACTGATCAGCACGCTCGGCATAGTGCGACAAACACGGTTGTGGAGTAATCCGGAGCCCGTGTACTACCGTTCAACCTGGGTACGCGCCGACAGCGGCGGCATCCTGCTCGCCGCCGTCAGCCTGGGCAGCACGGTGCGCGAGGGTGATTTACTCGGCACCATCACGGATCCGATGAGCAATGCGAGATCCGAGTTGCGCTCACCTAATTCGGGCCGCGTCATCGGCATGGCGCACAATCAGGTCGTCATGCCCGGTTTCGCCGCTTTTCACATCGGCATCGAGACCGACCAGACTGCCCCCGATGCACGACGTGACCCTGTCGCGAAACGGCTAGATGCCATGAGCGATGATTACGTGGATGGCATGTCCGAGTAGGCGGCAAGTCACGTACTTGTGTGGTGTCGCGCAGTCACGCATACGCTCCTGCTACCGGCAGCGCGCCGCGGGTGACACATGGCGCTGGACTCGATTCGCTGCTCTCCATAAGCTGCGATTCCGATGACCGAGAATCGCAAACCGCTGCATCACTATTTGAGTCCCCGGTACTGGCCGATGTGGTTGGGTCTCGGCCTGTTGCGCGCGATTTGCCTGCTACCTCACCACATGGCGCTGGGCATCGGTCGCGGCATCGGCGCCGTGGCGCATTTCGCCGGCGGCGCCAGAAAGGCGATCGTCCGCAAGAATATCGCGCTCTGCTTTCCGGAACTCAGCACGGACGAGCGCAGCGATCTCACGCGCCGGCATTTCCATGCGCTGGGCATGTCATTCATCGAAATGGGCCTGGGCCGCTGGGCCAGCGATGCCAGGCACCTCGGAATGACGCGTGTTGAGGGGCTCGAACACCTGCGCAAGGCCGCCGAGACCGGTCGCGGCATCATTCTGTTGAGCGCTCATTTTACGACACTCGAAATCAGCGGACGCGGCCTGAATCTCAATTGTCCGCCGTTCGACGCCGTTTACAGAAAAAACCGCAGCGCGTTCATCACTGAACTCCTGCGTTCGGGGCGCGAAGTATCGGCTGCTGCAACGATCGAGAAACGAGACATCAAGGCAATGATTCGCAGTCTGCGGAGCGGCCGCATGGTGTGGTACGCGCCTGACCAGAGTTACGATCGCAAGGGATCAGCAGTTATCCCTTTCTTCGGCGTACCAGCGATGCATACGACAGCAACCACAACGCTCGCGCGCCTCGGCAACGCAATTACGATACCGTACTTTCCGCAGCGACTTCGCGACGGCAGCTACCTGTTGCGCATACTGCCGCCACTTGACGATTTTCCGAGCGACGATCCAATCGAAGATACAAGGAAATACATACATGTGCTCGAGGAACACATCCGCAGGTGCCCCGAACAATATTTTTGGGTACATCGGAAGTTCAAGAATCTTCCCGAAGGCTATACCGATTACTACTCCGATCTCGACGCGCTGAAATAACCATCGAGCAAAGCATCCCAATCTTGCGACTGAAACCGGAGGCTGGGATCGAGCGCACTGATTTTCACAAGTGACCGATGCAGTCGGGCGAGCGTCTTCTGTTGCCACGGGCCGGGAGGCAACAGGCGGCCGCGATCAAAATCCAACATCCACAGTTCGCCCTTTTTATCCACCTGCAGATTGTAGGCATTCATGTCAGCGTGATAGACACCGGATTTGTGAAATTCGTGGATGGCGACGCCGATCGACTGCCAGAAGTCATCACCGCAGGCTTCATCCGCCATGTGCTGCGACAGTGGCCGTACTTGTGGAATACGCACTGTGATGATATCGGCCCGGTAGATCGGGCCGTGCCGAACATAGCGCGCCGCGGCCGGACGTGGCACGCGAAGATTGTTTGCGGCCAGCTTAGCCAGCAAACGCCACTCGAGAAACGAGCGCGTGGTGTCTTCGCCCGTCCAGACGTAGGCGTCCCGTACCAGCTTGCCGATCAGTCCGCCGCGCAGGAAATGTCTCAGAACGAACTGGCGCGGCACGTTGCCGACAAACATCGTATTGCCGCGGCCAGCCGATCTTAACGTGCCGCCAACCGGTTCCGCATGCAACCAGTTGCCGGGCGTGAAGCGATCTTCGGATATCTGGTCGATAATGGACTTATCGTATAGGATGGCGCCGGTCGCGGTCTTCTCGACGGATTCGGTCAACGGATCCGTCCCTTGAAATCGAATTGTCTCATTTGTTCGTCAATTCTGCGCCTGAGGACATATGTGTCATCCGATTGTCGGCGATCGGTGACGCTTGTCATGCGCTCGCCGTTATCCGGACGCTGCAGCACAACTGGCCCGGCGCCCGTATCACCTGGATCATTGGCAAGACAGAAGCGTCATTGCTGGCCGACATACCGGATGTCGAGTTTATCATCTTCGATAAATCCGATGGCTTACGGGCGTATGCCAAACTGCGTCGCACGCTTCTTTCCAGGCGTTTCGATGTCGCACTGTGTATGCATGCCTCGTTGCGGGCAAATATTCTGTGCAGAATGGTCCCCGCTCCGCTGCGCGTCGGCTTCGACGCCCGGCGCGCCCGCGACTTCCAGCGCTTGTTCACAAACAGGCGCATTCCGGCGGTTGCCGGTCAGCACGCGCTCGAGGCGATGATGGGCTTCGCAACCGCCATCGGCGCCACGCAGGGCGAGTTGCGCTGGGACATACCGATCGGCGACGCCGATCGGCAATTCGCCAGACAATATGTTCACGGCGGCAGTCCGACGTTCGTTGTGAGTCCGTGCAGCAGTCAGCGAAGTCGCAATTTCCGCAACTGGAGCGTCGACAACTATGCGACCGTGATTGGCTACGCACAGCAGACCTACAATTGCCGCGTTATTCTGACCGGCGGATCCACTGCGCTCGAACGTGACTATGGCCACGCCCTCGCCCGGCGAAGCCGCGGTCGCCTCGACAACCTTATCGGCGCCACCACGCTGAAGCAGTTGCTCGCCTTGCTCGATGCCGCCGCCATCATCCTCTGTCCGGACTCCGGACCTGCGCACATGGCGACGGCCGTCGGCACGCCCGTTATCGGTCTGTACGCGACTTCCAATCCGGATCGCACCGGGCCCTACCTCTCCCGTCAATTTACCGTCGACCGCTACGCCGACGCCGTCGAGCAATTTCTCGGCAAGCGAGTCAGCGACGTGCGCTGGGGACAGCGCGTTCGTCACGCGGATGCGATGGCCCTGATCACGGTCGCCGATGTAACCGACAAGCTGGACAAATTCTTTGCGAGTTAAGCCCTTTTAAGGGTGTTTTAAACGATTTTAAAGACATTTTTCGACAAAAACCACCGGCACAAGTGCCGTTCCAGTTTGCCCGTAAAAGGCTCCGAGATCGCGCCGGTTTCCTGGATTTTAGCGACTTTTATAGCTGTTCAGTGGCTTCTTTTGGCCATAACGGCACGTGGAAGCGGCATGAGCGCGCGTGACCACGATTCAGCGCGATCCTGGGAGCCGTTTACAGGACATTTACGAGATGATAGCGAATTATCGGTGTAGAAACTGGCATTATAGCGACAGTACGGATCGTACTTCAGGGCTGGTCGTGGCTGGGTCGGCAGTTTTCGTCGAGGCTGGCCCGGACATCGGTGCTGCGAGCAGCGATTTGGGCGATTTTACCGGTAGATGGCGACATCTACCGTGTTTTAGAGACAATCAGTAACTCGGTTTGAAATTCGCGATGCTCACGCTTAAGTGAGGATTTTGCGATTTGACGGCGTATTTTGCCGATTTTAACGCAATTTAGAGCGAATATCGGCACAGTTCGTGGCACGTTGAAGGTCTAGCGCCTGGCGAGTATGGCATCGTGCACCGTGGCGGGCTGTATGTCCCGCAGGCAACGCAGGTGCAGCAACGGGCAGTGGCGCTCGAAACACGGGCTGCATTCGATGTCGAGATAATGTATGTCGCGCCTGGCGGTCAGCGGCGGCGTGAATTCGGGCGTGGAGGAGCCATAGATGCCATGCACATGGGTACCGGCTGCGGCCGCAATGTGCAGCAGACCCGAGTCATTGCTGACGGCCTGCGTGGCCAGGCCCAGCAGATCGATGACATCAGCCAGCGACGTCTTGCCGCAGAGATTGACAGCCGTGCTCTGCGCCGCTATTTGCTCGCCGGCGTCGGCATCGCCGGCTGCGCCGAGAACCCATACGTCGTAACCATCGGTGGCCAGCAACGATGCCAGCGCCGCGAAGTACTCGATCGGCCAGCACTTGGCCGGCCCATACTCTGCACCCGGCATCATGGCGATAACGGGCCGGTCACTGCGAATGTCGAGTTTGTCCAGGAGCGCGTCCTGATTGGCAACCGATACGCGCAGCACCGGATTCGGTATCTCGGGCAGGGCCTCGCCCGGTTCCAGTCCCAGTGCGACGTAGCGCTTTACGGTCTGGTCGAGCATGTTGTGGTCGAACAGCCGCTCGTCGTTGATCAGAATGTAGCGACTCTCGCCATGAAAGCCGGTACGCCGCTCAATGGACGCAAACCATGGGATCAGCGCGGCCTTGAGCGAGCGTGGCAGAATGATCGCCTGGTCGTAGCCGTGCCGCCGTAGTTCGCGACTGATTCGCCAGCGCTTCCTCAGGCCAATTTCGCCGTGCTCCGTCTGCGCCGCGATGCCCCGCCGCACCTGCGGCATGCGCGAGACAATGGGCAATGACCAGCCAGGCGCGAGAATGTCGAGATCGCGTTCCGGGTCACGCTGCTTGAGCAACAGCAACAACGCCTGCGCCATGACCATGTCCCCGACCCAGGACGGCCCGACAATCAGTGTTGCTGGTGACGACATCGGCGTCAGCCGGACAGCTGGTCCAGGTAATTTTTAACGCCTTCCTCGACCGGGCGAAAATCGACGTCACACCCCGTCTTGCGCAGGCCGGTCAGGTCAGCCTGCGTATAGCTTTGGTAAGCGCCCTCGAGATGCCCGGGGAATGGTATGTAGCGAATCCTGCCGGTTCCATGCCATGCGATCACTGCCCTGGCGACGTCATTGAAACTTTGGGCGCGACCGGTGCCGGTATTGAAGACTCCGGAAACTTCGGGATGATCGAGAAACCAGAGATTGACGGCGCACACGTCGTCAACATAGACGAAGTCCCGCTGCTGTTCACCATCATCATATCCTCCGGAGCCGACGAACAGGCGTGCCTCGCCGTCTTCCCGCACCTGCTGGTCGAAGTGCCATGCGACACTGGCCATCGCGCCTTTGTGTTGTTCGCGAGGGCCATAAACGTTGAAATATCTTAGCCCTGCAACCTGGGTGTCCGGTGCTGCTGCAACACGACGAACATAGCGGTCGAACTGCAGTTTCGAATAGCCGTACACATTGAGCGGCAGCTCGTTGTCCGGATGTTCGCCAAAGGCAAGTGATGCGCCGTAGACGGCAGCGGACGATGCATAAACAAACGGCGTGCCCTGTTTCAGGCAATGATGCAGCAGCCGCTGCGAATACGCGTAATTGTTCTGCATCATGAAACGGCCGTCCCATTCGGTTGTTTCGGAACAGGCGCCCTGATGCAGGACAGCGTTGATGCCGGTGGCAAATGCCTTATCCGACTCCAGCTTTTGCAGAAAATCGTCCTTGTCTATGTAGTCGGCTATCGGCAGGTCCGCAATGTTGACGAATTTGTGACCATTGCGCAGGTCATCGACGACGATGACATCATCGTGCCCACTATCAAGCAGTTTGCGAACGAGGTTACTGCCTATGAATCCGGCGCCTCCGGTAACTACGTGCATGCGCTAATTCCTGGCTGTCGGGGAGCTTCGATCGGGTACACCACGAACTGCCTGCCGGCTTACGCCCCGGCGTCCGCCAAAGAGTATTCTGCCCCGCAGTACGGGCACTTGGCCTCGCCGGTCTCCTCGATCGGCAGATAGACCTTCGGATGAGAATTCCACAGGTACATGCCGGGCATCGGGCAGGACAGCGGCAGGTCCTGCTTCCGAACGCCGTACAGATTCTGTGCATTGGCCGGTATCAGATTTTGATCGACTGTTCCCGCTCGCGCTGCCACAAGCACCTCTGCTGTCATGGAAACTGATCGCGAATTATACGCACACGCCTGTGTTGGCGGCTACGATCACTGCTGTTTGCTGGCACGTTCGACAGGGCACTAGCCGAGGCAGGCATCCCAGGCGCCCATGACGATGTTTCGCTCTGTGGAAAATGCATGCGCCGCGACGAGTGGCGGCTGGCCATTCAGTGCCATGCGGTGCAGCCGTTGGCGCAAGCGGCGGTAAATATCCTGCAGCTCGGCGGCTGAATCGTCCTCGATGCAGCCTGCCTTTGCCAGCGCTTCGAGTTGCCGAATATTATCGGTGAAGTGAAAAACCGACGGTTCCCGGCCCGCATGATGCAAGACCAGGTATTGCACAATGAATTCGATGTCACCGATTCCGCCGGACCCCTGTTTGAGGTGAAAAACACCGGCATCGCTGTGATCATGTTCCGTACGAATGCGCTCCCGCATTGCCCGGACATCCTGGCGCAGGCTGTCGCGGCGTACGCGGCATTCAAGTGTCTCGCTCCGGATGCGCGTGAATTCTTTCGCCACCTCGGCGCTGCCGGCCACTGGTCGCGCGCGCAGCAGGGCCTGGTGCTCCCAGGTCCATGCGTTCTCTTCCTGATAGCGCGCATAGGCATCAGTGCTTGTTACGAGCAGGCCTGACCGACCGCTGGGCCGCAGGCGTGTATCCACCTCGTAAAGGGCGCCCGAGCTCGTACGAGCTGTCAGAAAATGCACGAGACGCCGCACAAGACGAGCAAAAAACATCGCGTTCTCGATTGGCTGGTCGCCGTCGGTGACCTGCCCGGAGCCCCGTGAGTCATGCAGGAACACGAGGTCGAGATCGGATTCGTAGGAGAGCTCGAGACCACCGAGCTTGCCATACGCGATGACGCCGAGTCCGGCCACGCACGTTTCGCCCTCCAGCTCGTAACACGGAATGCCATGACGGGCCGTGAGATCCTCCCATGCAACCTCGAGCGCATGCTCCAGGACGGTTTCCGCCAGATAGGTCAGACTGTCGCTGACTTTCATCAGCGGCAGATTGCCGCTGACATCGGCGACCGCGATGCGAAACAGATTGGCACGCCGAAATTGCGCCAGAATCTCCATTTGTGCCTCGCTGTCGCGGTCATGCGCAAGTCCCAGGCGGCCTTCCAGCTCGGAGCACAACTCGATCTTCTCCACGCGTTCCGTGTAAATTGTGGGATCGAGCAGCTCGTCAAGCAACACCGGAAATCTTGCCAGCTGTTCGGCGATATAGGTGCTGCTCTCGCACAGGCCGACAAGTCTCCGCATGGCCAGGTGATTTTCGTTCAATAATGCAACGTAGGCGCTGCGCCGCAAGATCTGATCAATGATCGCGATAGTTCTTGTCAGTGCGAGCAATCCATTGCTGCTCTCTCTGATCACTGTCAGCAATTGCGGCATGAAATATTGCAAGCGGCGACGCGACGTCGCGTCGCTCTTCAAAGTGGCCGGCGCGTCCTGAAATTTCGTTATTTCGATTGCGAGATTTTCTGCGTCTTCGTATTGTTCTTCAGTCAACGCTTTTCGCCACTGCTCGCAGTTTGCCTGACGCTCCCATAATTCGGATAAGCGCTGCGTCAGCAAATCGTCTCTTGCACCACTCTTGCCGCGAAATGCGATCGCATCGAACTGCCGCGTAACGTCATGGCGGTATCTTGCGACGTCCGCACTCAACTTCTTCCAACTCGAATAACCCATTGCGAGACTCAGGCGCGCCCGATCCAGTTTGTCGGTCGGGAGATCATGCGACTGCTGATCACGTATGGCCTGTATGAAGTTCTCGAGCTTGCGGAGAAAACGGTACGCAGACAGCAGCTGATCTGCCGCCGTACGGGACAAGCCGCGATTGCCAACAAGTTTCGGCAGCACAGATTGCAATTCGGCGCCCTGCAGTTCCGGGTGGCTGCCACCGCGTACGAGCTGCAGAGATTGCACGATGAACTCGATTTCACGAATTCCGCCCGGCCCCAGCTTGATGTTGCTCTCGAGCTCACGGCGCTGTACTTCCGCGGCGATCAATGCATGCATGTTCCGCAGAGATTCGAACACGCCGTAATCGAGATACCGACGGTAGACGAACGGCAATATCACGGTCGAAAACAGTTCATCCGCAATTTTTTTACCCGGCCCGGGTCCGACGATGCGCGCCTTGACATAGGCATAGCGCTCCCAACTGCGGCCGTGCTGCAACAGGTAGCTCTCGAGGGCCGCGAAACTGACAACCGGCGGGCCGCTGTCGCCGAACGGTCGCAATCGGGTGTCGACACGAAACACAAAGCCGTCGGCCGTCACCTCATCAAGCAATGCGATGACCTGGCGCGTCAGTCGCGCGAAATATTCCTGCGCGCTCAAGGAGCGTTTGCCATTGCTCTTGCCGCCCCGCGTGTAAAGAAAAATAAGATCGATATCCGACGAGAAATTGAGCTCCCGTCCGCCCAGTTTGCCCATGCCGAGCACGACCAGGGGTACCGGCTCACCGCTCGCGTCAAGCACACGGCCGAAGCGTTCCCGAATATGTCTCTGCGCACAGGCGCAGGCCGCACCCAGCAGTTCGTCGGCGAGCATGGATAGCGATGTCAGGGTCTCGTCGAGATCGGCCAGACCGGCCGATTCGCGCCACAGCACATGCAGCATTTGCCGGTTGCGAAACCGGCGCAGATCGCGCTTGATTTTCTCGATCGACGCGTTGCTCGCGCCACAAACGCCGGCAAATCGCTTGAGTGCCGCAACATTCGGCGGCTTGTCGAAAGTCTGCCAGTGATCACGGAGAAACGACCAGTCCCGTAGCGCGACGTTGCCCGCGAAGTCGCTGATCGTGACCAGGCGGGACAACGGCGCGACGAGTGCCTGCGGCAAACACTCGTCACCATTTTCGGCGTCAAAGCGCTCAAACCACCGCGATGCAACCCCCTGCAACTCCCCGGGCAGCGAGGCGATGGCAGTGCTTCTTGTAGTCCGGGAGCGCGCCATCGTGCGCAGTCTAACCGGTACTCCGTTGACGGAGTAGCGGCTTCGCCAGGTCAGGTATTGGCAGGTTCAGGCAGTAGACGAATTCTTCTGTTTGCCGAGCTCGGCGATAACTTCGTCAAGCGGCAGCGGCCGGCCAATCGCATGACCTTGCGCAAAATCGACGCCGAGCTCGGCCAGGAGTTTGCGAGCCTCTTCGGTTTCGACGTATTCTGCGACGGTCTCGAGCTCCATGACCTTTGCCACTTGCGTGATCGCGGCCACCATGGATTCGGAAATACGGTTGTCGGTAATGTCGCGGATAAAGCTGCCGTCGATCTTCAGCGTATCAACGTTGAAATTCTTCAGGTAGGCGAATGAACTCAGCCCGGCGCCGAAATCGTCGAGAGCAATCGTGCAGCCGCGGCTACGCAGTCCGTCGATGAATTTTTGTGCCTTGTCGAGATTCGAAACGGCCGCAGACTCGGTAATCTCGAATCCAAGGACCTGAGTCAAAATGCCTGCTTCGCGGATCTCGTCGTCAATGAACTCGAGAATGTCGTCATCGGAGAGAGACTGACCGGATAGATTGATCGAAAATATCGCGCCGGCTCCGTTGGTCAACAGCGGGTTTTGCGCCAGCTTCGCGATCGTCGCCGAGACCACCCAGCGGTCGATCTGCGGCATCAATTGATAGCGCTCGGCAGCGGAGAACAAGGCCTGCGTCGGCACTGGAGTGCCGTCCTGGTCGGACATGCGCAGCAGAATTTCAAAGCGCGGGCAATCATCGTCGCCGGTCAGGCTCGCAATCGGCTGCGCCAGCAATTCGAACCCGTCATCGTCGATCGTCTGCTGTATCTGCGACACGAGCACCATATCGTCCTGCCGGCGCATGATGCTCAGATTGGTCTCGTCATAGACTTCAATGCGATCACGGCCATGATCCTTGGCTGTGTCGCGCGCCATGCGAGCCGAAGTCAGTGCGCTGCCTTCATCGCCCAAGCGACGGCTGAATTCGGCGATGCCGATGCTCGATGTGATCTGAAGGGTCTTGTCACCTTCGAGATACCGCAACGCCTCACCTTTTTTGCGTATGGATTTGGCGAGCTCAAGTGCACTGTCGGCGCTGGCGTGGGTCAGTAAGATGCAAAAATCATCACCGGTCAGTCGCGACAGCACCGCGCTCCTGGGCAGATCCTCTTCCAGCAGGCGCGCAAAGCGCAGGATGACTTCGTCACCGGCCTTGCGGCCGAATGTGTCGTTGACAAGCTGCAGATTGTCGATATCCAGGTAAATGATCTGATGTGCATCATTTTCAGATGCCAGCGATTTCCAGGACTCGTGCAGCTGTGCTTCGAATCCCGGGCGATTCATCAGTCCCGTCATCGAATCGAACGACTGTTCGATAACGTGTTCGACCTTGCGCGTGATATTCGCCATGAATCGGCGATGCGCGTCGTCAAAGGGCTGGTTGGACACTCTCCCGAGCAGAGCCAGGAACCCTTCAACGTTGCCGTGCGTGTCCATCAACGGACATATCAGTGCCTGATAACCTTGTTCGCCGACCTGATCAGAACCCTCGACTGCCGGAATGTCGAATACCACAGGCGTGCGCTTACCGTCGAGCTTGGGCAGCATATGTTCGATGAGGTATTTGTCCAGCACTTTGCGATTGACGTTTTTCCAGCTGGAGTGAGTGGCGCTGACACGAATCCTTTTGGACGGAATCAGCAATACGCTGTATGCGATGCCGAGAAATCGTCCACTCTTGCCGACGAGCTGTGCAAGGCCCGCGTGACTGCGCGACGTCATGAAAATTTTCTCGTCGAGTTCGTAGACGAGTTTGAGTTCGTTTTCGATATCCTCGCGCTGCTGCTGCTCCAATTGCAGACGCCGATCGAGTTGCAGGGTCTCGCCAATGACTTCGACGGCAGGCGCAAGAATACTGACAAGAAGACTCGGATTGAACCAGGACGACTTGCCGGCATTGCGCGAAAATACGACGACCAATAGCCCGAGATCCAGGCCGTCGTCACCGTGAACGGGCAGAACGAGTAGCGTCCGTCCGGATTTGAGCGTGCGTCGCAGATACTCGGACTCTGCGTCGCTGCCGGTCAGCATCACATCGGGAAGTTCGGCGATAAAATTGTCAATTTCATAATCGTCGGCGCCATCACTGCTCCAGACACAGTTGCGTCCGACGTCGTAAAAACAAAAGCACTGTGCGCGCGGCACAAGTGAGTGCAGCAAGCCTTTCGCCCTGCCGATGTTTTTTCTTGTTATCAGGCTGTGTATATCTGCCGACACGGCGTGCTCCGCGCCTTCATGGGACGCCCACCATGCCACCTGAGCCTTCAGGACGCTGTGATAGAGGTCTCAGCTGCAGCTAATTTTCCGTTCTGGTTCAGGCTATTACGTACTATTTATGGGTTACGGGTTGCGGGCCTCAAGGCTCTTCTACAGCTGCGAGCCAGTCGTCGTCAGACCCTTCGTTGACGCCCGCGAACAGCGGCGTGCTCAGGTAACGCTCACCGGTATCCGGCAACATTGCGAGTATCACGGTGCCGTCCGGCGCTGACTGCGCAATATCGAGAGCTGTAGCCAACGTCGCGCCCGATGAAATTCCGGTGAATATGCCTTCCTCAACCGCGAGTTGCCGCGAGACCTCGATCGCGCGATCGTCGGTCACGGTCAGCAGCTGGTCGTAGATTTCGCGATTCAGGACATCGGGAATGAAATCCGGAGTCCAGCCCTGGATTTTGTGCGGGCTCCATTCCTTGCCGGCCAGCAACGATGCGCCGGCCGGTTCCGTCACAACAATCGTTACCTCCGGCCTTGCCACCTTGATGACTTCACCGGCGCCGGTCATCGTCCCGCCGGTGCCGTACCCGGTCACCCAGTAGTCGAGCCGCCTGCCCGCAAAATCGCTCAGTATTTCGGGCCCGGTCGTATTGCGGTGATATTCCGGATTGGCCGGATTTTCGAACTGGCGGGCGAGGAACCAGCCGTACTTTGCCGCCAGCTCCTCGGCCTTCCTGACCATCCCGGTACCTCGTTCGGCGGCGGGCGTCAGTATGACCTTGGCGCCGAGACCGCGCATGATCTGGCGGCGCTCGACCGAAAACGAATCCGCCATCGTTGCGACGAATGGGTATCCTTTCGCCGCGCAGACCATCGCCAATGAGATGCCCGTGTTACCCGATGTTGCCTCTACGACGGTCTGTCCCGGGGCAAGCGTGCCCTTTTGCTCCGCGTCGTTGATGATGGCTATCGCGAGACGGTCCTTGACAGATGCCGTCGGATTGAACGACTCAACCTTGACGAACATCTCCACGTTGTCGGGAGCCATGCGGTTCAGGCGCACGATCGGCGTATTGCCGATGGTTTGCAGAATATCGTCGTAGATCATCGGATTATCCTTTTTTTTGTTTGCCGTCCGTGTATAGCAGAAACTTCGGCCGCCACGGAAATATTGTGCCTGCCCAGCCTCTTGCCAGCGGATATTGCCTCCGGATCCTGCCCGGACTGCATCATAGTCGCGGAAATCGCGGCCCAAAAGACAACGTGTTTCTGCCAATATAACGCTGTGTTATATGTAAAACTGACTCACCGGCGCTTAGGCGCCCAATCGGCCGCGATTCAGCGAATTCGCTGCATCCCTGAATGCATGCGTTTTTCCCTGCACTTTCGGAAACGATCGGCGATATCGATGGTCACATAGAGAAATCAAAGCGACGCCAGTCTGGAATGAAACTGCAACAACTCAAGTATTTGCTTGCGATCGTCGACAACGGACTGAATATTACGGCGGCGGCAGAGCGCCTGTATACATCTCAACCGGGGGTCAGCAAGCAGTTGAAGCTGCTCGAGGAAGAGCTCGGGCTGCAGCTGTTTGCGCGCAAAGGCAAGAGTCTCGGTAGCGTTACGGCAGCGGGCCAGCAGGTCATCGATCGCGCGCGCCTGATCATGCAGGAAGTCGAAAATATCAGCAGCCTGGCGTCGGATTATTACCACGAAGAAGAAGGCAGCCTTTCAATCGCGACGACGCATACGCAAGCCCGTTACGTGCTGCCGGATGTCATCCGGGAATTTCGCAAACAATATCCAAAAGTCAGCCTGAACCTGCATCAGGGTACATCGGAACAGATCGCAGACATGGTCGCCGCAAACGAGATCGATTTTGCGATTGCCACGGGCTCGCGTGAGCTATTCAGCGATCTGTTGCTCGTGCCAAGCTATCACTGGGACCGCAAGATCCTGGTCCCCAAAGACCATGGCCTGACCCGGCTGGACAGGAAGCTGACACTGCACGATCTCGCTAAATTTCCCCTCGTGACCTACGTATTCAGTTTCGGCGGACAGTCGTCACTGAAATTGGCTTTCGCCGAACAGGGACTCGAGCCCGACGTCGTATTCACGGCGCGCGATGCGGATGTCATCAAGACTTATGTGCGTATGGGTCTGGGCGTCGGCATTGTTGCAAGCATGGCCGAGGACTGCGATGACAAAAAGGACCTGGCGGCCATCGAGGCCGAAGGCTTGTTCCCGCGCAGCACTACCTGGATCGGATTTCGCAAGGATTCAGTCCTGCGCCGTTACATGCTCGACTTTGTCGGTTTGTTCGCGCCGCACATCACGGCACAACAACTGGAGCAGCTGCGTCACGCCCGTTCGCAGGAAGACATCGATAAACTGTTTGCGGACGCGCAACTGCCTGTTCGCGGTGGATGCTCCGACGATATTACAGAGGCCGCCTGACTCCGGTTAGTAGATGCGAATTCCGCCATGGCGCTTGCGGCTACGTTGGTCAACCCACCATAAGCCGCAGAGAAAACCGGCGATAAGGCAAGCGCCGATCGCGCCCGCCACCCACGACAGCGGCAGGCTGTACCGATAGTCCTGCTGGCGACTTCGCAAGTCGTCATTCTGCGTTCCGATCTCCGCGAGCTGCGCTGTGCGATCATCGAGTTGTGCCTGCAGGTCGGCGGATTTCTGCTGCAGCGCCTCGATCGTCGCCGCAGGGCCGGAAAAGGCTTGCCGGATCTCCTCCAGTTCGCTTGCCAGGCGCGCGGCCTCGGCCTGCGCTTCCGCGACGATCAGTTTCGCGGGTTTCTCATAGACAAGGTAAGCAGCCTTGACATAGCCCTGCGTGCCATCAGGCAGCTGCACATGCGCGTAATTGCGGTCGCGCGACAGAATCTCTACGGCTTGCCCGCTTTCGAGCGACCGGAACGCCCGGTCGCTGGTATCCTCGGCCTGGTGCAATCCGAGGATCAGCTTGTCGGTGACATACCCGGTTTCAGCCGCAACAATCAGCGGCGCAAGCACCATGACGATAAACACAAGACGCATATTCAACCTCCCTTGAATGCATGAAGTGTACTACAGCGATCTGATTGTCCTGTCCTGTCTATTGTTCGTACAGCCACCTGAGCAAGGCCGTTTGAGCCTCGTCACCCGAACCGCGATGGATGTCCTGGTAATTGTGCAGCATCACGACAGCAAATCGCCGCCCCGACCGCGACTGCATGAAACCTGCGATGGCCGAAACATGGTCCAGCGACCCGGTCTTCAGGTGCGCCATTCCCGTCAATTCGGCGTCGTCGAAACGATCGGACAGCGTGCCATCGAGACCCGAGAGCGGCATTGATGCGAGGTATTCCGGCATATACGGTTGAGCCCACGCATAACGCAGCAGCGAACCGAATTCGCGAGCGCTGATGCGTGCGTCACGAGATAAACCGGTGCCGTTATCGAACATTAATCCGTCGAATTCGAACCCGTTTGCGGCTAGCCAATCCCGCACAACCATGCGTCCGCCGGCCTCCGTGCCGGGTACGCCGAGCCGCTCGGCGGACACGGTATAAAGCACCTGGCGGGCCATCACATTGTTGCTGTGCTTGTTGACCCGGGCGATCAGGTCGGCGAGAGGCAACGACTCGAATGTAACGATCGGGTGCATGTCTGCAGGTGCGGCTGCACGGCTCCAGTCACCGTCGAACCGGCCGCCGGATTCCCGCCACAGAGACGAGAACAGGCCGAACGCGTATTCGCCGTGATCGAGCATCGTCCGGTCCAGAGCGTAACCGTGGCAACTCTCCGGAAACTTGCCGCTGAACGTTACCGTGTTGATCGCATCGTTGACCGTCATCGTGATACCACGCTGGTAGCCGCGACACGGGCCTGGAGCGAGCACCAGGCGATTCTCAACGTGAATATTTTCGAGCGGCGGATCCAGCCATACTCGAACCCGATGCGCCTCAGTGTCCGGCTCGAACCAGTATCGAACAACCTTGAAATTCATCAGCAATGCGTCGGGCGCGACATTGTAGGCACGTAGCGGGCGGCCATCGAACGCCGCAGGATCGTGCTCGGCAACGTCGAAGTAGCTGTTGTCAATCAACAGGTCGCCGGCCACATCGTGAATACCGGTTTGGCGAATCCGCCGCAACAGTTGCCACACCCTTTCAATGACCAGGAATGGGTCCCCATAGCCCTTGATTAGCAAATCACCGTCCAACCGGCCATCGTCGACATCGCCGAGCGCGTAGACCTCCGTTCTCCACGTATACGCCGGGCCAAGCAGATCGAGCGCGACCAGCGTCGTCAGCAGCTTCATTGTCGACGCGGGATTACGTGGCAAATCCTCCAGCCAGCGAACCACCGGCTCGCCGGTCCCCAGATCTTCTACGTACACACTCAATGATTCATGCGGAATCTGGCGCAAATCCAGCACGCCGCGGACCGACATCGGTAACGTCGTGTCAGTTGCCTCTGCGGCCTGCATGATGGCGACTGCCAATAACAAGGCGGGGATGAATCGGTTTTTCATTCGTCTCGTACGCAGTCCATAGGATGATTGTGTCACTTCACGACTCGCCGAATCCATCAATATTGCGTTGACCGAACACTAGCGCCGCACGGGTTTCCTGATGCCATACGTGCGAATGCGATCCGCGAGCGTTGTCGGTTTTACACCGAGCAACACCGCAGCACCATCTGCGCCCGATACCCGCCAATTCGTCTGCTTCAGTGCCTGGACCAGATTTTTTTTCTGAAAATCACGCATTTCCTTTTCGCTGAGAATGGTCTCCCCCGCTTGCACCGAAACTGACGTTCCGTCCGCGCGAACAGTAACGTCCGGCATCGACACATCGAGCCGCAGCACATTTCCCGGCGAGAGAATTACCGCACGCTCAATGATATTCTTGAGCTCGCGCACGTTGCCGGGCCAATCGTACCGGCGCAGCTTCTCTGCCTGGCCACGCGTCAAAATCATGGCATCGCGACCGAAGTCCTTGCAGGTCTGGTCAAGAAATTCCTGGGCGAGCTGAATCACATCGTCGCCACGCTCCCGCAGCGGCGGTACCTCGACGGGAAACACGCTGATCCGGTAGAACAGATCCTCGCGAAACTTGCCGTCGACGATCAGTTGCTCCAGGTGACGGTTCGTTGCTGCGATGACACGCACATCGACGGACCTGGTAATGTCATCGCCGACGCGTTCGAATTCGCTTTCCTGCAACACACGCAGCAGCTTGCTCTGCAGCTCCAGCGGTATCTCGCCGATTTCATCGAGGAAAATCGTGCCGCCATCGGCAAGTTGAAAGCGACCGATTCGATCGCGATGAGCGCCCGTGAAGGCTCCTTTGACATGGCCAAAAAATTCACTTTCAAAGAGTTCTTTCGGAATTGAGGGGCAGTTGACTTTGACCAGCGGACCGTCGGCTCGCGGACTTTTGGCGTGTATTGCGCGTGCAACGAGTTCCTTGCCGACACCGGATTCGCCGAGAATGAGCACACTCGCCGGCGTGTCGGCGACGGCCTCCACACGCTTCAGCATGACCTTGAGTGCGGGGCTGGTGCCGACGATGCGCCCGAAGTTCAAAGCCACGTTGACTTCCTCGCGCAAATAGTCTCGCTCGTTCTCGAGCTCCTCGCGCAGCCGGGCATTCTCAGCGAGCGATCGACGCAGTCGCCGCTCAACCTGGTTGCGCTCAGTGACATCCTTGGACGCAACGAGCATGCGGTCTACAATGCCGGCCGCATCACGATGGGAAATCGATGACATCACGATATCCAGCACCTGCCCGTCTCGTGTCACCAGCTGCCGCTCGAGATTATTGAAGTCGCCGCGATTGATCGCCTCAGGCAAGCGAGCGCCACCGAAGCGCTCGCGATCGGTTTCGGCATAGAAGTCGGTAATCGGCCGGCCAACGACTTCCCTGCGTTCATAGCCTAGTTTCTGCAGCCAGTGATCCGTAATCGTCACTATGTTGCCGTCGGCGTCGAGGGTATGCAGCATCGCGGGAGTCGAGCGGTACAGGGTGCGGTACTTGAAATTGGCGCGCGCCTGGTCCGCGATTTCCGTGTACATCGCGACCGTGCGCACGTAATCACCGTGCGGGTCATGCTCGACCAGCGCATTCATCAGGCAGTCGACGACATCACCTGACTTCGTGACCAGGCTGATTGGCTTGTTTTCAAGTTTCCCGGTTCGCCTTAGCGCAGGCCGAAATTCCTCTTTTATGCGGCGGGCACTTGCAGGAGTAACGAAGGCCAGCGGTGGACGGCCAATCATTTCCTCACGCTTGTAGCCCAGGCGCCGCAGGAATGCGTCGTTGACGTCGAGATACGAACCGTCCTCAGCGATCGATGTCGCCATCGCCGGCGCCTTGCGAAACAGCCATTGATAATCATCCAGTCTGGTCATCGCCGCATTGTATACGGTATTTCGTAAAAATACTCACGGTTTTTCGTATTTTACGAAATACCGTGATCCCGTTTATGGCGTCAAGTCGCTGTTTATTATGCTTTTTCCAAGTTGGCACAGCTTATGCATTGTGTAAAGAGCACTGCTTTCAAACCGGCCAGCATGAAGCCGCCGGCCCGCGGAAAAAAGGATGCAACATGAACATGCGAAATGTAGAAAACAGGCTCGCACTGGTCGGCGCCATGCTCGTGCTGATTGGTGTCACTTTCGCCGCAAGCTCCGCGTTCGCAGACGACGTCAATGATGTCAGCTCAACGCCTGTGCCCATAAACACGGCGGCGGTGCAAAGCGTGATAGAGGCCCGCAAGGCAAACCACGCTGCTGTCGTGAATGCGACGACCGCCATCGTCCTCGGCGTCGAGCGAGACCTTGATATTCGCCTCTCCGCCCACAAGTTAGTGATGCTTGAACGCAGCCGCTAGCGGCGCGGCGACGAACCCCCTCCGACGGGCTGGCGACCGGGACTCTCCCCCGAAATCCTGGTCGGCACAGCTCACCGGAATCAGCCGGCAGGAACGCCGGCGAATAAACGGACCAGGATGGTCCGGCGGCACCCCCCTGCCGTAATTGCCTGGGCGCCGGAGTCCGCTCCGTGTCGGACCGGCCCGCTGTTTCGATTATCGAATTCAGTGCTCCGGCGCCATCTTTTTGCCGCAGGGCGCAAACCGGGTACGCGGTCAGGATGATATTGATGGAGTACCGGGACCGGACCCATCCTGGCGCCGCTCGACACGCTCCCGGTGACCCTCGGCACGATCCGCGAAGTCCCGTGCAATGTGGCCACTCAGACGTTCACGGACGTGCCTCAACCAGAGGCGTGCCCACGCAAACTCGATGCCCAGAATTGCGAGCCCGACAGGTATGACGATAATTGCCGGCCCGGGCGTTACGATCATGACAACGCCGGCAAGCAATACCGTGAATCCGACGAGAACGACAACGATGCGGCGGGCTACTTTGTAAGTCGGGTGGACGGCCCGTTTCATCGAAGATTTGCTCCTTTGATTCCATCACGACGTGCAGCGGCAGCGGTCACACGAGGTTACCATGCCTGTATCGTTTGATATTCTTTCAACTTGACGTAGCTTTCCCGCATGCGCCCATTGAGAATATTCATACTGCTGGCTCTGACGCCGAGCGCAGGCGCCGCAGACAGCAGCGCCGGCAATCCGCTCGTCGTACATCCCCAGGCAGCCGTTGCAGAAGTTCCGGAGCAACCTGCTGGCCGGCGCCTGGTGATGATGCCGGCGCTCGAATTCGAGTTTTCTGTTGCCGCACAGTGCGAGGCCGATGGCCATCCGGAAACGGTCTCGATCAGCGTGGCCGATACACAAACAGTCTACCGGGTCGACGGATCGGACGGCCATGCATTCTTCGAGATGAAACTACGAATCCCGAGGCCGCAACTTGCGCCCCTTGCAATAGAAGAGTTCTGTACGGGCGGCGAATACGAGGCCGGGAAAGCGCAATCTTTGTTGATTCGTGCTGCTTTGACGGCGCAAGTGTCGTTACTATGTGCCCGCGAGAACGGGCCATACATACACTTTATGGCAGTACCTCTCGACATCAGGCTGAACTGCGAATCCGCAGCCGATGTTGCCGAAGGGCTGCCTCAGGATGGGTCCGGCGACAGCTTCTGACTTAAGAAGTCGAGTGTTTTCTGCCAGGCGTCTTCGGCGGCCTCGGCATTGTAGTTTCTGCCCGTAGGGTTCGCGAATGCGTGACCGACGTTCGGATAGATATGAATTTCGAAATCCTTGCGGAGGCGCTCAAGAGACTGTTCGAAGGCGTGCACGGATTCAATCGGGATACCCCGATCCTCGGCCGCAAACAGACCCAGAATCGGCGCCGAGATCGGGCGCAGCTTGTCTTCGTCTTCTGTCACCTGGCCATAATAGATGACCGAGGCATCCAGCTTGTCGGGAAACAACATCGCGGTATTCAGTGACCAGCCGCCGCCGAAACACCAGCCCAGCGAACCGATGCTCGGCGCGCCTGCCGTCTCATCGACGAAGTCGTAGGCCTGGCGGATATTTTCCGCGGCGCGCTCCGGATTCTCGACGACCGAAATCATCATCTTCCTGGCCTCCGCGGGATTGACGGCTGTTTTGCCGCCGAAGAGATCGATGGCGAGCACGATATAGCCCTCGGCAGCGAGCCGGTTCGCCATTGCACGCACGTTGTCATTGAGTCCCCACCACTCGTGGATAACGATAATCGCCGGAAGCGGGTCGATCATGTTGGACGGAAACACGAAGTATCCATAGACGAGTTCTTCTTGGACTTCGGCGTATGGCAGAAATTCCGAGATGACCGGGCGAATCGGCGCAATGAGCGCCGCCCCGCTGAGATCGCTGGTGTCCGATGCATGCTCTCGTGCCATGGCCTGAACGTTCGCCCGCCCCGCGGCCTTGTCTCCTACGGTCGGGCTCGTGCCAGACGGGTCGCAGGCGGCAACCATCCAGGATACGGCGATCAGGCCGGCACACAGCGCACGACGAGAATTTTTGCGAACGGACATAAACGGGCCCCGCAGAATTTCCACCAGTGTAATCGAAAATCACCGCCTGTCGAAGGTCTGGTCACGGCGTACGCGGCTTTTGCCGGAAAAATCGCTTGATTGTCGATCTGCATTAAACTCATCGTTGCGAAGACATTATCGATATTGAGGACATTCCGTGACTCTGCTGCAGGAATCCATCGTTTACCTGCTGGCTGCAATCATCAGCGTACCGATCAGCAAGTGGCTCGGTTTCGGCTCGGTGCTTGGCTACCTGGCCGCAGGCATTATCATCGGCCCATTCGGCCTCGCGTTCGTCTCGGATGCGGAGCATATCCTTCAGTTCGCGGAACTCGGCGTCGTATTCCTCTTGTTTGTCATCGGCCTCGAACTCAAGCCGTCGCGCCTGTGGGTGATGCGCAAAATGGTGTTTGGCCTCGGCCCGGCACAGGTGCTTACGAGCGCCATCGTCATTGCCCTGCTGGCAACCGCCTATGGGCTGGACACAACGGCCGCCATCGTGATCGGGCTGATTCTCGCACTGTCTTCAACGGCCTTTGTCCTGCAGCTGCTGGCGGAGAAGAAACAGCTGACCTCGGACCACGGCCGCGCAGCATTTGCAACCCTTCTTTTCCAGGACCTTGCAGTCATCCCGTTGATCGTTGTACTGCCGATGCTCGGCGCATCCGCCGGCGCTGATAGCGGCTTTGACATTGCGCGTGCCGCATTCATGGCGCTGGCCATCGTCGGCCTGATCGTCGGCGGGCGGTACGTTCTGCGTCCGATCCTGCATATCGTAGCCGCGTCGAAGATTCCGGAGATTTTTACGGCCACGGCGTTGCTGGTCGTCGTCGGCGCCGCTCTGCTGATGAAATTCGCCGGCATGTCGATGGTTCTCGGCGCGTTCATCGCCGGCATGCTGCTCGCGGATTCCGAGTACCGGCATCAGCTCGAAGCCGATATCGCGCCGTTCAAGGGACTGCTGCTGGGTCTGTTTTTCATTGCCGTGGGAATGTCGGTCAACATCATCTTGTTGCTGGACGCGCCGGGGCGCATCCTCCTTTTCGTCGCTGCACTCATGCTCGCGAAGGCGCTGGTGTTGCTGCCGCTGGCACGCGTTTTCGGGCTGTGTGACTGGCGCGGTTCGATCAGCCTCGCCGCAGTCATGTCACAGGGCGGTGAGTTCGCTTTCGTATTGTTCGGCATCGTCGCCCGCGAGCGCATCGCGCCACCTGAACTGATTGATGAACTCGTACTCGCGGTGGCTGTATCAATGTTGCTGACGCCGTTCGTTTATCTGCTGGCCCGGCACGTGGCGAGACGCATGGACGACTCGTCGGAGCCCGAGTACGACCGGCCCGACAATCAGCATCACGAAGTCATCATTGCAGGATTTGGCCGCGTCGGTCAGATAGTCGGCAGGCTGTTGCGCATCGTCGGTAAGCCATTCACCGCGCTCGAGATCGATTCGTCGCAGGTCAATGTCGTGAGACGCTACGGCAGCAAGGTTCATTTCGGTGACGCATCGCGGCTCGATTTGCTGAGAGCGGCCGGCGCTGATCATGCCAAAATTCTGGTGCTGGCGATCGATGACGTAACAGCATCGATGAAGACCGCGGAAACCGTAGTCCGGCATTTTCCACACCTGAAAATCGTCGCGCGGGCACGTAACCGGCGCCACGCGCACTCGTTGATGGACCTGGGCATCGCGGACATCAGCCGCGAGACGCTTCTGTCCAGTATTGCGCTCGGCGAGAGCGTCCTCGACAAGCTGGGATTCGACACTGATGAGATTGAGCACATTGGCCAGACGTTTCGCAAGCGGGACGCTCAACTGCTTGTGGAGCAACACGCGATACACGATTCCGAAGAAAAATTGATCCAGTCGGCGAAAGATACTGCACGCGAACTCGAGTCGATCCTCAGGAACGATCGACGTCGTTGATCAGATGTTCCATTGCCTAGTCGTCATCCTCCCATTCACGTAACTTGCTCTTGTCGACCTGTTGCCATTGTTCCTCGCTCTGGCGCATGTATCCGACGATCTTCGCGATGACATAGACGATCACGATAATGATCAGAGCGAGTATTTGCCACAGACCGTCTGGCATTCTGTTGTCCGGGGAGGCGGGGTCTCGGCAAGCTTAGCATCGTCTTGCGTTTTCAAACTCACCCTGTTCCATGGCGTCCCTGACGATAGAATCCCCGCTATGACGTACCCAGCGCATCAGACCTCCATCTGGCGGAGAACCGCGGCATTCGTACACGAGTCACTGAGCGACAGCGACGTCGATTACACCCGCGGGCCTGTCGGGCGCGCGCTGGGCCTGCTGGCCATACCGATGATGCTCGAGATGTCGATGGAATCGGTCTTCGCCGTCGTCGATATCGCCTTCGTGTCCCGGCTTGGCACTGATGCGGTTGCTGCTGTCGGTATCACGGAAGCGCTCGTCACTGTTCTTTATGCCGTCGCGATAGGGTTGGGCATGGGTGTGACCGCGATGGTGTCGCGCCGCGTCGGTGCCAAAGACAACGATGCGGCGGCAACTGTCACGGGTCAGGCGATCTGGCTTGGCGCCGTCTTGTCGATAGTGATTGGAATCTCTGGCGTGCTCTTCGCCGAAGACCTGCTGCGCATCATGGGCGCATCACAAAATGTCGTCACCGAAGGCAAGGGATTCGCGGCCGTATTGCTGGGCGGCTCGGCCACGATCCTGTACCTGTTCCTCCTCAACGCAGCGTTCCGTGGCGCAGGTGATGCGATGGTTGCACTCCGTTCCCTGTGGCTTGCGAACGCGATCAATATCGTGCTCGATCCGTGCCTCATATTCGGCATCGGCCCGTTCCCCGAAATGGGCGTCACAGGCGCGGCGGTCGCCACGACGATCGGTCGCGGCATCGGCGTCGCGTATCAGCTTGTCTATCTCTTCGGCGGGCGCGGCCGACTCGCGTTCAATTCACGGCACCTGCGAATCGTTCCGGCATTGTTGAAACGCATAGTGGTCATATCGATAGGTGGCGTCGGCCAGTTTCTTATCACAACGTCGAGCTGGATTGCCAT
Organism: Pseudomonadota bacterium; assembly: GCA_022560695.1. Taxonomy (GTDB): domain Bacteria; phylum Pseudomonadota; class Gammaproteobacteria; order Steroidobacterales; family Woeseiaceae; genus UBA1847. Next base: position 65,766 of record JADFSP010000001.1, read on the forward strand.
CATGCGCATCGTGGCGCTTTATGGCAGCTCAGCGATTGCCGCATACACCATTGCCCTGCGCATGATCGAATTCGCGCTTCTGCCCGCGTGGGGACTTGGCAATGCCGCTGCAACACTGGTGGGCCAGAATCTGGGTGCCGGGCGCCCTGAGCGCGCTGAGCGTTGCGCATGGCGTGCGGCCAGATACAACGCAATCTTCATGACGGTCGTGGGCATTTTCCTGATTCTGGCGGCGCCCGACATTACGAGCCTGTTTTCGAGCGATCCGGACGTGATTCGCTATGGCACAAGCTGTCTGCGCATACTCGGAGTCGGCTACCCGATGTACGCGGTCGGCATGATCATGATTCAGGCGCTGAATGGCGCGGGCGATACGTCGACCCCGTCCGCACTCAATTTGCTGTGTTTCTGGCTTGTTCAGATTCCACTGGCGTTCTGGCTCGCCAAATCGGCGGCGTTCGGTCCGGACGGCGTATTTCTTGCGATTGTCGTTTCCGAGTCACTGCTGACCGTCTTGAGCGTCATCCTGTTTCGCCGCGGCGCCTGGAAGCGCCGGGTGGTCTGACGCGGGAAATCGTTGTCGGGTAACGTGTGAGCAAACGAATCCAGGGAGTTTTCCATGACTGACGTGAATCGACCGGCCAATGCCGCCTTGACGGTGTCCTTGTGGCGTGACGAGCGAAGTATGATTTTCGGAGCCGCGCGTTGACTGCTCCGCTGCTGCTTGACATTCACAACGCTACAATCTGGCGCGGTACGACGTGTGTGTTCGAGAAACTCGACTTGCAGATCGCGCAACACGAGCGCGTCGCGATACTCGGCCCCAACGGATCTGGCAAGACGACGCTGCTGAAGACGATTAACCGTGAGCTTTACCCGGTCGCGAAACGTGATTCCTGGGTAAGAATTCTCGGCCGTGATCACTGCAACGTATGGGATCTGCGCAAGCACATCGGAATTGTGTCGCATGACCTGCACCAGCGCTACAGGCCGGCGACAACAGCACTCGAGGTGATCGTATCCGGCTTTCACTCGAGTATCGGTGTGCACGGCATCCTCGCAGGCCGTGTCAGCGAGAGCCAGATCAAATCTGCGACCAAGACGCTCCGCGAACTCGGCATCGAAGCGCTGCGCGATACTCCGCTGAAATTCATGTCGACGGGTCAACAACGCCGCTGTCTGCTCGGCCGAGCACTCGTGCATCAACCCGACACATTGATATTCGACGAACCTACTGCCGGACTCGATTTCGCTGCGAGTTTCGACTACCTGGACCGTATTCGTCGCCTGGCGCGCAGCGGCCACAATATCCTGCTCGTTACGCACCATCTGAACGAGATCCCGCCGGAAGTGGACCGGGTGATCGCACTCAAAGACGGAGGTGTGGTCGCGGATGGCCCAAAGGACTCGATATTGACGAATGAGCTGCTGAGCTCGCTGTATGAAACAGAGATTCGCGTGGCACGGGTGGACGGATTTTTTCTCGCCTATCCGGGTAACTAAGGCCTTGCGGGCTCTGCGACCGGCGCCGTGGCCCGGACCACGAAACCGCATATGTCGGGCATGGCGCCTTCGCAAAACGTGACCTGATACGATACTTGTGCCGGCCATTGGCCGTAGGGTCGGGGTATGATCATGTGCTTGAGAACCGCGCTCACGAGTCTGCCGCTCATTGCCTTGCCTGCCGTGGCGGCCGAGCCGGCTGCGGTGATCGATATCACGAGCGTCGGCCCGGCGATGTTCATATTTACAATCGCCGGCGCATTGCTGCTCACGCTGATTTTTCGCTCCACAGCCGCTCACGTTGCGCACTTCGTCGTAGCACGCTTCGGAGAGTTTTGCATTCGCAGGGCACTGGAGGCCCGCAGCAAGGATGTCCTCCACGATTTCATATTGCCAGGCGCCTACGGCGGCCTCGTAAAGATCGATCATGCGATCATGACTGCCGGCGGCGTTCTCTGCATTCAAACCAAGCACTATAACGGCATCATCTTCGGCGAGGCCCAGGAGCCGCAATGGACCAACGTTGACGGCGTTAATCGCCGCAAATTTTTGAATCCGCTGATACAGAATGAAGGACGCACGCGCGCATTGCAAAAAATCCTTCCGAACTTACCCGTCGCGAATCTGGTCGTGTTCACCGGCGCCGTGGAATTCACAACAACGCCGCCCAAGAACGTCATTCGTGTTCGCGAACTCGAAAGCTTCATCGCAAAATTCGTGTTCGGCCCAAGCAAGCTTAAAGACTGGGACGCGGCCTGGCTGACCATCAAGTCCGCAGCACTCACCGACAAAGACACACGCAAGGATTTTAGCGCGCAGCTAGGGTTTTTCTGACACGACAATTGACCCGATGTTCTATACTCCGGCGATTCCTTGATTCGTCCTGGACGTCAACGACCGCATGGAAAGTTCTGTTGCTCTGATCTCGTCACCCATTGGCGTGCTCGCCGTATTATGCTCGGTCGCGGCATTCTTCTTCCTGCTTGAGCAGGTTACGCGTGCAAAACTCTTTCAATACGTCCCGCCATTGTTGTTCATCTATGCAACTCCGGTAATTCTCAACAATGTCGATCTGATTCCCAGCGATTCGCCGGTCTATTCCGGGCTCAACACATATCTTCTTCCCGCGTTCATCGTACTGATGCTCATCAAGGTCAATATACCCGTCGTCGTGCGTGTCATGGGCAAGGGCGTACTGGTCATGCTGATGGGCACGGCGGGTGTAGTCGTCGGCGGCGTCGTCGCTTATTTCATCGTGCACCAGTGGTTGTCCGACGATGCGTGGAAGGGTTACGGCGCCCTGGCCGGCAGCTGGATCGGCGGCACCGCCAACCTGTTTGCGACGGGTGAGATGCTGGGTACATCCGAGGAGCAGGTCGGACTGGCCGTGATTGCCGACAATGTCGTCTATGTCGTCTGGCTGCCGTTGCTGTTGCTGTCGCGCGACTTCGCGGACCGATTCAACGCCTGGGCGCGCGTTCCCTCCGACCGCATCGCGACCATGGATGCTGCCGCCGAATTCCATGCCGAGGAAGACAAGGCACCGACGATGCCGCAGTACCTGTTTCTTGCAGCCGTGGTTATCGGCGTAACCTGGGTCAGCAAGGCGCTGGCGCCCGGGATCTCGCAATGGATAGCTTCGGGCTTACCGTCGATCGAAGCGGTATTTTCGGAGACGACGACGCGTATCCTGCTGGTTACGACGATCGCGTTGCTATTGTCTCTGACGCCGGTCTCCAAGCTGCCGAATTCGACGGCGTTGGGTACGGCGCTCGTGTACATATTCGTCGCTGGCATTGGCGCGCGCGCGTCGATGTCGGGACTTGCCGAAGCCCCCGCCTTCGTGCTCGGCGCGTTCATCTGGATTTTCATTCACGGCCTTTTTTGCGTCGCCGGCGCCTGGCTGTTTCGTGTCGACATACACAGCGTTGCGATCGCATCTGCTGCAAACATCGGCGGTGCCGCGTCCGCGCCGATCGTCGCAGCGTATCATCGGCCAGGTCTTGTCCCCGTATCGATCCTGATGGCGTTGCTTGGTTACGCGATGGGCAATTACCTGGCGCCGCTGACCGGCCAGCTCGCGCGCATGGCCGCGGGCCAATAGCTCAAAGCAAAGGGCGTTATAGCCGCCACGGAGGATTGCGGCGGTTCTCACCGGCCCAGTACAGACACAGAATGTTACCCGCCGGGTCGGCAAGTCTGGCCTCCCGCCACAGCCAGTTCTGATCCGCCGGCAGCTGCAGAAACTCGAAGCCCTGTTCCCGCAGCCGTGCGCAGAGCCCGTCGATATCTTCACTCTCGAAGTAGACCGTAACGCCGGTGCTCGCGGCGATGTCTGCGACGGCATGAATTGAAAATGTTGCCTCACCGACGGGACATTCGAATCGCGCATAATCTGGAGCGTCGACAATTTGTACAAACCCCATGCGCTGATAAAACGCCACAGACGCGGCAATATCCTGCGCGGGCAACGTAACCTGGTTGAGATTCATGGGCCTCTCTCCAAGGACAATGCTCATTCGCAATGTTGATGGTATCGTGACGCGATGCTCCTGGTCACGATAGACGTTCTCAAGCGCATTGCGATTCGCATCGCCATCGGCATTCTGACGGTCTCGATCGTCGGCATTGCAACACTTATGCTGATGTGGCGTCATCGGCTGCAACTCGCTGATGTCGCATTGCGCCCGGCACCGGTCGCAGCACAACAGTCCAACGCCGTCACAGCGACCTGGTTCGGAGTCTCAACGCTATTATTCGATGACGGCGAAACGCAAATCCTGATCGATGGTTTTATTTCCCGCCCGACATTATCGGAAATTCTGCTGCAACGACCTGTTGACAACGATGCGGCAATGATCGATTACGCTCTCAACGAGTACCGCATGGGCAGACTCGCCGCGATCATCCCCGTACATACGCATTTCGATCACGCCATGGACATTGGCGCGATTGCAAATCGCAGCAGTGCGTCAATACTGGGGTCCGAATCAGCCGCGAACATTGCTCGCGGCGCCGGCGTTCCCGAAGACCAGATCGTCGTCGTCAGCGACGGCGCTGAATATTCATTCGGCGCCTTCTCGGTAAAGATGATCGAGTCGGTACATGGCCCCGTCGGCTGGCGCGGTGAAATCCCGCTCGCAGGTTCGATCGATGAACCACTCGTTCTTCCAGCCCCGGTCGTGGCGTGGCGCGCCGGGTGCAGTTACTCGATCGTCATCAGCCATCCACTCGGCACGACGATTGTTCAAGGCAGCACCGGGTTCATTGAAGGCGCGCTGGATGAGGTTCAGGCTGATGTCGTCATGCTGGGCGTAGGGCTACTGGAGGGTCTGGGCCATGATTATGCACAGGCCTACTGGCAGGCGGTCGTCACGGCGACAGGCGCGCAACTCGTGTTTCCGATCCACTTCGATGACTACACGAGACCGTACGGCGAGATCGAGCTCATACCAAAAGTTCTGGATAACTTCGCCATCACGGTGCAATGGCTCGAAGAATTCAATGCAGCGTCGGATCTTGACACTCAGCTGTACATGCCCGTTTTTGGACAGCCGATTGCGCTCTATCCGGCCGAATCACCTGAGGCTTGACCGGCGCCGGCATTCGTATCTTCGACGAGCGTCGTCACACGCAACCGGCCGGCCACGAGGTCTTCTTTTTGGCGCCTGCTGAGTCGTTTTATACGACACTCCAGACGTGCCGCGGCAGCACGATCACCGACCGGGTATTCGAACACCAGTTCGAACGGCTGCCTGCCGCGCAGGTACTTGGCGCCGCGGCTGCCAAGCCGATGCTCGTCGAGGCGCCTGCTCACATCACTCGCAATTCCGGTGTAAAGACTGCTGTCAGCGCAACGCAGGATGTACAGGCTGAATCCATTCACGACTGGCTCGTGAATACCCGCTTCGTTGACGTCGGATGTTTGCCGGGCATGGCGATGTACGATCAGGCATTGCCGCCGGTCAGCGCATCGCCGAGAACCCGAAACGCCCCCGCTTCAATGCCGGCCATGTTTTCCGGTGTATCTGTAAATGTCAGCACGATGCTGGATGCGCCATTCAACTCCCGGGCTGGCTCGTGCAATTTGAGCGTTAGCGTATTGCCGAGCAGACGCGCTTCACTCAGCAAATTGTGACCGCCAAACTGTGTTTCGTTGATCTCGATGTAGAGCGACTCGTCAAAATTGTCCTCGATCGTCCGCATCAACAAGAGGTAATCACCAACGTCCCCGTCTGTTGTTGTTTTCGCAAAAAAAAGCATCGCCGTGTTACCACGAACATCGAACGCGACCGTATCATAGGAGCGATTGTCGGCCATCATGCTCGCCTGTCATTTCAGTAGCTGCAGTCTACGCCACCCGGCCACCGATACGCGAATGCAGTGACGTTGCATGCCGATTATGTCCGCAACTTGAGGCTCGACATGCGTGCATCCTTCTCATGCCAGATTCGGGTCAGCCATCGATGTAGCTCACGGCGAAACTCACGATCGTTCGTGTAATCGCCGGCCAGCAGATCGCTGGCGATCGGCCGCTCTTGCACGTCGACGATGACTCGCACGTAGTCGCCACAGCACATGCCCCAGAACGTGGGAACCCCATGCGGATAAACGAGTGTCACGTCCAGTATTGCGTCGAAAAGATCGCCCATTGACGACATGGCAATCGCAATGCCGCCGGCACGCGGCTGCAGAAGGTGTGTGTATGGTGAGTTGCGCGCGTCCCGCTTCTGTTCGCTGAATCGTGTCCCCTCGACGAAATTGATCACGGATGTCGGTGAATCATGAAATTTCTCGCACGCTTTTCGGGTCGCCTCCATATCCTTACCCTTTTTTTCCGGATGCTTCGCAAGATAGGATGGCGAGTAGCGCTTCATGAACGGCATGTCCAGTGCCCACCAGGCGATGCCCAGGAGCGGCAACCAGATCAATTCCTGTTTGACAAAAAACTTGAGCATTGGAATGCGCCGATTGAGCACTGTCTGCAGTACGGCGATATCGATCGACGACTGATGGTTGGCAATCACGAGATACCATCGGTCCCGTCGTAGTTCGTCGCCAAGCTGGGCCGACCAGTTTCTCGAACCGCTACCGGCAAGAATCATCGTGTTTACGCTCACCCAGTTCTCGGCGAACGTCATCAACACGCGCGTAAGGCCGCGACGGACGCGGGTCACGGGAATCACCAGCTTGACAATTGCCAGCGTAAAAAGCGGTATGAACCAGGTCACCGTATTGACGATCAACACGCCGAGCACGATTACACCGCGCACCTGCCTCAGGATTGCCTTCACGCGCGTCCTGCCACCTTGGGAGTCAGCCTGTATTCTAGCCCGAATGGGTGGCGATCCGGACGCCGTCGTCCCTTGCTGCAAGACGCCGCTTGCAGTACCGTAATCACCGGTATTTAACGGGACGAAATACCATCATTACACTTAGCATCAACGGCACGTCGTATGCAGTCGAGGTCGATCCGACGACGCCGCTGTTGTGGGTCATCCGCGATTCCGTCGGCCTGACCGGCACCAAATTCGGTTGTGGTATCGCCCGCTGCGGCGCATGCACCGTGCATCTGAACGGCTCGCCCATTCGTTCCTGTGTGACGCCGGCATCGGCAGCAGTCGGACAACAGATCACGACCATCGAGGGCGTCAACAACGGCCGTCCAGGACTGCACCCGGTGCAACAAGCCTGGATCGATGAGCAGGTGCCGCAATGCGGCTATTGCCAGTCGGGTCAAATCATGTCTGCTGCTGCTTTGCTCGAGCGCAATTCAACACCGAGCGACGCCGATATCGACCTCGCGATGGCCGGCAACATCTGCCGCTGCGGTGCTTATCCGCGCATTCGCAAAGGCATCAAGCGCGCGGCGGGCGCGATCAATGCACTGCGGGATCAGGCGCAGGCCGATGGGTAAGTGGACGCGCCGTGCCTTCATCACGACCGCGGTCACGGCGGGCGGCGTCGTGGTTTTCGGTGTCGCAATTCGCCGCGGTGACCGCTCTGACCAGGTCGCGGGTCTTGTCGGCTCCGACGGCGACGCACTGTTCGACGTCTGGTTGAAGATATCGCCGGACAATACGTTGACGGCGATCGTCCCCCACGCAGAGATGGGCCAGGGTGTGCACACGTCGCTCGCGATGATGCTCGCTGACGAACTCGACGCGAACTGGTCGCAGGTGCGCATCGAGGAAGCGCCGTGTCACAAGGAATACGCCAATTACGCACTCGCCCGGGGTTTTTCAATCGGCGACGCCGATTTCCCGTCCTGGCTCATCGACTCCGTCGACGGGCTGTTTTTCCGTGCGTCCCAGGTGATGGCATTGCAGCTGACCGGTGGCAGTACGTCGGTTCGCACCACGGGCCAGATTGCGATGCGCGTGACCGGCGCGGCTGCCCGAGCCGTACTGTTGCAGGCCGCCGCAGACGAGTGGCAGGTTGATCTCGAAGAAGTCTATGCCAGAGACAGCATGATCTACCATGATGCCAGTGGCCGCGACGCGACTTTTGCGCACTTCGCCCCGGCTGCCGCCACGTTACCGCTGCCGAACAAACCCGTGCTCAAGACCAGCGGCCAGTTTCGTATCATGGGCACATCACCGCAGCGCCGCGACGTGCCCGCCAAGATCGACGGCACCGCCCGCTTCGGTATCGACACGACGCTACCGGGCATGAAGTACGCAGCTGTTCGCGCAGCACCCGTGTTCGGTGGCCGGGTCGCGTCGATTGACAATGCTTCGGTTCAGGATATGCCGGGGGTTCGCAAGGTCATCGATCTGGGCGACGCAGTCGCCGTCGTAGCGGACGGTTACTGGCAGGCACGCCAGGCACTCGAGCAACTCGCTGTCGTATTCGACGATGGCGGCTATGGAGACCGCGAACAGGGTGACATCTTCAGGCAGTTCGCCGCCGACCTCGACGAATCCGCTGCCCAACACGAAGAGCATACCGACTTCAGCAGCGGTGATGCCGAACGTTCGCTGGCGGCTGCCGATCAGATTGTTGCAGCCGAGTATCGCGTCCCGTACCTGGCGCACGCGACGATGGAACCGATGAACTGTACGGCGTGGGTGCACGACGGTAAATGCGAGCTCTGGCTGGGAACACAGAATCCGCTCGAATTTGCGAAAAGCGCCGGCAAAGCAATCGGACTTAGCGCGTCGAATGTGACCGTATATAACCAGTACCTCGGCGGCGGCTTCGGCAGGCGCGCGTTCTCCGATATCGCGGTTCAGGCTGCGAGAGTCGCGGCCGAGGTACATTACCCGGTCAAGCTGATCTGGTCGCGCGAGGAAGACATGCGCCACGATTTCTATCGTCAGGCCAGCATCAGCCGATTCCGGGCAGGACTGGATGCGACCGGCAAGCCCGTCGCATGGCACAACCATTACGTGAACAAACACGAGCCCGCCGAGGCGCCTCATATTCCCTACGGCATCGACGCTCAGCTCATTGTCTATACGGATTCCGATTCCCATGTACCGTGGGGATACTGGCGTAGCGTTGACCATTCGCTACATGCCTTCTTCACCGAATCGTTCATCGACGAATTAGCAATTGCCGCTGGTCAGGATCCCTACACATACCGGCGCGAGCTGCTGGCAAATGCTCCGCGATTCAGGGCTGTGCTCGACATGGCAGCCGAAAAGGCCGGCTGGGGCGACACGGTAGCGGAAAATTTCGGCCGCGGAATCGCCGTGCATCGCTCGTTTGGAAGCATCGTCGCACAGGTTGCGGACGTCGAAATAGTGGACGGCAAGGCGATTGCCCGGCGCGTCGTCTGTGTCGTCGATCCGGGATACGCGATCCATCCCGATGGCCTGATCGCGCAGATGGAAAGCGGCATTGCGTACGGTCTTACGGCGGCGCTTTACGGCGAAATCTCGATTCGCCGCGGCGCAGTCGCGCAATCGAATTTTCACGACTACAAGATTTTGCGCATCGACGAGGCGCCCGCGATCGAAACATACATCGTCAACGGCGGCGGGCCGCTGGGCGGCGCAGGCGAACCTGGGACGCCACCGATCGCGCCCGCATTCACGAACGCGATTTATGACGCGACCGGCATTCGCATTCGAACACTGCCCGTCAGCCAATACGACTTGCGACCCGGGAATCTGCAAGATCAGGATGTTGCATGACGTCCCGCCGGCGTCCGGTTTGCGATGCCTGAGCGACTGACGGCCGAGGCAGCGCATGAGTCGGCCGCGATGTCGGAAGATGGCCGTTACGGCGTGCTACTGCGAAACGGCACGATGGAGCTCGGTTTTTACAAACCCGACGGCGTTGATCCCCAACAACCACACGATCAGGACGAAATCTATGTCGTGCAGTCGGGCAGCGGGACATTCGTCATTGGCGACGAGCGCAGGGCGTTCTCGCAGGGAGAAGCACTGTTTGTGCCTGCGGGGGCCGTGCATCATTTCGAGAATTTCAGCAATGACTTTGCGGCGTGGGTGGTTTTCTACGGGCCGCCCGGTGGCGAATCCGATTGAGCAGTGTCTCGAGCAAAAGCGCCGCCCGATTCAGACCCGCACTTGAATCGCATGGTTTCGCTGTCGGCGTTGCCGAGCGCTGATGTCAGTCGATGAGCACATGACAAGCCCTGACAAGCTGCCACGCTCTGCAGCCTGGTTGGCCGCCGTAAGCGTTATTGCGATCGTCGCATTTTTCGTGTTCGTCGCTCCAATAACACAGGATCCTGCGTATCACGAATTTGTCGACAGCCGGCGGCTGTTTGCGATTCCGAACTTTTGGAATGTCGCATCGAATCTCCCGTTTCTGTTCGTCGGCGTATATGGATTCGTGTTCCTGTGGCGGTATCGGATGCACGTCGGTGAATCCGGCCTGCATCGCGCGTGGCAGGTATTTTTCATCGGTATTGTTCTCACGTCTTTCGGCTCGAGCTACTACCACCTTGCACCCGGAAACGCGACACTCGCCTGGGACCGGCTGCCCATGACGATCGCGTTCAGCGGTTTGTTCACGATCGTCATTGGCGAGTACCTGTCCGTTCGCGCAGCACGACATGTACTCATTCCCCTGCTGATGGCCGGCGCCGCATCGGTCATTTACTGGGCCGTCACGGAAGCGAACGGCGTCGGCGATCTGCGGCCATACGCGGTAGTGCAATTCCTGCCCATGATCCTGACCTGCGCTATTCTGATTATCTATCGGCGAGCATCGGACCTGACGCGATATTTATGGTTGATGATTGCGACGTATGCAATCGCGAAGTTGCTCGAGTTCTTCGATGCCGGCATCTACGGAATCTTTGACTTTATTAGCGGACACTCACTAAAGCACGTCGCAGCGTCATTGGGCCCGCTGGCATTGCTGTTCGCACTGCGCGCCAGGGACCGTGCTGCACGTGAGGGCTGTGTCAATGAACAAAGCGGTTTATGAAGGCCAATGTCATTGCGGCGCCATCGGGTTCCGCCTTGCAGGCGAACCCGGTGCCTGCCACACGACTGCGATCATCTCTTGCAGGCCAGCCGCGCGAAACTTCGGCGGCCCGTTTGCCAGATCTTCGTCCGCGGCGACGCGCCTGAGTTCAGGCCAGTATGTCAGCAATTCGTCGGCGGCGACGGCATACGGTGGCCCATCCACGACGTCTTGATCGTATTCGAGCGTAATGATCATTGTCTCGGCGTTCGCCGCGAGCAGCGACCGCGTATGCTCTACATAGCCGGGCCTTTCGTCAGCAGGTAGCGCTACGAGCGCGCCGCGATCAAAATACGCATCAAAAGGGTCCGCTGTGAAGGCGAAGTAGTCGCCGCATACAATCGTGATTTGCCGATCATCGGCCGTGAACGCCGGCAATTCCGCCTCGTGAACCGAGTATGAGAGACCGTTCTCTTCGAAGAACGCCCGCACCGCCAGTTCCGACAATTCCACGCCGACGACGTCATTGCCCTGTTGTTCGAGCCAGATGAGATCGAAAGTCTTGCCACAAAGCGGCACGATGACGCGCCGCCCGGTGGCGGTCCAATGCTTCCTGAGCCGCGAATTGCCCGCGGGCTCGTGCCAGCCGATGCGTCCTTCCTCCCAGCGCTCAAGCCAGGGTTCCGTCATTGTCAGACTCCTTACCAACCGCAATCGTAACAAGCTGGCCAGCGAAAACGGATACGGTTTACCTGCGCTACCGCCGGCGTTACCATGCGGCGCGCCGGCACATCTGCCCGGCATCGACTTTCCGGAGCCTGGAAAATTCGAGCATGACAGTTGCAATCCGCATCGACGGTAAAGCCATGGCCGCGAATCTCTCCGCGACGATCGCGGCCGAAACGGCGGCGCTGCTGCGTGAACACGACCTGAAGCCCGGCCTTGCCGCCGTCATCGTCGGCGCAGACCCGGCCAGCCAGATCTATGTGCGCAACAAGAAGCGTGCAGCAATTGCCTGCGGATTTCACTCTGTGCAGCATACGCTGGCTTCGGACTCCTCCGAGAAGGATGTTCTTTCGCTGATCGAAGAACTCAACGCCGACGAAGCGATTCACGGTATCCTCGTGCAACTGCCATTGCCCGCACACCTCGATGCGCAGCGCATCACGCAGTCGATTTCCCCTGCCAAGGATGTCGACGCCTTTCATCACATCAACATCGGCAAGCTGACGGCGGGGGACACGGATGGCGCATTCGTGCCATGCACGCCCGCGGGATGCATGTTCATGATCGAAGAGCAGCTCGGTTCAGACCTGTCAGGTCTCAGCGCCGTCGTCGTCGGCCGCTCGAATATTGTCGGCAAACCGGTCGCGAGCCTGTTACTCGCCGCGAACGCGACCGTTACGATGACACATAGCCGAACCCGGGATCTGGCGGATGTGGTGCGCCGGGCGGACATCGTCATCGCGGCGGCCGGCCGGGCCAACATGGTCAAGGGAAACTGGATCAAGCCAGGCGCCATCGTCATCGATGTCGGCATCAATCGTGTCGAAGCAACCGTCGACGGGGATACCGAACCGAGCTTGACCGGCGACGTCGACTTCGATGAGGTCAGCAAAGTTGCAGCAGCGATAAGCCCTGTTCCGGGTGGTGTCGGTCCGATGACAATTGCCATGCTCATGGCAAACACGCTGCGTTCAGCAAAACTCTCAGCCGGCCTTGAGGTTTGATTTCCGCGAAGGGGACCGTGCAGTGATTACTTGTGGTGACGACTTTCGCACGATATGGCTGAAGGATGGCGATGCTGACGTCGTACAGGTCATCGACCAGCGCCGCCTGCCGCACGAGCATCGCATTCATGACCTCAGGACCTGGCAAGATGGTGTCGCGGCGATATCCGACATGTGCGTACGCGGCGCGCCGCTGATCGGTGCCACGGCCGCCTGGAGCATGTATCTCGCTGCGCTGACGAGCAAGAACCCCATTGACGAAGTGCGTGCCGCAGCCGGCGCATTGCGGCAATCGCGGCCGACCGCCGTGAACCTGCACTGGGCCGTCGAACGTGTTCTGCGCCTCGTGGAAAACGCCGCGCCCGGCACTGACATCGCGCGCTTGATCTGTTCCGATGCGCAGGCGATTTGCGACGAGGATATCGAGATTTGCCGGCGCATCGGAACACATGGCCTGACGTTGCTCGACGAGATTGCGAAGAACAAGGACGGAGACACCGTAAACGTGCTTACGCATTGCAATGCAGGCGCGCTTGCAACGATCAATTGGGGCACGGCCATGGCGCCTGTGTATTTTGCTCATCGGCAGGGACTGAACGTGCACGTCTGGGTCGACGAAACACGGCCGCGCAACCAGGGATCGCAACTGACCGCCTGGGAGCTTGCACAACATGGCGTCCCACACACCCTGATCGTTGACAATGCAGGCGGCCACCTGATGCAACACGGACAAGTCGACATCGTCATTACCGGCACCGATCGAACGACACGCACCGGAGATGTCGCGAACAAAATCGGCACTTACCTGAAGGCCCTCGCAGCCCATGACAACGACGTGCCGTTCTATGTCGCCCTGCCGTCGACGACAATCGACTGGGACGTTCGCGATGGCATTGCCGAAATTCCAATCGAACAGCGTGATCCGGACGAGGTTTCGCACGTCTACGGCATGCACCAGGGTAATCCCTGTACGGTGAAAACAACGGCGAACGACACGCCGATCAGTAATTTCGCGTTCGATGTCACGCCCGCTCGCCTCGTGACGGGGCTGATCACCGAGCGCGGAATTTGCGAGGCCAGCGAAACCGGCCTGACGGGCCTGTTTCCCGACCTGGCCACCACATGACCGTTGATGAAGGCTACATCAAGTACAGCAGCGACTGGACACCGGGCCCGCCACCCGATGCGGCTACGACCGAGCTACTGAACCGTTGGCGCCGGCGGCTGTACGCCGCGCGCCTTATCGGCTTTTACGACGATCTCAAGATCGGTTATGGCAACATCAGCATCCGCTGCCACGATCCGGGACAGTTCGTCATCAGCGGCAGCCAGACGGGTTTTCACGCTGAAACCGACGGCCGGCATTACGCGCTCGTGACCGAGTGTGACATCGGCGCAAACCGAGTGAGCAGCACCGGCCCCGTGCAAGCGTCATCGGAAGCGTTAACTCATGCCGCACTCTACGAGCTCAGCGATGACATCAACGCCGTCGTGCATGTGCACAGCACGTCGCTATGGACGAAGCTCAAGCATCGCATCCCGACGACATCCAAATCAGTCGCCTACGGAACCTCGGAAATGGCGCATGAGTTCCAGCGCCTGTACCGGGAAACCGAGTTTCCCGATTTCAGGATTGCCGTTATGGCCGGGCACGAAGACGGGCTCATCTGTATAGGAGAAACGCTGGAGGAATCAGCACAGCGCGTACTGCGGCTCGTCGAACAGCCGCGCTGAGACCATCAATTTAACCGCATTGGACCACTATTGCGCATCATCGACTACGTCGGGCTCGAGATGAAAGCGAAAGGTTCGACACGTCTTGATGCCGGACGGCTTTATGCCCGGCGGCAAGGCTCTGTACATTGACGCGCGTATCGCACGCGTCGCCGGGCGCTCGAATACACGATTCGTACTTTTGCGAACTGCAATACGGTAAGGCTTGCCTTTGCGATCGACGTTGAAGCAAACCTGCACTTCTCCCTCGATGCGGTCGCGTCTCGCTACCTCGGGGTAGGCTGGAATCATGGTGCGTAGTGGCACGCGATCACCGCTTTCGTCGGTCAGATCGGTAACGCGGGGCACGTTGTCCGCGACGCTTGCCGTCGCCAGGGCTATCGCAGCCAGGGCCGTCCGGAATATGCGAAGAGCGGTCTTGATCATCACCATGACTGCTGTTGAGTCCGCTTCTACTGATCGTCATCGTTGCGCGGCGGCCGCCGCCGGTCATCAATGACGATGTTCGGTATTACCGGGTCTGTCTCGTCGAGCAGCATTGCACGAACGATCTTAAGGTTCCGGGCATTCGGATTGAGTTTTTGTACTGCGAGTATGTCTTGCTCGGCCTCGAGATAGCGTTTTTGCTTGATGTAGATCAACGCGCGATTGTTGTAGCCGCGCCAATGACGATCGTCCCTAGCCAGCACGCGATTGCAATAATCCAGTGCGGTGTCGAGTTGTTCAAGCAAGATATAGCCGGCACAGAGATTGGCAAACGCGATGTGCCTCTCGTGCTCACCGGCTGCCATGTTGAGGCCCAGCAGCGTCAGGCGCACACCTTCCTCGGCATGGCCGGCTTTCAGTGCAATGGCGCCGTCGTAGAGATTCAGATTGCGTGGGCCGATGACAGTTCGACTCTCATTGCGGTCGGCGGCAAAAGGTTCGCAAGGCAACACGAATCCAACGAGGAGGAGAGCAGCAGTGAGGCGCGCAGCCGTCATAGTGAGTCTCTGGATTACCCGGCAGTCCGTATTCAGACATCCGTCGTGGCGAAATGATCAACATAAATCATGCTTGTCTGCCATCCGCTGCCGCAAGCTTCCATGGATCAGCTGCGGACCAATCCCTAACCACTGATGTAGTGCTCGAGGTGCTCGATTTCCTCTTTTTGATCGGCGATGATTGCTTGAACCAAATCCCCGATCGAGATCATGCCAATGACGCGATTGTCTTCAAGGACTGGCAGGTGGCGAATGCGCAGCTCCGTCATCACGGCCATGCACTTGTCAACAGTTTCGGCGCTCGACGTCGTCACGACGTCGGCGGTCATGATCTCGGCGACCCGCGTGCTTTTGGATGATCGGCCTTTGACGATGACTTTCCGCGCGTAGTCCCGTTCGGTAACTATGCCTGCGAGTTTTTCGTCTTCCATGACCACGAGCGAGCCGATACTTTTGTCGGCCATGATCTTGATGGCCTCAAATACTGAGGAGTCGGGGCTGATTGCAATGACATGCCTGCCTTTGGCATCGAGCAGATGCTTCACAAGTTTCATGGTTCCTCCCAACGTGTCGCCGGTCGCGACTTATCATCGACATGCAAGACTGTCGATTCGGTCCGGGTTTTGTCCGATTCTAGCCCGATGGGAGGACGCCCGCCACGAGATTTGCCTGCTATCGTCTTCGGGGCCCGATCACTCGCCCGTCGAGGAGCGCAGCGGCAGAAGTCGCTGCTCGAGATCTTTCGCCGAGTACCAGGCACCGCGCAACATGACCCCATGAATGCGGTGGCTATTCGTTATGTCGCTTAGCGGATTCGCATCCAGCAGCACGAGGTCTGCGTCACGACCGACACTGACTTCACCAGCATTGATTCCCAGAAATGCCGCAGCCGCCGACGTTCCGGACCGCAACGCCTCGAACGGCGTCAGCCCGGCCAAAACCAGATACTCGAGCTCCTGATGCAACGAAAAGCCGGGCACATTGAATACCTGCGGGGCATCGGAACCGAGCAACAATCCAGCGCCGGCTTCGTGCAATGCATAAATTGTCATGCGACGAATTTCGATGGCGCGTGCCGCGACTTCGGCATCGAATCCGCGTTCATTGAGCTGACGCTCCTTCGTCGCGACCCATCGCCGTACTGTCGCACGCGGCATGTACTGCATCTCGGGCTTGTTGCGGAGTTCATCGGGCGATATCCGGGAAACACGATGTTCGAACATCGATTCCGTCGCAACATTCCAGGTACCAGCCCTCGCCGTTTCGGCCGCGATTCCGGCTATCTTGTCAGTGATCGCCTCATTGGCCAGCAATACATCGAAAAATCCGCCGTAGCCGCCCGATGTATCGTGGTTCGCAGGAAGCAACGATGCCAGGTAGCCGTCGAGATGGTCGATTGTCGCCATGCCGGCGCGCAAGGCACCGCGGACACCGACCGCAACCGGCACGTGCCCGGCGAACGGCATGCCGAGTTCGTTCGCTACCTCGGCAATGGCGAGAAACTCATCCGAACTCAGGCCGGGATGCAGCTTGATAAAGTCATAGCCGGCGGCGTGCTGCGCCCTGACTTTGCGCCCTGCGTCGGCCGCGCCTGTGACGGAATTGCCGTTGAGGGACGGCCCCGACACAATCAGCCGTGGCCTGAACACCAGGGCCCCGAGAATCTCTTGCCGCAAGCGCAAATGCGACCGGTGGCCGAGCATGCTTCTGACCGTCGTAACACCGTTGGCGACGAACAGCGTGAATATTCGATCGAGATCGTCTGCCGCAGCATCGGGCACATGAGCATGCATCTCGGTTAACCCCGGCATCAGATATCGGTCGGTACCGTCGACGACCTCCGCTTCCTCTGGCACAGGAATGACGTCGACGTCGCCGATAGAGACGATCACTCCATTCGCGACGATGACCGTTTGGCCGGCGATGATCGTCTCGATGTTCATCGGCACAACATTGACATTGACGAATGCCGTTGACCCGGCGTTCACTGGCGGGATCGCGAGCACAATAATTACGAGCGCAACAACAATCTGGAGGGTCTTGCGTGTCATGGATGGCCTCGAAAGAATTGTCCTGACAATTTGATCGCCGGGATCGCGCGCAGTTCAAAAGAATCGCACATCAACAGTGTCTAAATGATCGTTCTCAGGGTGTCGCGGCTGACATTGCCGCCACAAATCAGGACAACGACCTTCTTACCCTGAATCGATTTGCCGCGCGCCTCCATCGCCGCAATCGCCACACCTGCAGCACCCTCGATCAACTGATGCTGCCAATCGATGAAACGGCACATCGCGGCCGCAATCTGTTCCTCATCGACCAGGATGAAATCGTCAACGACCTGTTGGCACAAGTCGAATGTGATCGAGCCGGCCTCTATGCCGCCGGCGGTTCCATCAGACAATGTTGGCTGGATTGGAATATCAACAATACCACCCGCCTCGATAGATCGGCACATTACGGCCGATGCGGCGGGCTGACACCCAAAGATGCTTATGTCCGGATTATGACTTTTCAGCACGCTGCCGACGCCACCTATCAGGCCGCCGCCACCGACGGCGATAAAGGCCGCCTGAACATCAGGAAGCTGTGCCGCGATCTCGATCCCGCAACTGCCTTGCCCGGCAATGACGTCAGGATCGTTATAGGGCGACAGGTAGAACATGCCATGCTTGCTCGCATACTCACGCGCATGCTCTTCCGTATCGAGACCATCGGTGCCGAAGAAGCGGACTTCGCCACCATAGGTCTTGATCGCCTCGATCTTTGTTGTTGACGTTTGTTGCGGAACGAAGACGACACCATCGATATCGAGTTTTCGCATGGCATATGTCACTGCGGCACCGTGATTTCCGCTCGACGCCACGACACACCCAGCGGCTCGCTCCTCGGCCGTCAATGTCAACAGGCGATTGGTGGCGCCACGTATTTTGAACGAGCCGGTGTGTTGCAGGTTCTCCAGCTTGAGGTAGACCTCGGCACCCGTCTCGGCACTGAATCGCCACGAGTATTCCAAAGGCGTTTCGACGACCAGCTCGCTGATCCGCCTGGAAGCACGCCCGGCCGCCGCAGCAATATCTGATTGAGTGATTTTGGACACCGTGCAACGCTTGCGTGACCTTGATTTTCGCCAGTCTGAGCCTCCTGTCCCAATCACGTCAAGCACACACCTGAGGCAACGATCGGCTGACGACAGGTCGTTCCCGGATCCGGCACGCCATCGACACTGCTTCTACATTTGTCCCTCGATGGGCAACAAGCTCATCAACCTGGTCGACATCCGGCGCAGGAAGCCCGTCTCGGGTTCGGTCTTCATCACATGCTCATCTTGTCCGTCGCGGTATGACCATCGCAATCCGCCGGAGCGCCCAAGATACAAGCGATAAGCGGATTCGGACAACGAGCCGATAATGCTCTGTGCCATTGTCGAGGCCAGGTTCGCCGACTCCACAACAACGCCCATTTCCGTGTTGATATACAAAGAGCGCGGATCGAGATTAAACGAACCAACAAATGTCAGTTCGCGGTCGATGACGGCGACCTTTGAGTGAAGTGTCAACCTCGTGGTCGCATTGTGGGCAGCCTGCCCGCCCCGACGAAATTTTGGCGCGAGCTCATACAACTCTATGCCCTGTCTCAACAGCGGCTTTCGGTAGCGCGCGTAAACAGCATGCACACTGATATGGTTGGTTGACGCCAAGGAGTTGGTCACAACGCATACCCGTACACCCTTTCGTACCAGTGCCGCGAAGAAATCGACACCCTGCATTTGCGGTACGAAATACGGCGAAACGATGATCACCTCGCGAACGGCCGCGGACACTATTTTTTGCAGATACTTGGTCGTCTCGCTGGGCTGGCGCCGCAGGATTCGTCTGGCCCTCTCCGGGTGATCCATCACAAGTCGGGTGTCCGCCGCAATCAGCGACAACGATTTCGATAGCAGTTTCTCCACCAGCCTCATGCCCACCTGCCCGACAAGTGGGGTGTCCGCGTGCTCTCGAAGAAGCCTTTGGCCTTCCGCAATCGCCTGGTCAATCGACAATCGACCATCAACCGCGTCAAATACATTGATAGGAATTGCTTCTGATGTATTCCAGTACAGGTCGAAGCCGTCCGACACCTCATCGACGACCGCGCCAATTGCCAGCAAGTCTTCGTCGACAAACTCATTTTCGCCACCGGTCTGAAAATATTCATCGGCGAGGTTGCGGCCCCCGACAATTGTGACCTGGTTGTCCACGGTAAACGACTTGTTATGCATGCGTCGATTCAGGATATTGAAATTTGCGATGAAGCTGACGAGCCGCGATCGCCGGCGAGGAAAGGGATTGAAAACGCGGATCTCTATGTTCGGATGCTCATTGATGGCCATAAGCCCGGCGTCGATCGGCTCGGTGAGGGCATCGTCCATGAGCATCCTCACGCGCACACCGCGCCCGGCCGCCGCGACCAGGTCCAGCACGATCCGATTGCCGCTCTGGTCGTCCCGGAGAAGGTAACTTTGAATATCGATGCTTTTTTCGGCGTATTTGATCAGGCCGATTCGCGCGTCAAGCGCCTCGAGACCTGAATCAAGGCGGTATACAGCGGATCTTTCCGGCTGAGATTCGAGCCAACCGGAGCAAGCCCGGCCCAATGACGTTGCGGCCGTGTTGCCGATCTTTCGCGACTCCTGCCTTGGCGGCAAATCGAAGTACTTGTGATACCTCGGTGGCAAACGACTGCCCACCAGGGCTTTGAGCATTCCCATGCAGTGGATTCCGTATTCAGCACACTGGTGAAGCGTTTTCGGGCCTTGAGACTGACAATATACCTGCGCATGGCGACACTTTCGGCTTTGCGGGCGAAGGTTCCCCGGATTCGGCTGTTATCTAAGGACCCGGGCCGGCGAAATCGACAATCCGCCTATCCATGATGCGCTTCGTTGACACGCTTCATTTTACCGTGCAACGTTCAACCGGATGACCGCCCGCAAATCGCGTTCCACCAAACCTTCCAGGCAACGTCTCGCAACCAGGGCGACCGTCGAGCGCCCGGCCACGCTCTACGAACTCAAGAAATGCCTGGATTCCGCCAGGCGCTCCGCGTTGCCATTACGCCCGCGCGGAGCCGGCACAGCACCAACGGACTGCAATACTTGCTCGACGGGCGTCATCATCGACATGACGAAGCTGGACCGCATCCTGAATGTCGATCCGCACAATGGCACGGTCACTGTTGAAGCGGGTACGCGACTTCGGAACCTCACGTTGATGCTGGCCAAGCGGGGTCTGGAACTTGAAGGATGCTACGACCAATCGGGTCGTACCGTCGGCGGCGCCATCGCCGCCCCGTGTTTCGGCCCCGGAATCGGCAACAGCGCAACCTGTTTTTCGAGTCAGGTCCTGAGCCTGAAGATGGCGATGGCCGACGGCCGGGTAATGACGGTTACACGCAATCAGGAGAACCTGTTACATGCGCTGCGCGCAAGCTATGGCTTATTGGGCATTATCTGCGAAGCCACTTTGCGCGTTCGACCCCTGACGAAATTTTCAGTAAGCCACAGCTGTGTAACGATCGATAAATTCTGCTCAGTCGCCACCGCGCTGATTTCTACCGATATCGGCCTCAAGTTTTACCTGCTGCCGCACGGGGACAAGGTTTATCTCGATGTAAGAAGATACAGTGTGAAGACCGGGAGAGCGCTGAGTTTGCCATGGCAGATCAAGGACTGGCGCGAGAACAAACTGTTGCCTCGGGTCTTGAAGCTGCTGAGGGGCGTTGTCCCCTTCCCGGCGATGCGGTACCGGCTCACCGATGCCATCAGCGACGCAACTCACGGATTCCTCAAGGCTCGCCTGCTCGGCACAGGAACCAACGCGATGGCGGCATCGCAATGGCCCCGCCACGGTAGCTCACCGAAACTTTTTTATTCGACCTGGTGTTTTCCGGCCGCCGAGGCCTCGGTTGTTATCCCTGCCTACGTCGAGTTTTGCAAGACAACGCTGGCCGTCTCCGGCTATCGTTGTGATATGCCGGCCGTTGGCTATCGGGTGCAGAAGAACGCTGACTCACTGCTGTCGCCCGCATTCGACGAGTCCATGATCGCTCTGCAAACAATGTCCACCCGCGAGGCTGGATGGGAGAACTTTGTCATCGATCTGGCGGAATTCGCCCAGCAGTGGGGTGCGATTCCAATTTTCAGTCAATCCCGCTCCATGCGCGCCGATTATGCGCGTCAGGCCTATTCCGGGCGTATCGAGTTTTTCGGAAAAATGCGCCGCAGACTCGACCCGGATGGCAAGTTTCTGAACCCGTACTTCGCACAGTACTTCTAGAGACGGCCCCGATAAATCCCATTGGC
Organism: Pseudomonadota bacterium; assembly: GCA_022560695.1. Lineage (GTDB taxonomy): Bacteria > Pseudomonadota > Gammaproteobacteria > Steroidobacterales > Woeseiaceae > UBA1847. The sequence goes on from JADFSP010000001.1 coordinate 87,446, forward strand.
CGCACGGCGGTTCGCGCACAGGCCTGCCCGGCCGGCTGCCCCGACGACCGCGGAATTCCGTCCAGCCGCCGGCTGCAGAGGGTAAACCGTTGTTTAATATTTGTTTTTTAGAGATCACGGCTCGGTTCGAAAAATACTGGACTTTATATATCGAATCAATATAATACATCGCCCCGATATATGAGCGGAACGTCCGCCGGAATTGAGTGATGGATGTAAAAACGGTTTGTCTGGGCATGCTGAGCGACGGCGAAGCGTCAGGTTACGACCTGAAAAAACAATTCGAGTCATCTTTTGGCCACTTCTTCGCGGCGGGCTTCGGCTCGATCTACCCGGCCTTGTCATCACTGGCCGACGAGGGACTGGTCCGCTGCACAGACGTCCCACAGGAGGGGCGGCCCGACCGCAAGGTTTACACAGTCACTGATCAGGGCCACCAACACCTCCTCAAGGCGCTCGAGAACCCTGCACCGAGCCACAAAGTCCGATCCGAATTTCTCGCAATGATGTGCTTCGCTCATCTGATGCGGCCGCAACAGATTGAGGCTGTGCTGGACAACCGTCTCGAGGAAACCGATCGCTACCTCAAAATGTTTGACGAGTTTGAGACTTCGTGCATGGAGGACTGGCCTCAGGGCATGAAGTTCGTGCTCGGATTCGGCAAGGCCATCATGCAGACGATCACGCAATACATCGATGAGAATCGGCACATGCTGCTCGAGGAAGGCAAATCGGAACACCGGACCGCTTCGGCATGACGGCGCTCTTGCCGGTGACCACCGGAATTCGCTAGAGGTTATCAGGAAATGAAATTGGGCATATTCGAACAGCACCGGTCCTGGTTTACGTCGGCAGGTATAGCGATGCTCGTCACGATCTGGCTGCTGAGCGGACAAGCAGACGAGGACGAGTCGGCGAACTCGCCGCATACCGTTGCGCATAACGTCGACGCACCACGAAGCAGCGTCAGGGTACGTACGCAATCTGCCGAGGAAGTGATGCGTACGATTATTGTCAATGGCAAGACGGCACCAGCAAGAGTCGTCGAACTGTCAGCCGAAACCGACGGCCGCGTTGAACACATTGGCGCTGCGCGCGGCGCTGACGTCAATCGCTCCGAGGTCATCGTTCGTCTCGACCAGCGCGACCGCAGTGCACGCCTCGCTCAGGCCGAAGCAACCGTAAAACAGCGCCAGGTCGAGTACGAAGGGCGCATGCGGCTCAAAAGCGAAAGCTACGTATCCGAGGCGCAGCTTCAGGAAGCCATCGCCCTGCTCGAGGCAGCCAAAACCGAACTGACGCGAGCGCGCCTCGACCTCGATTACATGACAATACGCGCACCGTTCGACGGCGCGCTTCAGTCGCGGTTTGTCGAGATCGGCGACTTCGTCAAAGTCGGCGATCCGATCGCAACCTTCGTCGACAACCGAACGATGATCGTTTCGGCCAATGTGTCCGAATTCGATGCCCGATTCGTCAAACCGGGTCAGGCGGCGGAAGCACGGCTTGCAACCGGCGAGACCGTGCGCGGCACAGTCCGCTACGTCGCCCCTGTCGCCGACGCGGCCACGCGCACGTTTGTTGTCGAACTCGAGGTGGATAACAGCGACGGCATGCTTCGGGCAGGCGGTACTGCAGAGCTGCGCATACCCGCTGAACGCGTTTACGCTCATCGCATATCGCCGTCGTTACTGACGCTCGACGATGCCGGCAATATCGGTGTCAAGATCGTCAATGACAAGGGTGTCGTCGAGTTTGTGGTCGCCGATATCGCATTGTCGTCGAGTGATGGAATGTGGATCGCCGGACTTCCGAAAACGGCAACAATCATCACCGTGGGCCAGGGGTACGTTACTGCCGGATCGATGGTAATCGCGGTGGCCGAGGATGATATCGATACGGCCGTGGCCGCAAAGACGAAACTCGGGAACCGCTAATCATGCAAGTCATTGAGACCGTTATGTCGCGGTCGCGGACAGTCATCCTGTGTCTGATCCTCGTACTGGTCGCTGGAATCGTCGCGTATGTGACGATTCCGAAAGAGGCCGAACCGGATATCGAAATTCCCATCATCTACGTCAGCATCAAGCATGACGGAATTTCACCCGAAGATTCGGAACGGCTTCTGGTGCGGCCGATGGAACAGGAAATGCGCTCAATTGAGGGCGTGAAGGAAATGATAGCGAACGCCTACGAAGGCGGAGCGAATGTGCAGGTCGAATTCGACGCCGGCGTTGACACCGATAGAGCGCTGCAGGACGTTCGTGAGAAAGTGGACAGGGCCAAGACAAAGCTGCCTGGCGAAACCGAGGAGCCTACGGTCACCGCGGTCAAGATGTCGCGATTTGACCCGATGCTGATCCTGAATATTGCCGGCAACGTGCCCGAGCGCGCATTGACAATGATCGCCAAGGACCTGGAAGAGAAAATTGAGGGGCTGGGCGGCGTACTCGAGGTCAATCTTGTCGGCGTCCGCGAAGAACTCATGGAAGTTGTTATCAACCCACTTGCCATGGAAAGCTATGGCCTGGACCAGGCGCAAATCATCAGGTTCGTCAGCCTCAATAACCGGCTTGTCGCAGCCGGCGCGTTGCAATCCAGCGAGGGTCGCTTTCCGATCAAGGTTCCTGGCGTATTCGAGAGCGTCCAGGACGTTCTCGACATGCCGATCAAAGCAGTGGGTGAACGTGTCGTGCACTTCAAGGACATTGCGGAGATACGCCGTACTTACAAGGATGCGGAAAGTTATGCACGGCTGAACGGCAAACCCGCTCTCGCAATTGAAGTCGTGCAACGAGCCGGTGCAAACGTTATCGAGACGATTGACAAGGTCAATGCGATCATCGCTGAGGAGCGGGCGCTCTGGCCAGCCGAAGTCGTGATCATCGCGTCGCGAGACAAGTCCAAGGATGTCAACGACATGTTGACCGAGCTGCAAAACAGTGTGATTGCGGCCGTCTTGCTCGTGTTCATCATCATCATCGGCATTCTCGGCATTCGTACGGCGTTGCTTGTTGGAGTGGCCATCCCGGGCAGCTTTCTCATGGGCATTCTTCTGATCGGTTCATTCGGTGTGACAATCAATATGATGGTGCTGTTTGCACTGATCATGGCGGTGGGGATGCTGGTCGACGGCGCTATTGTCGTTACCGAGATGGCAGACCGCCGCATGGCCGAGGGTGAATCACGTTACGACGCCTATGCGCGTGCAGCCATACGCATGGCATGGCCGATCATTGCCTCGACTTGCACGACGCTGGCAGCGTTTGTGCCACTCGCGTTTTGGCCTGGAACGGTTGGCCAATTCATGAAGTTCCTGCCGATTACATTGATCGCAGTACTCTCGGCGTCACTGGTCATGGCGTTGTTGTTCGTGCCCACGCTGGGTTCGATATTTGGCAAGACCGGCGCCTCCACCGAGGAGGCGCGACGCAACCTGGCGGCCGCGGAAACCGGAGACCTCGATCTGGTGACCGGCATCACGGGTCGCTACGTGCAATTCCTGAAGAAGTCCTTGCGACGTCCGTGGCTCAACATCGGCGCAGTATCGGGCCTGCTTGTAGCCGTGTACGTCGCGTTCTCGATGTTTGGACGCGGCATCGAATATTTCCCGGATGTCGAGCAGCCGTTCGCCATGGTCGACATTCATGCGCGCGGCGATCTGTCCACGATTGAGAAGGACTACCTGGTCGGACAGGTCGAACAGCGCATCCTCGGCATGGAGGAAATCGAGTATGTGTATGCGAAGACCGGCGGTAGCGACCAGGGCGCCGAAGACCAGATCGGCTCGATTACACTGAACTTCGTTGCTTGGGACAAACGGCGGAAGTCCGATGAAATACTCGCCGACATCCGCCGCAACACGGCCGATCTCGTTGGAATTACGATCGAGACGCGCAAGCCGGATCCCGGCCCCCCGATTGGCAAACCAATCCACATTGAATTCTCGTCACGATACCCGGAGCTGCTCGAGAGCGCCGTCGCAAGAGTTCGTGAAGCCATAGAACGCCATGACGGCACCATCAATGTCGCGGATAGCCGCCCATTGCCCGGCATCGAATGGCAGATCAGGGTAGATCGAGCTGAAGCGGCGCGATTCGGCGCTGATATTTCGCTTGTGGGTGCGATGGTGCAGCTCGTGACAAACGGTATCAAGATAGGTGAGTATCGGCCCGACGACAGCGACGACGAAATCGACATTCGCGTTCGCTACCCGGCCGACAGCCGCAGTTTGACGCAGCTCGATGAATTACGCATTCCGACCCGGAACGGTCTCGTTCCGATCAGCACATTTGTCAAGCGCGTGCCGGCACAAAAGGTCAGCACGATCCGGCGCACTAACATGCGGCGCACGATGAGCATCGATGCCGACGTGGCGAGCAATTACCTGGTCTCGGATGTGGTTGCCGAGCTTCGCGAGATATTGCCGACGCTCAACATCGACCCACGGGTCGGCGTCGCATTCCGCGGCGGTACGGAGGACCAGGAGGAAGACGAGGCCTTTCTCATGAAGGCCATGCTGATGGCGCTGGCAATCATGGCCATCATTCTCGTTACGCAGTTCAACAGCATCTACCAGGCCGCATTGATTCTGACGGCCGTCGTTTTTTCGACAGGCGGCGTATTGCTTGGGCACCTGATCATGGACAAGCCGTTCGGCGTCATCATGTCGAGCGTCGGTGTCATCACGCTTGCAGGAATCGTCGTCAACAACAACATCGTCCTCATTGATACATTCAACGTACTTCGTCGACGTGGCGCCGAACCGATAGATGCAATCGTCCGGACTTGCGCGATCCGTCTTCGGCCAGTCCTGCTGACCACAGTGACGACCATAATCGGTCTCATGCCGATGGTACTTGGCATCAACATCAACCTGATCGACCGGGATATTTCCATTGGCGCTCCGAGTTCTCAGTGGTGGACACAATTGGCGTCCTCGGTTGCGGGAGGCCTGGCTTTCGCTACGATTCTGACTCTGTTGCTGACACCCAGCCTGTTGATGGCCCAGGCGAACCTGTCACAGCGGTTCGCTGCCCGTCGCACACAGCACGATGCCGCCGCAACGTAGTCCGCCAGTCGAAAATAATCGACTCGCGAGCCCCCAACGCATCCAATCACGTTCCTCGCGCATCTTAAGAGATGGATGCCATGAGCGGCGGCAGCACCACAGGAACCACGGCGGGGCTGAACCCTGGAATCCCGGACCGGTCGGAATTGCGGGGGAGGACCTTTTCTGCGGGCTGACAGCACGATCAGCACCGCGAGCTGGGCTCAAGTAGTTGAATTTCAAATGCTTAAGTTCAGCCCTTGAAATACTGACATCCGGCATTGCGTTATACCGAACTAGTGTTATACTCCACTACAACACCAACTAAGCGACTGTAAAGACCTGATGACCACAATGAGACTGACAATCGTAACTCTGGCGATCGCCACGAGTGTCGCCCTCTCCGGCTGCGGCGTGGGTGAAGCCAGTGTCGCCGATACCGCGGACGTCGAGGCGGCAACTCGAGTGCCGGTAGAGGTGGCGCGTCCGGTTCGTGCCGATATTTACGCCACCTACGAGGCCACCACGACGATCGCATCGGACGCCGACGCACCCGTTTTGGCGCGCGCCGCAGGTGATGTCGTCGAACTGCTGGTCGAAGAAGGCGATCAGGTCGTGAAGGGCCAGGTTCTCGCCCGGCTCGATGGTGAAAGACTGCGCCTGGAAATGCTGGCCGCGAAGGCCAATCTGAACCAGGGGCACGGCCAGTATGAACGCTACGTCGATCTGCACGATCGTGGACTCGTCAGCGCATCGATGTTTGAAGGCCTGAAGTATGACCTTGACGCTCTAGAAGCGACCTATGCGCTGAGAAAACTCAATTACGACTACTCCAGCATTCGCGCTCCAATTGCCGGCGTGGTTTCGACCCGCAATATCAAACTGGGGCAAAATATCGGCATCAATGACGTCGTGTTCCGTATTACGGATACGAGTGAGCTCATCGCCTACCTGCAGATTCCACAAACAGAATACGCGAAGTTCGCTGCCGGCCACTCCGCCAGCCTGCAGGTCGATGCTGTGCCCGGAACCCGCTTTCCGGCCACCATTGTAAGAATCAGCCCGACGATCGATGTTCGCAACGGAACGTTTCGCGCGACAGCATTCATTGACAATCAAGACGGTGACCTCGCACCCGGCATGTTTGCACGTTTCCGGATCGCCTACGAAAAACATGAAAGTGCGTTGGTCATTCCGGTTCGCGCACTCGTAGAAGAAGATGACCAGACATCAGTCTACGTCGTCGAGGCAGGCGAGGTTGCCCGACGAACGATAGAGACGGGTATCGAATCCGGCGGTCAGATCGAAGTACTGAGCGGACTCGCTGAAGACGATCAGGTTGTCGTGGTCGGCCAGTCCGGGCTGCGTAACGGCAGCAAAGTACTCGCCAGCATGCCGCTCGAGGACAGTTTCACGGGCTGACCGGGTCATGGCTGAACCGTGTGCGCATCCGTCGCCGCGGCAACTGCCACACAGGGAGCACTCAATGACGCAATTCCGATTTAGTCCGGCCGCGCTCGCATGCGTGTTGCTGCTGGCGGCATGTCAGTCACAGGACCGGGATTCCGAGGCGGACGAAGAAGAAGCGCCGCCGATTCCCGTCGAGATCAGCTTGCCGACCCGCGGTGACGTTTATGCCGTCTACAGCGGCACTGCGCCAATAGAAGCGTTTGCGGAAGCCGACGTAATCGCCAAGGTCGACGGAGAGATTCGCACGATTCTCGCCGAGGAAGGTGACGAGGTCAGGAAGGGGCAGGTACTGGCGCGTCTCGATGGTGACAGACTACGGCTCGAACTCCGTGAGTCCGAGGCTAAACTCGGGAAACTGCAGCGAGATTACGAGCGAAATCTCGATCTCAAAGGAAAAGGCCTGATCAGCGAAGGTGATTTTGAGAAAATCAAATTCGAAATGGATGCGCTTCAGGCGTCTTTCAATCTTGCAAAACTGGAACTCGATTACACGCAGATACGAGCGCCGATCGGGGGCGTTATCGCGGAACGCTATATCAGGCTCGGAAACACGATCAGGGTAGGAGATCCGGTATTTCGCGTGACGAGCCTTGACCCCCTCGTCGCCTACCTGCATGTCCCGGAACGCGAATACCGGAATATCGACTCTGGCCAGGTCGTAACGATCGAAGTCGACGCGTTACAGGGCGAGACCATTATTGCGTCGGTAACTCGTGTCAGTCCGATCGTCGACCCGGAAACAGGGACATTCAAAATTACGATCGAGATCGCCGATAAAGAACGTCGCATCAAGCCTGGCATGTTCGGCCGTATCAGCGTCGTCTATGACAAGCACGAAAATGCGCTGCAGTTACCGCGCAGCGCGCTCGTCGAGGACGCCGGCCAAACGAGTGTTTTCGTTGTCGAGGATGATGTGGCGATCAAGAAAGTCGTGCAGACGGGTTTCAGCGACCGCGGCATGATCGAGATCGTCGCGGGCCTGGTGGATGGCGAGAATGTCGTCACAGTCGGACAACTGGGCCTGAAGCCGGACGCGAAAGTCACTGTCGTCAACAGGCCGCAATCCACTGATGCCGTAGCCGACGAAACGGATGAAGATGCCGGACAGCAGGTAACAGAGAATGCGACGACTGATTGAACTTGCGACTGAGCGTCGCGTAACGATCGTCATGATGATGGTCGCCATCTGCTTGTTCGGTCTGGTCTCGCTGTCGCGCCTCAAATTGAATTTGTTGCCGGATATTTCCTATCCGACGGTCACGATTCGTACGGAACTCACCGGAGCTGCACCCGTCGAGATTGAAAGCCTGCTGACCAAACCCATTGAGGAAGCCGTCGGTGTCATCCGCAATGTGCGCCTCGTGCGCTCCGTATCACGATCCGGACAATCCGATGTCACGCTCGAGTTCCTGTGGGGCACCGACATGGATATCGCTGGCGTCGAGGTTCGGGAAAAGCTGAACATCCTGTTCCTGCCGCTAGAGGCGAGCCGCCCGCTGCTGTTGCGTTTCGACCCGTCGTCGGAACCCATCATGCGGCTCGGCTTGCTCTACGAGGAAGATTCGGACCTCGATGCGCAAGGCGCTGAAGCACAGCTCAAGGCGCTACGGCGCCTGGCCGAAGACCGCATCAAGACCGACCTCGAGGCGGAGGAGGGTACTGCGGCTGTCAAGGTAAGTGGCGGCCTCGAGGATGAAATTCAGATTCGGGTCGATCAGCAGAAACTTTCTCAGCTCAATCTGAGCATCGATCAAATCGCTGACAGAATCCGATCCGAAAATGTCAACTTGTCAGGTGGACGACTTGAAGAAGGAAGTCAGAGATTTCTCGTTCGCACCCTGAATGAATTTCAGTCCGTTGACGAATTTCGGGACGCGATTGTCGCCTATGTCTCCGGACGCCCTGTTTATCTTCGCGACGTAGCGACGGTCGAGCGCGGATACAAGGAACGAGAGGCTATTACCCGTGTCAAGGGGCGCGAGTCCGTCGAACTCGGCATTTACAAAGAGGGTGACGCGAATACAGTTCAGGTGGCCAGACGTATCGACCGGCGCCTCGAAAAAATTCGAGAATCTTTACCGGATGAAATTGAGCTGATCAAGATATACGACCAGTCCCGGTTTATTTCATCGGCCGTAGATAACGTCAAATTCGCTGCAATTCTGGGTGGACTAATTGCCATCATCGTCTTGTACGGCTTCCTGCGAGATGCGCGCGCTACGACTATCGTCGGCATCGCGATTCCGGTTTCCGTCATCGGTACATTTTTGCTGATGTACATGAACGACGTATCTTTGAACATCATGTCTCTCGGTGGCATCGCGCTTGCGGTCGGCATGCTCGTCGATAACTCGATTGTTGTGCTCGAAAACATCGTGCGCAAGAAAGAGCAAGGTCATGGCACTCTGGACGCTGCACGCATCGGCACTACCGAAGTAGCGGGTGCCGTAGTTGCGGCGACGTTGACAACGATCGCGGTGTTCTTCCCGATGGTCTTTATATCGGGAATCGCAGGGCAGCTGTTCCGCGATCAGGCTTTGACCGTCACGTTTGCTCTCTCCTTTTCCCTGATCGTAGCGCTGACCGTGATTCCGATGCTCGCTTCCCTCGGAACCGGTAGTCGCTATCAGAGCGATGACGAATTAACGCCGCCGAATGGATTTACGCGCAGCGTCGCGTCCATCATCCGTTTCTTCGGCTTCATTTTTTCCGGCGTCCGATGGGTGTTCTGGGTCCTGCTCTGGCTCCCAACCTGGTTCTTTCAGCGCGTACACGGCTCGATTGCCGCAGTCTACCCCGCGTTGCTGCGCTGGTCTTTGCAAAATCGCTCAGTCGTCCTGATGGCAGCAACATTGATATTCGTTGCAACCATGGCCCTCGTACCGCGACTCGGCACTGAATTGATTCCGCAGCTATCGCAGGGCGAATTCAATGTCGCTCTGCGCCTGCCTCCCGGCGCGCCGTTGGCCGAGACCGATCGTGCGATCAGGGCAGCACAAAGGGCAACGCTTAATATCGATGCGGTTGAGCTGGATTATTCCGTCTCCGGCACCGGTAACCGACTGGATGCAAATCCTGTCGACGCCGGAGACAACACCGGCACTCTAAGTGTCGTGCTGGCATCGGGCTCCAACCGCGCCCTGGAAGACGCGACAATGGATGCGATGCGGAGTGCGCTGTCACGCATTCCAGGAGTGCAATACGAATTTTCGAGACCTTCGCTCATGACATTTGCAAGTCCGCTTCAAATCGAAATCTCGGGCTACGACATGGAGGGCCTGGCCAGCGTAAGCCGATCAATTGTTGCTGCGATGTCGGCTTCAGACCGATTCACCGACATCAGGACAACGGTCGAGCGCGGCAATCCCGAAATCCAGATTGTTTTCGACCAGGAACGGGCAGCAGCTCTGGGGCTCGCGGTGCGGGACATCGCTGACCGTGTCGTGGCAAACGTCCGCGGTGAACTCGCCACTCGCTACACCTGGCGAGACAGGAAGATTGATGTCCTTGTGCGCAGTGTCGATACGCGCAATTCCAGCATCGAGGAGATTCGTAATCTCATCGTTAATCCTGCGTCGGATCGACCGGTCACGCTTGATGCGGTGGCCAAGGTATCAGTGTCGCAGGGACCTGCCGAAATACGCCGGGTTTCGCAAGAACGCGTTGCGATCATCACAACTAACATTGCCTACGGTGACCTTGGCGCCGCGGCGCTCGAAGCCGGCAGGATCATCAGCCAGGTGCCGATGCCGAAGGGCATCACCGCGATGGTGTCGGGTCAGAGCGAAGAAATGCAGGAGTCATTTCAGTCGATGCAATTCGCACTGGCACTTGCTGTATTTCTCGTCTACCTCGTGATGGCCTCGCAATTCGAGTCGCTCATTCACCCGCTGGTCATTCTTTTCACGATACCGCTGGCCCTGGTCGGCGCCGTGCTAGCCCTGTTCGTGACCGGAACAACGGTCAACATCGTGGCATTCATCGGCGTCATCATGCTTGCGGGCATCGTCGTGAACAACGCGATAGTTCTTGTCGACCTGATAAATCAGTTACGCATGCAGGGCAAGAGCCGCACCGACGCGATTCTCGAAGCGGGAACCGCGAGATTGCGGCCGATTCTGATGACGTCGTTGACTACCGCACTTGGATTATTGCCGATGGCGCTCGGGTTCGGCGAGGGTTCCGAAGTCCGCACGCCGATGGCCATTACGGTGATCGGCGGGCTGCTGGTTTCGACACTTCTGACACTCATCGTCATCCCGGTCGTCTATTCCCTCATGGATCGCAAACGGTGGCCAGCCGCTGACGTGTCTGCCGCAACCTGACGAGAAGCACGATGAAGCACACCGAAGTAGCGCTGCGAAGACCCGTCACAACCGTTGTTGTCTTCGTTGCGCTCGCGATGGTGGGAATGATTGCCTCGCGGCTGCTGCCGCTCGAAAAATTTCCTGACATCGAATTTCCAGGCATCTTCATACAGATTCCGTATGAAGGTTCGACACCGGAAGAAATTGAGCGGCTTATCACGCGACCGGTTGAAGAGGCCCTCGCAACACTGTCCGGTGTCGAACGAATGTTTTCCAGTTCCAGCGAGAACCAGTCGCAGATTTTTCTGCAGTTCGACTGGGATCAGAATATGGGGGCCAAGGGCATCGAAGCGCGCTCCAAGGTCGACGGCATACGAGATCAGCTCCCGGACGACGTCCGGCGCGTATTGGTGTTTACCGGTTCGCTCGGTGACCAACCCGTACTGCAGCTGCGAATATCCAGTCAGCGCGACCTTTCGGACAGTTACGACCTGCTTGATCGCCTCCTGAAACGCCGCCTGGAGAGGATAGAGGGCGTTTCGCGTGTTGAGCTGCACGGCGTCGATCCACGCGAAATTCGAATATTGCTGAGGGCAGATCGCCTGGCCGCCTACGGTGTAGATATCGCTTCATTGCGAGACCTGCTGCTGAGTAGCAATTTCGCCGTCAGTGCAGGCAGACTCACAGCCGGGACACAGCGCTTCAGTGTGCGGCCCCGCGGTGAATTCGGCTCCGTCGAGGAAATTCGAAGCCTCGTCATCAATACCGAAGGCCTGCGGCTCAGCGATGTCGCCGACGTGGAGCTGCGTACCCCGGAACGAAATTATGGCAGACACCTCGATCGAAAATATGCGATTGGCGTATCCGTCAACAAGACCACCGGTTCGAACCTTGTCGATGTAACCGACAGAGTCATGGCCGAGGTCGAGGAAATCGGCAAATTGCCGCAAATGCGCGGCATCAACATATTTCCGCTCGACAATCAGGGAGACAGTGTTCGCGACTCTCTGTCGGATCTGCTGAGAGCAGGACTTATCGGCGGCCTGCTCGCAATCATCATTTTGTACCTGTTCCTGCGGCAAGTATCGACGACCCTGATCGTGACCGCCGCTGTGCCCTTCTCTCTCCTGATTACACTCGGGGCGCTCTATTTTTTGGGATTGACGCTGAACATCTTGTCGATGATGGGGCTCATGCTGGCCGTCGGCATGCTGGTCGACAATGCCGTCGTGGTGACGGAAAGCATATTTCGGCATCGCAGCAAACAAAAGGACAAACCCGTCGAGGCAACACTGAAAGGAGTTCAGGATGTCGGATTAGCCGTCATCGCGGGCACTGCTACTACTATTATCGTCTTCGCGCCAATGATTATCGGCACCAAGAATGACATCATGGTGTTTCTGACGCACGTCGCGGTCACGATCATCGTCGCATTGCTGGCGTCACTGCTGATTGCGCAAACGCTGGTGCCAATGCTGGCTGCACGCGTCTCGATTCCGCCACAACCGAAAGCTGGCGCGTGGATTGAGCGGCTGACTCGCCGCTATGTCGCCAGCCTGAGGTGGGTGCTTACGCGGCCCTGGTGGACAGCACTCGGTATTTTTCTGATTTGCGTCATCGGCGTTATGCCACTGCTGCTCAATCTGGTGAAATTCGACGTCTTTCCGAACGACGTCGGGCGGCGGCTATTCATGCCTTACCACATTGAAGGTCAACATTCGCTGGAAAGAGTCGAGGCCACCGTCGACCAGATCGAAGAGTACCTGTTCTCCCGGCAGGAAGAGTTCAATATTCGCTCGATCTACAGCTATTACGAACAGGGACGAGCGCAATCGACTCTGTTGCTGACGGATGAGGATGATGCGACGCTGTCGACCAAAGAGATTATCGAACGCATTGAAAAGGACATGCCGACGATCGCGATCGGCAAACCCAACTTTCAATTCGAACAACAAGGCGGCGGCGAAGGCTTCAGCCTGCAATTATCGGGCGACTCGACCGCAATTCTCAATGCGCTCGGCGACGATGTCGCCCGCGCTATCGCCACTATCGATGGCCTCAAGGATGTGCGCAGCGACGCCGAATCGGGTGACCCGGAAATTCGTATCCACGTCGATCGCGATCGCGCCGCCGCGGTTGGGCTGACAGCGGGCCAAATCGCACGATCCGTCAGTATTGCGATGCGCGGCGAAAATCTTCGTGAATTTCGCGGCGAGTTCGGTGAGGTCGAAGTGCGACTTGCATTTCGTGAAAGCGACAAGCAAAGCATTGAGCAGTTGGCGAACTTGCCACTGTACACGCCCGATGGCCGGCGTATCACGCTGGGGAGCGTTGCATCGTTCAGGATCGGAACGGCGCCCGATACCATCAGACGCACAGACCGGCAGACCGCGGTAATTCTGTCGGCGACCCTGGAAGATGAAACGACCATGGATGACCTGCGGCCAAAGGTAACGGCGATGATGGAGCAAATCGAATTGCCACCCGGCTACAGTTGGAAATTCGGCCGCGGTTTCGACCGGCAGGACGAGACGCAGCAGTTGATGGCGACGAATATTCTGCTCGGCATTGCCTGCATATTTCTCGTCATGGCCGCATTATTCGAGTCCCTGCTGTTGCCGTTCTCCATCATTCTCGGTTCGATCGTGTTCTCGATCTTCGGCGTATTCCTGTTTTTCGCGGCGACCGGAACGACATTCTCTTTTATGGCGTCCATAGGCATCATGATATTGATCGGAGTTGTCGTGAATAACGGCATTGTGCTTGTCGATCACGTCAATAATCTGCGAAACCGTGGATTGCCGCGCGATGAGGCCATCGTCGAGGCTGGACGGGATCGATTGCGACCGATCCTGATGACCGTAGCAACAACCATCGCCGGGCTGGCTCCATTGGCGGTAGGGACCACACAGGTCGGCGGCGACGGACCGCCCTACTATCCTATGGCCCGCGCAATCATCGGTGGCCTGGCCTTCTCTACTGTTGTATCGTTACTCGTCGTCCCGGCACTGTATGTGTACTTCGACAACCTGGCGGCCTGGGGCAGGAAGGTCATGCGCATTGCACGCGGCGGCAAACGCATGCCTGCCGGTCAAAACCGTGCCGTCACGTAATGCCGCCTTCGTACGACCGACACCGTAACGAGCAATAACAGCAGCAACCAGTCAAGCGAACCGCCGCCGCCATCGTGCACGACGATCGTGTGCCCGCCGCCGAACGGCGTGTCCCGGTCGATGTCCTCCAGCGGCAGAAACCCGAGCTCGGATGTGTCTTCGGGTCCGATGACAGCCAGCAACGTGCTGTCAAAAGCATCGAACAATTCGATCAGGATATCGTAACTGCCGGTCGGATAGCCGGACAGCAGTTCCGTCACGATGACGTAGTCGTCACTGCTCGTTGCACCGAATAACGTGAAATCTTCGGTGACGGCATATTCGTTCCACGGACCGCCCTCGAGGCTGAGGTAGACGACCGCATAGACGTCAGCAGCCGTGTAGATCGTGTCAGCATCGAATAACAGGTCGATTCCGGAGAAATAGCCATCGAGATCATCGTCGCGAAATAACTCAACGTCGGCAAGATAGAACCAGAAGTCCGTATTTGGCGCGTGCGACTGGCTTCCCGTAGTCTTTGCCTGATCGCGCGAATTGGTCTTTCCGGTGCGTTCACCCGTCAGGGCGAGCTTATCGTACTCATCCCGGGATTCTTTGACCGATGTCCCCTGCTCGCGCCCACCACCTGCATAGTGCGACGATTCCGATACTCGCCTATCCGCAGTAACCTGTTCGTCCGCGATTGAAATTGCCGACAAGCTGACGAGCATAAGAAAAATGATGCACTTGAAGAGCGTCGATTTTTTCGAGCGACTTTCATTGTGGATAGTATTCATCGGTCCGTCCTTGATCCAGTTTCACTGATGCCAGGGGCTATTTAACATCGCGGACCATGAATCGAAGCTGAACTTATAGGCGTGCGATTGCACGCATGCGATGATGCGCCGTCACTCATGTTGCGGCGGCGTTGTTCAGCAGTGGTTCAGGAATCTCAAGACGATCCTGTCGGCAAGGCAATTTCCTTGCTGCTGATTGGTATTGCCGGCGGACTCGGTCTCGATCTCTGCGCGAAAGGCTTACTCGCCAATTATCCTCTCGAGCAATTCGTTTTCCTGCGAAGCCTTATCGGTCTTGGTTTGTTTCTGCTTCTGGCAAGACGGTTCGGCGGCCTGAACAGTCTCGTTACACGGCGGTGGCGCTGGCACCTGCTGCGAACACTACTGGCGACCGGCGCAATGTTCGGATTTTTTCACGGACTTTCAAGAATGCCGTTGATGGACGCACTGACGCTCGGGTTTACGGCCCCACTGATGGTCACTGCGCTCTCGGTGCCGATGCTCGGCGAACATGTCGGCTGGCGGCGTTGGGCCGCAGTCACCACGGGCTTTCTGGGTGTGTTGTTGATCCTGAGACCGGCCGGTGGTCATTTGTCTGCCGCATCCGCTGCCATTCTGTTCGCCGCTTTTTGCTACGCCTGCCTGGCCATCACAGCCCGCAAGCTCGCCAGTACCGAGTCAAGTTATTCATTATCAATGTACGTCATCACAGGACCCCTGCTGGTTTCCGGAGTGCTCTCCGCCGAAGGTACGTGGCGGTCCCCGGACGCCACCGGGTGGTTGCTCTTCGTGCTCGCGGGGATCTGCTCGGTGATCGCATGGATCGGTATCGTCGGCGGATATCGGCGCGCTTCGCCCGCTCTGCTCGCGCCTTTCGAATACACAGCGCTCATCGGCGGGGCACTGGCAGGCTACCTGATCTGGGACGAGGTACCGGACCGCTGGGTTGTCAGCGGCGCACTGATCATTATCGGCTCGGGTCTGTTCGTCGTGTACAGGGAATTAGGTGGGGTTATGACGAACCGATACCTGCGCACAATGACGGCAAGTGGCGCCGCCGCACTTGCGCGGCGGCGCACGCGCCAAAGCTTGCGTCAGACCGACGACACTTAAGTCAGATTTGTCTTAGTCGATGTCGCCGGCAATCAGCCCGGCGATTTGTGCCGGAGTCGCTTGAATTGCTTCGGCAACCCTGTTGAAAAAGTCGATCTCAAGGACGCCGATATTGGAATCGCTGCGGAAGACGTCGGCAAGCGCCTGAATGGTCGCCCCCCTGTGGTCAGGTGTCATGCGTCTGCGAACACTGCGAAGATACCTGCGCAGGGTGGCTTCTGCATAAAGTTCTTCCCGAGCCGCAACACGGATGTCAGCCGCCGTAAAATCCTCTCCCGTATGGTGCTTGAGAATTTCCTGGATTTTTTCGACCTCGACCGATTGGATATTTATGTCGGCATCCGCCGCTCTGGCTAACGTCATTAACAATACTTCCTTGAACAGCTCGTTACGCTTTTCGTCTCCGATATCCGAGCCGCCAAAAATTTTCAATACGTTCCCGAGATCCGCGATTGCCATCAGTTTCTCACTCTTGGTTTTAGTTATTCGAATGCGGTTGCCGCGTCCCTGGCACAGCTCAAAGTATACATGTCATTGGCGGTCGAATTCATCGTGCGCAACAGGCGCGTTTGCGTCACCGCCCGGACAGGCTTCGAAATGCCGGCCGGGCGTAATAATCTGCCCGGGCGCCCGGTCTGAATGATACCGGAATAGCGACAAACGGCAGCATCAGAAATTGCGTAACTTATTGATTTCTTTATTGTTAGTCTTAATGCTTGCGCCGCAGAGCCACGCGGCAGACGCGATAACATCACCCGACTGGACCCTCGTGGCCGCAGACGGCGAGTCGGTCAGGCTTCAGGACGTTGTTTCCGCCAGGACGACGATTCTGCTTTTTTGGGCGACCTGGTGCCCCTACTGCAAGGCCCTGATGCCACATCTGCAAAGCATGCAGCTGGAATACGGCGATAAGATACAGGTGCTCGCGATCAATTTCCGGGACGACGGCGACCCGGTCACATTCATGAAGGACAATGGCTACGACTTCACTCTGCTCCTGGACGGTGAAAGTGTGGCCGAGCTGTATGGAATATGGGCAACGCCGGGCGTGCTCATAGTGGATGGCGACAGAGAAATTCGCTTCGATCTTCGCGCCTTGCCGCCGATCGATGTGCCGCAGAAGCGCGCGACTCACCGGCTCAAAGCCGCGCATCGGGCGCCGTACTGGGCCGCCGAAATCCGTAAGCGCCTGGACACACTAGTCGCAGCGGAAAAATCATCGTTCAATTCAGAAAACCGGTGACAAGCGCCGTGACACGGAAAACACGACATCTGCGAATCCTGCACAAGGAATCCGGCTTACTCATCGGAGAGGGACCACGCGGGTGGGGCATCACACCGTTCGAAGGCAACTTGTATATCGGCAGAAAATATCTGCGAACAGATCGTTTCCGCGTGAACTTCATACCGGGTATCTGCCCGTACAAATTTCTCTACGTGTGGATGGATCTGCACGTCGATGGCCATGATCGTGTGCGAAATCTCGGATGGATGTACGTATTGCCTAATCCGCTACTGCCGTTCATCTGGTTTCGAATCGCCGTACCTGCCAGCCATCCGAGCATCGAAGTCATCGAATATTGAACGGCTTCGCCGGATTACGTACAACGTGCTTGTCATCTCCTTCGACAATCTTGAAGTCGAACTCGGCACCACCGCCGCCAAAGGCGGGAAACATCATCCACGTACCGTTCGAGTAGCCTCTCTCGGTCTGATAAGCGGACCAGAAAGTCCTGCTGCGCATTATGATCCGCTGACGATGTCTTCGAGTGCACTCAGAACCTGATCGACTTCATCAATGCTGTTGTAATGCACGGGTCCTATTCGCACCGCGCCACCGCTGTCGAATATCCCGAGACATTTTGCAGCTTCGAGCGCGTAATTATGGCCGCTCCAGACGAAAATGTTGCGCGCCGCAAGCGCATGCGCAATCGTTGCCGGCGCGAGCTCGGCATGCGTAAAAGAGACAGTCGGCACACGCCGCATCATCGCGTCGCCTGACGTGATGCCCTGTATCGTGACACCGGCGATTTGCTGCAGCCCATCGACCAATCGCTGCGAGAGCATGTGTTCGTACTCGAGCAGGTAATTGAGTGCCGCGTGCACATGGCGACGACGTCCCGAGAAAGCCGAGTTCGTCTCATGATGGCCGGCAGCCATTGTTTCCCCAATCCAGGCAAAATAGTCGACCACGGCAGCCGTGCCCGCCATGCCTTCGTGACTTTGCGTGCCAGTCTCGAAACACCCGGGCAGCGTGTCGGGAGCGGGCCGGACCTTGTACGGCTCGAGACGCTCCATTACATCGCGGCGTCCCCAGAGGATTCCCTGGTGTGGCCCGAAAAATTTGTATGCGGAACAAACCAGGAAGTCGCAACCAATCGCCTGAACGTCGATCGCCAAATGGGGCGCGGACTGCACGGCATCGATGTACGTCAGCGCACCTACCTCTCTCGCCATGCTGCTGATCGTCGTAATATCATTGATCGTTCCAGTCAGATTGCTTGCGCCGCCAACACAAACCAGTCTTGAACGGTCATTGAGCAGATCGCCCAGGCGGCGGAGATCGAATTCAAATGTGCCTTTGTCGAAGGGCAGCCAGCGAACCGTCAAGTCCAGATCGCGCGCCAATAAAACCCACGGCTGAACATTCGCATCGTGATCCATTCGCGACAGGATGATCTCATCGCCTGCCTTGAGAGTTCGGCCAATCGAGCGTGATACATGCAACGTGATTGTCGTCATGTTTTGACCGAAGATAATTTCATCCGGCGATTCGGCATTGAGGAAGTCGGCCATCGCGGCATGCGCCTCAGCGACGATCGCATCTGCAAGATCCGACGTTCTGAATTTGCCGCCGAGATTCGCATTGGCGTGCAACATGCAGTCCGCCATCCGGTCAACCACGCGCGCCGGCACCTGTGTACCGGCCGGATTGTCGAAATAGATGCGGGCCTCGCCGTTGTCCGTGTCAGCGAGCGCGGGAAATTGTGACCGAATTGTCTCGAGGTCAAACGACATGGCGGTAATTCGAAATGCAGGGCATCGGAGTTGCCTGAACACAGGCCGTATGACGGTCAGGAGTTGTTATTCGTGTGCCTGACCGCCCCATTTTTCGCGATGCGCGTCTTCCGCGCGTTGCCGCACCTTCCGGTGTCGCCTGCTCAGCAACAATGAATTCGGATCGCAGACACGCGCTTTGATAAGTCCCAGATCGTACGCTGCGTCAAACAAACTGGGATACCAGCGTTCCCAATTCGGCAGCAATACTTCGACATGGTCGCGAAGATTCATAAGCCGACTCTAGCCGACGTCGATCCTCGTGACAATGATGCGATTCGATTTTTCGGGTTGCCCGCCGACGGCACCACGCGGTGCGTGAGTCTGCCCGGAAGGCCGCCTGCTTCGAGTTTCCCGCTACTCGGCCAGCGTGTTCAAAAATGCCATACCTGCCGCTAACAACATGCCGCCCAGCACGATAAACTCAACCTGCGGCATAAATTGCTGTGGCATGGCGAAGACCTCGCTGGGAATCAGATTCATCAACGTTGGCATTGCGCGCGCCAGCTCAACCACGGGTTCAAAGGCCATTACCCCGCCCAACACTGCAGCTACCGGCAATGAAAGCCTGCTGATCCATAACCTGCGCCGGATTCTTGCTACGACCTTCTTGCTAAAGCCGCCATCAGCCAGGGGTTCCGATCGAAACATCGACTCCAGCAAACGGTCTTCAGCGTCCGAGATTTTCTCAGCCATGTTGATGATTTTCGATTTCAAATTCGTTCCTGATCTTAACCTTCGCGCGGAAAATAATCGACTTGACGGTACCCGCGGGCAGGTCGGTCGCGTCGCTGATTTCGCGATGGGAAAGACCGCACGCATAGGAGTAAATCATGATCACACGCTCCTGTTCACCTAGCACAGATAAGAACTTGTCCAGATCGCTTAATTCGTCGGACTCCGTCACGCAATCATCTGCGACGGCCGCCCCCCGTTGTTCAAGTTCACGCAATACTTCCTGATATCGGCCCGACTTCCGCCAGGATTGCAGGAATGTCGTGTACGCGATCTTCAGAACCCAGCCGATGAATGTGCCTCTTCCGGAGTACGCGTGAATCTTGTCCCAGGCATGCATGAAGCAATCCTGGGCCAGGTCGTCCGCCAGCGACTCGTCGCGCGTGAGCTTGCGCAGGAAATTTCGAACCTGCGACTGGTGCCGCCGAACCAGTTCGCCAAAGGCCGATGTGTCCTGGCTCGCCACCACGCGCGCGACAAGTAACTGGTCGTTGATGATTGCGCTCCCCGGATTGCGGCGTCGACCCTAGCTACGAGAGCCGAAGCGGTACATCAGCAGAAATGCCATTCCGACAGCCAGCGGAAGCATTGATATTCCCAGCAGTGGCCGGACTGCATCCTCTTCGCCGAGCACCACGCCAAAAAGCGCTATTCCGGCAGCGATCCCCACAGCTATCAGTCCACGGCGCAAGTCACGATCCGGGGCGACCGGCGGGTTGCCGAGACGCTCTACGATCTCGGGCGACAGCTCCTGTCCCTTGTCGATGGCCGAACGAATGGTCAGGTGCAGTTCCTGACGCGACCGGAACCGGAAAAAGATAAAAAGTGAAAATATGACCGCCAATCCGATAAACATCGAAAGCGGTACCCAAACCTCATTTGGATGCATTGCTTGTCTCCTGTTTTGCTATTCGGAAATGTGTTTGTCAGCTATCAGATGACTCTCAAGGCGCAATCGGATGCACGATTTTGGCAGTTTTCTCGAGAAAATTAACCCTGATGGTACGCCTTCGGCGTTTGTACCGGGCATGGAGATGAATGCCCGATTTCTGGATCCGCGCTACTACCAGATTGCCGTTCTCGGTCTGCTGGTCATCTATGGCGTTGTAGCTCTCGACTTCGGCGTCAGGTGGCTGAACGCGCTGGCCACTGTCGCTACTGCGCTGACCGTACAGTTCGTAGGCACACGCATCGCCGGACTCGCGAAATTCGACCCACTCAGCCCCCTCATTACGTCATTGTCGCTGACCCTGCTGTTGCGGACCGAGATGATGTCGCTCGCGATTCTAGCGGCAATTGTCGCAATCGGCAGCAAGTTTCTGCTGCGTATCCGGGGCAAGCACGTTTTCAATCCTGCGAACGTCGCGATTGTCACGCTTATGGTGTTCAGCGATCGGGTTTGGATATCGTCAGGACAGTGGGGCAGCGCCGCGATCAGTGCATTTGCGCTGGCTTGCCTGGGCTTCATCGTATTGACCCGCGCCAAACGTGCAGAGACGACATTTGCGTTTCTGCTCGCTTATACGCTGCTGCTATTTGGCCGTGCCGTGTGGCTGGGTGACCCGCTGGCCATTCCACTGCACCAGGTGCAAAACGGCGCCTTGTTGATCTTCGCATTTTTCATGATCTCGGATCCGAAGACAACGCCCGATTCTTCGTTTGGCCGGATCGTGTATGCGACGTTTGTCGCATGCGTCGCGTTTACGATTCAGTTCGTTTACTACGAGCCCCATGGACCGATCCTGGCGCTGGTCATTTCGGCGCCGTTCGTGCCGTTGATCGATGCCGTATTCCGCGGCCAGCTCTATCGTTGGAATCAAACTGCCCGCAGCCCACAACATCAATTCAAAGGAGTCTATTGATGCGAATTTTAATCACAGCGATTGCAGCCATTATGACCGTTGCCCTCAGCAGCACAGCGCAAGCGTTTTGCGGTTTCTACGTTGCGAAGGCAGACACCAGCTTGTTCAACCGCGCTTCGCAGGTCGTCCTGGTACGTGACGGAAACCGTACCGTCATAACGATGGCGAACGACTTCGAAGGTGACGTCAAGGACTTCGCTGTCGTCATTCCGGTGCCGACGTTCATTGAGCGTGAACAGATCAATGTTGGCGACAAAGCCGTCATCGATCATCTTGACGCCTATACGTCGCCGCGACTGGTCGAATACTTCGATCCCGATCCTTGCCGCCGTTTCGAGTTATTGCGCAATATGGCTGAAGACTTGCCGGCAATGCCGTCGTCGATGGCTGATCGGAAAAGGAAGGCAACGGCCACGGGTGTGACCATCGAAGCCAGCTACACAGTCGGTGAATACGACATCCTGATTTTATCCGCCAATGAAAGTCGAGGCTTGATCCAGTGGCTCAACGAGAGCGGCTACCGGATTCCGAAGGGCGCCGAAGAAATCGTCGGCAGTTACCTGAAGCAGGACATGCGGTTTTTTGTCGCCAAGGTAAATATCGAGGTACAACGGAAGTCCGGCTATTCTTACCTGCGGCCTCTGCAGATCGCCTACGAAAGCAACAGGTTCATGCTGCCCATCCGTCTCGGCACGTTGAATGCGCGCGGGCAACAGGAATTGTACATCTACACGCTGACGCGCACGGGACGAGTAGAGACTACTAACTACCGAACCGTCAAACTCCCGAGCAATACCGAGGTGCCCGAGTTTGTACAAGCGGAGTTCGGTGACTTCTATCGCGCGATGTTTGACAAGCAAACGCTCGCCGAGAACAGTCGCGGCGTATTCCTCGAGTACGCATGGGACATGGCCTGGTGCGATCCGTGTGCCGCCGATCCGCTGTCACCCGACGAATTGCGGCGGCTTGGCGTTTTCTGGATCGGTCAATCGCAAGTGCCAGGCCGCAATTTTGCGCCGACATCGGCACAGAACGTATTCGTCACCCGATTGCACGTCCGCTACGATCGAGAGCACTTCCCCGAGGACCTGATATTCCAGGAGACCGGTGATAGACAGAATTTTCAGGGACGGTATGTTATTCGTCACCCCTGGAAGGGAGCCACCACATGCGATGTCACACAGTACGAAGCCGGCGTGCGTGATCGACAGGAACGGGAAGCGCAAGCATTGGCCAGCCTGACGGGTTGGGACATCGACGATATTCGCGCCAGGATATCGTTTGCAGGGAGCGATCGGCTGGAAACGAACAAAGATCCATGGTGGAAGCGCATCTGGAACTGACTCGAATACTACGATCTTTGCAGTTCACATCATCTGGCCCCGACTCCTGATCGGGGCTGGGTCATTTTGAATTTCATCGATACCCACTCAGAATCTTTTTCAACTCGCCCTTCCCCGGACGTAAAGTGTCAAGCGGCAGATGCGCCAGCGGAGTATCAACATTCCCCATCAAATCGTTCATTTCCTGACGTGACTCGTTGATGTATAGCAGTCCGGTAATGATTTCGCCGGCGTTGAAATGTTCGCGCAAATACTTGAACGCTGCTGCACGGCTGGTCGGGTCGTAATTCGGATCGACCTTCCGCAATATGATCTTGCTGCCGTCGTGCAGTTCAATCGACATGGACGATCCCTCATCGTAGACCGTCTTGATTTCCTTCGCCGGCGGCACGAAGTCCATGTCCACCACGTGATGGTAAAACTGCCGCGTGTGTGCGTAACTCTTGGTCGATCCTTCATGATCATTAAACGTCACGCAGGGACTGATGACATCCACCAACGCGAAACCATTATGTCTCAGCGCGCCCTGAATGAGTGGCACGAGTTGTTGTCTGTCGCCCGAGAAACTTCGCGCGATATATGTGGCACCAAGGCTCAGCGCCGTGCTGACCGAGTCAATTGGTTCCTGCTGATTAGCCTGGCCTCTTTTCGGCATGCTGCCGATGTCGGCGGAAGCCGAAAACTGCCCCTTCGTCAGGCCGTAGACACCATTATTTTCGATGATGTAACACATGTTCAGGTTGCGGCGAATCGCATGCACGAATTGGCCAACGCCGATTGACAGCGAATCACCGTCTCCCGATACACCGATGTAGGTCAACTCCCTGTTCGCCGCATTCGCGCCCGTCGTGACCGACGGCATTCGACCATGTACCGAATTGAAACCATGAGATTGACTGACGAAGTAGGCCGGCGTCTTGGACGAGCAGCCTATACCACTCATTTTCGCGAGCATGTGCGGCTCTATGTCCAATTCGAAGACCGCCTGGATTATTGCCGCCGTGACCGAGTCGTGACCGCAGCCCGCACAGAGCGTCGATACTGTGCCTTCATAGTCGCGCGATGTCAGACCGAGCTTGTTGCGCGGCAAGCTCGGGTGTGTGACATTCGGTTTCGCGATGTAACTCATTGTCGGTGTCCTCTCATTCGCATTACGCTGCCTTGCCCTTGGAAACTTTCTCGAACACCTTGTCTATGACAAAGCCCGCGTTAATTGGAACGCCGTTGTAATGTAGTAACGACACCAGCTTTGTCTGGTCCGCTTCGATGTCGAGAATAAGCAGCGATCGTAATTGCGCGTCTCGATTTTGCTCGACAACATAGACAATCTCATGTTTGTCAATGAAGTCCTTGACGTCGTCGTTGAAAGGAAATGCCCGGACACGACAATAATTCAGGCCGATATTTTGCTCCTTCAGCCGATCCAGAGCCTCCGTGCACGCGGCATGGCCGCTGCCAACGGTGAGTATTGCCGCATTATTGAGTTTGGAATATTCGATTTGTGCCTGAGGTACCAGCGAGCGTGCCGTTTCCCATTTTACCAACAGGCGATCTACGACGTCTTGATACTCGGCGCCATCCTCCGTGTAGGCGCCAAATCTGGTGTGCCCGGAACCGCGAGTGAAGTAAGAGCCTTTCGGATGAGTGCCGGGAAGGGTGCGGTAAGTGATTCCGTCACCGTCAACATCCAGATATCGATAGAACGTGTCCATCTTCTCGAGGTCATCGGCCGAAAGTACTTTGCCACGATCGGGAACATAACTCTCATCCCACTCGAAGAAGGGCACCATCCAGTCATTCATTCCGATGTCGAGATCAGACAACACCATGACCGGCGTCTGCAAGCGCTCGGCCAGGTCAAATGATTGCCAGGCCATGGAGAAACATTCAGACGGGTCGGCGGGAAACATCAGGACATTCCTGGTATCGCCGTGTGATGCGTACGCACAGCTCAGAATGTCGCCCTGCTGAGTTCGAGTCGGCATGCCGGTAGATGGTCCTGTGCGCTGCACATTGAAAATGACCGCGGGAATTTCCGCGTAGTAAGCATAGCCGATGAATTCACTCATCAACGAAATGCCGGGACCGCTCGTGGGCGTAAATGCACGTGCGCCATTCCAGCTCGCACCCAGCACCATGCCAATGGCCGCGAGTTCATCCTCGGCTTGAATAATGCAATAGGTGCGCTTGCCGGATTCGGGATCGACTCTGTACTTTGCGCAATACGAACGAAATGCGTCCATTAATGAAGTGGATGGCGTAATCGGATACCACGCACCAACGGTCGCACCGGCATACAGGCAGCCCAGTGCGGCCGCCGTATTGCCGTCAATGACAATCTGATCTTTGGTCGCATCCATCGGCGCGACCTTCTTCGGCAGCGGACAAACGAAGTTCTCCGTTGCATAGTCGTAGCCGAGACGTATCGCCTCCATGTTGGAGTCAATCATTTGCTTCTTGTCGGCAAAGGTCTCTTCGAGCAGGCCCGTGATGATATCGAGATCGATCTCCAGCAGCGCCGCGACCGCTCCGACGTAGGCGATATTCTTCATCAGTATGCGCGCGCGGACACCGTCGAACCGTTCGTTACACATCCGCGACAACGGTATTCCCAATACCGTGATGTCATCACGGTTAAGCTGCTTGCCGCGTGGCCAGGTCGAGTCATAGATCAGCCAGCCGCCCGGAGAAACTTCCGCCATGTCCCGCGCATACGTTTGCGCGTTCATCGCAACCATGACGTCAATGCGACTGGATCGTGATTGGTAGCCGTCGCCTGTCACACGAATTTCATACCATGTCGGCAGACCTTGAATATTCGACGGGAAGTAATTCTTTCCGACGACCGGGATGCCCATGCGAAAAATCGCCTTGCGCAACAGCCCGTTTGCACTGGCCGATCCGGTGCCATTGACCGTGGCAATTTTGATGACGACGTCGTTGACTGCTGCCACGCGGAGGTCCCCGTCAGGCGGGTGTAGCGCCGGCCGCCTGTGGCCGATCGTCGGCCGTCTCTTCGGTGGCGTATGGAATCAGTATTTCAGACTTCTGCATGTCCCACGCGCCGGTCGGACAGCGCTCTGCGCACAACCCGCAGTGCACGCACAGATCTTCGTCTTTAACCATGACGCGGCCCGTTTGCGGCAACTCCGCTGACACATAGAGCGCCTGATCGAGGTTTTCCGCCGGCGCGGAAAGTCGAGTCCGCAAGTCGGCCTCGTCACCGTTAACCGTCATCGTCAGGCAGTCTACCGGACAGATATCGATACAGGCATCGCACTCGATACACAGCTTGGCAACGAAAGCGGTCTGAATATCGCAATTCAGACAGCGTTCTACTTCGCGAATCGTCTGTTCGAGCGTGAATCCGAGTTCGACCTCGATATTGAGCTTCTTGAAGCGCTCTTTGAGATCGACATGCGGCATCAATCGGCGGGCCGCGGGATCGTAGTCGTTCGAATAGCTCCATTCGTGCATGCCCATTTTTTGGGTGCTGAGATTTACGCCGACCGGCGGGCGATCATTGATGTCTTCACCCTGACAGTACTTGTGTATAGAGATCGCCGCTTCGTGTCCATGCGCAACCGCCCAGATGATGTTTTTCGGACCGAACGCCGAGTCGCCGCCGAAGAAAACACCCTCCCTCGTACACATCATTGTCTGCTCATCGACGACGGGGCAATCCCATTCATCGAATTCGATACCGATATCGTGCTCTATCCAGGGAAAGGCATTCTCCTGTCCAATCGCCAGAATGACATCATCACAGGGAATGGTTATTTCGCCGCTGACGGTGCCTCTGTCGATGCCACCATCCTCGTTGACCTTGTATTCCATGATGTCGAACGTCACGCCCGTAAGCTTGCCCTTGTCGATCACGAATATCCGGGGAGAGTGATTGACGACGATCTCCACCTTTTCTTCCTCGGCATCCTCGAGCTCCCAGTCTGAGGCTTTGAAAAACCCCCGCGGCTTGCGTGCCATGACCTTGACGTTTTTCGCGCCCAATCGTAATGATGTGCGGCAACAATCCATCGCCGTATTACCCACGCCGATAATCAGCACCTGAGCACCGATCGAATCGATGTGCTCGAATGCCACGGACTCCAGCCAGTCAATACCGATGTGAATGCGATCGCTGTCGTACCGTCCCGGAATCTCGAGATTTTTGCCGCGCGGCGCGCCCGTGCCCACAAAGACCGCGTCGAAGCTGCCCTCATCAAGCAATGCCCGCATGCTGTCGATACGATGATTGAGCTTGAGCTCTACACCCATGTCGAGGATGTAGCCCATTTCTTCGTCAAGCACTTTCAGCGGCAGGCGAAACCTGGGGATGTTTGTTCGCATCAGCCCGCCGGTCGCGTCCAGCGACTCGAAGATAGTGACGTCATAACCGAGTGGGCGCAGATCGTTGGCGACAGTCAAAGACGCACAGCCGCACCCGATCAATGCAAGCTTCTTGCCGATGCTGCGATCCGGGGCAGTCGGCAGGCGATCGCTGATGTCGTCACGATGGTCTGCTGCAATGCGCTTCAGGCGACAAATCGCAACGGGCTCGTCTTCAACGCGCCGGCGCCTGCAGGCGGGTTCGCAGGGGCGATCGCATACCCGCCCGAGTATCCCCGGAAACACATTCGACTCCCGGTTCACCATGTAAGCATCGGAGAAACGGCCCTGAGCGATCAGCCGGATATATTCGGGCACGTCCGTATGGGCCGGACACGCCCATTGGCAGTCGACCACCTTGTGAAAGTAATCGGGGTTGGAGATGTCAGTCGGTTTCATTCAAGTACAGCGCCAAGCCTGTTCTGTGACTCCAGCACGCAGTCCGATCTCTTATGGGGCTGGTAGCATAGCGGGATCGACCGGAAAGTAAACACTTTGCGTGGCCGCACTTTGAGCGCCGCTCGGACGCCGATTTGAAGGTCTGATTGCCTAGCGTGAGCGTGTGAACTGCAGGCGCTGGCCGGCGATGTCTTTTGTTAACTCGCCGCCACGATACACGATGCTGCCGTTAACAATCGTGGTATCGATCGTGGCACCGAATTCGTCGCCTTCGAAGGGCGACCACTGACATTTGTACAGCAGATTTGATTGCTGCACCTTGTATGGCCGATGCGGATCGAGGATGACCAGGTCGGCAAACCATCCTTCGCGCACATAACCGCGATCCTTGATGCCGAAGATGTCGGCGGGCGCATGGCTTGCACGCTCCACGATGAGTTCGGGGCTGATGTGTCCCTGCGCCGCGAGATCAAACAGCATCAGCATCGCGTGTTGCACGAGAGGCAGCCCGGAGGGCGTGTCGAAATAGCCTTGCTGCTTTTCGTCGGCGGTGTGCGGCGCATGGTCTGTCGCAATGATGTCCAGGCGTCCATCGACGAGCGCGTCAATCAGTGCCTGACGGTCCGCGGCCGTCTTGATGGCCGGGTTGCATTTGATTTTCGCTCCCAGGGCCTCGTAATGCGCTTCGTCGAACCACAGGTGATGCACGCAAACCTCGGCCGTGATGCGCTTGTGCGAGCGGTGTGCTGGCGAGAAGAGCCCCATTTCCACGGCCGTCGTCAAATGCAATACGTGCAGCAGTGCATCGTGACGTTTTGCGAGCTCGACCGCGGTACTGGACGACGCAAGACAGGCATCCGCGGAGCGGATTTTGGGGTGTTCGGAGAAAGGCACGGCATCGCCGAACCGATCGCGAGCCCGTGCCTCGTTTTCCCAGATCATCGGAGAATCTTCGCAGTGAGTGACCACGATGACAGGCGCATGCTCGAAAATTCTCTCCAGTGTCGAAGGATCATCCACCAGCAGGTCGCCCGTCGATGCGCCCATGAAGACCTTGATGCCACACGCCTCGCCTTGCCGCAGTGCCTTGATCTCCTCGATATTGCGATTGCTCGCGCCCAGGTAAAAACCATAATTGGCCGTGCACCGGCGCGTGGCCATACGGTACTTGTCCGCCAAAGCCTCTCGCGTCGTGGTCTGCGGACTGACGTTGGGCATGTCCATGAAACTGGTAATGCCGCCGGCGACTGCCGCCGCGGACTCGGTCGCGAGGTCGCCCTTGTCGATCAATCCCGGCTCGCGGAAATGCACCTGATCATCGATCATCCCCGGAAGCAGGTAGCTGCCGCCGGCATCGAGTATCTTCACGCCATCGCGAGCGGCAATGCTGCCAGCTATCTTCTCAATTCTCTGCCCCCTGACAAGAACGTCGGCATCCCGAATCCGGCCTTCGTTGACCAGCCGTGCATTCGTAATGAGCAATTGTGATGCTTTGGCCACGCGTGCCCTTATTAAAGCTTCATGCGAAGATCATGAGCGCTACATTATGAAAGGGTGCGGCCACAAATTCCATGCCGGTGCCGCGAAGCCCTGCATGTGATTACGCGACGAGGCGCTGCAGCCGAATTTGACGTCCGCTGAGGGCTAACGCGTTCTCGCCGTGCGCGACGCTGACCATCGTAATGCCAAGCGCGCGAAGATTGCTGAGCACGCGCGTCTCGGTGTCCTTGTCGAGATGACTCGTCGCTTCGTCGAGAAAGAGAATTCGCGGTTGCCGGTACAGCGCGCGCGCGAGCAGAATGCGCTGCACCTGACCGCCGGAAAGGCCCGCGCCACTGTCCCCAATCGGCGTTTGAATGTTCATCGGCAACGCCTGAAGATCTTCCCAGACTGCGGCCAAAGTGGCGGCGTCGCGGATGCGGCCAGCGTCGGGCGCGAGATCGAAACAACTGACATTGTCGGCGATCGTACCCTGGAAAAGCCTGTCAAGCTGCAGCACGACGCCGAACTGCTCCCTGAGCGCGTCGACGTCCCAGAGGGCCGATTCAACGTCGTCGAAGCGCACGGAACCGCGATCGGGTCGCAGCCCGCCCGACAGCAGCCGCAACAGCGTCGACTTGCCAGCGCCGGACGGTCCGCAGATCACGACCGATTCACCGGCCTCGACAGCACAGTCGAAATTTTCGAGCACCGTCGTGCCACCCGGATAGCGGAACGTGAGTCGCCGGCAATCGATGGCACCGGCCAGTCGCTGCCGCAACGCCGATTCGGGCGCCGGCATCTCGATCTCTTCGCGCAGCAATTCTTCGACCCGATCGACGTGCGACCGCAGCAGGTATATCTCACGCGCGGCTCTCGCCAGCTCGGCCGTCGCAGCGCCCAGACGGCCGCGCAGGCTCAGAAACGCGAACAGGATTCCGAGCGTCAATTGTTTGCTCACGACACCACCGATACCGATACCCAGGAATAGCGAGTGCTCGCCGACGTGGATCAGGCTTTGTCCGGCCAGTGCCGCGATTCCGAGCCGCGCCTGACCGGCTTGCGCGTTGATCGAGGCGAGAAAGCCCTTGCGCCAGTGGCACAACCGCTGTGATCCGAGTCCTAGCGCGCGTACCGTGGAGAACAGGCGCAACGATTCGATCAGTGAATTGGATGTCTGCGCCGACGCGATGACGGACGCGAGGTTCAGTGCGCGCGCCCTGGGTAACACCGCTGCTTGCACGGCTATTACCAGTACCATCGCGATAAGCGAAATCATCGCCAACGGCGTGCTGTAGACAAACATGACGGCCAGGGTCGTAACGAGGATCGTGATCTGGACGATCACATTGATGCAGGTTTCTGTCAGTGCCGACCGAATCGGCCGCAGCGAATCGATGCGTGACATCAGGTCGCCGACTGAACGGCGCTGGACCGCATCAACGGGTAACCGCAACATGTGCTGCACGATCATCGTCGTGCTGTCGGCAGCCAGTCGCATGCCGGTGTACAGTGCAACCCGGCGCCGCAATGTCTCGACGATGATGATCGTCACCATGACAAGCGCGACGCCAGCAATGACACGATATAACCACCGCCTGTCCTGACCGAGCACCACCTCATCGACCAGCAGTTGCGTTGCGACCGGAGGCACCAGCGCGAGCAGTTGCGCACCCAGCAACAATCCGAGCATCAGCGCCAGATATCGACCGAGTCCGTCAAACGCACGCAGCAGCGTGCGAACAGATGGTTTGTGCTCGCGGGCAAGTCGCACGAATCGGTCGCCGCGGGTGAATTCAATGGCGACTCCCGTAAATGACTGACTGAATTCGGCACGAGTGACGACGCGGCGGCCGGCCGCCGGGTCGTGAATAACGAAATTGCGCCGACGGATGCGCGTAACAACGACGAAATGGTCGAATTCCCAATGGAGTATTGCCGGCACTGCGAGCCGCTTTATCTCGGCAACAGAGAGTCGCAACGGGCGGGCAACCAGGCCCAGCGCGTCCGTTATCGCCAGGATGGAACGCAGCGTCGGTCCCTGATGCAAGTGCGCGTAGCGCTTGCGCAGCGTCACGAGATCGGTCTCGTGGCCGAAGTATCTCGCGATCATGACGATCGTCGCTAATGCACACTCCGTCTTTTCTGACTGCAGCACGAGAGGTACGCGGGAGCGCGGCTCACGCATCGGCATTACCGACGCCGAGCGCTGAACGTAACAGCCAGCGATAGAGTGGCCACCGGCGCCTGATCAGATCGGCACGAAACGACGTTCCCGGCGGCAATGCCCGTATGCCGCCACCGCCTTGCTGACGCGAGACGACCAGCGACGCCCGAATTTCAAACACTGGACCCTTGATCGACAGCATGTTGCCGATTTCTTCACCGGGTTGTGCCACGCCTGACACCGAGGTCACGATCGCGGTCTGGGTGCCGTAAATCTCATGCGGGAACGCCTGCAACTGCAGCTCGACATGCTGCCCGGCTTCAATAAAACCGGCATGATCGGCGCCGACATACAGATAAGCTTCCAGTGGACTCGCGGGATCGTGCAAGGTCAACAGTACCTGGCCGGCGTTGACATAGTCGCCTGTGCGCACGTTGAGCCCCGCGACCGACCCGTCATCGGGCGCCGTAACCTCAACCTCCGACATTAGTTCGCTGGCCGCGATTTCACGCATGATCGCTTCGCGCCGCATGTTCGCCTGCGCGCGCAGCGTTTCCGGACGCACGGCGTCCAGCAGCAATTGCTGATCGAGCAGCGCCAGATCGTCACGAAAGGCCAGGATGCGCTGCCACGCTGACTGGCTTGTAGCCTCGGCCTGAAATGCGACCGCGGCAAGCTCCTGCACACGATGCTCGGCGACAGCACCCGAATCGAGAAGCCCGGCGACACGCTCTGCGCGATCTCGATAAATCGCCGCCTGGTGGCGCCAGCTTTCATGCTCGTGCTCGGCCGCAAGGAGTTGCTGACCCAGCAATTTCTGGCGACGGCGGCTCAGCTGCAGTTGCAAGCGTGCGGTGTCCACCTCGCGGGAGGTAAGGCCGTCAAGCAATTTGATCTCTCGCTGCAAAGATGCGATATGTTCGACCAGTTGCGGGAGACGCCGCGGAGCGTGCTGCCTGTCCGTGAGCCGCATCAATGCCTGGCCCTTGACCACGGTGCTGCCGTTCGCGACGGCAAGCTGCTCGACCCATCCGGCTCGCTGGGCGCGCACCTTCAGGAGGTTGTCGGCCGGCAGGAGTATGCCGACAGCACGCACACGCTCGGGAATTTCAATCGTTATCGCGGCCAGCAGCAACAGCAACCCCGCCACGACGACAAGCACGAGCGCCACGAACGCTGACGGCGGGGTTACGACGCTAACGGGTCCGAGCCACCGATACCGCTTCGATTGCAGGGCATCCTCCCGGAATAACGGCAGTGGCACTCCCGACCGGTCATCGTCTGGCGGTGCCGCGGGCAAAACGGATTTATCAGCGTCGGATTGCATCACTGCAATCCCAACACGAGACTCGCCGCATCACGAGTCGCGATTCTCGGCGGTGTGCAAATTTTTGCGAGACGACGCCCCGTATGCGATAACCGATGCTGTGCCCTTTGAGTGGAACGCAGATGAGCGACTCCGGCTACCTGAAGAAGATTGACAACGCCCGCGTTTATGACGTCGCGAAAGAGACGCCGCTCGACTACGCGAGCCGGCTGTCGTTGCGTCTCGACAATCACATCTGGATGAAGCGCGAAGACCTGCAACCCGTGTTTTCATTCAAGCTGCGGGGCGCATACAACAAGCTGGCCGCATTGCCGGACGAGTCGGTGTCCCACGGAGTCATTTGCAGTTCTGCGGGCAATCACGCCCAGGGCGTTGCGCTCGCGGCCAGGCACCGCAATGTCCGTGCGGTCATCGTGATGCCGGTGACGTCACCGTCGATCAAGGTCGATGCGGTGCGCTCACTTGGCGGCGAAGTGGTGCTGTACGGCGACACCTATGAGGATGCCTATGGCCACGCTCGTGAACTGGAGGCGGCCCGGGCGCTCACGTTTATTCACGCTTTCGATGATCCCGACGTCATTGCCGGCCAGGGCACAATCGGCCGCGAGATACTGCGCCAGGCCGACGGCGACATCGATGCGATTTTCGTGCCAATCGGTGGTGGCGGGCTGATCGCCGGTATCGCCGTCTACGTGAAATCACTGCAACCCGGGATTCGTATTATCGGCGTCGAGCCGGAGGATTCGGCCGCGATGCGGGATTCATTGGCTGCCGGCACGCCGGTAACGCTCGCGCACGCCGGCATTTTTGCCGACGGCGTTGCCGTGCGGCGAGTTGGCGATGAGCCCTTCCGCCTGTGCCAGCGATATGTCGACGACGTGATGACTGTCGACACGGATCAGGTGTGCGCAGCGATCCGCGACATTTTCGACGACACACGCTCGATCGTCGAACCTGCCGGTGGGCTGGCCATCGCTGCCGCCAAAAAATACATCGCGGAGAACAAGGTCCGAAATGGCTTCTTCGTTGCTGTCAACAGCGGCGCAAACGTCAATTTCGATCGCTTGCGCCACATCGCCGAGCGCGCGGCCATTGGCGAACAGAAAGAAATGCTGCTTGCCGTCGAGATTCCGGAACAGCCCGGCAGTTTTCGCAGCTTTTGCGAGACCCTGGGCCGCCGCAGTATCACCGAGTTCAGCTATCGCTACAGCGACCCGTCCAGGGCGCATATTTTTGTCGGCGTAGAGCTTCGCGACGGCCTGACCGAACGCCGGAAGCTTGTCGCCCGGCTCGAAGACCACGGCTACGCGGTCGCAGACCTCAGTGACAACGAAATGGCAAAACTGCACGTGCGCCATATGGTCGGGGGGCGAGCACCGAACATAGCCAACGAAAAGCTGTTTCGTTTCGAATTTCCGGAAAGGCCCGGCGCACTGCTCGATTTCCTGAACGCGATCGGAACAGACTGGACCATCAGTCTCTTTCACTACCGCAATCACGGCTCCGACTATGGTCGCATCCTCGCGGGCATCGACGTGCCGGCCAGCGAAACCGCGCAGCTCGACGCTCACCTCGCCGCCCTCGGCTACGCCTACTGGGAGGAAAGCAACAACCCTGCCTACGCCATGTTCCTGGCCTGATGGCAATCACTCACGAAATGAAGCATCGACTCGATCGAGCTTACGCAACAGCGCCGGCCAGACCAGGTCTCCGCCGAGGCCGCGAGTTACCTGCTCCGCCTGCGCCTGAATGCCCGCAATGATGGGCTGCGCAATCTGAATCAGCTCACCCGCCGTCGATTGTGCAAGCACCTGTATCTGGCAGGCCGTTTCAAGTACGTACATCATCAGGAACGCGTCGGCAATTGATTTACCGGTCGTCAGCAGGCCATGATTGCGCAGGATCATCGCGTTGTTGCCGCCAAGATCGGCGACAAGCCGGGGCTTTTCATCCTCATTGAGCGCGACACCCTCATAGTCGTGGTACGCCAGCGATACCAGCGGAAATAACGATGTCTGTGAGATCGGCAACAACCCGTCCGCCTGCGCCGATACCGCGATCCCGGCCCTCGTGTGCGTGTGCATGACACAGATGACGTCCTCGCGCGCGTCGTGCACAGCGCTGTGAATCATGAACCCGGCAGGATTTACGGCATACGGTGAATCCAGCACTTTTTCGCCGTCGAGATCAACCTTGACGAGACAGCTGGCTGTCATTTCCTCAAAGAGCAGGCCATAGGCGTTGATCAGAAAGTGCTCATCCGACCCCGGAACCCTGGCGGAAACGTGCGTGAATACGAGGTCGTCCCAGCCATGCACCGCGATCAGCCGGTAGCACGCCGCGAGATTGACCCGGACCTCCCATTCCTCGTCCGAAACCTGCTCCCGTATCGTCTTGTTCCTGCCCATCATCGCTCTCCTGTGTCCAGCGGCTACCATCGCCTGTGCGGCAGCATAATCCCCACGGCGCTGCGCTGCCTCTGCAACTCAGAATCGTGCATAAGGGCAGACCTTATGCCATTTCGATTGCAACCAAATCGCGCCGCCATGCATCAAAATACTACATCAACAGGTACAGGTTCATCGATGAAGGCGAACAGTGTCACCGTTATCCTGATGACGATCATCGTCAGCGTCACGGTTTTCTCGAACGAGCAGCGGCGCATGGATATTGCGGCACTCGATCACAGTGATTTCGAGTCGCGAGTGCACTGCATTGGCGATACCGGGACGAATTTATATCGACGGCACATGCGGCGTGGCGAGGTCTGGCCTGTCAGCACCGAACCCGGCCGAACAGACGATGAACATGTAGCACTCGAGTGTGCAGTTCATCGCCAAAGAGGTTGACGTAACAAGCTGAAAATCCCTAATGCGGTTTGTTTCGTACTGATTGGCGGTGGCTTTGCCACCGCCTTTTTTTGTTACCACATTTCACGCAGCCGCGCCGCCACATCGACGGACTTGTCAGACCGCGGAGAAAACCGGCCGGCTTGTGGCATCTGTTGACCATGAAACACCGGCGTCATCGTCTTCAACAAGGTATCGGTCAGGAATCGGCTCCGCGCGCCGTAGACATGCCTGTCACCATTGCGAGCCTGCTGCGTCACATAGAAACGCAGCGGCGTAATCAGCGCCAATGACTGTTTCGCCCTCGTCATCGCCACATACAAAAGGCGTCTCTCCTCTTCGATCGATTCGGGCTTTCCCGTCGCGAACTCGGACGGGAAGTTGCCATCCGTGACATTTAGTATGAACACGGCGTCCCACTCCTGGCCCTTCGCCGAATGAACGGTTGACAGGATCAGATAGTCCTCATCGAGCAGTGGCTCGCCAGCCAGGTCTCCAGCCGCACTTGGCGGGTCCAGTGTCAGCTCGGTCAAAAACCGTTCGCGTGTCGGATAGCGGCCGGAAATTTGCTCGAGCTGCTCGAGATCGGCGACACGCGTATCGACACCGTCATAGATGCGCTCGAGCTGTGGCTGATACCAGCGACGAACCTGGGTCAACTGCGTTTGCCAGCCACGATCATCCGCCTCGGCACTCGACAGCGACTGCATGAGTTCGCAGAATCCAGCCCAGTCCGCAGCCGCCGCGCATGGCGGACGAAAACCGGCAAGTGCCGCGAGGTTGTATCCTTCGCGAGCCACCTGTTCGAAACAACGCGACGCGTATCCCGGCCCGACGCCGGGCAACAATTTGAGAACGCGGAATGCGGCCACTTCGTTTTTAGGGTTCTCCGCCCACTTGAGCAATGACAGCACATCCTTGACATGCGCCGCCTCGAGAAATTTCAGGCCGCCGTATTTCACGTAGGGAATGTTGCGCCGCACGAGTTCCAGCTCGAGCCTGTCGCTATGGTGCGAGCCACGGAACAAGACCGCCTGATTCTTGAGTTGCATGCCAGCTTCGCGATTGGCCAGAATTTGCCGGACGACAAAGTCTGCTTCGGCATCGCCGTCTTCGACGCTGACGTATTGCGGCCGCGCGCCAGCCTTGCGACTCGAGAACAGGTTCTTTCTGTACTGCCGCTCGCCTGCCGCTATCAGGTGGTTCGCACTATCGAGTATTGGCTGCGTCGAGCGGTAATTTTCTTCCAGAACGACGACCGTCGCCGACGGCGTGAACCGGTCCGCAAAGCCGAGAATGTTTTCGACTTCAGCCGCACGAAAAGAATAAATCGACTGCGCGTCATCGCCAACGACCGTGACGCCGTTGCCGTCCGGTCTGAGGGCCTGCAGCACCTGCGCCTGCACAAGATTCGTGTCCTGATACTCATCGACCAGGATGTGATCGAACCACGAACTGATTTCAGCGGCAAACTCCTCCTCGGCGACGAGATGGCTCCAATAGAGCAGCAAATCATCGTAGTCGAGCACCTGGCATTGTTGTTTGCGCGTCACGAAATTTCGGAACAGCTCGCAAAGTTCGGCCTCCCAGTCGATGCACCAGGGGTATGCCTCGTGAAGTGTGTCTGACAAGGATTTCTGGGTGTTGACGCAACGTGAGTAGATCGCGAGGCAAGTATCTTTTTTCGGAAACCGCCGCGACTTGCCAGAGAGCCTGAGTTCATGCCGGACGACGTCCATCACATCGGCGGCATCACCGCGGTCGAGAACCGAAAATCCGGGGTCGAGACCGAGATTCGCGGCGTAACGCCTGAGCATCCGATTGGCGATCGAGTGAAACGTCCCTGACCAGGGAAGGATCGCCGCATCTGCCCGCGGCGCGTCACGTTGCGACAATGCGGCTCGCACGATGGCTTCGGCGCGGCGCGTCATCTCCTGTGCTGCGCGTCGCGTAAACGTCAACAGCAGGATGCGTTGCGGATCGACGCCCTCGATGATCAGATGAGCAACCCTGTAAGCGAGCGTCATCGTCTTGCCCGTGCCGGCACCCGCGATGACGAGCAATGGACCCGCAGCAAATGTCCCGCCGGCGGCACGCGCTCCATACACGGCGGCCCGACGTTGCGCCTGGTTGAGCGTGTCGAGGTAATCGTGTCGCAGGCAAGCCTCTTGCACCGTGGCTCCAGAGCAGCAAAACTGTATTTTTATACAGTACTGGATGGATTTACAAGGTCAGGGGCGAAGAAGTCTTCGATCGCACGTGCCAGTTCGCGCGGCGCTTCGAAGTGCAGCATGTGGCCGGCGTTATCGATCACGAGGGGTCTTGAGTTCGGAAACGGCAGTTGCAGTCCGCCCCGGGCTGGCCCGGGATCCGTCGCCCTGGCGAAGTCACTGTCGCCACCGGCCACCAGCAGCACATCAGCCGTCGCACAGCGCCAGCATGCCTCGGCCTCGGCACGACGATACAAGACGGCGTTCGGCAGCCTGTGCAGCGCGTCTGCGCGCAGCCGGATGCCGTCCTGAGCAGCTTCGCCCCACTCGCGAGCAACGAAATCTGCCTGCTTCGATGTCATGCCCGGGGCCCGCCTGGCGATGCGTTTGGCCAGTGCCTTGTAATCCGGATATCGGGAGAAAGCAGACGGCGCGCGCCCCTGTTCGATCCAGTTGCGAAATCGCTCTGGCGCGTCATTGGGCTCCGCATCCGCAAGCCCGAAGCCCTCGATATTGACGAATGCGCGCACCCTGTCAGGCATCACGCCGGCATAGAGGCCCGCAACGTTGGCGCCCATGCTGTGACCGACAAGCCGTACCGCCTGAGACGGGCTGTAGAGCGCCAGCAGTTGATCGAGGTCCGCCAGATAGTCCGGAAACCAGTACGCCGAGACATTGCAGGTCGAACCGCCAAATCCTCGCCAGTCCGGAGCGACAATGAACCAGTCGCGTTTCATTTCATCGACGACGAACTGAAATGTCGAGCCAGTATCACCCCAGCCATGCAGATACAGGATCAGCGGCGCATCGCGATTGCCCCACTCGGACACCAGATAGTCGACGCCACGAATAGTGTGCCGAACAATTTTGCGCGGAACCTCAGGGATATAGTTCGATTCGTCGGCCATCACACGACCTTATTTGCAGGGCTTGCAGTTTAGTGCCGTTACGCAAAGTCGCAAAACGACACGCTGGCTGACGGTCTGCTTTTGTCCGCCCGCTCGTGTATAAACGGATTCGTGCAACCCTGGTACCCGGGACACTCGCGGTCACCAGGCGCTTTGATTGCGCCCCGCCCGGTGGCTGTATCATGATTGTCGGTGTGCCGTTTGTCACACTCATCGGCCGCGTGCTGCTGCTGATTCTTTGGCCGCTGGCGCCGGTCTGATGGCAATGTGCCAGGAAAACCATCGTGAGTGAACGAATCATCATCATTGGCGCCGGTCACGCGGCGGGTCAAGCTGTCGCAGCGCTCAAACAAAGGAAATTCGCGGGCAATATTGTACTCGTTGGCGAAGAGCCTTATCTGCCTTATCAACGACCGCCGCTATCCAAGAAATTTCTTGCCGGTGACATGCCACCCGAGCGCCTGTATTTCAAGCCGCCCGGGTTTTACGAAGACCCGAACATCGAGGTACGCCTGAAAACGAGAGTTGCGGAAATTGATCCGGATCGTCGCCGTGTGAGCACGTCCGCTGGCGATGTCATTGTCTATGACAAGCTGATCCTTGCGACCGGTTCGCGCGCCCGGCGGTTGCCTGTCGATGGAGTTGATTTAGCCGGCGTTCACTATCTGCGCAGCATCGACGACGTCAATCGCATCCGCGCAGAGATCGAACGCGCGCAACGCGTTGTGATCGTCGGCGCCGGTTATATCGGCCTTGAAGTTGCGGCGGTAATACGGCAACTCGGGCTCGACGTCACGGTCCTCGAAATGGCCGACCACGTCATGAGTCGTGTCGTGTCCCCGCAAGTCTCTGCTTTTTACGAGGCCGAGCACATCGCTCACGGCGTGAACCTGATGTTGTCAACCGGGCTCGCCGCGTTTCGCGGCAACGACCGCGTTGGCAGCGTCGAAACCACGGATGGACAGACCGTCGCGGCCGACCTCGTCATCATCGGCGTCGGCATCGTGCCAAATACCGAGCTCGCGTCCGCCGCGGGGCTCAGCGTCGACGACGGTATTGTCGTAGACGATCGCTGTCGGGCTTCGGATCCGGATATCTATGCCATCGGAGACTGCACATCGCATCCGAGCCGGATTTATAATCGCCGCGTGCGGCTCGAATCAGTACACAACGCGCTGGAACAGGCCAAGACTGCGGCGGCCAACATCGCCGGTGACGATGTGCGCTACACGCAGGTACCGTGGTTCTGGTCCGATCAGTACGACCTCAAGTTGCAGATCGCCGGGCTTTCCTCCGGGTATGACCAGGTTCTGCTTCGAGGGGATCCGGGCCGTCGTTCGTTCGCGTGCCTGTATCTTAAAGACGGCCGTCTGATCGCCGTCGACGGAATCAACTCACCTCACGACTTCATGCAATCCAAGGTGCTGATCGCCAGCCGCGCGAAACCTGATCCGCAACGACTCGTGGACACCGGTGTTGCACTGAAGGATCTCTCTTAACGCACCTGGCGCCGGAAGCGCGACCTACTCTGCGGCGAACTCTGAGGCCAGCGCACCGTCTTCGCTGCGCAGCTCGATCGTCAGATGGCCATCCATCGCGAGCGGGCCGCTTTCGACGGAATACACTCGCGCCGACAGCGCCTCGACGGCCGCCATTTGACGATTGCTGAATTCACCGCTACCACCGATGACACGCGCGGTTCCCAATGCGCCGGGCCCGGCCGTCGTGTTGCCATTCCAGACACCCTTCCAGTTATCGGCCGAACTCCAGTAGGCGGGTGCGATGACTTCGCGCGCGTACGACCAGAAATTTTCAGTCTGTTCAATGAACAGACTGCCGCGTCCCGGCAAGTAGATATGCCATATGCTGTCAACCAGCATCTCAGCCTTGATCAGGCGCGTGCTCTCGGAGTCCGACGTGATCTTGACGCCCAGGCCGACCACCGCATTGCGGCTGTTCGTCAGTACCGTGACCAGTACCTCGGTGTGGCGAATCGAGGCTTCCCATAGCTGAAGTACTTTTGCCGGCTTCGGGCGTACCTGCGAATTTCCGTTATTCGTAAAAACGATCGCGTCTCCTGCCACGGCAGAGTAATTGAGACTGATCAGCTCGTTATCACTGACTGCTAACGGCGACAGGGGGTTGGCGGAGGCGAGCGGGTTGAAAAACATCAATACGATTGTAGTAGCCGCACCGACAAAAAACCCGATGATCACCATGATCAGATATTTCATTGGATATCTTCCGCGATTCCGACGAACTCCGTCAGCAGTTCGAAGCGGCCCTCAGGCGCATCTTCACTGCCAGACGTGTCCGGCACCCAGCGCTCGGTCACGCGACCACGCAGGCCATCGAACTCACGCGTTCCTGCGCGCAGATGACCGATGCGATGAACGCCGCCGATGATTTCAGGCCGCATCATCACGAATGCCGAGCCGCGTGCCGGTAAATGCAATACCCATTCAATGCTATCGCCTACCTTGTCACTGCTCGCGGCCATCCGGCTGGCAATACCCACGACCACGTCCCTGACGTTTCGGATCTTGAATAACTCAGCACGTATGTTGGCAAATTGCAGGTCTTCCGGCCATTCGAGGCCCGGTGGCAACGGATTGCTCTGTCCAGACGCGCCGATCAGGATCCGATCCATCGGCACGTTGATATGAAACAGTTCTGTATTGCCGCCATTCTTGGTCACCGCGATAATGGATGTCTCGCGATGCTGATCGACGACGGGCACAAAGTACACGGCTGTGACCGCTGCAACGGCGCCCAGCACTATTCCGGCCATTAAGGACTTGAACATGTTATGCGTCGATCCCCCGCCCGACAGGCGATTTCTGCAAGTTTAGTTAAATTGACCGTGGACCCACAATGCCGCAAGCCCAATCTGTGACCCAGCGCACACCCGGTGCTTGCATTGCCGGTATTTCAGCCGGTTAAGTGCCTAAAATTACAGGACATTTCGTGGCACCGAAGATACAAGTACAATCCGCCGACGTGTAGATTTCGAGCCGCGCCGGTGCACATGAGAAAACCGATTTCGCCTGTGGTCATGCACGGTCGTAAGCTGCCGATCATTCGGCGTCGAAGTATCGCGCCAGGTATTCGTCGAGGCTGATATCGTCCGCCGCCTCGACATCACGCTGTCGTTGCAGGGAATCCCGTGCTTCGCGTTGAAGTTCCTTTTTCGTTTCGTCGGACAGCGGCGCGATGGACGCGAAATAATTCTTGTGACTGTTTGCGACTGACAACGCGAATTCGAAAAAACCGGTGTTCGCCTGACGCAATTCTTCGAGAATACGCGCCGACGGCGTTTTTTCCGGATGCCTGACGAGTGATTGCATCAAATTGACCGCCTTCCCGTAACTATCGCTACCTTCACCTCTGTCGATCAGTGCTGCGACCGCCGCCACCTTTTCGAGAATCTCGCCGGCCCACTTTATGAGAGATACGCGCGCGCCGCCTCGGTGCAGGCGCAACGTCGGGTCTCGCCCATTTTTGGCCGTCTGCGAATGATTACAATTGGCCTCAGCGAGTGACTCATCGTCAAAAGCGGGGCTGTCCTCCAGCAAACAGTAAATCAGGAAAGCCTCCATGAAACGCATCGTATTTTGATTCAGGCCGGCCGGATCGAAAATATTAATATCAAGCGAGCGTATCTCAACGTATTCGATTCCACCTCTTCTCAACGCCGCGGTTGGGTGCTCGCCCGATTTTGCAACGCGCTTGGGTCGAATCGAGCTGTAATACTCGTTCTCGATCTGCAGCCGGTTGGCATTGAGCTGGCGATACACGTCGCCCACCTTGACTCCGATCTCTTCATAGGCGGGTTCCGGCGTACGAATCGCTTCACTGAGATCAGCGATATAGTCGTCGAGGCTGTTGAGTGAAATAGCTATGCGCGCCTGACTTTGATTGGTATAGCCGAGATCGCTCATGCGCAGTGACGTACCGAACGGCTCGTAATAAGTATCGTCACTGAATGACGGCAAATTCACATCCGCGCCGCTCGTGAATGATTTGCACAATGCGGGCGATGCGCCGAACAGATACAGTGCCAGCCAGCCGAACCGCCTGAAGTTGCGTATCAGGCACAGGTATTGATCGGAACGAAAATCACTTTCAGTACGCGTGTCACCGCAGACCTTCTGATACTGCGGCCAAAAAGCGTCCGGAAGTGAATAGTTGAAATGCACGCCTGCGATAGTCTGCATTTGCCGACCGTAACGATAACCAAGACCGCGTCGATAGATGGTCTTCATCTGTCCGACATTCGACGGCCCGTAACGTGCCAGAGGAATCTCGACATCGTCCGGAGCCCGGCATGGCATACTCGTTACCCACAGCAGTTCACGGCCGAGTCGTTCATAAGTGAATTGTTGCACGTCGCACATGGACCCAAGCGTCTCCCATGTACTGGCCAATGGAGGCGTTACGAATTCCAGCAAGGCCTCGGAGAAATCCGTTGTGATGAAACGATTGGTCAGGGCTGAACCAAGCGCTTTCGGATGCGGCGTTTGTGACAGGAAGCCGTTCATGTCGATGCGTAATGACTCCTTCTCGACGCCCTTCAGACCACCGCCGATCGTATTACCGGGTATTGCTGCCAGTGCGTCGTAACGCTTTTCAAATTCCTCGCTCAAGCTCTCTCTCTGTGTTGAGGCCATTTCACTCCATCGCGTACACGGTTGGCTGCGCACTTCCGGTGGCATGCTGATCTGCGCCTCGGGCCTGCTCTTTTACCATATGCGCAGCAATTCCGCGTCAGCGCACATGAACCTCGAATGGAGTTCCCTGATCGACATCGGCGCGCACAAGGATGCTCGCGCCCGGAAATTACCGGAAATGCTTTAGCACTGACAAACGTGGTTGACTGCAGGTAATATGCGCCTTGTTGTCAGTGACCTTTACGTGGAGCCAACACCGTATGATCGATTCCCGCCTGCGACGACTCCACGATCAGCCGAAAGGCGCGGTCACACTGATCAATGAAGGCTGCAAGGTATCAGGCCTGATTACGGGCAGCGGTGATTTCCTGATCAACGGCGAAATCGACGGTGACTGCGACTTGACAGGCACCGTGACGCTTGCCAAGAGTGGCGTGTGGATCGGCACGATCAAGGCAGACAATATCATCATATCGGGTCACGTCGAGGGCGACATCATCGCAACCGGCCGCGTGGAAATCACCGAGACCGCGAAAATTGCCGGTACC
Organism: Pseudomonadota bacterium; assembly: GCA_022560695.1. Classification (GTDB taxonomy): domain Bacteria; phylum Pseudomonadota; class Gammaproteobacteria; order Steroidobacterales; family Woeseiaceae; genus UBA1847. The sequence continues at coordinate 131,215 of JADFSP010000001.1, forward strand.
GTCAGCGCCCGGGCAATCGCGGTTGCCGAAGGCGCCATCGTCGAAGGCGTCATGCGGACTGCGGGGCAAACCGATCCAACCGAGTTCGTCGAAAAACGCGAGGAGGACGACGACTAGACGCGTACTCATGATGGCTCCGTGTCTCACGGGCGGTTATTTAGTACGAGTCGGAAATATCCGCGCACGAATCCACCGGATGCTAGACTGGCGCAAAGCGCTGGCACGACCGAACTCACGTCGTCCGGCGGCTCGCGGCAACGTAGCGGCGGATGCCTGAATGCGTTCCTGTTACGTCCAATAACAACGAGAACGGCGTGCCCCTCCTGGCGCTGACAAACGGCGTGCAGGCCCGGCCAGACGGGATCCATACACGATGATCGGCAGAGAAATTCCGCGCTACCTGCTGTTCGCCATAACGACCGGCGTCGCCGTCATGGTCATCATACTGTCGATGTTCTACGGTCAATATCGCTGGCTGGCCGGTGAAATCATCGCTACGAGTTCTGTCGAGCATGACATAGTTCTCAAGGCAAGCTACGAACGGCGCATGCGATCGAAAATGCACGCGATCGCCGACCGCTTTGCCGCAGGAATCGATATTTCGGATGCCGCAGCGGTTTTCGCGACCATGGACCGAGCGCTGTCGGAAAACACCAACATGACCGGGCTGCGCTTCACGGCCAGCAGTCAGCGGGAGTTCTCGACAGGCAGCTTCCCAATCGCCGACATCAATACGCCGGTCACGTGGCTGCCCGACCGACTCGTCATGACGTATCCGGTCGTCGCGGCCGGCCGTCGCGTCGGCGAACTTGCCGCTTCATTTCAATTGACCCAATTGCGAGCTGAATCAGCAGCATTCGCACAACAGCTTGTCGCCATGAAACTCGAAAGTCGGCGCATTAGTTTCCTGTGGATAGGATTCGGCACGCTCTTTACGCTGGCGCTGTGCGGTGCGCTCGTATGGATGATCGTGCGCAACCAGACTGCACGAATTCAAGCGTTGAAATTGCAGGCCAGGAAACTGCGAGATTCCGATTTCGGCGAGTTGCTGCCCGAAAATCGTGGCGACGAAATCGGACAGCTGGCGGCCGTGTTCAATGACATGCGCGCCAAGCTCAGATCGACAACAATTTCCCGTGACTACCTGAACAGCATACTCTCGAGCATGAACGATGCGATTATCGTGACGACACAAAATGGCACGATCAAGCGTGTCAATAACGCAACGACCCGCCTGCTCGGGTACGAGAAAGAAGACCTGCTCAACATGTCGATCGATTTCATCGTCAACACGGAGAAGAGCGGGTCATTGATAAATGATGCACCCTCCGGGTTGCCCAAGGAGGTATTTTTCAAGGATCGCAATGGCCAATCCATCCCTGTGTCCTATACGTGCTCCATTCTCCGCGGCAGGGAAGCCGAGTCCGGCGATCGTATCTTTGCGGCACAGAACATTACCGAGAGGCGACGGGCCGAGAAGCGCATTCGATACCTCGCAAGAATAGACGCGCTTACCAAGATCCCGAATCGTATGCAATTTCAACACCTGTTGCAGCGTGCCATCGCCCGCGCACGCCGCAACGCCACGTCATTGTGCCTCTTGTATATCGACATCGATCGCTTCAAGGACATCAACGACACCTTCGGTCACGGCGCCGGCGATACGACGTTGGAAACTGTCGCCGGGCGCCTTCGGTCAGCCCTGCCCAAAAAGACCGTGATCGGCCGGCTTGCCGGTGATGAATTTGCTGTGATCGTCGAGTGCCCGGACCAGGACAGCGCCGCAACGAGCAGCACGGACAAATTGGCACAACAGTTGCTCGACAGCCTTGCAGAGCCGTTTTTCGAGCAAGGTCACGAGGTGTTCATGACCGCCAGCATAGGTATCGCGTTCTTCCCGCTTGACGCCCGGAATGTCATCGATTTGATTCGTAACGCCGACGCTGCCCTCTATCATTGCAAGAAGTCCGGGGGCAATGTCTATTCTTATTACTCGCCGGACATGAATGAAGCAACGGTCGAACGCCTGATGACGAAGAGCAAACTAAAACGCGCATTCGAGCGGGATGAGTTGCTGGTGCACTACCAGCCGAAGTATGACCTCGAGACCGGCGAGGTCTTTGGTGCCGAAGCATTGGTGCGGTGGGAATTGCCCGAGCGAGGAATGATTCTGCCGTCTGACTTCATTCCGATTGCCGAGGAGACCCACCTGATTATTGAAATCGGTGAATGGGTGCTCGACAAGGTCTGCGAGGACTTTCGCTGCTGGCAGAGATCGGTGTCATCGCCCGGCCGCGTGTCCGTCAATCTGTCGCTCAAGCAGCTCCGCCAGGCGAACTTCACGGACAGAATACGCTCAATTCTAAGGAGCTACGAGGTATCGCCGACGTCCCTGGAGCTGGAAATCACAGAGACGACATTGATGGAGGACCCTGAGCGCACAATCAAATTGCTCAATCAGCTCTATGCGTTGGGGTTGCATCTCGCCATCGACGATTTCGGTACCGGATACTCGTCGCTAAGCGCACTGCAGCAATTTCCTATCAATACCTTGAAGATCGACAAGTCATTTGTCCGCGATGTTGCCAGTAACCCGGATGACGCTACAATCATAAGTACGATTATTCAAATGGGCAGGAACCTCAACTTGGATGTCGTCGCTGAGGGCGTCGAAACAGAAGATCAATTGAATTGTTTGCAACAACTCGGGTGCACTTACGTCCAGGGCCTGTTGTTCGGCCATCCCATGAGCTCCGACGACTACCTCGAACTGTTACTCGCACAAGCCGAGGGAACCGATACGTACCAGGCGTTGTTCGGCTAGCACACGTCACTGCATTATTCGAAATCACGCTAAAAACAACGGCTTATCCCTCGGCACGACACGCATCACACATTGCATCGCTGTACCGACCAGCGTTGTTCTGCTGTTATCGTCAGGCCGTCCACTCGAGACACCGGCTTCACTCGCGACGGCCGTCGTGATTAAATATGCAGACCATGCTGAACCGGGCTGGCGATAAACATCGAGTCGCCGGACCCATACCAGAATTGAGCCGATGATCAGAACAACTCTATTTGCGATTGCCGTCAACATGCTGCTTGCTGCACCGGGAGCATTCGCCTGCGATTATCCGCGCCGTGCAAGTATTGCCGATGGCGCCACGGCGACCAAAGATGAAATGATCGTGAGTCAGAAAACGGTCAAAAAATATATGGCGGCCATGGACGAATACCTGACGTGCCTTGAAACCGAAGAAGAAGACACCGTAGCCGGTCTGAATAGCCCGGAGATAAGCGAGCTGCAGCAGCGCGAGTCGATCCTCGCCAAGAAGTACAACGCAGCAATCGCGGAGATGGAAATCATTGCCGCCGAGTTCAACGTGCAGGTTCGCGCTTACAAGGAACGGGCAAAATAATCTCTGCCAACCGCAGTGCGTGCATTTTCCGGCGCGCCGGACAATCCGCCGATACGCTAGAGCCTGTTGATCTCCTGCTTGAGATCAAATTTTTTCTCGGTCACGATACGCTCCAGTACCTGCATGCGTTTTTCGATTTGCTCGAGCTGTAACAGCGTTTCCCGGAGGTCCGAACTGCTGTCCTGCCGGCGTGCGCGCAGCTTCAAATAATGCTGCACCGTACTGGCCGTACAGGCAATAGCGACGATGCAAACGACGAAGAATAAGCTGCTCATCGACGAAGTCCTTTGTTTATTGTGGTCATCGGTCCTGCAATTTTTGAAATTCCCGGTCCAGCTGATAACGGGACGATGTCACGTATTTCTCGATCCGGGCAAGGCGTCGATCGAGTGACTTGAATCGACTGCGCAGGTCACCCATCGTTTGCGTCGGCGACGACCGCAACGCCTTTCTGAATTCCGGATCGGCCTGCCCGGCTCCACCCTTTAGAGGCCTCGCGGGCACAAGCACCACTATCGCGATATAGGCTACCACGGTCATGAGGGTCGCCATGAAGAAAGCGATGACCGTCAGGATACGAGTTACACGAAGATTGAAGCCGAAATAATCCGCGACGCCCGCACACACACCGCCCAGAATGGCCTGGTCTGCGCTGCGGAAGAAGCGGCGACCTGAAGACGATGCGTACGGACTCATGAATTGCTCCAATAGTCGTCCCTGTCACGCCGCCAGAATTGATGCTCCGCTTCCTGCCCCGAAAATATCAACGGCTTTTCGCGTATCAGAATTGTCGCACCGAGATAGATTGCTGCCGTCAGCCAGAAGCACACGGCCAAACTGACGACGGCTATGATTCTTACCGCGCCTGCCTGAAGATTGAAACGATCGGCGATGCCAGCACAGACGCCGAATATCCAACCGGCCTCGCGGTCGCGATACAGGCCACGCAGCGGCCCGTAATCGATATTCCAGGCGCGTTGAGTCATGATTTTTTTCTCCCGTCCGATACTTCATCGTCAAGAATTTCTTCCAGCGTCACCAGCCGGTCCTCGAGACGCTGTGACAACATCCATAGGTCCTCGAGCATCTGCTCGTCGTCTGTCGAGATTTCGCGAGATTGTTTCCACTTCGTCACAAAGTGCATGACGACAATTAGCGGCGCAACAATGGTCAGGAACAGTACGATCGCAAGCGTGAGCAATTCACTCATCTCGAATTACTTGGCCTTTGCCGATTGTTCCGGCTTGCCCGAAACGCGTCGCTTCAAGTCGCTCAGTTCCTTTTGTACGGACTCTTCAGCCTCGAGGCCCGCGAACTCGTGTTTGAGGTCCTTCGGTAACCCGAGGTCATAGGCCTCGATGCGGCCCTCAACATCGTCGATGCGCCGTGCGTACTGCTCGAAACGCACGATGGCGTCCTCGATCTTGTAGTCGTAAATTTTCCTGCGCGCCGCAAGACGGCTGTTTGCCGTCTTGTGACGTGCCAGTAACGCTTTCTGGCGCCCTTTGGCATCCTGCAATTTGCTCTCCAGTCGGGCGATGTCCTCATTCAGCTTAGCGAGCCCCTCGTCAACGGCGAGATAATCCTGCTTGAGTACATCTGTCGCAGCGGCGACGCGTGATTTTTCGACCAGCGCGGCCTTGGCCAGGTCTTCCCGACCCTTGCGCATCGCCAGCTCTGCCTTGTCTCCCCAGTCCAGCAATTCGCCTTCAAGCGACTCGAGCTTGCGGTTGAGGTCTTTCTTGTCCGCAATTGAGCGCGCGGCAGCAGACCGAACTTCGACGAGCGTGTCCTCCATCTCCTGAATCATCAGGCGGACGATTTTCTCCGGATCCTCGGCCTTGTCGAGAATCGCGTTGATATTGGAGTTCACGATGTCACTGAATCTCGTGAAAATACCCATGAATTTGTCCTCTTACTTGCTAGAAACTCACAGTAAACACTGCAGTTTCTGTGCCAACCACGGCAAATTCTGCTAAATCATTGTTTCCACAAAGACTATTGGGTATCGCCGCAGACCTCGTGAACCCCTGCTTCTGGCTTAAACCGCTATAAGTTGGTATCTTTCACTAGAATATGGTTAACTTCGCCAATGAACGCCGATCGCCCCGTGCAACAAATCATCGGCGAAGCACCGGTTTTTCTCGAAATGCTCGAGCACGTGTCGCGTGCCGCCGTTTTGTCCAAACCCGTACTCGTCGTCGGCGAGCGCGGTACCGGCAAGGAGCTGATCGCCTCGCGCCTGCATTACCTGTCCGAGCGCTGGGAAAACCCTGTCGTCAAGGTGAATTGCGCGGCGCTGACCGAGTCGATACTCGAGTCGGAGTTGTTCGGACACGAAGCAGGTGCGTTCACCGGCGCCATCAGGACGCATATCGGCCACTTCGAACGAGCCGACGGCGGTACGTTGATTCTCGACGAGCTGGCAACAATTTCGTTGCGCATGCAGGAAAAAATTCTACGCGTGATTGAATACGGCGAGATTCAGAGAGTCGGTGGCTCTGAAATCCTGATAGCCGATGTCAGGATCGTCGGAGCCACCAACGCGGACCTTCAGGCTCTGGCGGCTGAGGGCCGGTTTCGAAGGGATCTGCTGGACCGGCTTGCTTTCGACGTGATCACGGTGCCGCCGTTGCGCGCCCGCATTGAGGACATATTGCCGCTTGCCTACGCGTTCGCGATTAACATGGCGAGCGAACTCAAACGACCCCTGTTTCCTGGCTTCAGCCCACGCGCCTCATCGGCACTGCTGCAGCACGACTGGCCCGGCAATGTCAGAGAACTGAAGAACACGGTGGAGCGCTCTGTGTATCGGTCCGGCGATCCCGACAAGGTCATCGCATCAATCGCGTTCGATCCGTTCGACTCACCCTTCAAGCTCGCCTCGAATGAGCAGACGCATGCAGTGCAAACGCGGCAGCGGCGCACGCCGCTATTGCCCATGGATCTCACCCGAAGGCTCCTGGATACAGAGAAAGATTGTCTGCAGGCGGCCCTGGAAAAGGCCCGCTTCAATCAGCGCCTGGCCGCCGATCTTCTCGGCCTCAGCTACCACCAACTGCGGGGCAAGTTACGCAAGCACGGCTTGAGCACCCAGCCGTAGCCGCACCGACTCAGGACTCATCGCGATAGCGGCGAATGTAGATAGCGGCAGTCGTGAACAATCCACAAACGACCAGTCCAAGCCACATGCTCGGGCTGGACAGGAATCTGGCAAGATCGATCTTCGCTAGCAGGCTCGCCGTGTCTGCCGCAATCTGAAAGTTGTCTTCATCGAAAATCCTGGACACATCGATGCCTTTGAATAGCGGCGGCCTGACTGATCGGACAAAAATTGCGTCCCAGAACAACGACGTGGAAGATACCATTTTTTCGAGCATTGGCACGACGAACATCGGCAAGAACGCAATCAACAATGGTGAGCGCCTGGTGAACACCGACACGAACAAAAACCATCCGATCAACGGCGACAGCCACAGAGGCATTGCCACAGCAATGATCAATGTTGCAGCCCAGTTGTCGAACAACGGCGCCGCACTCCACAGAAGATGTCCGGCGTCACCACCCTGAATGCTCAGCCAGATGCTCCACAAGATCAGGTTCAACAAATGAGTTACGACAACAAAAGCGAAGGCTGTCAACGGGATGACCAGGACCGCCGTCAGGAGTTTCGAGATCACCGTCTCCGCATCGGTCACCGGCAATGAGCGCCAGAACAGAATGCTCTTGTCCCTGCGCTCCGCGTACAAGGCATCAAGGCTGTAGAAGATCATCAGAATCCATGCGCCCAGCGCAAAGATTGACGTAAAAACCATCAGGATGGCAGTAATGGCGGCCTGACGTTCGATCTCCCCGGCGCTCGATGCACCAATGATTGCAAGGTCGACTTCGTGCCCGAACGCCGAGATCGTCACCTGGCCGGTCAGCGACATCAGCGACATGACAAGCGCAATGACGAGCGGCGCAATATAGATCGCGCGGTGTTCCCAGAGCTCGCGTCGAACCAGTGACAGCTGATTACTGATCATGCTGCGGCCCCCTTTACTTTGGCGACGAACAGATCGGCGACGGATGGTGTGCGCAGCTCACCCAGATCCGCGAGCTGTTCCCGGCTCACTCCCTCGAACACCATGGCCTTCTTGCCGAAAACATCACGTTCGAATATCGGTCCGAAGCTGCGGGCCTTGTCAGCATTGTCGCCGCTGGCCATCAGCTCGGAGTATTGTCCGGCAAGCGAATCCATCGTGGTGTCGAGGATAATGCGGCCTTCATTGATGAACATGATGTCAGTCAGCAAGTTCTCGATTTCCTCGACCTGGTGCGTCGTGATCAGGATCGTGCGCTCACCATCAAAGTAGTCATTCAGCAAATTGCCGTAGAACTCCTTGCGAAAAATGATGTCGAGGCCCAGAGTCGGCTCATCGAGTACCAGCAGCCGGGCGTCGATCGCCGTAATAATGGACAAGTGCAGCTGCGTCACCATTCCCTTCGATAACTGACGAACCTTTGCGTCCGGTCGAACCTTCGTGTGGCTGAGCAATTCCTGAGCGCGCGACATCGAGAAATTCGGATGCGTCGCTGCCATGAAGTTCAGCAATTGCGAAACTCGAATCCAGCGCGGCAGTACCGCAACATCGGCAATAAAACAGATGTTCCGCATGAGCTCCTTGCGCTGACGAAACGGGTCAAGGCCGAGCACGGACAACTCGCCATCACAGTCAGTCAATCCCAGCAACGCCTTCAATAACGTCGTCTTGCCGGCGCCGTTCGGTCCGATCAGGCCCATAATCCTGCCTTGCTCAATTTCGAAGCTCACGTTATCGACGGCCAGAACGTCTCCAAAACGCTTCGACACACCACGGGCGGTGACCAGGCTAGTCATTGTTGTCTCCCTTTTCCCCGGCCTTGCTTGCCTTGGCGAGCAGGTCAGCCGCGTCGAGCCCTAACCTGTTAATTCTCTCTACGACCTTCGGCCATTCCTTTTCGATAAACCTGCGTCGCTCGTCTTTCAATAATTGCTTTTGCGCACCGTCATTGACGAACATTCCGCGGCCGCGTTTTTTCTCGACGAGGCCTTCGTCAACGAGCTCCTGATATCCCTTGAGCACAGTAAGCGGGTTGAGCCGGTACTCGGCTGCGACGTTACGCACCGACGGCAATGCATCGCCGTCGCCCAAAACGCCCTCAAGTATCATCGCCACCACACGATCGCGCAGTTGCCGATAAATCGGTAAATCTTCATTCCATCTCGGATCCATGGTGACGCCGCTAATCCTGACCTGCCTGACGCCGGCGGAGCCGCAACTGCCCGCCCAGGGCGGCCGACCATTCACCTGCCAGGTCGCGCATGATCGCGTCGTCGAAATTCATCCCGATGTCGAGTCGCAAGACTTTGATCTGCACATTGTGTGCAGGATCGACCGGCTCCTGGATCACGGTGGCAGAAACCCCGTGCGTCTTGCCCGCGTCAATGGCGGGTCCGGCTTGTAGCGTTGCGTCCGCCTGTCCGGCAACCAGCGCCACAACCATCAGCAACATGACCGAGAGGCTGATAATCTCGCTCATGTATTGAGTAATTTTCGCTTTCATATCAAAGCTCCGGGCAGCAAAACTGCCGGCTGGTGACATAGTGTTATAGTCAACTATAACACTAAGATCAAGAAATGCAAGCCCGAATGCTGCAATTCGTAACCCGACGGCATTATTCGAAACGTTTATAAGGGCAATGGATACTGTGAATCCCGACAGGCCGGTCACCGCCGAGACTTCTGCCTTTCCCGGGGCGCTGCCGGCACGGGCCATTGTCAGTGTCCCGGACGATCGGCCATGAGCTTCGCCGGCGTACGGGATTGGCCGAACACTGCGCTGCCTCTTTCGGATGTCACGGGCGTCACCTATGCTCGGGCGATGGACCGGGCCGTCGAAGACAGTGCTCTGATGCTGCGTTACCGAGACGGAGACGTCGCTGCGTTCGAGGCCCTGTACCGGCGCCACAATGATGCCCTGTATCGCTACCTGCTGCGGCACTGCCGGCACCGCGCAACGGCTGAGGACATCTTTCAGGAGGTGTGGGGGAAGATCATCAAGGCGCGGGAAAGCTATCGGCCGACTGCGAAATTTACGACATATCTGTACCGCGTTGCGCATAACTGCTTCATCGACTATTTACGGCGCAACCGGCGCCACGCGCAAACTGCGAATGTGGAGCCTGACAGTCAGCCCGATACCGGCGAGAGCCCGGACATGCTGGTCGAGAGAAGCCTTGCGCGACGGCGGCTTGATGCGGCCCTGCAGACCCTGCCCGACGAACAACGCGACGTGTTCCTGCTGCATGAGGAAGCCGGCCTGAACCTGGAGCAAATCGCTTCGGTAACCGGCAGCAATCGGGAGACCGTCAAGAGCCGGCTGCGTTACGCAGTGAAAAAGCTGCGCGCAGCAATCGACGAACCCACGGATACATGACCAGCCCATGGAGACATCATGAGCAACGAGCGTCCCAGCCCCGACAGTAACGGCGTCACCGATCCGGCTGTCTCGCAGGCATACCGTGAGACCGCGGACGAGCGTGTCCCGGCAGAACTGGATCGCGCCGTGCTGAACACTGCCGCTGACGCGGCAAGACCTCGATACGCACGCTCCATCGCCTGGCTGCGGCCGCTTGCCTGGACCGCAACGATCGGACTTTGCCTTGTAATCGTCCTCGAGATGTCGCGGGTGCCGTTGCCCGAACAGGCAATCTTCGAAACGCCGGCTGCAGCGTCTGACGCCCACGGGAAAAAGAATTTACCCGACGAAATTGACGGCGCAGACACTGCAGAGCGTCTTCGTCAAGACCTCGACGGAATCGCGATCGAAGCCGTGACCGACGATTCGGCCGCCAAATTCGAGACATCGCTGCCGGCGTCAACACCAGCGCCGGCAATGCCCCAACCGCATGCCATGAAGCGCGCACGCAGCCGTGCTCCCGACGCTGAATCGCAACAGACGTCGGCTGCACCAGCGACTGAGTCCTTCACGGTCCGGAACCCGGAGTTGCTGCGTCAGGCGAATGAGCTTGCCCGCAGTTACAGCGACACGCTCGTTGAAACCGAGCAGCCTGCGCTGCGCTCGATCGCCACGGAAATGACCGGAATAATCAGTATTGCCGGGGATTGCGATGAAGATGCAATCGCGACGCCCTCGATCTGGCTCGAGTGCATCGAGGATCTCGAGAAGGCAGGATTTGTTGCAGCCGCACAGCGCGAGCGTGAGCGGCTGCTGAGAGCGTTCCCGGACTACGAGCTGCCGTGAACTCCACAGCAGACGGTGTCGATCACCGACGGCGGTGCCAGCGCTCCGTCAAAGCGATATTGACCGGTTCAGCTTGCGCAGGCCGGCACAGCCGCGAAATAATCCATCAGGGGTTCCCAGGGACATTCGATAAAGCAGGAATGCAACAATGAAATCACCCGTTCGCGTCACAATCACAGGCGCTGCCGGCCAGATCGGCTACCAGCTCGCGTTCCGTATTGCCTCCGGCCAGATGCTTGGATCCGATCAGCCGGTTATTCTGCAGCTTCTCGAGATTCCACCAGCACTGCCGGCATTGGGCGGCGTCGGCATGGAGCTCGACGATTGCGCATTCAATACACTCGCCGGCGTCGTCGCAACCGATGATCCCGACATCGCGTTCAAGGACAGCGATTTCGCCTTGCTTGTCGGCGCACGGCCGCGCGGGCCCGGCATGGAGCGCAAAGACCTCCTTGAAGCCAATGGCGCGATTTTTTCGGTGCAGGGCAAGGCCATCGACGCTCACGCAACCCGAAACATCCGCGTTCTTGTCGTCGGTAATCCGGCCAATACAAACGCACTGATCGCCAGTTGCAATGCGCCCGACATCGATCCGCGAAATTTCACGGCAATGACACGTCTCGATCACAATCGCGCGATCGCACAGCTGGCGGCGAAAACCTCAACACACGTCAGTGACATACGGTGTATGACGATCTGGGGCAATCACTCGGCGACCCAGTACCCGGACATCCATCATGCGATGGTTGCAGGGCGGGCAGCCACCAGGCTCATCGAATCATCCTGGGTCGCCGGGCAATTCATCCCGGTCGTGCAACAACGCGGCGCGGCCATCATCGATGCCCGTGGTGCATCTTCTGCAGCGTCGGCGGCGTCAGCAGCTATTGATCACATGCGTGACTGGGCACTTGGCAGCGCCAGCGACGACTGGGTCAGCATGGCGATTCCGGCTGACGGCAGTTACGGCATCGAGCCCGGCATCATTTACTCGTATCCGGTTCGCTGCCACGAAGGCGACTACGAGATCGTCAAGGATCTGACAATCGACGACTTCAGTCAGTCGCGGATGGATGCGACAGAAGCGGAGCTGCGTGAGGAGCGCGCAGCGATCGAAGACCTGCTTTGACGTGAACGGCTCGATGGCGCGCCAGACGCCTCAGTGATAGGGTTTACAATGAATATTGCGCCCCATGGCGCGGCTCGGAACGCCCCCCGGCAGGGTTCATGACCGGGTGCAGCCAGCCATGGCGCCAGGTCCGATCGGTTTAATCAGAGGTTTGACTCTTGTTCAGTATCGCTGTCAGTCTTTTCTGGTTGCTGCTGTTTATCGGCGGCGCCACTTTTCTCGCGTATCAGCGCATTGACCTGCGCACATCGACAATTGCCTCGGGGCTTGCTCTCGCCGCCTATACGTATTTCGGCGCTGGCGCATGGTACTGGTTGCTGATTCTGTGGGCCGTATTCAGCCTGATGATCGTGCCGAACCTGGTCGAGGTACGGCGCGAAAAATTTACCAAACCATTGCTCGACATCTATCGAAAGATGTTGCCATCGATGTCGGATACCGAACGCGAGGCGCTCGAGGCCGGTAATGTCTGGTGGGACGGCGAACTGTTTTCCGGCATGCCGAACTGGGATCGCCTGATGTCTTATCCGGCGCCGCAGCTGTCGGAGGAGGAACAGGCATTTCTCGATGGGCCCTGCGAGACGCTCTGCAAAATGCTCGACGACTGGGCCATTTGTCACGAACACGCCGACCTGCCGAAGGATGTGTGGGAGTACATCATCAAGCACCGCTTCTTCGGCATGATCATTCCGAAGAGTTACGGCGGCCTGGAGTTTTCAGCTTACGCGAATGCGGCGGTGATTATGAAGCTTGCAGGCCGCAGCACGACGGCATCGTCCACGGTCGGCGTACCCAATTCACTCGGGCCGGCCGAGTTGCTGCTGCACTACGGTACTGAAGAACAGAAAAACCGCTACCTGCCCGGGCTCGCCGCCGGTACGGAAATTCCGTGCTTTGCACTGACGTCTCCGGAGGCGGGATCGGACGCGGCAGCCCTGATCGACAGCGGAATCGTGTCCAGGGGCAGCTGGAACGGCAAGCAAATCACCGGTATTCGGCTGAACTGGAACAAGCGCTACATCACGCTCGCGCCCGTCGCCACGGTACTCGGGCTGGCGTTCAAACTATACGATCCGGAACACCTGATCGGCGATAAGGATGAGTATGGAATCACGGCCGCGCTGATTCCAACCGACTTGCCGGGTGTCACGATCGGTCGACGGCATATGCCACTGTCGATCGCGTTCCAGAACGGCCCGACCACCGGCAAGGATGTGTTCGTACCACTCGACTTCATCATTGGCGGGCAGGAGATGGCCGGCAAGGGATGGAAAATGCTCGTCGAACTGCTGTCGGTGGGCCGCGCCATCACGTTGCCGTCGAGCGCCGCCGGGGGCGGACAGGCTGCGAGTTATGTCTCCGGTGCCTACGCTCGCATTCGCAGGCAATTCAATACGTCAATCTCGAATTTCGAAGGCGTTGGTGAAGCGTTGACCAGAATCGCCGGCCATACCTACATCATGAATGCCGCCGTTGCGGTCACGTCAGGCGCTATCGATCAGGGCGAGAAGCCAGCCGTGGCGTCGGCAATTCTCAAGTACCACTGCACGGAGCTGGGACGCAAAGTTGCGAATGACACGATGGACATACATGGCGGCAAAGCCGTCATGATGGGGCCGAAAAACTACGTCGGCCGCGGCTACATGGCGACACCGATCGCGATCACGGTTGAGGGCGCCAACATTTTGACCCGCAGCCTGATTATTTTCGGGCAGGGCGCGATTCGCTGTCATCCGTTCGTGTTGCGCGAACTGCACGCGGCCGGCGACGAAGATGAAGATAACGGGCTTATCGAATTTGATGACGCCCTGTTCGGGCACATCGGCTATGCCATCAGCAATGCGGCACGCTCGTTCTTCCTGGCTTTGACACATGCGAAATTCAGTCGCGTACCGCTGAATACGCCGACCCGGCGCTATTATCAAAACATCAATCGCTACAGCGCCGCATTCGCTCTCGCCTCTGATTTCGCGATGCTGACGCTTGGCGGGACACTGAAAAAACGCGAGTTGCTGTCGGCCCGGCTCGGTGACGTGCTCAGCTCAATTTATCTCGCGTCATGCGTGCTCAAACATTTCGAAAACCAGGGCAGACGCGCAACGGATCTGCCGCTTGTCGAGTGGTCGGTGCGCACGCTGATGTACGGAGCCCAGGAAGCTCTGCACGCATTTCTGCGAAATCTCCCTAATCGTTGGGTAGCCAGCATGCTGCGCGTACTCATTTTTCCGCGCGGGCGTACTTATTCGGCCCCCTCTGACGAACTCGGCCGAAAGATCGTCACTCTCATTACCACTCCCGGTGAAGCACGCGAGCGACTCAGCGAATTTGCGTACACGACGCTCGAGCCCGGAAATCCACTCGGCCTCGCCGAGGAAGCACTGGTACTTGCCGAGGCGATGGCGCCGCTCGAACTACGCTTGCGCAAGGCACAAAAAGAAGGCTTGATCCGATCAGGGAGTCTTGGCGAGCAAATCGATGAGGCTGCGCGGGCCGGGGTGATCGATCGCAAGGAGGCTGACGCGCTGCGTAACTACGACGACAAGGTATCGGCGTTCCTGGCAGTCGACGACTTTGCGCCTGAGGAACTCATCCGATCCAAAGTGCAGCCCGCTGCCAAGCCGGCAAGAAAGGCCGCCAGGAAAACAGCCAAGCCGAGAAAAAAAGTTGCCCGAAAAAAGAAAAGCAGCAAAACCTGACGCCCCGTCATGACGCGGCAAGCAGGCCCAATCTACGAAAACACTGTTTTCGTCGACGCGGATCTTGTCGACGCACTCGAAAAATGGCTGGACCAGCACGTTCGAGACATGCGCTTGCCGGGACTCGTCGATTGCAGGACGTTCGCAATTGCCGACGATGAAGACGGACATGCTGGCCGAATCTTCCAGTACCAGTTCGAAAATGACGAGGCTCTTGATGCATTTATCGGTAGCACCGCGGCCGAGATCGATGCACAGGCCAACGATCAGTTTGGCGGCGGTCTGTCTTCCACCGGGCGCGTGCTGCGTGAAGACTTGTGGCACACCATGCCGGCCGCGAAGCCGTCGAATTGCCTGAATTGCGGCGCGCAGCTGCGAGGACAATATTGCGAGGCTTGCGGACAGCGCGCGCGCAGCCGGTTAATCAGCCTTTGGGAACTGATCAGCGACGCTTTTGGTGATCTCTTCGAGATCGATTCCCGCATCTGGCAGACGCTGATACCACTGATGGCACGGCCCGGGCAGCTGACTCGCGAATATTTGCGAGGCCGCCGCGCCCGCTACATGCCGCCGTTCCGCAGCTATTTCGTGCTGAGTCTGATTTTCTTTGTCGTCGCATTTTTCGATCCGAGCGAGGAGCTCGGCCTGCTCTTCGAAACCGGGTCCGAAGTGTCAACCGATGCACAGGCGCATCGAGAGGTGGTCCTCGAGAAACTCACCGAGGAAGGAATCATCATCGACAGCGGCGTCGGCAAAGAGGCCAGCGAAGAATCCCACGGCATCAAAATACAGTTCGACAGCGATGGCGAAACAGAATCCGAGTGCGAGATTGACGAGTCGGAATTCGAGGAAATGCCCGGCTGGCTGGCACGGCGCCTGACACCGGAGCGCATGCGGCACATCTGCGAGCAGACCAGGCTCGACAACGGGCAACAGATTCTCGAAAATCTGGCCGACAATGTCCCTGCTGCGCTGATTGTCCTGTTACCCCTGATGGCTCTGGTTCTAAAGGCGCTGTATCCGTTGTCGCGGCGCTATTATGTTGAACACCTGCTTTTTTTCGTGCACTTCCACGCGTTCTTCTTCCTGATCCTGACGCTGCAGATATTGTTCGCAAGGCTTGCGAATCTGCTCCACGTGCCCGAGGCGATCAGCGTCCTGATACTCGTCGTGGCATCGCTGTATATTCCGGTGCACCTGTTCATTTCAATGCGACGCGTCTATGGTCAGGGGCGAGTGACGACCTTTCTGAAGTTTATCGGGCTGGTCTTCGCCTATTCAGCGGGTTTCCTCGTCACAATGCTGGGCGCCCTGATGATTGCGGTCTTCGCAATTTAGTACCACGAAGACGGCAACAGCTATTATTATGGGTGACAATAACAACAGAGGATCGACCATGAACATCAGCCGCGCGTACCTTATTCCCCTCGCACTGGGCGTGATGCCGATCGTAGCGTCCTGCGGCCCCGAGGTTGACGAAAAATCGCCCCCGGCCGCCGCGGAGCAGCCTGTCGCAGAAGCGGCGGCGGACACGACGGCTCTGGCGCGCACGGGGTCGCCCGAGGGCGCCAGTGTGTTTTTCATAAGCCCGGCTGATGGCGACACTGTCTCGAATCCGGTCGCTGTCGAATTCGGCCTCCAGGGCATGACTGTCATCAAGGCCGGCGACGACCAGCCCGAGTCGGGGCACCACCACCTGATCATAGATGCGCAACTGCCGGATCTGGCGCTGCCGATACCCGCGGACGACAATTATCGCCATTTCGGCGATGCCAGCACCGCAACGGAAATGACGCTGGCTCCCGGCGAACACACGCTCAGGCTCCTGCTTGGCGATCACCGGCACATTCCCCACGATCCGCCGCTCATGTCGGACACGATCACGATCGTTGTAGAATAAACGGTTGAGCGACCGCGCCCGGACCACTAAAATTCCCGGGGCAGGCAAAGTCCCAGCAATGAATCATTCCAACAACACAAAACGCATAGGATTGAGCGGCCTCGCCGCCTACGTACCGCCCTATCGGGTGTGGCTGGAAGACTGGTGCGACTGGACTGGCAACCAATGGCCGAAGATCCGTGAGGTGGTCGGGCGCAGTTTTCGCTTGCGCGGGCCAAATCACAGTGTTTACACGATGGCGGCAACAGCCGTCATTCGCCTGATCGACCAGTACGAGATCGATCCGAGCAGAATCAAGTTCCTCGGCCTGGGCACGGAATCGAGCACCGATAACTCGGCCGGCGCCATCATCGTCAAAGGCATGGTCGATCAGGTGCTGGAGAAGCGCGGCAAGCCGCCGATCTCGCGCAGTTGTGAGGTGCCGGAATTCAAGCACGCCTGCCTCGGCGGCGTCTACGGCATGAAGGGCGCAATCCGGCACCTGGCGCTCGATGGCGCTGGTGGACAAGCCATCGTCGTCTGTGCCGACATCGCCGAGTACGCGCGAGGCAGCAGCGGCGAACCGACACAAGGCGCGGGCGCCGTCGCGATGCTGCTTGAGGAAGATCCCACTCTTGCCGTCATCGACCTGGTCGGCTCCGGCTCAGCATCGGACTACCGCATCATTGACTTCCGCAAGCCGATGTTGCGCTTCTGCGGACAGGACCGTTCCGAGACCCACCAGGTGCAGGATTTCCCGGTCTTTAACGGCAAGTATTCGACAACCTGCTACATCGACGAAACGTTGCATGCGATGCAGGATATGTACGACAAACGCGGCCTGACTCCCAGCGAGTACCTGCGATCTTTGCAAACCGTTTTCATGCACCGTCCCTACCGGCGCATGCCCGAGACAGGTTGGGCGATTTGTTACCTGTTTGCGCTCGGACAGGGCAACGCGGAAGATCTTGCCGAGCTCGCATCCTATTGCTACGAGGCAGGCATCGATCCCGAGGCGTTGTGCGCGGAAATGCTCAGCAAGCCGCAGGTTACGCTGCTTGCGGAACCCGAGAACCTGCACTACGAGGCTTACCCGCTGACGATGGCAGTTTTTCGTATATTCCGTGCGTCGCGGCACTACCGCCGTGAGATCCTCGACAAGCTTGCCCTTGGCAGCGACTCGATGCTGGATCTCGGCAACCTGTATACGGCTGCATTGCCGGCGTGGTTGGCTGCAGGCTTCGAGCAGGCGCTTGACGAAGATTCGCTGACATCCGGTGAAGAGATATTGACGTTGGGATACGGCAGCGGCGACGCGGCCGAAGTCATTCCATTTTTTGTCGCCGACGGCTGGCGCGAAGCCACGGCCGCAATCGGCTTCGCAGAGTCGATGCGATTCGCCGTCGATCTCGGCTTCGACCAATACAAGGCACTGCATGACGGCCGCCGCATCAGCGGCCTCGACTACATACCCAGGAACGAATTCGTCGTGGACCACGTCGGTCATAACGACGATCGCCACTTCAGCGATCTCGGTATCGAGTACTACCGCTACGTCGGCTGATCATCCCGTGGCGCCCGCACATGTTTGTGCCACCACCGCAGGAGGGCCTTTACGGTCAGGACGACCTTATGTCGCGGAGCACAGGGATGTGCGAGAGCGACGAGGCCCGAATCGCGGCTGAAGCCGCTCCTACGATTCTTCGATAGCACGCTGGACGAGCTAGCGGTCAGGATCGCAATACCGGGCCAGCACGTCCGGATATTTTTGATTGAGCTCCCGCCACTCCATCTCGAACCACGGAGTGAACGCGTCGGCACCTGCCTCAAGTTCTTTGGACAGTTCGCTGGCCGTCACGAATCGCACCTCGGCAATTTCGCTGACGTTTGGACGCAAAACGCCATCGGTTGTGCCGACAAACACGTGACACAATTCGTTTTCCGAGCCCGCCTCGCCGAAACTCGCCTGGTAGTGAAATTTATAGACAAATTTCAGTTTCGCCGTGACATCGAGTTCGTCTTTCAACCGGCGCTGCGCCGCTGTCTGTATCGATTCGCCACGACGCGGATGGCTGCAGCAACTGTTCGACCAGTAACCGGGCCAAAGCCGCTTTGACGCGCCGCGCTGCTGCAGTAGCAATTCGCGGCATCCGTTAAACAGAAACAGCGAAAAGGCCCGGTGCAGTACGCCATCGCCGTCATGGCATTCCGCTTTGGGCAGATGGCCTGTTTCAATGTCCTGCGTATCGACGAGTATCAACTCTTCGGACTCTGACGATACGATCTTGCTGCCGCTATCCAATGCTCGCTTCCCGGTAGTCCGCCAAGATGATATCAGCCGTCTTGCAACGCCACCGTTGTGTACCCGGCCAAACGCATCGCACTCTCCACCTCATCGACCGTGCCCGGACATAGTGAGACGATCGAGCCACCGCCACCCGCCCCCGTCAGCTTGGCGCCTAAAGCGCCGGCGTCTCTCGAAATAGCGACCATCCGCTCCAGCTCCGGCGTCGATACTTCGAGCGCGTTGAGCAAGCCATGACAGACATTCATCAACAAGCCGAGTTCCGCGTAGTCGGTTCGCTCAAGCGCGTCGATGCCGCTGCGGCTCAGCCCGTCGATTTCGTCGAACAATGCGTCGTAGACAGCCGGTTTCTGTTCGTAGCGTGTCCGCACATGGGCAACCTGTTCCCGGGTAAATCCAGCGTGGCCACTGCTCGCGATAACGATGGGCGGCACCTCTTTCAGAGCCACGTCCCTTATCTGCAGAGATGCGCCATTTCGGAACAGCATCGGCTTCGCATACGTTGCGATCGTATTATCGATTCCCGACGGCGTGCCGTGTGCAAGCTTTTCACATTCGAATGCGACTTCATTGACGCGAACATCATCGAGCACGAGGCCGAGATAGTTATCGAATGCCCGCACAATCGCGACGGCAATCGCTGCAGACGAGCCCAGGCCCATCGCAGGCAGCAACTTCGATCGCACACGAATCGCGAAGCCTTGCCTGTCGATCCCGAGCTCGCGCAATATCAACGCCACCGCAGCGTCGATTCCCTGCGCGTTTTGATCGTCGAGCCCGACTTGCCTCGAGATGCCCCATTCGAGGACCGAGAGCGTCACGCCCGCGTCTGTTTTCTCAACTTCGGCGGAAACCGCATCGGCAATCGGCAACGCCAGCGCATGCCTGCCATAGATGACGGCGTGTTCACCCAGCAAGATGACTTTGCCCGCGGCCGTTGCGACCGGCTCACCCTGCCGTGAAGACTCGCGCATCTCCTCGAGAATCTCCCGCGCCTTCCTCGCCTTGATTTCGCCGTCAGCCACGAGCCTTGTAACGACATCATCAAACTGACCGTCCGGCACGCGAGCGGCGGCGGCAACGCTGCGCGCGTGCAGGCGCATGTGCCCCTCCTGGATGCCGGTCGTTGCCAACGCACGCAGCGCCGCAAAGTTCTGCGCAAGGCCGACAGCCGCCATAAGGCTGGCAAGTTCGCGAGCGGATTCGACCCCCGCGATCTCGAGCCCCATCGTTGCAGCAGGATTGGCGGCGATCGTGCCGCCGACGATACCAACCTTCAGCGGCAGACGAATTTTCCCCAGCAAATCGCCATTGGAACCGGCGCGCCAGCTCGTCAAGGGCTGATAACGTCCGGTCGACGCGGCAAACGCATGTGCGCCGGCTTCGATCGCGCGCCAGTCGTTGCCGGTCGCAATCGCGAGCGGATCGATGCCGTTCATGACACCTTTATTATGTGTCGCCGCCCGATACGGGTCAGCCAGCGCGATGTCACCTGCCAGAATGATGGCGTCGCGAGTCTTTGCGCCGTCTGCTTCAGGCGTTGCGAGATCGTCGACGCGGTAGCGTACACGCGCCGTTACGAGCGACCGATCGGCCAGATTCGACAAGATGCGCAATGCCACGGTACCGCTGCAGATCTTCGCTATGCGCGGCGCGATCGCCTCACATACCGTATTCACTATGTTGGCACCCATCGCGTCGCAGGTGTCGACGAGCAGGTGCACGGCGATGACCTGCATGCCATCTGTCAACGCCAGCCGGTGTGCGTCGATTTCCCGGACACCGCCACCACGCTCAAGCAGTCCCGGATGAACGGCATTTGCGTCTGCAATTAGTTCGTCGTGCATGCGGTCAATCGCGGCGAGCGCCCGATCAACGTCATCGACGTCCGCCACATGAACCTGCCCCACCAGCAATGATTCATCTGACTCGACTTCGAAGCCGCCTGACGGGCGTGCAAGCTTGGCGGCAACCGACAGGCCGGCGACAATCGATGGTTCCTCGACAACCATGGGTACGATGTAGTCGCGGCCGTTCAGAAGAAAATTCGGGGCGATCGCGAGCGGCAATGAAAATACGCCAACGACGTTTTCGACGATCTTGTCGGCAACATGCGGCACCATGACATGACGACCATCACGCAACGCCTTCGCTGAAGTCTCCGAAAGCCAGCCACGTTGCCTCAGCTCGTCGATGCGCTCGCTGATGCTCAGGCGGTAAAGTCCCGGGATTCGTGAGTCGCTCACTGCATGGCCCCGACAAGTTGCGCGCCATTCGAGTCAATCATGACGTCTAGCTCCGTGAAACCGTCTGCAGCCGGGCTAACGGCGAACGACGCAAGTGCCGATTCATCGACGCCCAGCACGATCCCGATGTCGCCACCACCCGCGCCGCAGGGCTTGTAGACCATTCCCTGCCTGGCGGCCATCTCGACAAGCGCCGCGTGACCAGCGTCGAATATGCCGAGGCCGTGGTCAATACTGAAACGCCGTAAAGCATCGATGTAAGTCCCGAATTCGTCAACGATGCGTTGCGCCGAACCATCTCGCCATATTCGTGCAATCTTTTCTGCCGCATCGCCCAGCGCGTTTCGCGACGGCTGAGCATCTGCCTGTTGGAGTTTGTCGAGTTGCGCACGAGTCTCCACCTGCACACCACTCCACAACAACTTGTAGTAAAGCCCGTGAGGCCAGGCGACCGGCCTGTACTGCCGTTCGTCCCGACGATATTCGATGACGCCACCCGCCAGACTGCAGACAACATCAACGCCGCTGCCAAGACCATGCTGAAACGCGCGGTGTCCAAGTTCCGCGACGCCACCGGCATCATCGCCGCCTGGCGGTAGCGCACAAAGCGCCGTTGCGAGCGCCACTGACAACGCAGCACTCGATCCAATACCGATTTTCGCGCCACTATGCGGGTCCCGAAACGGACGCGTATCAAGTTTGAGCGACAGCATCTCATCGGGCGTTACTTTGCTCGCGAGCCACACATGTTCGAGCAAGCTGTACATTTCTCCGCCTGAGCGCCATTGCAGGCCGTCGGACACCTGGTGAAATCTGCCTTCGGTTTCAGTGTGTCCAGGCCCGTTGACGATGTGCCAGCCCGAATCGGCGGATTTGATTGTCACGCTGGCGCGGCGATTAACAGCGGCACCGATCGCAGGCGCGCCGTCGAGAACCGCGTATTCGCCTGACAGCAGAACCTTTCCGGGTGCGCTTGCGACGATCGGGATCATCGCTGTTTCACGAGTTCCGCGCCGGCACCGAGACCGCTGACCAGGATGTTGGACACGCCGCTTGTACCGGCAAGCGCGCTCCTGACAACCACTTCCTCCTCCGGCAGGCAAATAGCCTTGACCTGCGGCCCGGCATCGATCGTGAAGAACACGGCGACGCCTCGTGATTGCAATTCCCGAATTGCTTGCAGACAATTTAACGTCGCTGAATTCCAGTAAACGACCGGCGGTCGCGACGCCCACATGACGGAGTGCATTTTCAGGCAATTGTGCTCGGCGACAGCGGCAAGTTTCTCGAAGTCACGCGCGCTGATCGCATCTCTGGCCGTCTTCAGATCCTCCGCCTGAGCACCAACCCAACGATCATAAAATGGTGACGTATTGCGGCTGATCTCCATTGCCTCACTCGACCCAATGGTCTTCGCTCCCGATTCCGTAATCGCGACAACGACGCTGAGCGGCCACTCCTCAACGCTGCAGATGCTCGCGACCGAAATATCGTCGTCGTCGCTCGTGAGTTCGACATAGCCGCCGAACAAGGAACGGGCGGCGCTTCCGGATGCTCGTCCAGCCAGGCGGGCCATCTCGTCTGCGTTGTGTGGCTGGCCCGCAGCGGCAGCGCCCGCGACAACGACGGCGGCAAACGCCGATGCCGAAGACGCCAGGCCCGCTGCGATCGGAAAATTGCAACGGCTGTCGACTCGGGCGCGCGGTCGATCCGATCCGAGGACCTCGTCGAGGCACTTGCTGATCCGCGGCATCATGCCCGGGTCGTCGCGATCGTTAACAACCAGGCAATCATGCAGCAGGTCATCGTCCAACTCGACACTGGTTTCGGTGAACAGGTCGGCAAGCGTTATCGATATTGAACCGACTGCGGGAAGATTGCGGCGCGTATCGCGCTTGCCCCAGTACTTGATCAATGCAATGTTGGGCTGGGCTCTTGCAGTTGCCCGCATGGTGGTCTGTTCCAGGATGATCAAAATATTGGGGGCACGAATTATAGCCCAGGGAACCTCTGATCATTTATTTCATGGCTGCGCCGGTGGCGGATCGCCCGGGTAACGGCGGTCAAATCGTGTACGCTACACAGCCCGTATCGCCGTCAACGGACGTTCGATTGTCTGTACTGTTCGAAGAACGCATCCCATATTTCAGCGAGCGTGTCGCGCACGCGATGGATGAGCTGTTGCCGCAAGCCGGGGAGCAACCCGAACGCTTGCACAAGGCGATGCGCTATGCAGTGTTCAACGGTGGCAAGAGAATTCGGCCCTTGCTCGTGTATGCGACCGGTGAATGCCTGGGCGTGGATGTGTCCCGGCTCGATACGCTGGCAGCGGCCATCGAATTCATACACACATTTTCCCTCGTGCATGATGACCTGCCGGCCATGGACGACGACGATTTGCGCCGCGGCCTGCCGACCGTCCACAAACGCTTTGATGAGGCGACTGCCATTCTGGCCGCCGACGCCCTGCAACCACTGGCCTTCGCCGTTATCTCGGGTATGGGCGAAGTTGCAACGCATACCAGGGCGAATCTCGTCAAACTCATTGCCGACGCCTGTGGGTCGATGGGCATGACCGGCGGCCAGGCTATCGACCTCGCCGCCGAGGGCAAGGAATTGCGGGGCGCTGAGCTGGAGTGCATGTATGCGCTGAAGACCGGCGCGCTGATACGTGCGTCGATTCTGTCCGTATGCCTGCTCGCCGACGGCACCTCACCGGAGTACTTCGATGCACTGGATGAATTTTCCCGTGACATTGGCATCGCGTTTCAGATCAAGGACGATATTCTCGATGTGGAGGGCCTAACGGAGGTCATTGGCAAGACGGCCGGGTCTGACGAACGCCTGCGCAAGGCCACCTATCCGGCACTGTTCGGCATCGACGCATCACACAAACGCTGCGCCGAATTGCTCGCGGACGGGCTGAACCATCTCGCGCCGCTCGGCAAAGACGCCGATCCGCTGCGCTGGCTGGCAGACTACATGGTTTCACGCGGTAGCTAGAATGATGATCGTGCGCAGCATCTTGCATGTGGACATGGACGCTTTTTACGCGTCCGTCGAACAGCGTGACAATCCCGAATTGCGTGGCAAGCCGCTGGTCGTCGGCGGCGGCAGCAATCGCGGCGTCGTGGCCGCGGCGAGTTATGAGGCTCGCGAATTCGGCATCCGCTCGGCGATGCCGATGGCGCAGGCAAGACACCGCTGCCCCGGGTTGTGCCGGGTCGCACCGCGAATGTCACATTACAAGTCGGTGTCCAATGACATATTCGCTGTGTTTCGTGAATTCACGCCGCTGGTTGAAGGCTTGTCCCTCGACGAAGCATTTCTCGATATCACTGCAAGCCTGAAACTCTTCGGTTCCGGCCACGACATCGCCATGGACATCAAGCGGCGCATACGCGCGTGCACGGAACTCACGGCATCAGTTGGCCTCGCAGAAAACAAGCTGGTTGCCAAAATTGCTTCGGACATGGATAAGCCCGATGGTCTTGTCTGCATTGCAACGAAAGACGTTCACGACAGACTCGATCCGCTGCCTGTTTCAGTGCTGCCTGGTATCGGTCGGGAAACGCTGGTCCGACTGCTTGACGTCGGCATCCGCACTATCGCCGAATTGCGGTTTGCGTCCGACCGTGACATCAGGCCGATATTCGGCCGCTTTACGGACAAGACGCGCGAACGCGCTTCCGGCATCGACGACCGGCCTGTCGTGCCATCGCGCACCGGGAAATCCATCAGCGCCGAGGAGACTTACGACCAGGACCTTGGCGACCGCCAGGAAATGGAGCGGGAGTTACTGCGGCTGAGCGAGCGTACGTCGCGCCGTCTTCGCAAGGCCGGCCTTCAGGCCGGTACTGTGCAGGTGAAAATCCGACAGTCTGATTTCCGCACTGTCACGAGGCAGCGGTCTCTTCGGCCGCCTGACAGTGGCACCGACCGGATCTTCGCAGTCGCGCGCGATCTGCTCGGAGTCTGGCTCGCCAGGAACCCGGATCAGCGCATTCGCTTGCTCGGCGTCGGCGGCACCAATCTTGTACCGGCAGAGCAGCGTGACCTGTTTTCTGACGGCGATGCAAGCGCCGGTGCGGCTGTCGAACGGGCTGTCGACGAAATTCGCGACCGGTTTGGCAACGCATCGGTCAGCCGCGCGCGAATCTTGGATCGCCCCTGAATAAGGTAGAATCGGGCACCAGTACGCCGTCAAACCTAATACTGACGGAGTACCCGGTTCGGCTCCACGACTGGATGCTGACGATGTATACGAGTTTTTTCGGACTAAATGAGAAGCCATTTTCGATAACGCCCGATCCGCGTTATCTGTTCCTGAGCAAGCGGCATGGTGAGGCGCTTGCTCATCTCGTTTACGGTGTCACCGAGAGTGGCGGCTTCATGCAACTCACGGGCGAAGTCGGTACCGGAAAAACGACATTGGTCCGAACGCTGCTGCAAAATCGGCTGCCCGAAAATGCAGACGTTGCCGTCATCCTGAATCCGCAACTGTCCGCGCTTGAATTCCTCAAGACGATCTGCGAAGAACTCGGCATCGCCGGACCGGACGATGGCAGCAGCAACAAGGCGCTGACCGACTCTCTGAACGAATACCTGCTCGCGGCGCACGCAGAAGGGCGACGCACTATTGTCGTTGTCGACGAAGCGCAAAATCTGGCCGCTGAAGTTCTTGAACAGGTCCGCTTGTTGACCAACCTCGAAACGGCTAAGCAGAAATTGCTGCAGATCATTTTGATCGGCCAGCCGGAACTCAGGGAACTGCTCGCAAGAAACGATTTGCGCCAGCTTGCGCAGCGCATTACCGGCCGTTACCACCTCGAGCCTCTGTCGCGTGATGAAACTTCGGCATACATCGAGCACCGGCTGAAAGTCGGCGGCGCACTCGGCGAGCTGTTTGATGGCGGCGCCAGGCGCGAAGTGTTTCGCCATTCACACGGTGTGCCGAGGCTTATCAATGTCATCTGTGACAGGGCCTTGCTTGGCGCGTACACGCGCGAGACGCGCACCGTTAATCGGGGCATCGTCCGCCGGGCTGCTGCGGAGATATCAGGTTCCGCAGAAACTGTGCCATGGCTGCGATGGAGCATGCCGGCCATTGGCATCCTCGGCGGCGCCGTGGTCATTGCGGGAGCCTGGACCCTGCTCGACGAGCAACGCACACAGGGCGATGCTGCCGTCGGGCCGACCGCGGAGGTCGCCGTCGTCGAGCCCGGTATTCCTGACGAGGCGTTCGCGCATCAGGCCGAGGCCGCCGCCGGAACCGGCAATCCCGGCGTGGCCGT
The DNA here is from genome assembly GCA_022560695.1 of Pseudomonadota bacterium. GTDB lineage: Bacteria > Pseudomonadota > Gammaproteobacteria > Steroidobacterales > Woeseiaceae > UBA1847. The sequence continues at coordinate 157,470 of JADFSP010000001.1, forward strand.
CGCGCACACGGCCAACCGGGTGGAGCCCGGCCTCGATGAGCAACTGCGGCTCGCACAAGACCTGACCGGCGCCGAATCCGCAGCTGCGATGGCGATGGCAACACTGTTCGACCTCTGGAGCCTCTCCTATCCGAGCAGCACCCAGGACATTTGCGCTCACGTCGAGTCCATGGGCTACGCCTGCCTGAGTCAGCGTGGTTCGATCAGCAGCCTGCGGCAACTGGACAGACCGGCGATCCTGACACTAATCGACAGTCGCGGCGTGTCGCACAGCGTTGTGCTGACTGCTCTGCAGGGCGATCAGGCCGAACTCTCGATCGCCGGCGTCGCTGTCTCGCACCCTGTCACCACGGTCGCAAATGTCTGGTTCGGCCAATACCTGCTACTTTGGAAGCCACCGAATGGCTACTCGATGGCATTGGGCCTCGGCGTGCAGGACGGCAACGTCGTCTGGTTACGGCAGAGCCTCGCGGCGATAGACGACCGCTATCGCGCTGAGCCAACGGATCTGGATATTTTCGATGCAAGCCTCGACCAGCGCGTGCGTGCATTTCAACGTGATCACCGCCTCGATGTCGATGGCCTGGCTGGCCGGCAGACACAGATCATCATCAATTCGCTGCTCGTACCCGATGGCAGGCCCCGCCTGGCCACGCCGGGGCTGGCACAGGACTGACACATGTCTTTCATCCTCGATGCGCTGAAGAAATCAGAAGCCGAGCGCCAGAATCAGGGCACGGCCGAGTTCGCCGACGTGCCGTCAAGCGCAGGCGGTCCACGGGCACCCCGCTGGCTGTGGCCAATTGCCGCGCTGCTGGCTGTCAACATCCTTGTCTTGCTGGGCCTCTGGATGCGAGAGGAGACATCATCCGTTGTGCCGTCTCGCGGCGCCTTGCCGCAAGCTGCCCAACAAGTGGATACGGATACGTCGTTCGCGGAGCGCATAGCCCGAGCCAGGGTCAGCCAGCCACCCCGGCGAACGGATAATGCGGCCGTGCCGCTCGAAGATGCCATCGCACCAGCTGCCGGATCGCCTGCGCCGGCAGACGCGGTGCAGATATTATCGAGTGCGAATCAGTTGCGCGTGAACGGCACGCTGCAGATGGCGGAGCTGCATCTTGATATTCACGTCTACAGCGACGCGCCAGCCGATCGTTTCGTGTTCATCAACATGGCGAAGCATCGCGAGAATTCAAGACTTGTCGAAGGCCCGCTCGTCAAGGAAATTACTCGCGAGGGCGTCATCCTCAGTTACCAGGGCACGGATTTTCTGCTGCCACGCGAGTAGGCAGCCGAACGCTGCCGCTGATCAGCCGCTGACCGCTTCGCCGGCCGGCTCGATCAGGTCTTCACCCTCATTGCGCGCATTGTTGACACGACGGTTTACCGGCCATGCGCTGAGCGCCGAACAATCTGCCGCGATCGCGTCCGGGTGCAAGTCGTCACCGGCCATCCATCGGTCGGCGCCCGAGGGCCCGAGAATGACGGGCATACGATGGTGCAGGGTTGCCATGAATTCGTTTGCCGCCGTCGTAATCAATGTTGCAGTTTGCAGAGATTCGTCCGTCTCCTTGCTCTGCCAGTGCTCCCAGAGGCCCGCAAGGGCGAACGGCCCGCCACTCTTGAGCGAGATGTAGTACGGCGTCTTGACCGACCCTTCTTTATGCCACTCATAAAATCCATCCGCGAGCACCAGGCAGCGCCGTTGACGGTACGCCGCGCGGTAAGCAGGTTTTTCGGCAACGGTCTCGGCGCGCGCGTTGATCATGCGGTTTCCGATCGACGGATCTTTGGCCCAGAACGGGACGAGACCCCAACGCAACATGACGAGTTCACGACCTTCCCGTTCGTCGTTGCGGATCGCCGCAAGGTATTGGGTTGGGGCGATGTTGTACCGCGGCTCTACGGCCAGTGATGCCGACACGCCGAAAAGCGCCGCTGTCGCCTCGCTCGGTGAGTAAAAAGCAAAACGGCCACACATCGCTATTCCCGAATGCCCACGCCATGATTCATCAGGTACAGGCAACTGCCAAACAACAGCGCAATGAACACGGACACAATCGCGTAGGCGTGACCGATGCCGATATCCGATATGCCGAGTACGCCGTAACGAAACGCGTTAACCATGTAGAGGATCGGGTTGACCAATGAGACCTTCTGCCAGAACTCGGGCAACAGGGAAATCGTGTAGAAGACGCCGCCGAGATAAGTAAGCGGAGTCAGTACGAACGTCGGCACGATTGCAATATCGTCGAATTTTCTGGCCAGCGAGGCGTTAATGAAACCCGCCAGTGAAAAGACGATCGACGACAGCAATGCCATCGACACCATGACGAGCGGGTGGCGTACCTCGAGCTTCGTAAAGAAAAGTGCGATCACGGTGACCACCAGCCCCACGGTCAGGCCTCGTATCACGCCGCCTGCGACATGCCCGACGATGATTGTTGCATTGGACATCGGCGCTACCAGCATTTCCTCGATATGGCGCCCGAACTTGGCGCCAAAAAATGATGACACCACGTTGCCATAGGAATTCGTAATGACCGACATCATGATCAGACCCGGCGCGATGAACTGCATGTAGTCAAAACCGTCCATGGTGCCGATGCGGCGGCCGATCAGGTTACCGAATATGATGAAGTACAGCGTCATCGTGATTGCCGGAGGAACAATTGTTTGTACCCAGATGCGCATGACACGCATGACTTCTTTGCGGACCAGGGTTTGCATCGCGACGAGGTTCAGTGACAGGTTCATGTGCCGCTCTCCTGCCTGTCCTCTTGCTTGCTTTTGACAAGTCGCATGAAAAGTTCTTCAAGTCGATTGGCCTTGTTGCGCAGGCTGACCACGGTAATATCCTGCTTGTCGAGTTGCGCGAAGAGATCGTTGAGACTGCGTGACGGACCGATCGCCACTTCGAGTTCACACTCGTCGCGCAACGTCGTTTCGAATCCGTCCAGCCCGGGTGCGGCGTCAAGGCGCCTGGCCAGGCTCAGGACGAAGACTTCGCGCTGCAGCTTGCGCAATACGGTGCTCATTTTAGCGTCTTCGATGATCTCGCCTTCATCGATGATTGCGACATGACGACACAAAGACTCGGCTTCTTCGAGATAATGCGTCGTCAGAATGATCGTCGTGCCTGCTGCGTTGATTTCACGCAGGAAGTCCCACATCGAGCGTCGAATCTCGATGTCGACGCCGGCTGTCGGTTCGTCGAGGATCAGCAACCTGGGCTCGTGCACCAGTGCACGCGCAATCATGAGACGCCGCTTCATGCCACCGGAGAGACTGCGCGCCTGATGATCTCGTCGATCCCAAAGCCGCAGCGCCTTCAGATACTTTTCGGTGCGCTCGCGCGCAAGTTGCCGATTCAGACCGTAGTAACCCGCTTGATTGAGAACCGTATTTGCCACGTTTTCCCAGAGATTCAGATTGATCTCCTGCGGGACCAGGCCGATGCAGGCCTTTGCGGCTTCAATCTCCTTGTCGATACTGTGACCGAATATTTCGACGTCACCACTGGTCTTGTTGACGAGTGAAGTCACTATGCCGATCGCCGTCGTTTTGCCGGCTCCGTTCGGGCCGAGCAACGCGTAAAAGTCACCGACTTCGACGGCTAAATTGATTCCTTTCAATGCCACGTTGCCGTTGGCATAGGTTTTTTTGAGGTTGTTGATTGCCAGCGCTTTCATCAAGCCGCGTATTGTACCCACGCTGCATGCGCACCGTCACGACTCTTTAGCACCACGCAAACGTTCGGGTTTCTCGGCCACGCGCAGCGCCGGCATCGGCATATTGCAAGCTGCTGCCGGCAGACGCCGGTATATTGCTGCCGGGCTCTGCGTCAGCATTGTCTGCAGTGCGCACAGTCTGGCGGCGACGCGTACTTCCCGCTCCGGACTGACGCCGGCGCTCAAGAGCTTGCTCCAGAAATCGGCGTTGTCTGCGAGCCGCGGTTCGAGGAGATGGTTGCATGGGATGACCCGCAGCAGCAGCTCCATCAGAGTCCGAGTCGCGATGCGTTCGCACCAGTACAGCGATGCGCCGCCGAGGACACGAGCCGTGTAGGGATTGCGCTTTGAAAGCTGCCAAAGAAATCCCATTCCTGCCGCTGTCAGTTGCGCGATATCATCGCTTGGCCGCTCCAGCGGCGCCAGCAGATCACGACTGACGTCGCGCCGCAGCAGCCCATCCCAGAATTCGTCGTCGTGTTCGCGAAACGACAAAAGCATGAACGGTGTCCGCGCGAGGCGCGCCAGCTGCCGCGCATTGAGCGCGACAAACCGTTCGACCAGGGCCGGGGACATGCGCCGAAGCAGCAACCCGACGGCCGTTCCCGGCGAGTGCAGGCAAGCCAGAAATGCAGTATTCAGTGAATGAACGTCAGCAAGATCAGCCGCCTGCGGCCCTTGATAATCCATTTATTGTTCCCCCGCTGCGCAAATATCCGCGGACTTCCGAATTTCTACGATGTTGCTTGAATGACCATGTACGGATCATATAGCATAATCCTATACTGTATATGGTAGATTTCTATCATAAGGGAGTACATATGCGATTGACAGACGATCGATATTCCGGCGAACGCAGCCAGTTCGAGCTGGCACTGCGGATGATTCGCCACGAAGCCAGGACACGCACGATACGCGAATGTACGGGTTTATCGGACGACCGCATTCGCAAGCTGTACTCGACCTACTTTCGCGACAGTGGGGTCACCGATGTCCGGCGACGGCGCGGCAAGTCCCCGCGTCAGGTCACCCGTTTTGTCAAGAATGCCGAGCATCAGTTACAGGCGACAACGCTGGTCGCACTGTTTTGCGCCGGCCTTTTGCTGCGCGTCGATAAGCTCCTCAACGTGCAGGCGTGCTGGCCGCGCCCCGATGTCGAATTCGGTCATCGCGTTTGCCGCGCCTACGAGACCTATATGCTGCTGCACGACAACTGTTTGCTCAGCTTTGAGTGGGCGTGGAATCTGTTGCACAGCATTTCCTACAACGACGAGTTGTACCTCGCATCCTGCGCTGGCTGCAGCTCGAGGTACGTACAGGACTCGTACGCACTGGATCTGAAAACCTGCCCATCCTGCGAGATCGAGGCACATCGCCGACGGCGACCCGGTGTCATGAGCTTCGCCTCGGAGTAGCCGCTGCGGACGCCTGCGCCTGCCGACTCATGAAATGTTCAGCCTGGCGGTTTCCGGTAAACTGCGGCGCACGCCGCATCCGCGCCCCGTCTGTTTCACGGGCACGGACGGCGCGGGAGCCCGAATGGAGAACTACAATGTATTCGCCGGCGCATTCGTCTATCGCAGCGGCGAACGGCGCAAGGATCGCGAATGGCTGGCAAGCGCGATACGCAGTGATCACAGCCGATTTGTGCCTGTCTGGGGCAACAAGTGCCTGGTCGGCGGTGACCCGTTGCGCGCCGTCCTCTTGCGAAAACTCCAGGTGCCTGATTTTGTGGACGACCAGCACCTGATCTTTCTCGGTCTTTTCCATGATCAACCTGCGTTTGCCTTCTCCTTGAGTGCCGACGGCTCCGCGCCATTCGCCGAACTCGGCGAATGGCGCGATCTGCGTTTCCTGGGCTCGGAATTGCCGCCGGATGAGGCCAACCTGGCGGCCCACGCCCGCGCTCTCGTTCTTTGGCATGCGTCACAGCTTTACTGCGGCGTTTGCGGTTCTCCGGCGCAACCGGAGGCCGGCGGCAACTCCCGTGTTTGCGGCAATGAGCGTTGCGGCCGCGAAATATTTCCACGCGTCGATCCCGCCATCATTGTCCTCGTCGCAGATCAAGATCGCTGCCTGCTCGGCCGGAAGAGCAGCTGGCCCGAGGGACGTTATTCGACGATCGCGGGATTCGTCGAACCCGGCGAGAGCCTCGAGGATTCGGTCCGTCGCGAAGTCTATGAAGAGACCAACGTGCGCGTCGGTGAGGTGCGTTACCACAGTTCTCAGCCGTGGCCATTCCCGTCATCGCTGATGCTCGGCTTCGTTGCCGAGGCAACGTCGTCGGACATTGTATTGAATGATCGAGAGCTGGAGGACGTGCAATGGTTTACGCGCAAGCAACTGCGCTCCGGATTTCCCAAGTTGCCATTCAGAATTTCGATCGCGCGCAGACTCGTCGACGACTGGCTGCAGATGGACATCGATGATGGATGACAGTGGCTGATCATGTGTCTGGTCGCGTTCGCATACCAGGTGGACCCGCAGTTTCCGCTGATCGTTGCCGGTAATCGCGATGAATTCCATGCGCGGCCGACCAAAGCCTCGCATTGGTGGTCCGATCATCCGGGAATACTCGGTGGCCGGGACCTGCAGGCCGGTGGCACATGGCTTGCCATGCATCGCAACGGGCGATTCGCAACGGTTACGAATTTTCGTGACGCGCAAGAAGAAAGTGGCATGTTGCGGTCGCGTGGTCACCTGATCGTGGAATTTCTGGAGTCGGATCTTGCACCGCTGGCCTACCTGGGTTCGATCGATGGTGGCGCCTACGCCGGATTCAATCTGCTGGTTGCCGACACGACGGTACTTGCCTATCTGTCCAATCGCGGTGGTGGTCTTCGCGAGTTGTCACCCGGCATTTACGGCCTCGGTAACGCAGCGCTCGACGCATCCTGTCACAAGGTCCGGCAAAGCAAGGCGGCGCTGGGTGACTTGATCGACGGCGACGCCGTCAACATGACGAATTTGATGCGCCTGCTCAACGAGCGCGACAAGGCACCGCCTGCAGAGGTAAAAAGCGGGCGGCTGACGTTCGCCAAAGCACACGCGTTGACCGCCACTTTCATCGTACAGCCGGATTACGGCACAAGATGTTCGACCGCACTAACCGTCAGCATGTCGGGCGACGTCAGGTTCCTTGAACGGCGATTTGACGCGGGCGGGGAGGCTACTGGTGAATCGCGCTTTGCGTTCTCGATCGACAACTAGTGTCCTGTCCCGTAAGTTCGCATGATTTAAGAACCAGCAAACTTACGGGACAGGACACTAGTGATCGAACAAAGCCAGCAACCAGTTTCGAATATCAGCAATTTCTGCGGCGCAAACAGCATGCGCCATCGGGTAGTCGTGCCACTCGACCTCAAAACCTGACGCCTGCAGCAAATCTGCGGAGTCCCGGCCGAGTTGCCGGGGCAATACCGGATCGAATGTGCCATGCGCCATGAAGATCGGTAATGCCTTGTCGCCAGCGCCCGGATCTTCGACGACTTCCGCCTGGAAATGCGATGGCAGTGGCAAATAAGTCGACAACGCCATCAAGCCGGCGAGCTTTCGAGTCGAGCGCAACGCCGTATGCATCGCGATTGCGCCGCCCTGCGAAAAGCCCGCAACGACAATATTGCCTGTTTCGATGCCGCGTTCCTGTTCGCGCGAGATCAGTATCTCGAGCATTGCGGCGCTGTCGCGGATGCCGGGCTCGTCAACCGGCCCCTCGCGTTCCAGGCTCAGGATGTCGTACCAGGCACGCATCGTCATACCGCCGTTGATCGTCACAGGCCGCATCGGAGCGTGCGGGAACACGAACCGCAGGCGAAGCGATTCGGGCAAACGCAGTTCGGGCACGATGGCTTCGAAGTCGTGGCCATCCGCACCCAATCCGTGCAGCCAGATCACGCTACCGCGTGGATTCTCGCCGCTTTCGACCTCAACCGTTTCGGGTGTTGACATCGCCCTGCTTCCAGATTGCGCAAAAGCGCGGAGTGTAGCTCAAATCGGAGCTTGATCTAATATGCGCATTATGATAATAATATGTGCATATTTATGCGAGGACGATCATGCCAAATCCGATCAATGAACAATCGGACCGGCACAAACTCATTCGTGAATTGCTGCAGCGCGGTCCGATCCTGACTCAACAGTCGCTCGTCGCGGAGCTCGATGTCCGCGGCCTGACCGCGACTCAGTCGAGCATCAGCCGGGACCTTAGAGAGATTGGAGCCATAAAAACGGCGCATGGCTACGAACTGCCGCAATCCAGTCAGTCAAGCGGCAAGGAAGTCGAGGCCGTGGCCGGGTTTTTGCGCGCAGTCACTCCCGCGGGCCCGCACCTTCTCGTGATTCACACAGCTATTGGGGCAGCTCAACGGGTCGCACTCGCACTCGATCGCAGCAACTGGCCCGAGATGATCGGCAACATCGGCGGTGATGACACGGTCTTCGTCGCAACGGACTCCGCGAGCGAGCAGAATATCCTGACGTCGAAAATCGAGCGTGCCGTCGCGCGCGCAAGCACGCGCTGATAGCCCACGCTCGGAGCTGTCTGTGAGCAAGGATCTGACACCCATCATTCTCGCGTTCTCCGGTGGCCTCGACACCTCGTTTTGCGTGCCGTGGCTGCGAGAAACCTATGGGCGTGATGTCATCACCGCGACCATCGATACCGGCGGCATCGATGCTCAGGCGGCAGCGATGCTCGAAGATCAGGCCCTCGCCCTCGGTGCGGTCGAGCATGTCCTGATCGAGGGCAAACAGGACTTTTTCGATTTCGTAATTCGCCACCTGATCGCAGCCAATGTGCTTCGCGGCAACGCCTACCCTTTGTGTGTTGGCGCGGAACGCGGCATACAGGCAGCCAGACTCGCAACACTTGCGGCCGAACGTCATGCGACGACGGTTGCACACGGCTGCACGGCGGCCGGCAACGACCAGGTGCGCTTCGAAGTCGCACTGCGAACGCTGAATCCGGGACTCGAAATTCTCGCGCCCGTGCGAGACAACAACTGGACGCGTGCGGAGCAACTCGACTACCTCGAAGAGCGCAACCTGCCACAGCCCGCACAGGGTTCTGCGTACTCAATCAATCGCGGCCTCTGGGGAATCACGATCGGCGGGCGCGAGACCCTGACCTCCGAGAACTCGATTCCCGATGATGCGTGGGTGCTGTCGAATAATGCGTTCACGGATCCCATGGAGCCGTCGCAGCATACGCTCGAATTTGTCGCCGGCATCCCGGTCGCGCTGGACGGCGAGACGACGTCGCCTGTTACGCTGATCGAATCACTGGAGCGCCTCGCCGGAAGTTATGGCATCGGTCGCGGCATCCACCTCGGAGATACGGTGCTTGGCACCAAGGGGCGTGTCGCCTTCGAGGCGCCGGCAGCCATCACGCTGATCACCGCTCATCGTGAACTCGAGAAGCTCGTGCTCAGCGCGCAGCAGGCGCGCATCAAGGACGCCATCGCAGCCAGTTACGGGGATCTGATCCACGAAGGCAAGCAGCTGGATCTTGTTTGTGCCGACGTTGAAGCGTTCCTCGAGTCCTCGCAACGACGCGTCTCGGGCACCGTGACATTCTCGCTGCGTCCAGGTCAGTTGTTCATCGATGGCGTCAGTTCTCCCTACTCGTTGCTGGCCGCAACGAAAGGCGTTTACGGCGAGACCGCCGGAGAGTGGACTGCTCGCGATGCGCTCGGCTACGCACGTATTCTGTCGCTGCCGGGATCACTGCAAACACGGGCCGGCGGAGGCGGATCGTGAAGACCATCCTGGTCGATAAGGTCGCCTCGGTCGCGCAACATAGCGACCTGGGACATGAGCTTCGCGTGTCGCCGGAAATTCCGTGCACCGAAGGCGTACTCCTCGCCGTGCGTGTCCTCAATAACAAGACACGCTATAACCAGCTCGAACTGACTTCGGGCCGCATGGCGACCGTGAACCAGGGCGATATCGTCGTCGGCGCGCTGGGACACCGAAAGGCTCTGCTCGGCTATTCCGGTCATCTGCCGACGGCGCTGGCTGTCGGTGACACGATTCAGATCCTCAACATCGGCGGTGTACTGGGCGTTTGTGACTCCGCCAATCCGGACGTTGGCCCGCCATTCAATTGCGAAGTGCTCGGCACGGTCCTGCATTTCCCGTATCTCGGCGAGCGCATCGGCGTGCCCGCAAAAGTTGGCGCGCAGACACTCGACAATGACGCACCGCTCGAAATGAACGGCGTGCCCGTCGTCGCACTGGCCGGTACCTGCATGGATTCGGGTAAGACAGCCGCCGCGTGCGCCATCGTCGGCCGTCTCCGTCACCTCGGCTTGCGCGTTGCAGCCTGCAAGGCAACCGGCGTGGCTCTGCGGCGCGACATACTTGCGATGGAGGATGCCGGTGCGGCCGATACGATGATCTTTTCGGATCTCGGTGTTGTCACAACAACGGCCGAAAACGGGCCTGCCCTGACGCGCTCGCTGCTGACCCACCTGGCTGCACTCCGGCCCGACGTCATTGTGCTGGAACTCGGCGACGGATTGCTCGGCGCGTACGGCGTCGAAGCCATCCTGTCCGATCCCACGATCCGTGCTGCGCTAAGCGCCGTCATCTTGTGCGCAAATGATCCTGTTGCCGCCTGGGGCGGCGCAAAAATATTGCGTGATCAATTTGATATCGAGCCGGCTGTCGTCACCGGTCCTGCTACCGACAACACGGTCGGCATAGACCAGATCGCCGAGCGGCTCGGCTTACCGGCGATCAACGCATTGTCCAACGGCGTTGCGCTCGGCGACCACATCGCCAGTTGTCTACACGGTGCAACGGCATGAACGACACAATTCCGGCGGTCGTGCTCGGCGCCACAGGCTACGTTGGCGGTGAGCTTCTGCGACTCATTTCGGGACATCCGAATTTTGACCTGATCGCGGCCGTGTCACAAAGCCGCAGCGCGGAACCGATCGCGGCGGTCTTTCCACACCTTGCGCGCACGTGTAGCGGTAAACGATTCGCGGCGCCCGACGAGTGGCCCGAATTACTTCGCGATGACTCAAAGCTAGCGCTGTTTTCGGCGGCCCCACATGGCGCATCCGCGGCAATGATAGCCGCTGCACTTGCAGTGGCAGACGGCAAAAATATCAACACGCACGTCGTCGATTGCTCCGCTGATTTCCGTTACGCCGATCAGGCAAGTTATGAAGCCGTCTACGGCGTCAGTCATGGCGCCCCGGACCTGCTCAGCCATTTTCGCTGTGGCGTTCCCGAGCACATTGCCGACAGCACCGCGCAACACATTGGCCACCCCGGTTGTTTCGCAACGGCCGTCCTGCTGGCAATCGTGCCGCTGCTGCAGTCGGGACTCACGGACAGCGAATTGTTCGTAACCGCCATTACAGGCAGCACGGGTTCGGGACGCAGCCCGCAGTCAGGCACTCATCATCCGGAGCGTCACAATAACCTGTATGCCTACAAGCCCCTCGAACATCGTCACGCACCGGAAATCACAAGGCTCGCAGCGGCGGCAACGGGCTATGAAGCGCGCCTGCATTTCATCCCACACTCGGGCCCGTTTGCACGCGGCATCCATGTGACCGTGCAAGCGAAGACGAACTCGGCCGTATCGACGAAAGAGCTGCGGGCTTGTTTCGACGCGGCGTATGACGAAGCGCCCTTCGTGGAAATCGTCGACGGCATGCCGAGGATGAAGAATGTTGTCGCCAGCAATACCTGCCAGATCGGCTGCGCCACGAGCGACGATGTCGTCGTCATCACGGCAGTACTCGATAATCTCGTCAAGGGTGCTGCAGGCGGCGCCGTTCAGTGGATGAACCGGCTGTGGCGACTGCCCGAAACTGCGGGTCTTGGCGCCGCCGCGCCGGCATGGATCTGACGGCATGAGCGTGTTGTCGAATGCACTCACTTCGTCGGACGCGCGCGAGCGTGAGGCCGCGACGATGATTCCTGTTTACGATCAGTTACCGTTCGTCCCGGTGCGTGGCGACGGTTGCAACCTCATCACGGAAGACGGACGCCGCATCCTCGATCTGTACGGCGGCCATGCTGTCGCCGCGCTCGGCTACGGCCATCGACGTCTGGTGGATGCGATCAGCAGGCAAACCGGCACGTTGCTGTTTCAGAGTAACGCGGTCGCGCTCGATGTACGTGCCACCGCCGCCGAGAGGTTGCTTGCGGTTGCGCCGGAAAATCTCGGCCGTGTATTCTTCGTCAACTCCGGCGCCGAGGCCAATGAGAATGCGCTCAGGATTGCCTGCATTGCGACTGACAGGCAGAAAGTCCTTGCCGTAACGCACGGCTTTCACGGCCGCACGGCTGCGGCAGGCGCCGTTACCTGGCAATCGGACAACTGGTACGGCTTTCCGAACAAGCCATTCGATGTTGACTTCATACCTCGCAACGACGCTGATGCCGCCCGGCGCATGATCGACGACACAGTCGCCGCGGTCATCGTCGAGCCGATACAGGGTGTCGCCGGCGCCTTCGACCTGTCGCACGCTTTCCTGCATTCCCTGCGCGACTGCACGGCACGAGCTGACGCGCTGCTGATCGCAGACGAGGTGCAAACCGGAATGGGCCGCTCGGGTCAGTTTTTCGCCATGGACGATATCGGCATCGAGCCCGATATCCTGACCAGCGCCAAGGCGCTTGCCGGCGGTCTGCCGTGTGGCGCGGTGCTGTGCACCGAAGAGTTGGCGGTGCAATTCGGGACCGGCGATCTGGGCTCTACATTCGGTGGCGGGCCGATTGCGGCGGCGGCGATTGTCGCCGTGATCGATACGATCGAAGACGAAGGCTTGCTTGGCAACGTTCGTGAGCGCGAAGCGCAGATTCGCGAACAGTGTCTCGTCGGGCCGGTCCGCTCGATACAGGGCAAAGGCTTGTTGCTCGGCCTCGTCTGCGACCGACCGGCTATCGATGTCCGTGATGCGTTGCTCGACAATGACATTCTCACGGGAGCTAGCGCCGACCCGAACGTCCTGCGAATTCTTGCACCGCTCGTTATGCGCTCCACGCACGTAGATCGTCTGGCACGCACACTTGCATCACTGGCGCCGCGCAACACCTGATATTCGACAGGAAGAGTTAATGAAAAAATTCAACGACCTCAAAGATTTCGCAGACGAAGAGATTCATGCGCTGCTGGAACTTGCGAACCGCCTCGACGTTCAACCCGAAGCGCAGGTATTGCGCGGCAAAGTACTATCGCTGCTATTCCTGAGCCCGTCGCTGCGAACACTCGCATCGTTTCAAGCGGCAATGATACGGCTCGGCGGCGGCTCGTTCGTAATCTCACCCGACATGTCGATTCACGGTCTCGAAACCCGGCCCGGCATCGTTATGGACGGCGCAGCCGCCGAACACATCCGGGAAGCCGTACCCGTGATCGCATCCTACGGCGATGCCATCGGTATTCGCGCGTTCGCCGAACGCAGAAACCTCGAGGACGACATCGCCGATACCGAGTTTTCCTCCCTGATCGAACTCATCGACACGCCGTACATCAATATGGAATCGGCGATGAATCACCCGTGCCAGAACCTGGCCGATTGGAAGACACTCGATGACCTCGGCATTCCGGCAAACGGCGGCAAGTTCGTGCTGAGCTGGGCGTATCACCCGAAGGCGCTGCCGCTGGCGGTTCCCACGTCCACGCTATACACAGCTGCGAGGCGCGGCATGGACGTAACGGTGTTGCGCCCCGAGGGATTCGAGCTGCCGGAACCCCTGATGCAAAAGGCCAGACAAGCCGCCGAGGCGGCAGGTGGCACGGTCAATGAAACTGACGATCGGGTGGCGGCTATGCAGGATGCACATGTCATTTACGCGAAGTCGTGGTCGTCGACACGTCACTACGGCGACAAGCTCGCCGATCAGGAATTGCGCAGTAACTTCGTCAGCTGGTGCGTCGACGAGCCGTGGTTCGACAATGCCCGGAAGGATTGTCGTTTCATGCACTGCCTGCCGGTGCGGCGCGGCGTCGTCGTCAGCGAGCCAATACTTGACGGGCCACGCAGTGTCGTCATCCACGAAGCGCGCAACCGCATGCTCGTGCAGATGGCCGTGTTGCATCAAATGCTCGGAAGCGGTTCATGAGCGTCAATAAAGAGCGGGCAATCGTCGTCTCGGCGTTAAAGCATGCGGCGCCCTATATTCGCCTGTTCAAGGGCAAAGTGTTCGTCATCAAGGCCGGCGGCGAAGTATTCGCCGACCCGGCCCGGACGGCTGCGCTCATGGAGCAGGTCGGGATTCTTCACCAGGTCGGAATTCGCGTCGTGCTGATTCATGGCGGAGGCCCGCAATCGACCGAACTGGCGACTGCGCTCGGCGTCGATACGACGATCGTTGACGGGCGCCGTGTCACCGATGGTGCATCGCTGGCCGTCGCGGCAATGGTCCTCAACGGTCAGATCAATACGCGCATTCTCGCCACATGTCGCGATCTGCAGATACCGGCGATCGGCATAAGCGGCGTCGACGCCGGACTGATCCGCGCACACAAACGGCCGCCTGTGGCCCGCGACGGCGGCCCCCCCGTCGATTTCGGTTTTGTGGGGGATATCGACTCTGTCGATGCGGACATCCTGCACAAGCAACTCGACAGTGGCCTGATGCCGGTCGTCAGCCCACTCTCATGCGACGACTCCGGGAACCTGTTGAACATCAATGCCGACACCGTGGCGGCAGCCATTGCCGCGGAACTCAATGCGGAGAAACTGATTCTCGTCGCTCGCGCTCCCGGCATACTCGAGGATGTCGACGACCCGCAGTCGCTGATCAGCTATATCGATCGTGCGGCGCTCAAAAATCTCAAGACCCTTGGCAAACTTGCGGACGGCATGCTGCCAAAAGCCGCGGCCATCGACTCGGCGCTCGCCAACGGTGTGCAGCGAGTGCACGTCATTTCCCATGACGTTGCCGACAGCATCCTGCTCGAGGTATTTACGAACGAAGGCACGGGGACGCTGGTCGTCAACGATACCGGCGCGCTGACGCCGGCTGAACAGGGAGACCCGTTGAAATGACACGACTATGGGACAAGGGCCTGCCCCTTGCCGAGCGAGTGTTGCACTACACCGCCGGTGAGGATCACGTTCTCGATGCGCGTCTCGTCGCATACGACGTCCGGGCCTCGATCGCGCATGCCGAAATGCTGGCGGCGGTGGGACTGATCGACGCATCGGATTGTGCCGCGATTCGCGCGGCGCTAACCGACCTTGCCACCGCACACGACGCGGGTGAGTGGCGCATCAGTCTCGAAGACGAGGATGTGCATACGGCACTCGAGTCGCGTCTCACGGAGAGCGTCGGCGACGCCGGCGCGCGACTGCACCTCGGCCGATCGAGAAACGACCAGGTTCTCGCTGCGCTGCGCCTCTATTTGCGCGACGCAGCATCCGACCTCTCCAGGCGTGTCGAGGCGCTGCGGGCTGCACTCGCAAGGCTCGATGAACGGCAGGGCGAACTGGCGCTCCCGGGTTATACGCACATGCAGCAAGCGATGCCGTCGACTGTTTCGCTCTGGTGCGGCGGCTTCGACGAGGCATTTGGCGACGCGGTCGAAGGACTCGACGCGGCAGGCCGACGCATCAACAAGAATCCTCTTGGCAGCGCTGCCGGATACGGTACTCCGGGTCTGCCGCTAGCTCGGGACATGACGACTGCAAAGCTCGACTTCACCTCGACGCAGTCCCCGAGTACCGCAGTCCAACTATCGCGTGGCAAGGCAGAGAGCGGGCTCCTCTTTGAAATCACATTGCTTCTGCAGGATCTCGGACGCATGGCGTCCGACCTGTTGCTTTTCTACACGCAGGAGTTCGGCTACATATCGCTTGCGGCCGACGTTACGACCGGATCATCGATCATGCCGCAAAAACGCAATCCGGACGTGCTCGAACTCATTCGGTCTTCGTCGGCTACAGCGCTGGCGTGCCTGACCGAATCGCTGATGATCACGGCGAAGCTTCCTTCGGGTTATCAGCGCGATCTGCAGCGTCTGAAAGCGCCGTTGTTTCGTGCCATCGACCTGGCCGTTGAAAGCGTGGACATAATGGCCTAC
Source organism: Pseudomonadota bacterium (assembly GCA_022560695.1). Classification (GTDB taxonomy): domain Bacteria; phylum Pseudomonadota; class Gammaproteobacteria; order Steroidobacterales; family Woeseiaceae; genus UBA1847. The sequence continues at coordinate 173,253 of JADFSP010000001.1, forward strand.
CTGCTCGATGGGTTGTGTTTCGAACCCGGCAACATAGAACTCCATGAAGAAATTTTCGCCACTGAGAAGGCCTACCGTCTTGTGCGCGAGGAGGGAATTCCATTTCGCGACGCTTATCGGCGGGTCGCGGAGCGCTATTCCAAATAGGCCGCAGGTCTTTATAATCGTTTGATCCCGGTTACCGGTCGACCGTATTGACGCGCTGCATTCTTATACCCGCCGCTGTACTCCTGTTTTTCCTGATCGCCGGCTGTGGCCAGAGCGGGCCACTGTTTCTGCCCGGCGACCCGAGCCAGATTCGCACCAGCCCGCCGGAGCCCGGGCAAAGTGAGGCAGAAGAAGAGCAGGACAGCGAATCCGATGCCGGCTAGCATGGGGGCCCGCTGCGAACTCGTCCTGATTGACGGCTCTTCGTACCTGTATCGGGCATTTCATGCCCTGCCCAGCCTCAGCAACTCCCGGGGAGAGCCGACGGGCGCACTGCACGGCGTCCTCAATATGATCAACAAGCTCGTCCGCGAGCAACCGGCCGAGCGCATTGCGGTTATCTTCGACGCGCCGGGCAAAACATTCCGCGATGAGCTGTACGCCGAGTACAAGGCGAACAGACCGCCAATGCCCGACGAGCTGCGTGCACAGGTCGAGCCGTTGATCGATGCGGTCCGGGCAATGGGCCTTCCGTTATTGCGTATCGAGGGCGTTGAGGCCGACGACGTGATCGGAACGCTGTGCGTACGGGGCGCCGAAAGCGGGCTGCACGTACTCGTCTCGACGGGTGACAAGGACATGGCACAGCTCGTCAACGACCATGTCACGCTCGTCAATACAATGACCGAAACCGTTCTCGACCGCGATGGCGTCAAGGCTAAATTTGACGTCTATCCGGAACAGATCATCGACTACCTCGCACTCGTGGGCGACGCCTCGGATAATATCCCGGGAGTGCCGCGTGTCGGGGCGAAGACCGCTGCAAAGTGGCTGAACGAGTACACGAACGCCGACAACATCGTCGCACATGCCGAGGACATCAAGGGTAAAGTTGGCGAAAGCCTGCGCGACAACATCGACCAATTGCGCATGTCGCAGGAACTCGCGACAATTCGCAAAAACGTCGAACTGCCTGTCACCCTCGACGAGCTGAAGCCGGTCGAGGCCGACGTTGACCGCTTGCGGCAACTTTACGGGCACTTCGAATTACGCACATTGCTGCGCCAGCTTGATGATGCCGAAGGTGCTGCTGCCGCGTTACACGAGCAGGTGGAGGGTGAGTACGATACAGTCTTGACGTGGTCGGCATTCGATCGCTGGCTCGACACCATCGCGGCGGCAGATCTCGTTGCCGTGGATACCGAGACGACGAGCCTGAACTACATGGAGGCCGAAATCGTCGGCCTGTCGTTCTCCGTTGAGGCCGGCAAGGCGGCCTATATTCCGGTTGCTCACGACTATCCGGGTGCGCCCGAGCAGTTGCCGCGTGACGAGGTTCTCGCAAGACTCCGGGGATTTTTGCAGGACCCGGAGAGGCCAAAGGTCGGCCATCACCTCAAGTACGACGCGCACATCTTCGCCCGCTACGGTATCGAACTTGCGGGTATGCGCTTTGACTCGATGCTCGAATCCTATGTACTCAACAGCGTCGCCACTCGCCACGACATGGACTCGACAGCGCGTCACTACCTGGGGCGCGAGACAATTCGCTTCGAAGACGTAGCCGGCAAGGGCGCCAAGCAACTGACATTCAACCAGGTCGATCTCGAAACGGCGGCTCCTTACGCGGCACAAGATGCCGACATCACGTTGCAGCTGCACGAAAAGCTGTGGGCCGAACTCGGCAAGATCGAAAAGCTTCGCGGCGTTTATGAGGACATCGAGCAGCCGCTCGTGCCAGTGCTGCTCGCCATGGAAGAAACCGGTGTACTCATCGATCGGAAAATGCTCGCTTCGCAAAGCAAGGATCTCGCGCGGAAGATGCAAGACCTCGAAGCGCAGGCGCATGAGCTCGCCGGCGCGCCGTTCAATGTCGGTTCACCTAAACAACTGCAGCAGATTCTGTTCGAACAACTCGAGCTGCCGGTTATTCGCAAGACACCCAAAGGCCAACCGTCGACGGCCGAAGACGTGCTCGTCGAACTTGCGCACGACTATGACCTGCCGCGAGTCATCCTCGATTACCGCAGCGTCAGCAAACTGAAGAGCACCTATACCGACAAGCTGCCGCTGCAAATTTCGGATACCACGGGACGCGTACACACGTCGTACCATCAGGCCGTTGCCGCAACCGGGCGCCTGTCGTCGACCGATCCGAACCTGCAAAATATTCCCATCCGGACGCCCGAGGGACGCCGCATACGTCAGGCGTTCATTGCGCCGGACGGGTATGTATTGCTGGCAGCGGATTATTCACAGATCGAATTGCGCATCATGGCGCACTTGTCCGGCGACGAGGGGCTGCAGAATGCATTCGCGAACGACCAGGATATTCACCGTGCCACGGCGGCGGAAGTATTTGGCACCACACCGGATGCCGTTACGTCTGACCAGCGCCGCTCAGCCAAGGCAATCAACTTCGGACTGATGTACGGCATGTCCGCTTTCGGACTGGCCAGGCAACTCGACGTCACTCGCGGCGAAGCGCAGGAATATATCAACCTGTATTTCGATCGATACCCGGGCGTGAAAAACTATATGGAGCTTATCCGCGAGAAGGCGAGCGAACAGGGCTACGTCGAAACCGTATTCGGACGCCGCCTGTATCTTCCGGACATCAACGCACGCAACGTGCAACGTCGCCAATACTCTGAACGCAGCGCCATCAATGCACCGATGCAGGGCACGGCAGCAGACATCATCAAGCGCGCGATGATCGCGGTACACGAATGGCTGACGGCGTCGCGCATCGACGCGCGCATGATTATGCAGGTACACGACGAACTCGTCTTCGAAGTCGCAACGTCGGAGACCGACCGTGTGCGTGACAAGGTCGTCGAACTCATGTGCAATGCTGCGGACCTGTCAGTGCCGTTGCAGGTCGAGGTCGGCATCGGCGCAAACTGGGACGAGGCCCATTAGGCGCGTTCAGACTTGGTCTAAACTAAATTTATAGATTTTTCAAAGATATACAGCTTGCGTGGAACTTTGTAGCTGTTGCAGACTCTATGTTACTGAGTGCATTAGTCACTCGCCTGCTTACCTCCCTAAGCAGGCGCGCAACGCGGCATCCCCAAGCCGGTTGCTTCTTCTTGCCCCGGGCACAGCGAATGGCGGTGCTTCGGGGCCTTTTTTTGGACTATTTCTGTGGCACTGGTTTCATGGCACTTTTGTATTGCTCTGGGCTTGTTGTCAGGAATCGATCCAGAACATCACGTGCCTCACGTTCGCCTCTGCGCTTCAGTGCCGAGAAATGCTGCACCGTAGCGCGATTCCCGAGCTCGCGCCGCACTTCGAGCAGCGCGGTAGCCGCCTGACCCCTCTTCAGCTTATCGGCTTTGGTCAACAGGATGTGCACGGGAACATCAACGGACTCGGCAAAAGCCACCATCTGCCGGTCGAAGTCGGTCAGTTGACGCCGGATATCGACGATCAGCATCAGGCCATGCAAACTTCTGCGTACTTCGAAGTATTCGGCCAACAGCTCGCCCCAGTGACGGCGCACCGACTCGGCGACGCGCGCGAATCCGTACCCGGGAAGATCGACCAGTCGTTGCTCATCGCGCAGGCTGAAAAAATTCACGAGCTGAGTCCTTCCCGGCGTTTTGCTCGTCCTCGCAAATTGGCGCCGATTGACGATGACATTGATCGCGCTCGACTTGCCACAGTTCGATCGACCGGCGACAGCGACCTCGGAGCCTGTATCCGGAACGAACTGCTCGACCGAATTGGCGCTGGTCAAAAATCGGGCTTCGGGGTACTGCGACATTGGGGTATGCCCTGCAGATTGTGTGTATAATTTGGGGCGCTGAGTTCAGGATCCAACGATCAGCGGCTTGCCGAAAGAGGGGCAAGTTTGACGGGTTCGGGGTCACGCAGCAAGGCGGCGGGCCGCCGTCCAACCCGATGCCGGGGCTCCTCAGGCACCATACACATCGAATGTAACAGTGATGGCCGCGGCCACCGCACGCAAAAAACGGTTACGGAATATGAGAAAAAAGCTTGCCCTGATTTGCATGTTCGCCGGTTTCACGCTCGTCGACCTGAACGTTCGTGCGGACAGCCTCGTCGACGGATCGGCAGATGCGGCCCAGACCACGGCCATCACTTGCATGGCGTGTCATGGGCCGCAAGGCAACAGTGTCAACGCCCTGTGGCCGAATATCGCGGGCCAGAACGCCAAATACCTCTACGCACAACTCAAGGCCTTCAAAGACGGCGCTCGCACCGACCCGTTGATGATGAGCCAGGCAATGCTGCTATCCGACCAGGACAAGCGCAATCTGGCGGTTTACTTTGAGGGCTTGCCTGCTGCGGCGCAGGCGGTCGCCGACCCATCCAGGGTGGACAGGGCCGAAGCTCTGTACCGCGGCGGCAACCTCGATGGCGGGATCCCGGCCTGTCTTGCGTGCCACGGGCCGACCGGCAGGGGTAATCCCGCTGCCGCCTATCCTGCGCTCAATGGACAGCACGCGAGTTATACGGCCAAGCAACTTCGCGAATATGCATCGGGTGAACGAAAAACAGATGGCAGAACGCGAGTCATGCGCGACATCGCTTCGCGCCTGAGCGAAGAGGACATCGTTGCCCTGGCGTCCTATGTGCAGGGCCTCAGATAAGAAATGGAATCTTTAGCTGTAACGACAATCGCAACGTTCACGTAAACCGATCGTACAGACTCCGGTCATACAGACAAATCAGTCTCGGGAACCCGCTATGAAAAACGCACACTGGATCGCTACGGCACTTCTATTCCTCGTCGCCTGCGGCGAGCAGGATCCGAATGACGTGTCCGTCGAACCTGAGGGACCACCCGCGGAACAGATCGTCGAAGATGCGATGGATGATGCCGCCGACGCAACGGCGCAGACAACCGACGATACGCTGGAGGTCGTTGAGGAATCTGCCGCTGAGCCAGAGGAAGAGGAGGAACAGGCAATCCTGCTCGCGAGGGCCGATAATGTTGCCGAATCGCAGGACTGGCAGTTTAAGGAGGGCACCCATTTCGTTCGCCTGGTGCCCAGCCAGCCAATCGTCGGCGGTGCCGATAAAATTGAAGTCGCTGAATTTTTCTGGTACGGCTGCCCTCATTGTTACGATTTTGAACCAGCTCTCCGTCGTTGGAACGCCAACAAGGCTCCGAATGTGCGCTTCGTGCGCATTCCTGCCACCTGGAACAGACTCGTAGAATTGCATGCCCGGCTTTATTATGCTGAAGAGGTCCTCGGTCGAAACGGAGTTATCAAGGATCCGGATGCATTTCGTGAGGCCGTGTTCCAGGAATACCACCGCCGCGGCAATCGGCTGACGTCAGAAGAGTCGATCCGCAAGTTGTTCGAACGCTTCGGCGTTGGCCCGGTTGAGTTCGAACGTACCTGGCAGTCATTCGAAGTCGATCAGAAATTGCGTGTTGCGAGGGATCTTGCGCGTCGCTATAGCATCGCCAGCGTGCCGATAATCGTTGTCAATGGCAAGTACCGCACCGGTGCCACTGAGGCCGGAAGCTACCCGAAACTGATCGAAGTAATCGATGAGCTCATCGCACGCGAGAACTTGCGCTAGCTCTAGCAGCCTGTTGAATAAGCGCGTTGCTAGCCGTTATCCTCGGCGACAATGCGCCATATGGCATCGTCCGAGCGGCGCCAGTACAAGCGTTTTGTCGTGCGTGTGGTATGCCCGCCGCCGCCGATAGTCAGTCGAAACCGGCTCAGAAACAAACCCTCTTCTTCCGGATCTGCAAGCAGCAGGACATCATCGATCCATACTTTTTCGATCACCTGAGTGTCATAGACCTGCAAGCGAAACGCCGACCACTCGTCTCGCCGCAAGCCGCGATAAGTGAAGTCGTCGGCATACAGGGAGAGATAGCTGTGCAGATCGCCGGACTCGTAGCTCATCACCCACGCATCCAGCGCGGCGCGAAACTCACTACGCAGTAACTCTATACGGCCGGGCGGCAGCCACCGCATCACGCGCGTAATAATCACAGGCGTGATGAGCGGTTTTAGTTCATCCGCGAGCGCCAACAACTCGTCATTTGCCAACGCGATGCAGCCATCGGTGTCCAGCGGCGGGCGCCGCCCGGCACCAGGCGCGGCGCCATGAATCCAGATGCCGTCGCCGGTACGCCCCATGCCGCGGTCCCAGACATTCGGATAGTCGAGCGGAAACGCCATGACGCCATACCTTTCATGCAGGCGACTCGTGTCCAGCTGCTCGGATACGAAGAAGATGCCGAGTGGCGTACGCCGGTCCCACGAACGCTTCTTGCCGACACCGTTCTGCCCGATCGACATGTAGCGGCTGTCCCGATACTTCGCATCCGACGATGCATGCACGAAGCGGTGCAGTTTTGCGGTCTCTGTTTCCGCCACAAATACTGCGTCGACAGAGACCGGCAATTCGAGTATGTACGCGGGCAGCCGATCGTCAGCCTGTGCACATACTGGGCCGGCAAACAGAAAAAGAACGAGCAAACAGCATCGAGTCATGCACCGATATTACAGCTGCCTGACAGGCACCACCATGCTATCGTCGGCAAGCCGTGAAGCAACTCTTGACCATACCCGCACTTTTTTTGCTTGCCTGCAATGCGCTGGCCGGCTCGGCGGACGACGAAGCGTTCGAGAAGCTGACGTTCGAGTACATCGGCGATCTCACCAATTTCTCGCCAGCCAATGCGACATTGATCGGCGATCACAGTGCGGACTCAAGGCTCGACAATGTTGATGCTGCAGCGCGCGCACGTCGCCGTGACTTGTATGAGGACTACAAAGCCGCACTGGCGGCGATCGACCGCAACGATCTGACACGTGCGAATCAAATCGACGCGGAGATTCTTCACGACGAAATCGAATCGAGATTGTGGTCGCTCAACACATTGCAGGAGTGGGCATGGAATCCGCTGGTTTACATCAACCTGTCCGGTCGTTCGATCTACGGTCTCGTCGCGCGCGACTTCGCGCCGATCCGATCGCGCCTGGTCAGCACTGCGTCCCGACTTGAGCAACTGCCGAGGTTTCTTGAGCAGGCTCGCGGCTCACTGCAGCCCGAACGGGTACCGAAGATTCACGCCGAGACCGCAATCAAGCAGAACCGGGGGCTCGTATCGATAATCGAGTCGATGGTCGTTCCCGAAATGGATGTACTGCCATCCGGCGAGAGGAACCGCCTCGACGCCGCCATCAAATTGGCGAAAGATGCGATTTCGAAACATCAGACCTGGCTCGAGGAAGAGCTGCTGCCCAGGGCTGCCGGCGATTTTCGCATTGGCGCCGAACTGTACGATGCGAAACTTGCGTTCGCGCTGATCTCGCCGATGAGTCGCAGGGACGTCAGGGCCCGCGCGGAAAGCGAGTACCAGTCCGTGCGCAATAAAATGTACGAGATCGTCAGGCAAATCTACGCCGAAATGCATCCGCTGACGGCTTTTCCGGATGATCCCGCTGAACCATACAAACAGGCGATCGTCCGTACGGCACTCGAAAAGGCCTATCAGCAATTGCCGCCTCGAGATGGCATCGTGGCCGTTGCGCGGCAGTACCTGCAACAGGCGACGGACTTTGTTATCGAGCACAATATTGTGGCGATGCCGGACGACCCGGTTGAGATCATCATCATGCCGGAGTTCCAGCGTGGCGTTGCACTCGCCTACCTGGATCCGCCGGGACCGCTCGACAAGGGCCAGAAATCGTTTTACGCGGTTGACCCGCTGCCGGAGGACTGGACCGACGAGCAGGTTACGTCGTTCCTGCGCGAGTACAACCTGCTCTCGATACAGGACCTGACCATTCACGAGGGTGTACCCGGGCACTATTTGCAGATCGCACACAGCAATCGCTACCCATCCACGTTGCGCAGCGTGTTGTGGTCCGGTCCGTTTGTCGAAGGCTGGGCTGTTTACGCTGAGCGCATGATGATCGACGAGGGATACCTGGATCGCGATCCGCTGATGCGGCTGATCAACCTCAAGTGGTATCTGCGAGCTGTTACTAACGCCATCATCGACTCTGCGATCCACGTCGACGGCATGACTCGTGATCAGGCGATGAAATTGATGATCGAAGGAGGTTTTCAGGAAGAGCGTGAAGCCGCCGGTAAGTGGATCCGAGCGCAGCTGACCTCTGCGCAGCTGTCAACCTACTTTGTCGGCTACCAGGAGCACATCGAAATGCGTGGCGCAGTCGAGCGGGCGTGGGGCGATGAATTCACGCTGCGCCGATACCACGACCAGGTGCTCTCCTACGGCTCGCCACCGGTCAGGTTCGTGCGTGCACTGATGCTCGGTGAGGACATTCCACAGAGCGTCGACTAAGGCCGAAAAAGGGGTCAGACCCCATTAATCGACGACGATACCGCCTGCTTCAAGCTTTGCTCTGAGCGGTTTTAGCTGGTGTTCGAACTTTCGCCACCTGTCAACCGAGCGTGTGTGCGCTTTTTCGCGCACCTGCACTGAACTTGCTGTGGCGATCGGCGCCGCGTTGCGATCAAATTGCAGACACGATTCCTCGAACTCAAAATCCAGCAAGTCAAGTAATCGGCGAGTCTGTTCTTCCTGATTGCTCACCAGTTCCTCGTACTGCACTTCGATCATCCGGTCCTGTAATACGTCCCGCCAGTGCTTGCTCAGGCGGTCATACGCCAGATAGTACTGTGCGAGGTCATCCAGCGAGTACGCGAATCGGAAGAAGGACTGTTTGTAAACCGCAAAACACGTGTCCATCGGATGTCGCCGAAGGTGAATGATGCGAGCATCGGGCCATGCTTTGGCAATGAATCCCAGGTACAAGACGTTTTCGGGAAGCTTGTCGATAAAAAACTGTTCGTCACCCAAACGGTACGCAATCGCTTCGGCGTACGAATTAGCGATCGTTGCAGGATCCCGAACAGCTGCCTTTTCAATCAGTTGCGGAGTGATCCCGATTTGATGCTCCGCGCGAGCGCCGTCGCGAAGAACCATTTGCAGTAACTGAGTTTCACCGGCACTTTGAACCAGGGAATGATTTGACAGGATTCTGTCAGTCAACGTTGTGCCGGTGCGTGGCAGGCCGACAATGAAAATTGGTGTCTTGTCGGTGCTTGCCTTCGATGGCGAATCGTTCAGCCATGCGTGAGTGCAGACATCGACGATCTTATCCATCAGTTGAACATCGTCGTCAACCCTATAGTCGCCGACCGACTTGACCGCGTCGCCCGCCGCTTTGAAATATCGAAATGCGTCGTTCCAGCGCCCGAGATCCTCGTATTCCTTGCCAAGCCCGTAGTAAAGATAGATATTGTTCTCAGGGTTCTTGTCTCCCTTGCGCAAAGCCTTCAGCATTTTCTTGATGTGACGATCATTGCGTGCCCTGTCGAGCTGTGCGAGCGAGTAGTGATTGCGCTGGTGGCTCGGATGCTGTTTCAAAAGTTTTCGGTAAATTGATCTGGCTTCATCGATCTTGCCCACGTAAACAGCGCACGAAGCAAGATTCGCTTGAATCGTCTCTACGTTTGGTTGCAGTTCGTCAGCTCGTTTGTGGAGTCGCCACGCGTCCTCGTGGAGGCTCATCGCCGAGTACACTGTACCGGCCATATCGAGATACAGCGGGCTGTTTGCCAATTTGTCCTTGCATTTTTCTAAGAGATCTCGCGCCTCAGCGTATCGATGCATTACAAGATACTGGTTCGCCAATTCCACGGCGGCATCGTATCGGTCTGCGTCCAGCTGCAACGCATGTTCGAAGTATTCGGCGGCGGCCTCTGTTCTTTGTCCTGCTTTTTGCACCAAACCCATCAGAAACGCACCCTCGGGATCTTCGGGTGACCGACGCCGAATCTCCATGGCGCAGGCGCTGACACGTGCCCAGTCGCGGGACACCACCGCCTGACGGGCAACAGCACTGATTTGATTAAGTTCAGGTATCAACGGCAGCCTCTAGCCAAGCGAAATTCCCGCATCTTCAAGCTGATTGACCAGCGGCTGCAGTTGTTTCTCGTAATGTCTCCAGCGATCGACCGATCCAGTGTGCATCTTTTCCCGAACCTGGACCGAACTCGCGGTTGCAGTCGGTGCAACATTTTTTTCAAAATCGAGGCAAGCCTGTTCGAACTGGAGGCCCAGGCGATCCAGCAATTGGCGTGTCTGTGCCTCCTGATCGGCGACAAGTTCCTCATATTGAACCTCAACGAGTCGGTCACCTAATAATTCACGCCAGTGCTGACACAATCGGTCATATGCTACGTAATAGCGAGCCAGGTTCTCAAGGCTGTAGGAAAACTTGTACGCCCAGGTGAACACCTGCTTGTACATTGAAAAACACGCATCCATCGGGTTTCGCTGCATGAGAACGATGGGCTTATCGGGCCAAGCCTTGGCAATGAAACCGAGATAGTTAATATTGAAGGGAAGCTTATCAATGAAAATCGGTTCCTCATTCAAGCGGTAACGAATCGCGTTCATATATCCAGTCGTAATCAACGAAATGTCCTTGTCCGCAACTGACTTAATCATCGCTGGGGCCATCTTATCGAGCGCCTGAACTTTGCTTTCCCGGCGCAGAACCATCTGAACAAATTCCGTTTCACCGACGCTCTGAACTTTCGAGTGGCTGGCAATGATACGTTCGGTCAGTGTTGTCCCCGTTCGCGGCAGTCCAACGATAAAGAGCGGTGTATTTTCCGCCGGCTGCGGCACCGACCCACGCTGCAACCACTCGGTATTGCATACCTCGATAGCTGTATCAATGATAGCTATATCATCATCAATATCGTAATTCGCGACACTCGTCGCCGCGTCCCCGCCTCGCTTGAAGTACTCAAATGCCTTGCCCCACTCTTGCAGATCCTCGTACTCCTTGCCGAGTGCGTAGTACAGGAAGATATTCCGGTCAGGAGGCAAATCTGTTTCACGCAGTACTTGTTCCATCTGCTCGATGTGCTGCGAATCTGTGGCCCTCGCCAGGCGCGCGAATTGGTAGTGATTTCGTTGATGCGTCGGATTGTTGCTGAGTAGCTCCTTATAGACTTCCCGGGCTGTGTCGATTTCGCCGACATACACGGCACAGGCCGCGAGATTTGCCTGAAACAGGCTGATCTCAGGCTGCAACTCGTAGGCTTTTTGATATAGTGGCCAAGCCTTTTCCGGCAGCCCGACTTCAGTATAGACGGTTGCCGCCATATCGAGGTATCGAGGGCTGTTTGCAAGTGACCCTTCATAGCGACCGAGCAAAGCCGCAACCTCGGCATTGCGTCGCCCCATGGAATATTGGCTAGCAAGTTCGACGGCAGCATCGTAGCGCTTCGCATCCATACGTAATACTGCCTCAAATGCGTCAATAGCCTTTTTTGGCTTCTGCGCCGCCTTCTCGACAAGACCCAGCAAGAAATAGCCTTCGGGATCCTGACCTGCGCGATTCAGTATTCCGGCCGCACAGAGGTGGACCGTTTCCCAGTCCTGTCTTGCAGCAGCTTGTCTGCCCGCATTACTCAGGTTCGTAATTTCTGTATTCATCGACGTAATCTGACATTGATCGTTGTGCGAATCAATCGACTTTGCGTCGAGCGATATACCGATATCGCGATTGTTGAATCGGTTGCTATACTGCGGCACCACGTTTCCCGAACATCGGAATCGGCATGAGTAAATCGGACGCTTCACCAATATTGAAAGGCTGGAATACCTACTGGCAGGGTACCGGCGATATTGGTGCTTACACCAGCGGCGGTGTCAACCACCCAGCTATTTTGACGTTCTGGAATGAGTTCTTTCGAGCCGCGCAGGAGAATTATGACGCACCAAAACTAATCGACATCGCGACCGGCAACGGCGCGGTCGTTGAGCGAGCGCTGGAAGTTTTGGGGAGCGAAAATTCCCACGTTACCTGCATCGATGTAGCAGCCGCCGCAATTGACAATGTTCACGACAGATTTCCTGGCGTACGTGGCATCGTTGCGGATGCCCGCTCCATCCCACTAGATGACGGCGCTTACGATATTGCGACGAGCCAGTTCGGTGTCGAGTACGCCGGGCTCGAGGCGATTGACGAGGCTGCCAGGTTGGTTGCTGACGGCGGTCAGCTCGCACTTCTGATGCATATCGACGGGGGCAGCGTGCATAAGGAATGCGAGGATAGCCTGGCTGCAATTACTTCTCTGCAGGAGTCGAAATTTATCCCGCTATCCAGAGAGGTTTTCCGGACAGGGTTCGACGCGGTTCGTGGCGCAGATCGAGCGCCCTACGAGGCCGCCGGAAAGCAGCTCGCACCTGCTGTTCGAGCCGCCGAGTCGATCATCGGACAATATGGCGAGCACGTTGCCGGCGATACTGTAGCTCGCCTGTATTACGACGTCGGTCGAATACACAGCAAAATTCAGAATTATGAACCCACAGAGGTGCTCGACTGGCTGAGCCGCATGGACGGCGAACTGGAAGCCTATGCCGAGCGCATGTCGTCGATGTGCGAGGCCGCCATTGACCGGGAGTCTTTCGATCGTATCTGTGAAAATCTGAGCGGGCGAGGATTTAAGCTGGAGCGCGCCGATCCGCTCGTGCCCTCAGGCGAAGACCGTGCCCTGGCCTGGGTACTCATTGCGACACGATGATCTGCCACGCGGCGCGTTGGCGCCGGTTAATCCCAGGAACATAAAGGGGAGAGAGATTGGAGATCACCAGCAACGACATATCGGAAAAATTGCAGCCCTGGATTCGGTCGCAACTTGACTCGGCCGTGCAGACACTGATCAAGCTGCAGGTGTTCGAAGGCGCCCTGATAGAAGTCAAGCCGGCGTGGACGCTGCCGTTCCAGTTACTGATCGGCAAGGCCCGGGAGCAGAGTGATGCCAGAAATTTCCGGTGGTTCATCTGCGGCGATATCCCGCTGGATCACCTGGGTTCGGCCGCCGCCAGCACCCCAAGAGAAGCAGCGAAACATTTCGCGATGAAGTGGCAGCTGGACGCAGCCCGGCTGCAGGATGACTCGTCAGAGACGCTGATCGAGAACGCAGAAGCGCTGTACGCGCTGGCAGACGACGACAATCTCTGGGCGAACAAACGCGGCCTCTAGTTCGTCTGCTATTCCAGCACCAGCACTTTACCCGATACACAAAAAAGAAGGGCCGCGAGTAGCGGCCCTTCCGTACGTGCAATCAGAGAAACTCTGATTTATTCGAAGCTCTGCGTCAGACGCACGTAGTAGCCAATGCCGAACAACCGATACGTCGAAGGATCCGTGTTTGCATTGAACCCGGTGTCGATGTACGGCGGTTCCTCGTCCGTAATGTTGGTCACGCCGAGGGCAATGTTCGTACCCGTAGTCGGGAATGTGTAGGTGGCCACAATGTCGTGATACAGCAAGGAATCGATCGCCTGTCTGTAAGTACCATCAGGTTGATTACCAGCGAAGCAGTTACAGAACGTATCGGCATCCAGGTCACTGATGTACTCGCCGAGGTAACCAATTGAGAGATTGTTGCGGAACCACTGGATAGAGTAGTTGAACTTGTCCGTAGCATACGCTCCGCCGTCCTCAGCTGTCGGATCGGTGAATCGACCAGACAGATCCTCTTCCGCGCTGAGCGGGTTCGCTGTTTTCGTGCGCTTCAGCAAATGCGACCAGAGCAGCGCGGCCTCCCATTGACCAACGTCCGTATCCATGCCCCAGCGGATCTCCGTGTCAATACCCTGAGCGCCCTGATCCGCGACGTTGATGTCGAGATCAAGGATCTGCGCGACGCTGAAGTCGGCATTACGCGTGATCTTGGCGCATTGGGTCTGATCACCGGCGAGGTGACACTGATCCAGAATGAACTGAACACCCAGAGAGCTGATACCGTCCTCGATGTCGACCTGCCAGTAGTCCAGCGTCACGGTCGTATTGCTGTCACCGAATTCGGGACTCCAGACCAGACCAGCGGTAAACGTGTCACCGGTTTCGGGTATCACGTTCGGCTGACCGCCGATACGCGACCGGACCTGGTTGTCGACCTGAACGCCGAGCTGGGCACAGCCCGCCGGCAATGCTTGCCCTGCTGCAGGAACACACGGATCGCTGTAGGTCGGGAAGCTGTCAAGCTGACCACCGAAGAGGTTTTCGATCGTCGGAGCGCGGAAAACCGTACCGGCCGTTGCGCGCAGCTTCAGGCTATCCGATGCCTGGAACTCGACACCGAGCTGCCAGGTCGTTTCATTGTCGAACGCGTTCCAGTCATCGTAACGGACGCCCGCTTTGATATCGACAGCCTGCGTGCCGTTATCGAAGACCGGCAGCAGAACTTCTGCGAAAACGCTGGTGTTGTACAGCGAGCCATCAGTGCCTGCGCCAACGTTACCCGTCACCGCACCGGTAGCCTTACCCGAATCCGGATTATACGTGAACGTCTGACCCCAGTACGCGAGACCGGCAGCCCATCCCATTTCGCCGCCCGGCATGTCAAACGCGGATCCGGACACGACCGCGAGCGCCGAATCCATCGTCTCCGTGTACGTGTCGATGAGATCAGCTCGGACGTAGTCGATCATGTCCTGCGTCAACGTCGTAAGTGTCGGTTGACTTGTCACCGGGTCAACAGCACCGCCGCCGAAGAAGTTCATCGGTACGCAGCCTGTGATCAGGGTGGTCGCATCCACGCCGCCGGGATCGGTGCCGGGACTAGCGTAGCACTCGGGCTGGCCGTCCTGGCCCGGCAGACCATTTGCGTCCTGCAGGTCGGCTGATGGACCCATGGCGTTGAAGAGCCGCGCCCCGGAGAACTGGCCGCGATCGTTGTCTGTACGGCTGCGGTAGCCACGGTTGTAATACACCTCCCAGTCCAGATCGTTGAACGTGCCTTCGAGGCCTGCCGACACCTGAATCTGCGTGATCGACTGCTCGAAGCGACGATTCGTCTCGATCATGCGACGGCGCACTCCGACGACAGGCTCATAAGCAAGTGTGGTGCCATTCGCGGCGTTG